>JAZPXZ010000001.1:0-36636 GCA_045543915.1 Wujia sp.
CAAAAGAACTCTCCACCATATAAAATGAAGAGTTCTTTTGTATTTGAAATCGAATCTATTACATACCACTATCTGCAATTCCAATTATAATTACTATATCATATCCGTCCGTTGGTTCTGAAGAACCAGTAGTAACAGTTCCCACCTCATAAGAGGCTCCATTAAAGTACTGCACCAAATCTTCTCCCATACCAGGTGTGGTTGATATTACTCTTGTATATTCCTGCGCAGTGCTGTAGTCTGATGCAGATGTATTACTGTAGCCAAATCCATTCAATGTCTCACACCATCTACCGGCAAGTCCTATCTCATCAGTACTGTTAAGCACCAATATATTTGCGTCATAGCTCATGTAAATCTCAGCCTCAGTAGTGGCTTCAGTATCCTCAGCTACTACATATTCTGTAGTTTCTGATGGATCAGCATATAAAAGCTCGTCATGTCCCTCTGCCTCTGTAAGTACATTAGGACTTGCAGTTGTTGCCGAACCCTTATCCTGACCATCCTCCTTCTGCATTACCTTACTTATAAACACTACACCAAATACAACTATTACAATGGCTAATATTATTACAGTGGCTCTCAAAAACATAGAGAAGAATAAGCCAACCATACTCTGCTTCTTCATATTATTTCCTCCAAATCAATTCCTATGTATCTTCAAAATTATATTAGACAATCCTCACACAATATACATTGTCTAATCCATTTGCTACCTATTATCTCGTGATAGTATAACAAATGTTATTGTTTTTTTCAACCTTTTATAGGATAATCAAGAATAGGTTAAAGACTATAATTAAATGTTTATTTTTTTACAAAGCACAAGGAGTTTATGTATGAAATCAATTATTATTACAGGTGCATCTAGAGGCATAGGATACGAAACAGCCTTATCCATTGCCGAAGCATACGACTATATAGCAATTTGCTGTAGCAGAGATATGAAGAAGCTTGGCGAGATCAAAGAAAGACTTAAAGCCATGAACAAACCTTGTCTGGCCATGGTCGGTGATGTGTCAGACTACAGCTTTGCCAAGAAAATGGTAGACCAGGTTATAAGCGATACAGGAGAAGTGTCCGCCCTAATTAATAACGCTGCCATCTCTCAGGTTGGTCTTTTTACAGACACTACCCCTGATACTTGGCAACACATTATGAATGTCAATGTTAATTCTGTATATAATTTTTGCCACGCTTCTCTCCCACATATGATTAATAAAAAAGCTGGTAAAATTGTAAATATATCCTCGGTGTGGGGTTTGGTAGGCGCTTCCTGCGAGGTTGCCTATTCAACCACTAAGGGGGCAGTAAATGCATTTACCAAGGCCTTAGCTAAAGAGCTGGCTCCTAGTAATATTTCTGTCAATGCCATAGCCTTCGGAGCTGTTAATACTACCATGAACGGGCATCTAAATCCAGATGAGCTTGCCTCTTTATGTGATGAAATCCCCTACGGAAGGATGGCCACAGTATTAGAGGCTGCCCAAACCATCAATAGTGTTCTAAATATGCCAGAGTATGTGACAGGAGAAATTATCAAGGCAGATGGCGGTTGGATATAGAAAGACGAGGATGTGCACACATCCTCGTCTTTCATTAGTTCAACTCATCTAGGGTCTTGTTATATGCTCCCAAGAAGTCTCTTATGAAATCTCCCACCTCCGGAAGGGTCTCTGCCATGCTGTTTACTACGCCAGAGATAGTTTCTTTGGCCTTAACAAATTCTCGATTGCCGGTCTTCTCCTCTTCCATACATTTGATGAGAGCTGATAACTTATCCGCAGCCTTAACCAACCTCCACTCATATGCATATTCATCTGACTTGAAGAATAAATTCTCAAAGTACGGCTTCATATCATCAGGCAACTGATTAAGAAGTGTTCGATTCGCCTCTTTCTCTATCAGTTTAAAGGTTTCCTTCATATCCTTGTTATAGTACTTAATGGGAGTAGGCATATCACCGGTAATAATCTCTGATGCATCATGGTAAATGCCCATAAGTGCAGCTTTTTCCTCATTAAGAGCTTTTCCATAGCGCACATTGCCAATTACACACAAGGCATGAGCTATCATACTAACCTCTAATCCATGCTCTGATAGATTCTCCGATCTTGTATTACGCATCAATGCCCATCTCTCAATGTATTTCATCCTGGCAATAGTTGCAAAAAAATTATACTCCATAACTATTCTTCTCCTACACCATCTGTATTATCCTGATTGTCCTTTGTTTTTGAACTTATTTCAGACTCTGTTGTTGCTTCATTCTCGTCCTTATTGTCTATATCTAGGTCAATAACATTTTCAGACACCTGAAGCTTCTTATTCTGATGCTTCTCAAAAAGCTCCATAAATTCCTGACCTGTCAGATTTTCCTTCTCTATAAGTACTTCTGCTATTGCCTCTAAAGTCGACATATTGTCCTTAAGGAGGGTAAGAGCCTTTTCGTAGAATTCCTTTATCATGTTCTTAACCTCAGCGTCAACCAAGGTTTCTGTCTCAGAAGAACAGTTGAGAACCCTTCTTCTATCAAGATACTCACCTGTTATGCCCTCTAGCTGAACCATACCAAATCGGTCTGACATACCATACATAGTAACCATAGTTCTTGCAATGTTGGTAGCCTTCTCAATATCGTTAGATGCACCTGTCGTTACAGAATCAAACTTAAGCTCCTCCGCTGCCCTACCAGCTAAGCAAATGATTATTTCCTCCTGAAGCTCTACCTTGCTTTCAAGCTGCTTTTCCTCCTCCGGAACCTGCCATACATATCCAAGTGCACCTGAAGTTCTTGGCACTATGGTAATTCGCTGAATAGGAAGAGTATTCTTCTGAAGTGCTGCCACAAGGGCATGTCCAACCTCGTGGTATGCCACAATCTTCTTTTCCTTAGGAGTAAGTAGCTTTTCCTTTTTCTCTTTTCCCGCAAATACTATCTCTACTGATTCAAGCAAATCCTTCTGGGACACAAATTCTCTTCCCTTACGAACCGCCATAAGAGCACCCTCATTTATAATATTGGCAAGATCCGCTCCAACAGCACCTGCAGTGGCAAGAGCAAGCTCCTTTAAATCCACCGTCTCATCCATCTTAACCTTCTTAGAATGCACCCTAAGAGTATCTATTCTTCCCTTCACATCAGGCTTTGACACTACGATTCTTCTATCAAATCGACCTGGTCTAAGAAGAGCCTTATCAAGAACCTCTGGTCTATTTGTAGCCGCAAGAACTACTATACCCTTAGTATTATCGAATCCATCCATCTCAGAGAGAAGCTGATTTAAGGTTTGCTCTCTCTCAGAATCTCCACCGGAATGTCTGGTATCTCTGCTTCGACCTATGGCATCAATCTCATCAATAAATATAATACACGGAGACATGGTATTTGCCTTCTTAAACAAATCTCTAACTCTTGATGCACCCATACCCACATAAAGCTCTACAAACTCTGAGCCTGACAATGAGAAAAATGGTACTTTAGCCTCCCCTGCAACAGCCTTGGCAAGAAGTGTTTTTCCTGTTCCCGGAGGTCCCACAAGAAGGGCACCTCTTGGAAGCTTGGCTCCAATTTCAACATACTTCTCTGGCTTGTGTAGAAAATCAACCAGCTCTGTAAGGGACTCCTTTGCCTCCTCCTGTCCTGCCACATCATCGAAGGTAACACCTGTAGAATCCTCCACATCATATACCTTGGCGTTGGTTTTCCCTACACTAAACATTCCATTTTTGCCTCTCATCATAAGCATCATAAGAATATAAAAGGCACCTATCATAATTACATAGGACATAATAGTGGCGAATATTGCGCTACCACCCTCGTCCATCTGCTCAAATTCTATATCTGCTTCGTAAAGTCGTTCTACAATATTATAGTCATCAGCTCTAACCACTCTATAAGTAGTTTCCTGAACTGTATTAGTCTCAATCACTGGCTTGAAAACTATTTCGTTGCCATATATCTCCACATCTCTAACATTATCATCCTCAATCATTCTAAGAAATTGGCTGTAAGAAATCTCCACTTCCCCTGCCTTCATAAATGCATTGATAGACTGCCAAAATACAAAAGTAAGCGCCAGTGACAAAAAAAGAATAATCATATTAGTCTTTTTCTTGCCACCACCAGACTTTCCACCATTAGAGTTCTGATTATTATCACCATTGGGATTATTCTGTCCATTCTTCTTGTTATTGTCGTTATCTCTCATATTTTCTCCATTTCTTTATATTTTCTAGTATGCCCATTGTAATACTAATTGAGAGTAATAAAAATACCTTTTTTAGGTTATTTCATATTTTTTTTACAAAATCAAAAGGGCTGCACTCATTTTCAGCAGCCCTTTAAATTATTAATTATGCATATAAAGGATACTTATCAGTTATACTCTTAACTAAAGCCATAGCCTTATCGTTATCCTTATCTATAACAGCAGCCTTAATAGCGTCTGCGATTGTAATCATATCCTCTTCCTTAGCACCTCTTGTAGTAATAGCAGGTGTACCAAGTCTGATACCACTTGTTACGAATGGTGACTTTGGATCGTTAGGTACTGTATTCTTGTTACATGTAATATGTACTGAATCAAGAAGCTTCTCCACTTCCTTACCTGTAAGGTCAAGATTCTGTAAATCTACAAGCATAAGGTGATTATCTGTACCACCTGATACTATGTTAAAGCCTCTCTCAATAAGTGCCTGTGAAAGAGTAGCTGCATTCTTAACTACCTGTGCCTGATAAGCCTTATACTCATCTGACAATGCTTCCTTAAAACAAACTGCCTTTGCCGCTATTACATGCATAAGTGGTCCTCCCTGAATTCCTGGGAACACCGCCTTATTGAAGTTGTACTTCTCATTAACCTCATTGCTTGATAAAATCATACCACCACGAGGTCCTCTTAAAGTTTTGTGAGTAGTAGTTGTTGTTACATGAGCATATGGGATTGGACTCTCGTGCTGTCCTGCAGCTACAAGACCTGCGATATGAGCCATATCTACCATAAGTACTGCTCCAACTGAATCAGCGATTTCTCTAAATCTCTTGAAATCAATTGCTCTTGCATAAGCAGAAGCTCCTGCTACGATGAGCTTTGGCTTGCACTCCTTAGCAATTCTCTCTACCTCATCATAATCTATAAATCCATCATCATTAACACCATAAGGCACAATGTTGAAATACTTTCCTGACATATTTACAGGTGAACCGTGTGTAAGGTGTCCACCGTGAGCTAAGTTCATACCCATAAATGTATCACCTGGCTCCATAATAGCGAAGAATACAGCCATATTAGCCTGTGCTCCTGAGTGTGGCTGTACATTAGCGTACTCACAACCAAAAAGCTCCTTAGCTCTGTCAATAGCCAGCTGCTCTACTACATCTACATGCTCACATCCACCATAATATCTCTTTCCAGGATATCCTTCTGCATACTTGTTAGTGAGCGGACTTCCCATAGCAGCCATAACTGCCTTTGAAACAATATTTTCTGAAGCAATAAGCTCAATATTATCGTTCTGTCTGCTAATCTCAGCGTTCATAGCCTCTGCGATTTGTGGATCTAATGTTGATACTTCATCAAAACTATACATTTTATAATCTCCTCCGTTATTTCATACTTTGTTTATTATCGCATATACATTTTTTAGTGTCAACAATGTAAAATCAGAATTACGGCAAATTTTAATTCTTTACGAAAGATTTACTGAAACAAAAAAGCGAGCCTTAAAACTCGCTTCTTTGTATCATCCGGGATGCCGTTTCCTGAATTTTGACTCCTAGCACAGCTAGGTGGGCGACCGCACACAAGCTTCTGCCTTCCACTGACTAAGGAGGCCTGACATCCACTTGTAAATATAGGAATCCCTTTTAAAGTTTTGTAGGTTCAAAATATCAGGTCATGTCGGACATTCCAGACTTATAATCAATCACTTTTAATGTGACTTAATTATATATTATTTATATGTTTTTTTCAATACATTTATACTCTCTCAAAGCTGTTTTTTTACCAAACTTAGAAGGTAATTTTTGTATATTTTTCTGACAAATAAATATTGACATATAGCCATTTTGTATTTTATGTGCTATTCTAGTACATATTTTTAAAAAAACTTATATACGAGGTAACAACACTATGAAGAAAAACTGTATAGTAGCCCAGTCAGGCGGGCCAACCGTAGCTATTAATGCTTCATTGGCAGGAGTTATAGATGGGGTTATAAAAAGCGACAAATTCGATAAAATATATGGTTCCGTACACGGAATACAAGGTGTTCTCAAAAACAATTTTCTTGACCTGTCGGATAGCTCAGATGATTTTATCAAAAAGCTTTCATATTCCCCTGCTATGTATTTGGGTTCTTGTAGATTCAAGCTTCCTAGTATAGACGACGGCAAAGAAACCTATGATGCTATATTCAAAGTCTTTCAGGATATGAATGTGAGCGCATTTTTTTACATAGGCGGTAACGATTCCATGGATACCGTTGACAAGCTTTCAAAATATGCTAAGAAGATAGGCAGTGACATCCTCATTGCAGGCATACCAAAAACCATAGACAACGACCTGGTTGTTACAGACCATACCCCAGGCTTTGGTTCCGCCGCAAAATACATTGCTACATCCATGAGAGAGATGGCCTACGATACTTATATTTATGATATACAAAGTGTTCTTATAGTTGAAATTATGGGACGTGATGCAGGCTGGCTTACTGCAGCATCAGCTTTGGCTCGTACCCAGTTTAGCCAGGCACCACATCTTATCTATCTGCCTGAGACAAGCTTTGACGAGGAACAATTCATTGAAGATATAAAGACACTTCTTCCTATCAAGAAGAATGTTATCGTTGCTGTATCCGAGGGAATTCATGATAAGGACGGAAATTATGTATCGGCTACAAGCGCTGTTGCTGACAAGTTTGGTCATGCTCAGCTAAGCGGTACAGGAAAGTATCTGGAGAACCTTGTTAGTGCCAAGCTCGGTGTAAAGGTTAGATCCGTGGAAATTAATGTACTTCAAAGAAGTGCCGCACATATGGCTTCAAAAACCGATCTTGACGAAGCTTTTCTTCTGGGCAAGAAGGCGGTAGAATTTGTAGAGCATGGTCTTAGCGAATTTATGACCATTATCAATCGTACAGGTAACCAGCCTTATACCTACGAGATATCCCATTCACCTGTTATAGATATCGCCAACCAGGCAAAGGCGGTACCTAGACAGTGGATTAACGAGGCTGGTAATGATATAACAGAGGATATGCTTACCTATCTTAAGCCACTTATTACCGGTGAAATTGATTTAAGCTACGAGGATGGCATTCCTAGCTATCCATCCATAGCACATTTAACCTCATAGAAATTCATTAGGATGAATCCTTCTTAAATTAAACAAAAACAGAGCTAAGCATAATGCTTGCTCTGTTTTTTTGTTCTAATATAATCTGTCTGAAGATATAAAACTATCTTCATCCTCATAATATGTGTACTCATTATCCTCGTAATGGATAAGACAGCCATAATTATAATATTCCAGCATTACAACCTTACCATTAGAGGCATATGCAATAATCAATCCAGGACAATTGTCGTATGCGGACGAAAACTGTTCACAGTTCATACCTATAATATTAGTCTTACTTCCTGTAAATTTAAAAAACTTGTAAGTATTATTTGATGATGAAGACAAATTCTCCAATATTTCTAAGGAAATCAAATAATTAGAATACTCTGGATTAGAATCATTAACAACTGTTCCTGACTGAGTCTCTGCCATAATCCAATTAGTAATTAATCCAACGCTCTTGTTATCTCCTGTTGAGTTTACAAAAGTATTATTATACACCAAGTCAGCATCTTCTCCTGCTTTAGTTGCCAATGCAGTTTCAGCAGCATTCACAATAACTCTGGCCTCATCCATGGCCCTAGAAGCACGCGCTTTCCTAATGTACCTTATGACAGCCGGCGTTATTGCCCCTGCCAATATAGCCATGATAGCAATAACAATGATAAGCTCAACCAGAGAAAAGCCTTTGCTATTAAGTCTTTTTCTTCTTGCCATAAAAAACACCTCTCTTTAATTTACACATCCCCTACACCCATATTAATAGTTGAAATAAATAAAAGCAACAAAAAAATACTATTTTCTTCATAATTCGTTTAATTTTTTGTAAAAAAAACCTCCGACAATGATCTTGCCGAAGGTTTTATTGATTTATTGTCCTGATAATATGGAATCTAAGTCTATCTCCTGTGCCCATATTCCTGTTTCTGTCTGGATTTTTACGCTTATATTCTGAACCGACTGCGTTGGAATATAATTCTCAGTTCCGAACAAAAATTCATGCAAAACAGTAACATTTGTACTTAAATCTGCTGGCACAAGTATAGATCCCTTAGATGGATGGTCATATGGAACCTGAGCCAAAGGAAATCCTACTGTAGGTCCCATCTCATACTCCAAAAGCCCCTTAGCTAAGGCAATCATCTCATCCTTAGAAATACTTGTACATACATTAGGGAATACATCATCAATAATTGCCTCTAAGGTATCCATATCTGCAGTCTTGGCCTTAGCAAGCATCTTAGTGAGAACATCTCTTTGTCTCTCAGTTCTTGTTATATCACCCTGATCCGTACTTCTTATTCTGGCATAGCCTGTAGCCTGAGTACCATTAAGAAGTAAATCACCAGTTGTAAATACTCCCTCTGAATAAATTCCAGTAATGTTAATCTGCTCTGTTATACAAGCATTGAGCATTTGAAGTTCATTATCCTCTACATGAATCACAATACCGCCCAAATGGTCTATTGTCTTGCTAAGAGCAAGGAAATTAACTGTTACAAAATCTGTTATCTCAAGGTCTAAATTTGCATTCAAAGTATTAATGGCAAGCTCCGGACCGCCGTAGGAATAAGCTGCATTAACCTTGGCAGTAAGGCCACTACCATCGGCAATTTCCAATATAGTATCTCTATATACGGACACGATTCTAACCTCATGGGTTTCCTCGTTGATGCTGGCAATCATTATGGTATCACTACGATTACCCTCCTTCATAGAGTCGGTGCTTCTTGAATCAATTCCAAACAGTGCTATGGTTTTATATCCCTTCTGGTCATTATTAGCACCTTCATTTTTTACAATTTTTTCCTCTTCTATTTCTTCGTACTGTATAAGGTTTAGCTTTTCATTAGCAATATAGGCACCATATCCAACAATCATAAGAGCTAGTATTGCTATCTCAACCACAAAGGCTATTCCCCATTTTATATTAGGATTTTTATCTTTCTTTTTTTTCTTATTTTTACTCATAATTAACCTTCCATTCAATTTATCTAGATTATCCATCTATGTAGACAAAGCATCGTCATTAATCATCCTGATATATAATACATTATTCGACCTAAAAAAACAACCTATATTTACTTCAAATGTAACATTTGTGTAACATTTTTCATTTGGAAATTATTATTTTTTCTTATTTGGGTAATAGGTCACAGCATTGTAATTATACATTTTCTATGATATACTCTTAAAATATTGACGATTTTTTTAGTCACAGCTTGTATATAATTATATTGTGTGACCTTTATACATAAAATGTCAATATATAATATGGGAGTAACATAATGACTGATAAATACTATTCATCAATTAAAGATACGAACAAAGAGTTCAATCTTGTAGTTATAATGCCTGCCTACAATGAAGCTGAGCATATCGCAGAGAATTTAATTAAGGCTGCCTCTATTATTGAAACCTTCGAGAAGGATTTTTCCATAATAGCAGTCAATGATGGCAGTAAGGATTCTACAGGAGAACAGATAGCTCAGGCTGCTGCCAAGAATCCTCACATCCAGTATATATCCTACAGTGATAACAAAGGAAAGGGCGGTGCCATCAGGGAGGGTGTCAAGGTAGCGAGAGGTAGATATATCGCCTTTTTAGATTCAGATTTAGAACTACCACCTATTATGCTTAAAAGCTTTATTAAAGCTCTTCAATCAAGGAAAGCTGATGTAGCTATAGGCTCGAAGCTCCACAAAGCCTCTAAGCTTCATTATCCTTTAGTTAGAAGAATCATGAGCTTTGGGTATTATCTTATGCTCAAGCTAATGTTCAAACTTAAGATAAAGGATACCCAAACCGGTATCAAAGTATTTAAGCAGGAGGTCATTAAACCAATCTGCGAAAATCTTATTACCACTGGTTTTGCATTTGATATTGAAATATTGGCTACCGCCAGTAAAAAGGGCTATAATATTATCGAGATGCCTATCACTCTAAACTTCAGCAGAGAGCGAAGAGAAAAATCTCGTATGACCTTAAAGACTATCAAAAAAGTATTTACAGACACATTACTCATAAAAAAACACATAAAAAATATTTAGGATAAATCGCAAGGGGATTATATGAATCGTACAGATATCAATACAATTTTAGAAAAATATGGACAAGCCCATCTACTTCACCACGAAGGCTCACTTACCCATGAGGAAAAAACTATATTATATAGTCAAATCCAAGCTATAGATTGGGACTTTCTGGATTCTCTTAACAAATCGGACAAGTCAGACATTTCCATCATCAAGCCCATTGATGCTCTTTCTATAGATAGCATTAAAGCACAGGAGGAAGAATTCAGACAGACAGGCATTAAGGCTATACGGGACGGTAAGCTTTGTCTCCTTCTTCTGGCCGGTGGACAGGGAACAAGACTTGGCCACGACAAGCCAAAGGGTTGCTTTAATATGGGTATAACCAAGGAGCTATCCATCTTCAGCCTTCTTATGAGTCATACCCTTAAGATTGTAAAAGAAGCTGACTCATGGATTCATATGTATATAATGACCAGCGATATTAATTATGAAGACACAACAAGCTTTTTTAAGGACCATGATTATTTCGGCTACAATCCTGATTATCTTCATTTCTTCGTACAGGAGCTTAATCCTGCCACTGACTTTAACGGAAAGATACTTATGAATTCTTCTCACACCCTTGCTCTTTCACCTAATGGCAATGGCGGATGGTTTAGTTCAATGAACAAAGCAGGCTTGTTAGAGGAAATCTTCAACAGTCCTATAGAATGGATTAATGTTTTTGCAGTTGATAATGTATTACAGGGAATTGCAGATCCTGTGTTCTTAGGAGCTACTATTGAATCCGGAAAAATGTGTGGTTCCAAGGTTGTCAGAAAAGCCTTCCCTGAAGAAAAGGTAGGCGCTATTTGCAAAGAAAATGGCAAACCACATATCATAGAATACTATGAGCTTTCCGAAGATATGAGATATCAAACCACAGAGGACGGCTCACTTGCTTATGGCTTTGGTGTTACTCTCAATTACCTGTTCCCTATAAGCAGACTTAAGGAAACCTTAGATAACAAAATGCCTCTTCATGTGGTAAAAAAGACTGTTCCTTATATTAATGATAAGTTGGAATATATTGAACCATCAGAGCCAAACGGTCTTAAGTTCGAAACATTGGCACTTGACCTAATTCACGAAATGGATGATTGTCTTGTTTTCGAAGTGGACAGAGAAAAGGAGTTTGCGCCAGTTAAGAACAAATCTGGCGTGGATTCAATAGATACTGCTAGAGAACTATTAAAAAAGAATGGATATGAGCTATAAGCTCATATCCATTTTTTTTATTTGAATTGTAGTTTTACTAATTTACTGTTTCCACAGTACAGAACCTACTATAATCCGTTAGCTACATCCACAAGGTACTGTCCATATGCAGTCTTCATAAGTGGCTCAGCAAGCTTTAAGAGCTGATCTCTATCGATAAAGCCTCTCTTATATGCTATCTCCTCAATACATGAGATATAAAGTCCCTGTCTCTTCTGGAAAGCAGCCACAAAATCTGCTGCATCAAGAAGCATATCATGGTTACCTGTATCAAGCCAAGCAAAGCCTCTACCTAATGTCTCAACCATAAGTGTTCCTCTGTTAAGGTACTCATTGTTAATGCTTGTTATCTCAATCTCGCCTCTGGCTGATGGCTTAACATTCTTAGCTATCTCAACCACATCATTATCATAGAAGTAAAGTCCTGGAACTGCATAATTTGACTTTGGATGCTCTGGCTTTTCCTCGATTGAAAGTGCCTTGCCATCCTCATCAAACTCTACTACACCATATTCTCTAGGATCCTTTACATAGTATCCAAAGATTGTAGCTCCCTTATCTCTTGAAGCCGCATTCTTAAGAACCTTAGAAAAGCTCTGTCCATAGAAGATATTGTCACCAAGAACAAGGGCAACACTATCGTCACCTATAAATTCCTCACCGATAATAAATGCATCAGCAAGTCCTCTTGGCACTTCCTGAATAGCATAAGAGAACTTCATACCAAGCTGCTCTCCTGTACCGAAAAGTTCTTCAAATACAGGTAAATCTCTAGGTGTTGATATAATTAATACTTCTCTGATTCCCGCTAACATCAATGTTGAAAGCGGGTAATAAATCATAGGCTTATCATATACAGGCATAATCTGCTTGGATACTGCCTTAGTAAGTGGATACAGTCTTGTACCTGAACCACCCGCAAGAATAATTCCCTTCATTTTTATCTCCTTTTACATCTTATATAACTCAGAGTAATACTTCTGATAATCTCCGCTAGTTACATTCTTCATCCACTCCTCATTCTCGAAGAACCAAGCAATTGTCTTCTTGATACCCTCTGCGAACATAGTCTCTGGATACCAGCCCACCTCTGCTTTAATCTTATCTGGAGCGATTGCATATCTTCTGTCGTGACCCTTTCTATCTTCAACATAAGTAATTAAGTCACGAGTTACAAGTGCCTTTCTTGGATCTCCCTCTGGAAGCATCTCCTGAAGTGTGTCAATGATTATGTGAATAATCTCAATATTCTGCTTCTCATTGTGTCCACCGATGTTATAAGTCTCAAATAACTTACCCTGCTCCTGAACCATATCGATTCCCTTTGCATGATCCTCTACATAGAGCCAGTCACGAACATTCTTACCATCTCCGTATACAGGAAGCTTCTTACCCTGAAGTGCATTGTTGATAATAAGTGGTATAAGCTTCTCTGGGAACTGGTAAGGACCATAGTTGTTACTGCAGTTAGTAATATTTGCAGGGAACTTATATGTGTCCATATATGCCTTTACAAGCATATCACTTGATGCCTTACTAGCTGAATATGGGCTGTGTGGATCATATGGTGTAGTTTCATAGAAGTAAGCATTTGGATCGTCTGGAAGTGAGCCATATACCTCATCTGTTGATACATGAAGGAACTTCTTACCCTCCTTAAATGTACCATCTGGAAGCTCCCAAGCTGCCTTTGCACAGTTAAGCATAACCGCTGTACCAAGTACATTAGTCTGCACAAAAACCTCAGGGTTACGAATACTTCTATCTACATGTGACTCTGCTGCAAAATGCACTACTCTATCTATTTCATTCTCAGCAAAAATCTTTGCAATGGCTTCCTTATCGCAGATATCTGCCTTAACAAAGGTATAGTTGTCTCTATTCTCAACATCCTTTAAATTTTCTAGATTACCTGCATATGTTAATACATCAACATTGATAATTCTAATTTCGTCACCGTATTTCTTAAACATGTAATGAATGTAATTTGAGCCGATAAAGCCTGCTCCACCTGTTACTAAATATGTTCTCATATTTTTCCTCCTTAATGATTGCATACATAGGATTATTATAATATTATTTTTGTATTTTGACAACAACGTTTATAAGTACTTCTTAAGACCATAATAACAATAGGGAATCATCATCTTAAGAGCCTGCTTTTTATCATAGCCTGCATAAATATATGTCCTGTAGGTCATAAGAGCTGACTTGAATTTATTGGCAGATTTGCTGTTCTTGTTCATTCTGTATTTTAGTAAGGGCTGATCCACTCCCGTAACGAACTTGTAATCCTTAAGCAGCTTAAGCCATGCATAGTAATCCTCATGGGCATCATCATGCTTCATAGGATAGTCTAGGGCTACATCTCTCTTTATAAGCACTGATGAACAGCTTATGTAATTAGTTTTTTCTAGATGCTTCAAGGTTATTTTTCTAGGGACACTTATTATTTTATCCCAGCCAATTTCCTTTTCATTGAATAACACTCTGGCAGTACAGCAAAGGGGAGTACCGTCCTTTTCAATAGCAGCAAGCTGTATTTTAAGCTTATTATTATCCCACCAGTCATCACCGTCTAGGAATGCCACATATTCGCCCTTTGCCATGAATACTCCTGCATTTCTGGTATAGCTTACACCCTTGTTCTCTCTGTTTCTATATATGTAAATTTTGGTGCCACTTGCTACCTGATTATTATCAGTCATTTTGGCACCTGTTATCATTCCTGCAAGAACAGAATCCATTCCACTTTGCAAGCTTATTCCAGATAAAGGATTAACCTGTAGACCATATTCATTCTTCATAAAGTTGACAAGTCCACTTATTCCATCATCTGTGGAGCAATCATCAATTATAATAATCTCCTTCTCCACATCCTCTTGCATAATGGCCGAATCTACAGCTCTCATCAAATATCTTCCTGCATTGTATACCGGTATAATTACAGAAATCATTTTTTTCTCCTATCTCCTATAAGTTTCCTATACATTTTAAACACCAGCTTATAAAACCAGTTAGACCTTATTAAGGAAAGGTCTATAGACTTTGTATGCATATACTCGTTGTATTTTAGCTTTGCATATACATCCTTCATTCCTATTGGAGGAGCAAATTCAAGCTTCTTACCATAAATCGCTACGGAATCCTTTAATTTAGCCAGGACATTTACAAACATTTCATCCTGCTTTTCATTTTTAAAGTAGCCAAGGCCAAAATGACACAACGAGCGATTAAACTCCTCTTCATCCACCACATAATCACCATAGAAATCTCTAGCAAATTGAGGCAGATATTCTTCCATTGCTTCAAACAGCTCCTTGTCAAGTTCCTGATTATCATCCATAACAGGGACTATTTTCTCTTCACTATACTTATAGGTTTCTACACTATTATAAGGCATATTGGCAAATACTGCTTCTGCCATAATAAGCCCCTGCTGCGTGTTGAGGAAATTATAACGCACTATTCTTCCTTCCGTAAAGTATATACTTCTTAAATAATAAAAAATATTATCAGGAAGCTTAGACTTATCCATTCCAGCTTCTACCATTACATAATCTAACAGTCTGGCAAGACAGTCCTGGGTATAGCCTCTTCCCCAATACTCTACAAAAGCAAACTTCTCCTTAAAATCTATCTCCTGCCTTAGATAATCTGCAACTATTTTTCTTTCTTCCTTCGCTTTATCAAGAAGATAGACATTGTACTTTTTAGAAGCCTTTGATATCTCTCGGATTTTTTCTATGGTCTTCATGTCAAAGAATTTCTCTTTTTTTAGAAAGCGAAACTCCGGGAATATATCACAAAAGGTTGTGTCATCAATATGCATAGCTTCGAGCAGCATTTTATAGTTTTTAACATCAGATATATTACCGTGGGCTGAAAAGAAATCATCATCCACTTCCTCTATATATGATGGTATTCTCCAAGCCCTCCTAGAGCCATATATATATTTGGTCTTTATATTAAGCCCCTTGGCGCTTATAATTTCATCTGCAATTCGCTTTAAATGATGCCCATCTCTTGATATAAAATAAAGACACTCAATACCTTTTTTCACTGCGTCATTTACTGCCCACGCCACATATGGCACCAACCATGTAGACACATAGCAATAGGAAAATATTGCCTTATCTCTTTTATTCTTGTCATCACAGGTAGCATTGAGCTTTTCCTTAAATCTGGCAAATAAAGCTGCACATCTGTATGAATCATAGGTATTACTTATCTTAAGATACTTTTGTTCATAGCAACTCCACTTAGGTATATTATGCTTAACAGTCTTTATACCCAACTGCTTTGGCATTTTATCATCAGCATTTGGATTATCACCATAGTGAATCCACTTAGTGAATTTATAGCTTTCAAAGGAAGAAAAAACCTCTAGATAAAGCTTCTTAGTTGTCTTTTGAACTCCATACTCAGAGGACACAAATAAAGGTAGCTTTGCTATATCTTTATCTACCTTTCCTAGTAGCTTTATAATAAATTCCTTAGGGAGATACATATCGCTTATAAGTACAACATTCTCTCCCTGCTTTAAAAGCTTTTTCAGTTTTTTAATATTATCCTCGTATGGTATACAGGTCTCAAGCTCTCCCTCAAGCTCCCACTGTTTTAGCAAGCTTATTTGTTCCTCAGTAAGGTCATAGGTGGTCTTCATTCTCTCATATATCTCATCAAAGGATATCTCTATCTTATCACTTTTTCTAACATCTACAGTTTTTCTATAATATTCCCTTACATTAGACTCACACCACTGTCTTACAGAATTAAAATTCTCCATAAGATACTGTGGAAATGCAATTTCCGACCCATACATTTTCTGCTTTACATAGGCAAATACACCAACAGGGCTTAAGCATTTTCTTCTTATTAGAGTGTCAAATATATCAAAGCTATATAAAATCTTTTCTTCTCCAACAGCAGCTTTATGCTCCATAGCTTTATTATATATTTCCTCTAAGCCATTACTCTCATACTCCCAAAACAGCTTCTTAATTCTGTCATATTCTTCATCCAAAACCCTATCTTCAGTCTTCACAGATAATGCTTCAAGCAGCTCTAAGAAGCTGCTACACATTGTACCGCAGGTCATTTCCTTAACATCGAACACGAAATCTCTAAGGTTATTATCATCATCTATATCAAACATATATCTGACAAAATTTTTAACACCAGCCATAAGCATATCATAAAACATAGATGAATAATCTATAATGGCTGTGTCAATTTGATTAAATATTTCATATATATCATTAGCATTGTCCCAAAACATAAGATTAGGACAGCTACTGTATCTGCTTTTATATTCTGCATACTTATGGTCCTTATCCATAAGCGGATGCATCTTGAATATCAGCAAGGTATTATTGTCTCTTAACACTTCAACCAGCTTATCCATATCAGGAATTGCCTTTCCGAAAAAGCCTGTAGGATCATTGTCTCTATAGGTTGGGCAATACACCGCAATCCTTGTATCCGGATTAAGTCCTTTTTGTTTTCTTATGTCATGGTTATAGCTTTTTACCCAGTCCATATTTACACAGCAAGGATAAGCAGACCTTACAAGCTGTGTTCTATCAAGTCCACATTGCTTAATAAAGTGTTCCTCCATAAGTGGAGATGTAACCAAAAATAGCTGATTATCTCTGTAAAACTTGTTATTTCTAATATATTTCTTGGCGATTCTCTCCCTAAGAAATCCAAAATCAACCTTTTGTTCAACAGTTTTACAACCTACACCATGCCACAAATTAAGCATAGTAATGCCAGAAAGCTCAGGCTGTATAATCTCTTTCACCTGATTAACCACATAAACCCCAGCTTTTTTCATATACTGCTTGCCTATCTTGGATTTAAATAAATGAGCCTCATATCCCAGCTTTTTTATATAAAACATGGTTTTTCTGTCATAGCATAGCCATACTCCCTTTACCTCAGGATGTTCCTTTAGCATATACATAAACATCCACTTAGGATTCCCGCTAAATGCCATACCCGCATTATATATCCATATCTTTTTATTCCTGACATTCATCTTTATACACTACCTTCACCAAAAACTATTTTTAATAATCTTTTTGTTGAATGACCATCACATTTTCTCATATATTTGTTACGGAATGCCTTCATTCTGGTTACATCAAAGGCTCCATTTTTTATCTCAGAAATTATCTCCATTGTGCTATTACATATTGGGCCAGGCATCTCCTCTTTATAATTTATGTAGAAGCCTCTATCCGCATCATAGCCTTCTAAGTCATATGCATAAAATACTGCCGGTTTGAGCATTAAGGAGTATTCAAATATTAAGGAAGAATAGTCTGTGATTAATATGTCACAAACCCCTATAGCCTCTGCTATAGTCCACTCATCACTAACATCATAGTAAAAATCCTTGTGTCTGCACAGCGGTCTGTCCTTTTTCAAAGCGCTATGCATCTTTGTGATAATAATGTATTCTCCTCCAAGATGCTTGTACATCAAATCCAGATTTAGTCCATTAGACTTGATTGCATTTGCCACATTTCCTCTATAGGTAGGAGCAAATAATATTATCTTCTTATTTCTTCCGGATAATATCTTACTCTTAAGCTTCTCACATCTTTCGAAGTAGGATTTTTTGAAAAATATATCTGTTCTAGGCACACCTATAGGATAAATCTTCTTTTTGTCTGCACCCATAGCCTCGGAAAATGCATCAACAACCACATTCTCGTCAGTACTTACAGTTATGATATCCTCGTTACCATAGTAGCGCTCCTTAACCCCGGTACTGTAACCAAACTTCTTAAGAGCACCACAGCCATGCCAGGTTTGGATGTACTTTGTTCCCTTTCTGAGCTTTAGATTAGCTAGTACATTACTGCTATCATCCACAAACACATATCTGGCAGTGGCAAGCTTTGGCATAAGCTTGATACAGTTAGCAACATACTTAGCTCTGCTACACTTACCTAGATGCAGATAATGAGTCTGTACACTAACATCCAAGCCACCCTTCTTGACCAAATATTTGATATAGGATATTATCCCTGCAAAATTATCAGATATCTTTTCATTTCTTATCTCAACAAACAATACCTTGTTTTGAACATTTGAAATAGTACACAGCTTATACCATAACGGTAAAACTATCTTCAAAATCACTCTCTTAAACATCAGTTATCCCTCTTTTATGTAATCGACTATTCTTTTGGTGGCACATCCATCACAGGCTGCCATATATCTCTCCCTATACAAGGCTCTTTGCTCACTATAATCATCCTGAGCCAAAACCTTATTTACATGTGGTCTTAAATCTGTATCTAGGTTAAGCACCACTCCTGGTAATTCCTTATAATCTAAATAAAAGCCTCTGTTCCTGCTGTACCCATCAAAATCCGGAGCAAAGAATATTATAGGCTTATCCAACAGCAGATACTCAAAGAATACCGAAGAGTAATCTGTAATAAGCACATCCGCACAGCAAAGAAGCTCTGATGTAGACATTCTTCCCTCCTTATGCAAATGTGGATGTAGACTTTTTATAACATAATACTCTTCATTTTCCATAAGTAAATTCACATAGGCTTCCCCTGGAAGTAATGCCTCTTCCCCTTTTTTCTTCTTGGCATTACCTCTAAAGGTTGGTGCCCAAAGCACCACCTTTTTACCATTTGCGTTTGGATATTCAAATCTGAATTTATCTTTACAAAGACCTATATAGTTCTCGTCATAAAGCCTGTCTGTAAAGCTTACTCCTATAGGCTTGATAACATTGCCTACACCTAAAACCATGGCTGTTTCAAAGGGTTTAATTGCCCCCTCTCCACTTACAGTCACAAGATTATAATTCTTATGTACATTTCCCACATAGCCCTCAGGTATATCCTCTGTAGCATTATAACCAAATTTTTTAAATGCGCCACAGCCATGCCAAAGCTGTACAACCTTGGTTTTCTTCTTTTTATTACAGGATGCCACAGGAAGAAAATAATCACAGATAACTACCGTTCCCGCAGTAGCATACCTTGCCATAAATGCTACCATCTTCTTAAATGCTTCCCATGCACCAATAGTATATATGTTAAAATAACATTCCTCTACCTTGTAGTCTGTTTCTAACAATTGCTTTCTTATATAAGCCATATGCTCCGGACAATCATCATGATGAGAATCTGCTAATATGATTAGCTTTTTGTCAACAGGTCTAAGCCTATTAAAAAAGTACACTACAGGAAATATCACATGCTGACACAGCATCTTAAATAGTGTTCTAATTCTAAACATTTATTTTGTCATCTCCTCATATTTAGCCGCAACCTCTTCTATGTCTCCATAGGCAATCATTCTTCCCTTTTCTAAAATCATAGCCTTGTTGCAAATTCTTCTAAGTTGTCCCAAGTTATGGGATACAAAAATCACTGTAGTATTTTCATCCATCATGGACTTAAGCTTTTCCTCACTTTTTTTCTTGAACTTGGCATCACCTACTGACAACACCTCATCCAATATAAGTATGTCCGGCTTTACCATGGTTGCTATAGAAAAGCCAAGTCTGGCTCTCATACCCGAGGAGTAATTCTTAAGAGGCACATCTATAAACTCCTTAAGCTCTGAAAACTCTACTATCTCCTCAAAGCGCTGCTCCATATATTTCCTGGAGTGACCTAACACCGCCCCATACAGATATATATTTTCAGCACCGGTATACTGATTATCAAAGCCTGCACCAAGCTCTATCATAGGGGCAATTACACCTTCCTTTGACACCCTTCCTGAGGTAGGCTCAAACACTCCTGCAATAACCTTCATCAGTGTTGATTTGCCAGCACCATTAAGACCCAGCACACCCACTCTGTCCCCTTTATTAACTGTAAAGGATACATCGTCCAAGGCCTTAAAGCTGTCCCTTTTTATATCCCTTTTTACAAGCTTAATAAAATATTCCTTAACACTGTCAAGCTTTTCCTTATGCAGGTTAAACTCCATAGTGATGTTCTCTAATTTAATTGCTTCATTTACATTATTGAAATTACTCATCTAATCTCTTTCTTTATTCTACAAATGTAATATAAATTTGTTTTCATTTTTATCAAAAATCACATATCCTATAACCACAGAAACCACTGCAAATATGGCTGAATAGCCAAGCATCCACATATCCATAGAATGATCAAACAGACAACTTCTAAAGTTTGATATCACACAAAACAGTGGATTGTATTTTAGTATCCAGCTTACCCCACTGTCAAGAATCACATCAGGATAATAAAAGATTGCACTGGCATACATTACAAGCATAAGTGCCACATTCCACAGATATTCTAAATCTCTAAAAAATGTTCCTAATGTAGATAGAATAAGTCCTACTCCTATAGACATTACAAAAAGCACTGCTAATGGAATAATTACAAACAATATTCTTACAGTTGGGTAAACACCCAAAACCAATGACACTCCTGCTAACACCACAAGGGAAATAACAAATAATATATAATTAAATACCACCGCAGACGCAGGATATAATACCTTTGGCACATGAACCTTTTTTATTAGGCCTTCATTCTGTCTTATGGACTTTAATGCTGTTGTGGTGGACTGAGAAAACAGACTATATATAAGTCTTCCCGACAAAATATATACAGGAAAGGTTTTCTCATGATGTCCCAAAAGAGTCCCGAACACAAGAGTAAGAACAAGCATAGTAAGAAGAGGTTCAATCATAGACCAAACCACTCCAAGATAGGAACGTCTATATTTTAATTTTATTCCCTTTCTAACCAGCTCAGAAAACAGATTCCTATACTGGTACAGCTCCTTTAACCCTGTCATATCTATACAATCCTCACTTAATTAGGGAATTAAATTACCCCTGCTTTCTACCATTTAGGTAACCCTTAAATATCTCCAAATCATCCGGTGTTGTAAGCTTTATATTTTTATCAGAGCCCTTTGCGAAGAAAAGTCTCTCACCAAGCTCCACCATCATAGTGTTAGTATATGAAGAACCATAGATTCCTATCTCTTCCTTAAATGCTTTATCATACGCCCACACCAGCTTATCCAGCTTATATGCCTGTGGTGTTGAAACTCGTCTTAAGGTTTCTCTTGGTATGTAGCTGGTAGTTGAAATTTCATCGGCTACCACGAATATCTGCTCATTATAAGGTAAGGAGCTAACTCCATTTCCGTATTTTTCGCAGGTATTTATTACATCCGTCAATACATCTGAATCCACCAAAGGTCTTATACCATCATGAATTATTACATTTAATTCACTGGCAGTAAGCTTATCCTTTAACTCCCCAGATTTAAGCTCCTCCTTTAGTTTCTCCACTCCATTTCTTATGGATTCCTGAACAGTATTTCCGCCCTTTATTACCCACTTAAACTTAGTCAGCTTATACTTGTCTGCATAGTCTAAAACCTGATCTAACCAGCCATCTATACAGACAACTCCTATAGCATGAACCATAGGATGCTTCTCAAAATTTTCCAATGTATGAGCAAGTACTGTCTTGCCCTCCACCTCTATAAATTGCTTAGGTATATCATGGCCCATTCTAGAACCAACTCCACCAGCAACAATAATGGCATAATTCATGCTTAATATTTCTCCTTCATTCTTTCTGCATTATTTACTAACACTCAATCCTTACTTTTCATCCTTCAGTGCAGTTTTCTGATTGCTGTCTATTCCCTCGGTACTATCCTTAGAAAAAATAATTCTTAGGGTTAGTAGCATTAATTTTATATCCAACAAAAATGAATACCTTTCTATGTAAAGCAAATCAAGCTTAAGCTTATCTATAGGTGTGGTATTATATTTTCCATGCACCTGAGCATAGCCTGTAATTCCCGCTTTTACCTTTAATCTAAACTCAAACTCAGGAATTGACTCCTGATACTTTTCAAATATTTCAGGTCTCTCAGGACGAGGACCAACTATGGACATATCACCCTTAAGCACATTAAATAGCTGCATAGTCTCGTCAACATGAGCTCTTCTAATAAATCTGCCAAATGGAGTGATTCTTGAATCACTTTTTGATGCAAGTCTTATTCCCTTCTCCTCTGCATCAACAGCCATACTTCTAAACTTGTAAATTGTGAATTTCTTCTTATCCCTGGTGAATCTAATCTGCTTATATAGCACAGGTCCTCTGTCATACAGCTTTATGATTATAGCTGTAAGAAGCATAATCGGTGATAACACTACAATACCAAGAAGTGCAACAATTATATCCATAGCCCGCTTTACTATTCTCTGGTCTAGATGAAGTCCCTGATTCCTAGCTAAGAATAAAGGAGTATCAACCAGATAAAGCTCCTCTGACTCACGCATAACTATATCTGTTATCTTAGGTACAACATAGCTTCTTATGGAATTTTTGTAGCAGTATTTCATAATACTGTTACGCTCCTCTGATGGTAAATCATAGAGTATAACGCCCTCACAGACAGCAATATCCTCACAAATTTTTTTGTAGCCTTCATCGTAGTTTAGTATTTCATATATTTCATATCTGTCACTTTTAGAATTTAACTTTGCAAGAAAATCATCTGGAGGATAGTTTCCATAGATAACCACCATTCTTCTAGGTGGATAAACATAGGATTGTACAGTTCTCACTATAATAATCCAGAGGGTCACAAAGACTATCTGAACTCCAACCAATATCAAAATAGGCACTATGCTCTCATATTCATTTAATGCCATGCAGGTAAAAGCGTATGCTACCGCACCACCAATTGTAATGGCTATGGCATGAGATACGCACAGATATCCCACTCTCATATAATTAATCTTATAGCCATTAAAGCTCTTTGTTGTCAAATAGATAAATGCCATGTATAGAGCAATTACAACATAGTCACCCCTAAAGAAGTAGGGACTATCATAGCAGTTAGACCACACATATCCAAAGGAGCGAGCCTGAAATACCAATATAATCAAATTAGCCGCAATAGCTAAAAATCTTTTCTTCTCCTCCTGTAAATACATATAGCCTCCAATTACAAAAAATTAATTGAACTCTGGATCTGTTGGATCCCAATTCTGTCCCGGTGGCAGCTTGTCAGCACTTGGCTTACCAAGTGGTCCCGGATCATCACTATTATAAATAACCACTGGTGTACCTGTAGGACAATTATCATATATCCATTTTGCATCTCTTGTTGTAAGTCTAATACAGCCTGCGGATGCAGTCTGTCCCAGTTTGTTGTATTCGCTGGTCAAAAGAGTACGATTATTAGGATCATCATACGGAACAGAATGGAACAAAATCTGTCCTGTTATATGGCAGGAATACTGTCCATACACATCATGAATAAGCTCCTTCCATCTCCATTTTTGCTTAAGGTCAAAGGTACCAACTGGTGTTGCGTAGCCTGTAGAGCAAACCATAGCCTTAATAGGTATATTTCCCTTATAAACGGTTATGCAGTTCATCTGCTTATTAACCTTTATGGTAAGGCCTCCAGGAAGTATTCCCCAGTTGTCATTACTGCAGTTGTAAAATGGTCTTGTAGTTGAGCCTGGGGCCGTGTCCCCCTTTTCAACCAACAATATCTGAACAGCCTCTATTCTTCTAGATATTCCTTGAGTTCCAGCCTTCTGTCCATTTCTAGCCCAATCAAGCCACCCTAGACTTTGTACATGTACTCTATAGTAGATATCATAATACGCGGCTATGGTTCCTGTAAGGTTTATGGATATAGCCTCCATACGCTTTGACTCACCTGTTGTTCCAGAAACCTCTCCCCCAGGCACATTATTAATCCAACCATAATTTTGAACATGGACACTACTTTCTATTCCACCTGATACGCCTGTAGCTTCAAGATTAAGTAGCATAGCTTCTACTCGTTTAGACTTGCCTACTGTTCCCGCCACTGTTCCAGAATTATATTCACCAATTCCCGGCGAAATTTCATCTGTCCATCCATAGCCTTGACCATGAACACTATATGTAAGTGTTGCTGATACCTGCTGGTTCTTCTTCACCAAAGAAACCTCTATAGCTTCAAGTCGTTTTGACTCTCCGGTAGTGCCCGATAGTGAACCATTACTCACTGCATTCATCCATCCATAGCTTTGAACATGGGTACGATAAATGACATCATAATATTTTGCAATATCACCTGTAAGCTCAATTTCGATACCTTCAAGTCGCTTTGACTCTCCAATGGTTCCAGCATATTTGTAATCCTGTATCATAAGTGTTACAGATTTTTCATCCATCTCACTGCTTACCCAATCCTGCCAACCATAGTTTTGCACATGAGTTCTATATCTTATGCCTCCTGTCAGAGGATTTCCCTCATGATCCACGGCTCCATTGGAATCTAAACTGACACATATAGCCTCAAGTCTTTTGGATTCGCCCGAAGTTCCAGCCTTAGCCCCATCTGCCACCGGTGTCATCCAGCCATAGGTTTGACAATGGACGGAATATGAAATACTTGGTTCTCCTTCCTCTACCTGCTGCAGCAAAGAATTAGTATCATATAACTCTCCTGTTGCATCCTGCGAAGAAGCAACCTCTGTGTCGTCTGCAAAAATCTCTGCATCCTGTGGTGTAGCAGCCTCAGTTGCATTTGCTGTCAGTGAATTTCCCATTGAAGAAGCTACCAGTAATACAGCAATCAGTGCACTAAATTTTTTAGTTGCATTTCTTTTTTTTCTATTAAAATCACCAAATATCATATATTCTTCTCCCCATACATTTTAGATATGTGTTACCACTAAATATCAATAACTCCATCAAACACAACCTTTGCAGGTCCTGTCATATATACAAGATTAGTTTCTCTATCCCACTTTATAATAAGCTCGCCACCTAATAGTCTTACTGTAACCTCATCCTCTGTAAGACCATTTAAGATACTTGCCACAACTGTTGCACAGGTACCGGTACCACATGCGAGAGTTTCTCCCGAACCTCTCTCCCACACACGCATCTTAAGATAATCTCTGCTTACCACCTGAACAAACTCAGCATTAACCCTTCTAGGGAATAATGGACTTGACTCAAACTTAGGTCCTATCTCTTCAAGAGGAAATGTATCTGTGTCCTCCACATATGTAATACAATGTGGATTTCCCATAGATATGCAAGTAATGTTATAGCTTGTTCCATCAATATTTACAGGATAGTCTACAACCTTATCTAAATCCTCATCTATAGCCACGGGAACCTCAGCTGGTGCAAATATAGGTTCGCCCATATTTACGGTAACCATAGCTACTGTTCCTCTATCATTCGCATCCTTTCTATCAATTACAAACTTTAGATACTTTATACCAGCCAAAGTTTCTACTGATATTTCCTCCTTGTCAGTAAGACCGTAATCATACACATACTTTCCTACGCACCTGATACCATTTCCACACATCTCTGACTGTGAACCATCTGCATTGTACATCTCCATAGTAAAATCAGCCACCTGGGATGGTTTAATAAGAATAAGTCCATCTGAACCAATTCCGAAATGTCTGTCACTTACTTTTTTAGAAAGCTCTGAAGGATTATCTATAGTCTCCTTAAAACAGTTCACATATACATAGTCATTTCCTAGGCCTTCCATCTTGGTAAAATTAAGCTTCATATCTATCTCCTTAAATGCTATTGTTTAATATTTTTATCTATTGTTTTCCCATAGTTAATTTGCTTATCTTTTATATAATCAACTATGCCCATAATTAATTTATTTTACCATATTTTATATATTATTGTAAATGTATGATTGCACATATTAATACGCATAAAACCTAGAGATTTTACATTACTCTAGGTTTTTATACACACAGAAGATAATACCTTAATCTTAATCCCATTTATTTCAATGTTCTCCAAGCATCTTGAGGCCTACATACAATACTGTAGCATCCTTAAACTCCCTTGGATTATAACCTGTTGACCTATCTCGTGAAAATCGCCTATTCGCTTAATATCCGTACTGGCAAATATAATCCCCTTAACATCAATATAATTTATATCGTGCCCAGACACATCCTTTACCGCTTCCACATTTTGCTGCGCCAAGCTTTGTTTGATAGAAAATGCCATAAAATCCTCCATTTACACCATATTATGTTATATACACCAAATATAAGCTTTGTTTTCAAGGTATTTTTGTTTTGAGTAACATATTATTTTGATTCATTATATGCTAATATCATCTCAACAAAGAGAAATCCAAAAAACATAAGAAAGGGGTAGTAAATAATGAAAGTAGTAGTAGCAATTGATTCATTAAAGGGAAGCCTATCTTCATTAGAGGCTGGAGATGCAATCAAAAACGGTATATTAAAGGCAATTCCAAATGCTAATGTATGTGTTAGACCACTTGCTGACGGCGGAGAAGGCACTGTAGAAGCGCTTGCTCTAGGAATGGGTGGAAAATTAGAAACTGTAAAGGTTACAGGACCTTTAGGTGAAAAGGTTAACTGTGTGTACGGAATTTTAGAGGAAAGCAAGACAGCAATCGTGGAGATGTCTGGTGCTGCCGGAATCACATTGGTTCCAGACGCAGATAGAAATCCTCTTCACACAACAACCTATGGTGTAGGCGAAGTAATAAAGGATGCCATCGCTAAGGGCTGTCGCCACTTTATCGTAGGTATCGGCGGAAGCGCAACTAACGACGGGGGCATCGGAATGCTTCAGGCACTTGGATATGGAATGCTAGATAAGGACGGAAACCAGGTTCCATATGGTGCTAAGGGGCTTAAGGAAATTGAGACTATCACTGACGATAATGTAATTCCAGAGCTTAAGGAGTGCTCATTTAGGGTGGCATGTGATGTAACTAATCCACTGTGTGGAGAGCTTGGATGCAGCGCTGTATTTGGACCACAGAAGGGCGCCGATGGAGCTATGATTATCCAAATGGACAAGTGGCTTGCTTACTACGCTAAGCTTACCTCTGAAAAGTTTGGTAAAGCCAACGCTAAGCATCCGGGAACAGGAGCAGCAGGCGGCTTAGGCTTCGCATTCTTAGCATATACAAACGCAGTGTTAGAATCCGGAATTAAGATTATCCTAGAAGAGACAAAGCTGGAAAGCTATGTTAAAGATGCTGATATAGTAGTTACTGGAGAGGGTAGATTAGACGGACAGACAGTATTTGGCAAAGCACCTATTGGTGTAGCCAATATTGCAAAGAAATATAATAAAACTGTTCTTGCCTTCGCAGGTGCAGTAACACCAGACGCAACTGCTTGTAACGAGCATGGTATAGACGCATTCTTCCCAATCCTAAGAAGAATTCAAACATTGCAGGAGGCTATGACTCCTTCTGTTGCAAGAGATAATATGGAAACAACTGTAGAACAGGTATTTAGATTAATTAATGTGAAAGGATCTTAATTATGTACGAATTTACATCATTAGGTGCAATCGCAGGTATCATTAAAGCATCAGCGACCGTATGAAGCTTATACCTTACGAGGCATTAATCGGACTTACAAGCACAGTACTTTCAATCGTTTGGTACTTAATCTAATCAAAACAAACATAAAGGGTGAGGAATTTGACAGAGTAATTTTCAAATTCCTCACCCTTTTTCATTGTAATATCTGATATTGTTATTACTTCATTAATTTACCTTAAACACACAATTTGTCGCATATGAATATACTTTATTATCACCAACTATCATAAAATCCATTAGCCTTACACAAAGCAGTTTGCATAAGCTTCCAAGGGAGTCGTAAAACTCATTATCTTGCTTACTTCCTTTCACATCCCCTGAAGGATGATTGTGACACACCACAATATTAGTTGCATTTAATGCAAACACTTTCATAAAAAAATCTCTTGGTGATGAACAAGAACTGCCAACTGTTCCTACAGAAACCTCAAACACACCTAATAATTCTGCGCATGAACTAAAACACAACAGGTACATTCTTTCCTCAGTTTTTTTATTAAGCGAAAAGCACTCATTAAGCATTTTAGCCACTTCCTTAGGAGTAGCCATTTGCTTGCGGGCTGTTACAAATGGTATACTACACTCCTCCTTTAATACAACCCTTCTATTTTCGCCAATTTCAGTTGAGAATCTTTTTATCTGATGATGATACTCTAAGTCTTTTCCCATTTTTAGTACTAAAGGCTTTGAATTTACCTCATCTGTAATTTTCCATTCTTTAGTAAATTGTCGATCGTTCATATCGCTATAATCATTAACATCAGCTTCTATGGTTTCTAAGTCAGGGATTATTGTATTATCCGTTTCTCCATCTGCATCCGTTCCCAACAGCTCTTCTTTTCTTTTCTTAATTTCATCTATAAAATCGTTGCATTTTTGTATTCCTTCAGTTGTCAGCTTGTACATCGTCCCATACCACCTTTTACGCTTTACTCCATTGGTTGTATCATCTATAATTTAATATCCATTTCTATGCAACAATTTATGCTCCTTGCCAGCTATTACATCCTGATAGGTCTGACTTAATAGTGGATTGTCCTCTGTAAATCTAATAAGTGACTCTCTATCCACTGCATAAATTCCCTCTGCACGAGAAGCTCTTGTTCTTGGTCCTATAGGAAGTGGCTGACCACCACCAGCTATACAGCCTCGTCTACAAGCCATAACCTCTACGAAGTCGTAGTGAGCCTCTCCTGCCTTTATAGCCTTAAGAAGCTTGTCAGCATTGCCAAGACCATTTACCACTGCAATCTTTACTTCTCTATCACCAAGCATAACGCTGGTTTCCTTGATACCCTCATCGCCACGTACACCTGAGAAACTAAGCTGGGATATAACCTGATGTCCCTTTTCAGCAGATACATGTCTAAGCACTGCTTCAGTAACACCACCTGTTACACCGAAGATTGATGCTGCACCTGAAGCTATACCAAATGGCATATCCGGTGCCTCACTTTCTATCTCGTCAAACTTAATACCCGCCTGGCGAATCATTCTGATTATCTCTACTGTAGTAAGTACCTTATCAGTGTCCTGTCTGCCGTCTGTAAAGTTGTCAGGTCTTTCTATTTCACCCTTCTTAGCTGTACAAGGCATAATCGAAACCACAAATGTCTTCTTACCGTCCTCGGCATCCTGCTTAGCAAAGTACTCCTTTACCACTGCAGAGAACATTCCCTGTGGAGAACGACATGTTGATATATTACCTGCAAATTCAGGATACTTGGTTTCACAGAACTTAACCCAGCCCGGACAGCAGGAAGTAAATAGTGGAAGATTCTCGTTCTTCTCCAATCTTTCCGCAAATTCCTTTGACTCCTCCACAACTGTAAGGTCTGCTGCAAAGTTTGTATCATATACCTTGTCAAAGCCCATAACTCTAAGAGCTGCAACAAGCTTGCCCATAGTGTTTGTTCCCTTAGAAAAACCAAACTTATCACCTACTGCAAGTCTAACTGCAGGTGCTATCTGAGCCACCACTCTTGTATTAGGATCCTCAATAGCCTGCCAAACATCAGTAACATTAGTACGAACTGATATTGCACCTGTAGGACATGCAACTACACACTGTCCACAGCCTACACAATCAGTTTCTGCAAGCTCCTTGCCAAAAGCCGGAGTAACCTCCATCTTGGAACCTCTGTGTGCAAAATCTATGGCACCAACTGCCTGAATCTCATCACAGGTTCTTACACAGTCACCGCAGAGAATACATTTGTTAGGATCTCTTACTATGGATGGTGAACTGATATCTATCGGTACCTGCTCTCTGTTGTTAGGGAATCTAACTGAATGAATTCCCACCTTAAATGCAATGTTCTGAAGCTCACAGTTTCCATTTCTGGTACACACTGTACAGTCTCTACAATGTGACGCAAGAAGAAGCTCTATAATAAGCTTTCTATACTTCCTAATCTTAGTTGAATTTGTCTTAATTACCATTCCCGCTCTTGGCTGTTCTGAACAGGATGCAAAGATTCTTCCTCTGTCATCCTCCACAACACACATACGACATGCGCCATATACAGAAAGCTCTGAATGGTAACAAAATGTTGGTAAATCGATGCCAGCCTTACGAATAACTGCAAGAATATTCTTCTCACCCTCTATAGGCACACATCTTCCGTCTATAGTCATATAATCCATTACTTAAGCACCTCCCTACACTATTTCTATTGCCCCAAATGGACAATCGCTCTCACAAGCGCCACACTTAATACACTTGCCAGGATCAATAGTATACGGACTCTTAATCTGTCCGGTTATAGCTCCTACAGGACAATTTCTTGCACACTTAGAACAGCCCTTACACTTGTCAGGATCTATCTTGTAGGTTCTAAGTGCCTGACAGTTGCCTGTACGACATTTTTTCTCTAATACATGCTCCTCATACTCATCTCTAAAGGTTCTAAGAGTACTAAGCACTGGAAGTGCTGCACTCTTGCCCAAACCACAAAGTGCTGTATCAGTAATTGCAGTACCAAGCTCCTCCAGCATATCAAGCTGCTCCATAGTACCTCTTCCTGCAACTATATCCTCTAATATTTCAAGCATACGCTTGGTACCTTCACGACAAGGGATACATTTTCCGCAGGATTCATTCTGAGTAAAGTTCATAAAGAATCTTGCAACCTCTACCATACAGGTATCCTCGTCCATAATAACAAGACCGCCTGAGCCAATCATAGCTCCACGCTTCTTAAGTGAGTCAAAGTCAAGTGGTAGGTCAAGGTCTGTACCGATAAGACAACCACCTGATGGTCCACCAATTTGTACTGCCTTAAACTCCTTGCCATTCTTAATTCCACCACCAATCTCATATACAATCTCTCTAAGAGTTGTACCCATTGGCACCTCGATAAGTCCAGTATTATTAATGCTTCCTGTTACTGCAAAGGCCTTTGTTCCAGGACTCTTTTCAGTACCTATTCCTTTGTACCAGTTAGCACCATTTGTAATAATCATAGGAACATTAGCATAGGTTTCAACATTGTTAAGAACAGTTGGCTTCCCAAACAATCCCTGCTCTACAGTTCTAGGTGGCTTAGTTCTAGGCATACCACGCTCTCCCTCAATAGATGCTGTAAGAGCTGAACCCTCGCCACATACAAATGCTCCTGCACCACGGTTTATGTGAAGCTTAAAGCTGTAGCCTGAACCTAAAATGTTATCTCCAAGTATTCCCGCCTCTTCAGCCTGGGCTATAGCTATCTTAAGTCTGCTAATTGCCAGTGGATACTCTGCTCTAACATAGATGTATCCCTCCTGAGCTCCAACTGCATATCCTGCAATTATCATACCTTCTATCATCTTATGTGGGTCACCCTCCATAACAGAACGGTCCATAAATGCACCCGGGTCTCCCTCATCACCATTACATACCACATAGCGAGTCTTCTCTGCCTGGCGAGCCACCTGCTTCCACTTGTATCCTGTCTGGAAACCACCGCCTCCACGACCACGAAGCTCTGAGTCATAAATCTCATTAATAATCTCATCCTGAGTCATATCAAAGAGAGCCTTCTCAAGTGCTTCATATCCACCCACTGCAAGGTACTCATTAATATGCTCTGCATCTATATGACCACAGTTTTTAAGTACAAGTCTGGTCTGCTTTGCATAGAAAGGAATCTCCTCCTGAGTCTTGTACTTAACACCATCCATCTCATAGAGCAGTCTTTCAACAGGTTCTCCATGCAAAATGGTCTTCTCATAGATTTCTTCACAATCCTCTTCCTTAACCTTTGTATAAAGGAAGTTGTAAGGCTCAATTCTAACAAGTGGTCCCATCTCACAGAAGCCATGACATCCACTCTTTTTAACACCACCGGCTGCATTTTCCACATCACTGGCTATTGAAGCTGCAACCTGTGCACTTGGGCACTCACCATTAGGGCCGTGAGCCGCACCTGCTCCAAACTCTATCTCCACATTAGGATTACCATCTACAAGAGCCTTTAGTTTCTCATATATCTTAGCTGAACCTCCAGCCAAGCAGCCTGTTCCGGCACAGATGAGAACTCTAAATTTCTCCTGCTCCATAGCGGCCTTAGCCTCCTTACGAGCACGAATTAAATCTTCTCTATTATTCAATCTCATTAGCTCTCACCTCTCAATTCCTTAATTAACTCTGTCACCTTATCAGGTGTCATAGCCGCATGTACCTCGTCATTGACAGTGAGAACAGGGGCTAAACCACAAGCACCAAGACATGATACAGTCTCCACTGTAAACATCATATCATCCGTAGTGTGTTTACCCTTACCAAGCCCTAATTCCTTATATAATCTCTCCAAAATACCTGTTGATTTTCTAACATGACAGGCAGTTCCATCACAGACCTTAATTACATACTTACCCTTTTGCTCGAAAGAGAAATTCTCATAAAATGTAGCAACACTGTAAGCCTTTGCCTCAGTAATATTAAGCTTAGTAGCTATGTAGCTAAGCAACTCTGGTGGCAAATATCTGTACTCTGTCTGAACATCCTGAATAATAGGAATAAGCCAGCGACTTTCTGTGCCGTACTGTCCTATTATTTCGTCAGCCTTATCAAAATAAGCTTGTTCTAGCATAACCGTCCTCCTTGTATAATCACTTTTAATAATTTGACCCATGTATAATTATTATACTACTTATGACTTATTTTTCCAATAGAAAAAGCCACAGATACCAGCTTAAACTGTATCCATGGCTTTTATCTATTTCTCTAAACATTCCGAAAATCAGTATTCATATTATGCACTTACAGCACTGATAATAAGTTCCTTAACCTCTTCCTTATCCTTACCTGTAGCAATTGCAACCTCTGTAAAGAGAACTTCCTGTGCTGCATTCAAATATCTCTCATCTGTGGCGGTGATTTTCTTTCCGGCTGCCTCACGCTCCTTCTTTCTGATAATAAGAGTCTTAATTATCTTTATCCACTGCTTTATCTCGCAGCTTCTCATCACACTCTTGTAGCACTCGTCCCTCATACGATCATTTTCAACATGAAGAGGCTCCATACTATCCGCTTCTTCAATAGCTTCCATTGCCTCCTTGGCTGTTACAATCTTCCTTAGCACAACCTTGTTATTATCTGTAGGACAAAACAATTTACTTTCTCTAGACCTTTCCGGAACTAAAATGTAATACCATCTATCCTCTCCACTTCCAGAAATATCAAGCTTGGCTATATCTTCAACCTTACATATTCCATTCTGGCCATATACTATGTATTCACCTACACCAAACATTCTCCGCCTCCTAATTCCTTAAAAAACAACTTTATAAAACAAATTTTGAAAATAAAAAAACCATTCTTCAACCTGACGGGTCCAAATGATTTTTTCAACCAAAAAGTTACAATCAATTACGCTCTATAGTATATATTAGCAGAGTTTTTCTTAATTTGTAAGCGATTTCAAAAAGAAAAAAATTTTTCGTTAGTTTAATCACAAAAGCCACATATGTTTTTGTGCATTTTTACAAGAATCCTCTAAAGCTTTTTTCCACCAACTTTCTAGACAGCATGACCATATGTCCACAATTGTTACATTTTAGCTTAAAATCCATCCCTACACGAACAATCTCCCAGCTATTACCACCACAGGGATGACCCTTTTTCATCTTAATATTTTGTCCAATTTGAAAATCCATTACCTTCACCTTTATTTACAATTATTTCCAAAGTATAAATATCTATTCAGTTATTACTCTAACCAGCTCTTCGGAGCTGTCCACCACAAAGGTTGCCCCTGCACTTTTTAACTCCTCATAGTCACCATATCCAAAGGTAACGCCCACGCTGTCCATATTAAAGTATTTTGCACCGGCAATATCAAAATGTCTATCACCAACCATTACTGCCTCACTTATGGAAAAATCTGAATTCTTTGATTTTATCTGTTCAATCAGGTATTCTATCACAAGCTCCTTCTTGTCCCTTGAGCCATCAAAGCTGGCTCCTGCAGCTATATCAAAATACTGTAGCAAGCCCAAATTCTCTAATATAATCTTAGCAAACTTCTCTGGCTTGGAGGTTGCAAGGTATATCTTGTACCCTTGATTGTATAGCTTTTCTAATGCTCTATCCATGCCAGGCATAACATCATTTTCCTCTAAGCCCTTAACACCATAATACTCCCTATAATATGTTGTTGCCTCCTCTGCCTGCTCATCAGAAAAGCCACAGAAATCTCTAAAAGAATCCCTTAGCGGGGGACCAATGAATTTACGCAATGTGGACTTATCCTCTACCATAATACCAAACTTGTCAAGGGCGTATATTATACCATTGGATATGCCCTTAAAGGGCTCTGTAATTGTACCGTCCAAATCAAATAACACATATTTATACTTCATAGCATATCCTCTTTTCTAAAAATGGGTTGTCACCTTAAGCAACAACCCATTTGATTTAGTCCTTGTGTAGCATCATAAGCACGCTCTTACGAGTGATTATGCCTACGAAGCATCCTCTGTCATCTGTAACTGCAAGAAAGTTTCTATCGAGAATCTTCTCGTAAACCTCTTCCCTCTCCACTGTGTTAAGCACTGCCCCATCCTTATCAAGCTTGGTTATATCTTTTACTTTATGGCTACCAAGATTTTTACAACCATACTCCATAACGGCTCGCAGAAAATCTCCTTCACTGGCAATTCCCATATAAATACCATCATTATCTATAACAGGAACTGCTGTATAACCACTGGAAAGTAAAAACTCCACTGCTTTATCCAAGGGATCATTGCAATTCAAATATGTAAGCATTTGCTTTGGCACTAATATGCTAAATATGTTCATTCATTTCCTCCCAAGTATTGTAACAAACTCCCACAAGTAAAAATGTAGCTTTTATAACTGCTCTGCCATCTCAAGAAGAAGCTTCTCAGTCTTATCCCATCCAAGACATGGATCTGTAATTGACTTACCATAGCAACCACCGCCTATAGGCTGATTACCATCCTCAATATAGCTTTCCACCATAACGCCTTTAACCAAATTCTTTACATCCTCAGAATGTCTTCTGCAATGAAGAATCTCATTGACTATACGAGGCTGCTCATCCCACTTCTTACCTGAATTGTTGTGGTTAGCATCAACGATACAAGCAGGATTTACAAGATTGAACTTCTGGTACATATCCACAAGAAGCTTTAAATCCTCATAGTGATAGTTTGCAATCGATTGTCCACTCTTATTAAGTGAGCCTCTAAGAATACAATGTGCAAGTGGATTACCGTCTGTCTTAGTCTCATAGCCAGAGAAAAGGAAGGTATGCTTTGACTGTGCGGCAACACATGAATTAAGCATAACATTGTAGTCTCCACTTGTAGGATTCTTCATACCTACTGGTACATCCATACCACTTGCTGTGAGTCTGTGAGCCTGATTCTCAACACTTCTTGCACCTATGGCAACATATGAGAGAATGTCCTCAAGATATGGCCAATTATCTGTGTAAAGCATCTCATCAGCAGCTGTAAGATGTGTCTCCTTAATGGCCTTAATGTGCATCTTTCTAATAGCCTTAACACCCTCAATAAAGTCTGGCTTATCCTCCGGATTTGGCTGGTGAAGCATTCCCTTATAGCCTGAACCGTTAGTTCTTGGCTTATTAGTATAAATTCTTGGAATAATTAAAATCTTCTCCTCAACCTTTTCCTGTACCTTAGCAAGTCTGTTAAGATAATCAAGAACTGACTCCTCATAATCTGCTGAACATGGTCCGATAATCGCTATAAACTTATCTGACTCACCTGTAAATATTTTTCTAATCTCTGCATCTCTAGCTGCCTTTATATCAAGTAATTCCTTATCCATAGGAAATGCTTCTCTAATCTCCTGTGGTCCAGGTACCTTTTTAATCATATGCAATGCCATTTTTATGTCCTCCAATTTCGTCTTAATAAATATTGCTAAATATATCCATTTCGTTTTAATGCGAACAAAAATATTATACTCCTATATCTGCACGAATTCAAGAAAAAAGGTGTAAGGCCCTAATAAAAGCCTTTACACCTTTGCAGTCCTTAATACAAGATAGTTCACATCTAATATCCAACTCATTTTTATCAAATATAGT
>JAZPXZ010000002.1:0-12020 GCA_045543915.1 Wujia sp.
AACAAAAAAGCATATCACGATTATTTTATAGAGGACACCTATGAGGCAGGTATTGCATTGGTAGGTACCGAAGTGAAATCCCTTAGAATGGGCAAATGTAGTATTAAGGAATCCTTTATTCGTGTGGAAAATAGTGAAGTATTTATATATCAGATGCATATTTCTCCTTACGAAAAGGGTAATATATTTAATAAGGATCCACTTCGTGTCAGAAAGCTATTACTTCATAAAAGTGAAATAAGAAAGCTAATAGGACAGCAGAACATGAAGGGTTATACACTTGTTCCATTAAAGGTATACTTTAAGGATAGTCTGGTGAAGGTTGAGGTAGGTCTTGCCAGAGGTAAGAAGCTTTATGATAAGCGAGATGATATTGCTAAGAAGGATGTTAAGCGAGAGGCTGAAAGAGATTTCAAGATTAGAAATCTAGGATAAATAATTTATAAGAGGTACTAGTAATGAGTCAGGCAAAGGTAGATAAGTATAAAGAAGAGAAGAAAAACAGAGCCAAAACAGTGAAGAAGGCAAGAATTAAGAAGGTGACTAATGTTCTTCTTGGAGCAGCTATAGTTGGAGTTATAATAGGTTTTCCGTTAGGAAGATTCGCATACAATCGCTATTATGACAAGAAGATGGAGAATGCAACTGTTTCGTCAGCTATGTATGACTATTGGTTCTCGGAGTATTGGAATCTTCACCATGCTGACAAATTTTACACTAATACAGTTAATCAGGATGGATTAACAGACCAGCAGATTCAAGAGCTTGTTGATGAGCTTAGTTCTTCCTCAGATGCTGTAATAGTTACTCCAGATGATTTAGATCAAGATGCCTTAGAAGAGGCAATTGAAAATGCATCTTCAACAGATGCAAACTAAACTTTTATTAAACCAGGGGGTTGTACTGGTTTCGACGGGGGTTTAGAAATTATGGTAGCCATCGGTGGCCCTGTACCACCACAACAACGGGAATTAAATATAAACGCTAACGAAAATTACGCGTACGCTGCCTAGCGGCAGCTGTCAGATCTAGGCTCCCCGCGGCTTAGAACCCTGGCATCGACCTAGCGGGAAACTCTCTGCCAAAGCTTTGAGGTTAGAGAAAATTCATGAAGCTACTAAAGTGTAAAGCCTGTCTATGGGCGTTACATGGAGGGAATGTAAAAACATAAGACTGTGATGGGAGAAGCTATAATGGAAGAGCTTTCGGACAGGGGTTCGATTCCCCTCAGCTCCATATTTTGGAACACAAAAAGAACATCCGAATTAGGATGTTCTTTTTTACTTGTTTTATATACATTTTTCAATCACATGTCTTGCGTATGCTGTCAGCATATCCAAATCCTGAAGGAAGGAGTCTACCAGCTCTATAAAGCTTTCCTTGTCCTTATAATTTCTTTTATAGCCAGACATAATCCCTTCGTCGATTTGTGTGATGTAATGACCTTTTCGCTTTGTGTAGCAGGTTTCTTTTTTTGCTGCTTCTCTATAGTTTTTGTCTACATAGGTTGCAACACTTTTGTGAACAGCCATATCCTCAGCGGGAAGGTAGTAGTATTCCTTGTAGTTATCAAAGAAGAATTTTAATTCCTCTGTTAAGATTGGAACATTTATGGTGGCTTCCTTATGATGGCCTGTAATAATAATATCATTTTTGCCTAGGGTGATTCGTCTAGGCATAGAATAGTTAAGTGACAGGGAGAATAGTAATCTATTGTCGCGAACAGACATCTTCTGTACTACAAAGCTACCTGCCTTGAGCTTACTATATGCAAGAAGAGATGAGGAGTATAACAGTCCCTCGATATCCTCATAATTATGCTGTAATACAAGCTGTTTAGCTGATGGTAGTTTTAGTCTTAGGTAATCCTCGTAAATCTTAATTAAATCACCACCGGTATACTTGTCTAAACGATTAATGCCTAGGAATTTCTCGATGGATTTCTGCTTAAGGTTATCTAAGTGAAGAACATTTTTAAATGGTTTGATTTGCTTGTATAAATCAATACTTTCTATACCATCAAAGGAATAATCAAGCTCAAGCTTTTTCAGCTTCTTATTTACATATGGTATGTCAAAACCATCCCCATTATAGTTGAATATATATTTCTTATCTTTGATAAATGTAAAGAAATCTATGAATATCTCTCTTTCTGATATACCATCATTATTAAACCACTGGGTGATGTACCACTCGCCATCATGGTAGTAAGCGCAGCCTATGAGGTACAGTATGGTTGTCTCGGCAGTAAAGCCGGTTGTTTCTATGTCAAATGCAACAATATCCTCAGGGGTGTAATAATCCTGAAGAACTAAATATTCATTAACACGAGCCTTGTTGGTTATTTTTTCCATATATACCTCCTTGATGATTTGTTTTGATTACTAATTATAGCACGACAATGGGGTTTAAACCATATAAATAATGACAAAATGTTTTGAAAATTTAAATATTTGTTCATTATTAATTCAATTTTTATTGACAATTTACATAACATTTTAACTTGTATTTTTTGGCTATTATGATATAATTCTATATTAGAAAAAACTGGACGGAGGAAATATTAGATGTTACAACCACTTGATATTAAGGCAAAGGCATTTAAGAAAGGCTTATTTGGCTATAAGACTAACGAAGTAGAGGATTTTAAGGAAACAATATATAAGGAATATGAAGAGCTATATAATAAGTATGAGAAGATGTCTTCTGATTACGAGAAGCTTACTTCATCACTTCAGGACAACAGACTTAAGATGTTTGAGCTTGAGAACAAGCTTGCAGAGGCTGAGAATGTATCTACAGTAGGCTCTGATAATTCAGCTGCTAAGAAGGAAGCAGATAAGATTATTAAGAATGCAGAGGCTGCAGCTAAGGATATTATTGCTAAGGCTAAGGCAGAGGCTGCAAAATACGAGAATTCAGCTGCACCTAAGGCAGAGACTAAGGTAGAGACTAAAGCTGAGCCGGCTAAGGAGCCAGAGGCTAAGGCAGAGCCTGTTAAGGAGGAGTCAGCATCATCTAGATTCTTTAAGAAGGCTGCTGAGGAAGCACCAGCTAAGAAGAAGCCATTTGCAGATGATGAGGACGATGATGAAATCTTCGTTGGTGAAATCGAGGATAATAGAAAGCCAGAGCGTATGATGATTGGTGATGGCGAAGAAGAGGAAGAAATGGACTTCGAGTTCTTATAAGATGTATTACATAGAGTGTTGCTTTTTGGCAACACTCTTTTTAGGAGTAGGATATGTTAGCTTATATAAAGGGAAAAATTGAAGATATAGATATAGATTACATAGTTGTGGAGAGCAATGGTGTAGGCTTTAAGGTAATGACCAGTGGCAATGTAATCTCCAAGGTGGCACTTCATGATGAGAGAACAATTTACACTTATATGAATGTACGAGAGGATGATATTAGTCTCTTTGGATTTCTAAGCAAGGAAGAGATTAATGTTTTTAAGCTACTTATAGGAGTTAGCGGTATTGGTCCTAAGAATGCCTTATCGATTATGTCTACATTAGATATTGATCAGCTGAAAATGGCTGTTATTGCCGGCGATTATAAGGCTATAGCCAAGGCAAATGGTGTTGGACCTAAGACTGCTCAGAGAGCGGTTATAGAGCTTAAGGATAAATTTAAGCTTGAGGATGTATTCGGTACAGATGATTCGACTGATGACACCTTGTCAGAAGCATCAGGAGATGATATTATTAGTGATGCAGTGCTTGCTTTAAATGCACTTGGATATTCAGAGTCAGAGTCGCTTAGAATAGTTAAGAAAACAGCTCTGGCAGGAAAGTACGAAACTGTAGAGGAGCTTATTAAGGCTTCCTTGAAGAATATTATGTAGTATATGGGGAATTTAGAGAGCTTATATGGAACGAATTATTAATGCGGATATTATTACCGAGGATGATAAAATTGAACAGGGGCTTAGGCCTTCTAGCTTATGTGAGTATATTGGTCAGGAGAAGGCTAAGAAGAATCTTAAGGTTTTTATTGAGGCCGCTAAGCAAAGAAATGAATCCCTTGACCATGTGCTACTGTATGGACCTCCTGGGCTTGGTAAGACCACTTTAGCAGGAATTGTTGCTCAGGAGATGGGTGTTAATCTTAAAATAACATCCGGACCAGCCATTGAAAAGCCTGGTGAGCTTGCTGCTATACTTAATAACCTGTCAGAAGGAGATGTTCTATTCATTGATGAGATTCACCGTTTAAATAAGCAGGTTGAAGAGGTACTTTATCCCGCCATGGAGGATTTTGCTATAGATATAGTTGTTGGTAAGGGTGCAGGTGCTAGGTCTATTCGTATAGATTTGCCTAAGTTTACACTTGTTGGTGCTACAACCAGAGCGGGTATGCTTACAGCTCCATTAAGAGATAGATTCGGCGTGGTTAACAAGCTTGAGTTCTATAATGTTATGGAGCTTATGCAGATTATTATCAGGTCTGCTAAAGTACTTGGTATAGGTATAGACGACGAGGGGGCCTTAGAGATTGCAAAGCGTTCCAGAGGAACTCCACGACTTGCTAATAGATTACTTAAGAGAGTTAGAGATTTTGCCCAGGTGGAATATGATGGTAATATTAATTATGATGTTGCCAAAACTGCACTTGACAGACTAGAGGTTGATTCTCAGGGGCTTGATAATGTTGACCGTAGTGTTCTTATGACTATGATTAATAAATTCGGCGGTGGACCTGTAGGTCTTGAAACGCTAGCTGCAGCTATAGGTGAGGATTCCGGAACCTTAGAGGATGTTTATGAGCCATATCTCATAAAAAATGGCTTTATTAATCGAACTCCTCGTGGTAGAATGGTAACAGAGCATTGCTATAAGCATTTCGGTTTAGAGAACCTGATTAAGAAGGATTAGTAAGGAGAAGTACAAATGGCAAAGAAAGTAGATATACCTGTTGTAATTAACGGTAAAGTATATACATTAAGTGGCTATGAGGGAGAGGAGTATCTTCAGAATGTAGCTACATATATTAATAATAAGATTAACGAGTGTAAGACCTCTGACCAGTACAGAAGAATGAATACTGAATATCAGGGTGTATTACTTGCACTTAATATAGCTGATGATTATTTCAAGGCTAAGAATCAGGCTGACAGTATGGTATCTGAGGATTCTAACAAGGAGCAGCAGCTTTACGACCTTCGTCATGAGGTTATAGAGTCTCAGATAAAGCAGGAATCAGCTATGAGAATGATTGAGGAATATAAGGAGCAGATTAACGCGCTCCAGAGAAAGATAGTTCAGCTTGAGTCTGAAAAGGGTAGAAATGATTAATTATTATAAAAAACCTGAAATTTTGGCACCTTGTGGTTCCTATGATATTATGATTGCCGCTATAAATGCAGGCGCTGACGCCTGCTATTTTGGCGGCAATAAATTTGGAGCCAGAGCCTATGCCACTAATTTTGATTTGGAAACTTCATTAAAGGCAATCGATTACGCTCATATTCATGGCACATCACTGTATCTCACAGTAAATACGCTTTTTAAGGACAATGAAATAGAAGATTTATATGATTATATTCTGCCATATTATAAAGCGGGCTTAGATGCGGTAATTGTTCAGGATTTAGGAGTATTTAAGTATATTAAGGAGATGTTTCCTGATATTCATATTCATTGTAGTACTCAGATGAACATTAACTCTGTTCACAGTGCCAAGGGTATGAAGGAGCTTGGAGCAAGCAGAATTGTTACAGCCAGAGAGATGCCATTATCTGAAATTGCAGATATTAAGAAAAGTATAGACATTGAAATTGAATCCTTTGTTCATGGTGCAATGTGCTATTCATATAGTGGAAGATGTCTTATGAGCTCACTGGCAGGTGGAAGAAGCGGTAATAGAGGTCGTTGTGCACAGCCATGTCGCAAGGCATATGACGGAGATTATATTCTTTCTATGAAGGATATGTGTACTCTCACAGATATACCACAGCTTATAGAAGCAGGAATTGACTCTCTCAAGATTGAGGGAAGAATGAAGAATGAGTATTATGTTGCATCAGCAGTTGACGCCTATAATCAGGTGGCTCAGGATTTTGTAGATGGCTGTTACAGTGAGAAAAAAGCAGAGGAATTGAAATTTAAGCTGGCTAATATCTATAACCGTGGTGGCTTCTGTGGTGGATATTATTTTATGCATAATGGACCTGAGATGATATCAAAGGATAGACCTAACAATCAAGGAATTAAGCTTGGAAAGGTTATATCTGCCAAAGATGGAGAGATAGGTCTTAGGTTGTATACCAATCTCTTTAAGCAGGATGTTATTGAGCTTAAACTTAAAGATGGAAGTATAATAGAAATTACCTCTGGTGTTGAAGGACACAAGGATACTGAGGTTAAGCTGAAATGCCCTAAGACTAAACTGGTTGTAATAGGTCAGGTAGCCCTTAGAACCAGATGTAATAGTATTCTTCAGGCTGTTGAGACAGATATTGTTAAGAGCACACCAAAATATCCATTGTATGGAGAATTTAAGGCTGTGGTGGGAGAACCCATGAGCCTTACCATAGGAAGGAATATTAAGGATTCTTATGTACAGGTTACTGTATTAGGTGATGAGGTTCAGCAATCACGAGGTAAGGCTTCCGATGTGGAGGATATTAGAATTAAGCTTGGTCAGCTTGGTAATACCTGCTATACATTTGCAGATTTATCGATACATGCTGACAATAACTGCTTTATACCTGGTAGTGCCTTAAAACAGCTTAGAAGAAATGCTGTAATGACCCTAGAGGATAAGGTCTGTAAGGAATTTGTCCGTGAAGCTGTTGTAACGATTGATACCTGTGATATAAGTACAAAGGCTTCCAGCTTAGAAGACAAAGCCTCTTCCAAGCAGGATATTAATATAGGAGTCTCTAATCTAACGCAGCTAAAGTTGCTTAGGGATTATTCTTTTGTAGATGGTATTTTCCTAAAGGTTAACATATATAAGGACGGTTTAAAGGACGGCATAATTGATACACTAAGACAAGCTGGAGCGAATATATATATTGAACTGCCATTTATAATTAAGAATGAGTTTGATATATCAAAATATTTGCCAAATGATAGCATAGATGGTATATATATAAGAAATATTGATGGACTATTCGCATATTGTGAATGGTTGAGAGGTCAAAATGATAAGAACAAGCTAAGAGTAGTGTGTGGTGACGGAGTTTATGCATACAATAAATATGCAGTTGATTTTATAAGGAAGCTAATACCTGATGTTACTTTTGAACTACCTAGAGAGCTTAATAGAAGGGAACTTTCTACCCTTGGAGGTTACTGTAATCAGCTTGTAGCCTATGAACATCAACAGGTTATGCTTTCGGCTCAGTGTGTTGTTAAGAGCAAGCAAGGCTGTAATAGGTCCAATTCCTTAGTTAAGCTAAAGGATTACAGGAAGAATATATTCTATGCTCAGGCTATATGTCATGAGTGCTGTAATGTTATATATAATGGTATTCCGTATATGGTTTTAGACCAGATTAATGACAGTTTTATATATGATATGGGATTATGTTCTCTTAGATTTAATTTTACTATAGAAGGTGACCTGTATGTGAAGGAGATATTAGACCTTGTAAAGGTATATGTGGATAAAGGCAATGTCTCAGACAAACTAAAATCTTATAATAAAACCTACACAAGTGGACACTTTAATAGAGGAGTAGAGTAATGCTTAATATTATTTGTGAGGTGTCAAAGTATCTTATTATTATATTTATGGTGCTTTACACTGTTAAGTGCTTTTCCATTCTTGGGTCAAAGGATGATAAGGATAAGCGTAAAAAATTGAATAAGCAGATAGTTTATGTATTCCTAATACATTTTCTGTGTTACCTGACTATGTACCTGAGAGATGGTTCTATAAAGCTGCTTATATTCTACGGAGTTCAGATATTTGTAGCTGTACTATATATGGTATTGTTCCATTCCATATATAAGGAATCCTCCAGATTACTTACTAATAACACAGCCTTTCTTCTTTTGATAGGGTATATTATGCTTACAAGACTTAATTTTAACATGGCTATTAAGCAGTTTGTATTAGCTACAATAGCCCTTACTGTAACTGCATTTATACCTTACATTATGTCTCGCTGGAAGAATCTTAGGAATATGGGTGTGTTTTACGGTATAGCAGGTATATTCCTTTTGCTTACTGTTTTTATTCCGGGACTTGGCTACGAAAGCTATGGCTCTAGAAACTGGATAAAGCTGGGAAGCTTGTCTGTACAGCCTATGGAGTTTGTTAAGATTCTGTTTGTATTTTTCGTGGCATGCATGCTGGTTAAGGCTAATACATTTAAGGATATAATGGTAAATGCTGTTATTTCCGCCATATTTATGCTTGTACTTGTGCTTGAGAAGGATTTAGGAGCGGCTGTAATATTCTATATTACCTATGTATGTATGGTTTATCTTGCCACATCCAGACCTATATTCCTAATAGGGGGAGTTGGTCTAGGAGTTGGAGCTGTAATTATGGCCGCCACACTGTTCAAGGATACCTTGTTCTATCATGTAATGGTAAGAGTAGAGGCCTGGAGAGATCCCTTTAAATTCATTGATACAGGAGGATATCAGGTATCTCAATCCCTATTTGCCATAGGAACAGGCGGATATATGGGAACCGGACTTTATATGGGCAAGGCAGACTATATTCCGGTCAGTGAAAGTGATTTTATTTTCTCAGCCATATGTGAGGAGATGGGTGTTGTATTCGGACTTTGTCTAATCCTTGTTATGCTGAGCGTATATATTTCCTTTGCGAATATTGCTATGAAGGTTAGACAGCCATTCTACAAATATGCATCCTTTGGATATTCTATACTATTTATAATACAGACTCTTTTGAATTTGGGTGGTGTAACTAAGTTTATTCCCTCCACAGGTGTGACACTGCCGCTTGTAAGCTATGGAGTTAGCTCGGTGACTAGTACACTTGTCATATTTGCCATAATTCAGGGAGTCCATGTTATTCATAGCAAAGAGGTAATTAAGTATGAAAAAGAAAAAGAACGAATTAGAAAAGAACAAGCAGCTCTTGTTGCCAGAGCAGGAATTCCTGGCCAAGGAGAAGGAGCGCGCCCACAACAATAGAATAAAGAACAGACCTATTTTGGTAATTACTTATTCCATGATTTTCGTATTCGTGGCTATGATTATATATGTAATATATTTTATGCAGTTTGAAGCTGAAACTGTAATTGCCAATTCCAGAAACATTCGACAGGACAGCTTTGCGGATGATGTGGAGAAGGGTGACATTATTACCAGCGATGGAGTTGTTATAGCTACAAGCTCCACAGATGAAGAGGGTAATACCACAAGAAGCTACCCATACGGTAATACCTTTGCTCATGTTACAGGCTACGACAAGTACGGTAAATCCGGTCTTGAGCTGGAGGGTAACTTCTATATGCTTCGTTCACATATCAATATATTTGAAAAGGTTATTAAGGGTCTGTCAGAGGAGAAAAATCGTGGAGATAATGTGATTACAACTGTTGACTATGACCTTCAAACTGCAGCTTATAATGCCATGGGATATTGTGAGGGAGCAGTCATAGCCATAGAGCCATCCTCTGGAAAGATTAAGGTTATGGTTTCTAAGCCAGACTACAATCCTGGTGAAATTGATTATATCTGGAATTATCTTCAGACGGAGGAGGGTGCAAGCAGTACAATACTCCTTAACAGAGCAACCCAGGGACTTTATGCACCGGGTTCAACCTTTAAGGTAATGACCTTGTTGGAGTATATTAGACAGAACCCTGGAACCTACCAGAATTATACTTATGATTGCTATGGTAGCGAGATATATTCAGGTGTAGATATTCACTGTAATGATGATACAGCACATTACACAGAGACCTTGCAGGATTCCTTGGCATATTCCTGTAACTCATCCTTTGCTAATATAGGTGTTGATCTTGATTACGGTAAGTTTAGAGAGTCCATGGATGGAATGCTATTTAACAGTATGCTTCCTTATGATGGAGATTACAGTGTATCAAGCTTTGATATTGATGCAAATAGTAGAAGAGATGAGCTTCCACAGACTGCAATAGGTCAGGGTAATACAGAAATCACACCTCTTCATAATGCTATGATAATGTGTGCTATAGCTAATGGTGGAGTACTTATGAAGCCATATCTGATAGAGCGTATCGAAAATGATGATGGTGGCAATGTGAAAAGGTTTAAGAGCAAGTCATATGGGGAGTTAATGACTAGCGAAGAAGCCCAAATTCTTACAGAATATATGCAGTCAGTGTGTGATTATGGTACAGCAGGCAGCTACTTCTATGGGTCATCCTATGATGTAGCAGGTAAAACAGGTACTGCTGAGTACGATAATGAGGGTAATTGCAACTCTTGGTTTGTAGGATTTTCTAATCCTGAAAATCCAGACCTGGTTGTGTGTGTTATAGTAGAGGACTATAATACCTACGGTGTATCAGGTACCTGGGTAGCTAAGCAGGTTTTTGATGCGTATTATTCAAAATAAAGATAAAGGAGTATAAGTAGCAAATGAGGGGATTCAAATTAACTACAAAAAGATTATTTACCAGATGTGTAGCCATGGTAGTTGCCATGGCTATGGTTATTTGTTCGGTGCCTGTAACTTCTCAGGCCCAGGAACATCCTGTCCACCACAGACCCATATGGTAATTCTGTAACAAATACCTATGATGAGGATGGTAATCTACTTACAACCACAGATGCACTAGGTAATACCACAACAAACACCTATGATACATTAGGTAATTTGACAAAAACTGTAGCTCCTGATGGAACAGCGGTAACTCTTACATATACCCAGAGTACCCTTATATCCAGCATGAACTATGGTAATAACAGTCTTATTGAGTACAGCTATGACGATAAGGGGAGACTTGAGGCTGTAACTGATGCTAAGGCTAAACAGATTATATATGATTATTCAGAAGATGGTAAGCTTACAGGAATTTCTGATTCTATAGGAGTGTTTCAGCAGATTACCTATGATGAAGTGGGTAATGTAGCTTCTACAACTAATGGTGAAGGAGAAACTGCATATTACACCTATGACGAATCAGGCCGTGTATTAAGTGTCACCATAAGCAGAGAAGAGAATGGAAAAAAATTAGAATTTACCAGCTACTACAGCTACAATTTGGCAGGTGATATAGTACAAAGCGTGGATAACGCAGGTAACACAATTCACTATGAATATGACATAAACGGTAACAACACCGCTGTTGTAGATTCAAAGGGACGAAGATTTACCTATGAATATGACACCAGAGGAAATATGACTAAGGCTACATATCCTGACGGAACCTTTGAGTTATTCACCTATGATGCCAATGATAACAATATTTCTGCCACATCAAGAAGTGGACTTACTACAGAGATTGCTTATGATAAGCTTAACCGTCCGGTTAAGATGACATATGCTGATGGCACAAGTGAAGCATATGAATATGATGCAAATGGTAATGTTATATCAGTTACAGATTATGCAGGGGCAACAACAACCTACACATATGATAGCTGTAACAGAAATACAGCCATAACAGATGCATATGGCAATACAACTAAGTTTTCATATGATTCCTTTGGTAAGCTTACTAAGACAAGAGATGCCAGAGGTAATACCATAGATTACAGCTATGATGCGAATGGAAACATAACAAAGGTTAGTTATATAATGGATTACTTTGAGTATGCTGAATATGATGCCAGAAATCGTATGACTATGCATGCTGATGGTAATTATAACAAAACCTACTATGAGTATGATGATGCGGACAGACTTATTAAGGTTACAGACCCATATGGCAATAGTTACTCATATGAATATGACCATAACGGAAATCTTCGCAGTGTTACTGACCCTGAAAATCATGTAACAGCTTATGAGTATGATGAGATAGGTCGTGTAGTGAAGGCTACTAATGCCCTGGGTAAGTCTATGAACTATACCTATGATGAGTGTGGAAATCTTAC
>JAZPXZ010000003.1:0-3012 GCA_045543915.1 Wujia sp.
TTATTATAAAAATCAGATGCTGCTTTGGTAGCCTTTGCACCAAAATCAGAAACGAATTTAGCTGCCTTCTCTATTGCCTTATCTAACTTTTCTTTAACTCCACTGGCTAATTTAGCAAGTTTCTCTTTATGTTTATTAACAAAGTCAGAACCGGCTTTCATACCTTTATTAACAAAATCAGCAGCCCATTCTGCAACTTTAGAAATTACATCTGATAAAAACTTCTTTACATTACCAGGAAGCTTTCCAATAAAATCACTAACCTTATTTAAGAAATCAGAACCAGCTTTATAACCTCTAGATACAAAATCTGTAGCCCATTTAATAACAGCTGTTATTATGTTGTTAAACCACTTTGTTACATTGTACTGAACATTCTTTATAAAGCGAGAAATATTATTAAATACTTTCTTAAATGCATCAGCAACAATATTGAATAATTCTGTAGCCTTTTCACCAACATAATTAACAAACGCAAAGAATATTTGTTTAGCTGCCTCTAATATCTGTGTAAATATAGGACCAAGTAAATCTATAAGTTTACTAATAAATTGTACAAACCCACCAAATAGCTGGTCTATTACAGTCTGAAAGAATTGCCAGAAGCCATTCCATATATTCATTGTATATTCGGCGGCACCAGCAAAATCTCCTCTTATAAGACTTACTATAAGACCAATCACATCTGCAATCAAATTAAAGGCTGCAGATATGGTTGTAACAAGAGCGCCAAACACACCCTCTATTATAGGTTGCAATGTATCTAATAAATCTAAAACAAACTTCTTAAATGCTTTTAACCCAGGTCCCCAAACCTGCATTAACTCATCAAATCTTTTCTTAATGTTACCAATTGCATATGATATACTAGAAACTAAATTATTCCATAAAAGAATCATTCTGTTTCTAAAATCTTCATTTGTTTTCCATAGATGAACAAATGCAGCAATCAATGAAACTATAACGCCTATGATAATTAATACTGGAGCTGATAGACCACCAAGTATACCACCAAAAATAGTAAAACCATTTTGTAATATAGTTATGGCTGCATGTATATTTTGTATATTTGCATAAAACTTAGAAAATAGTAATACAATCTTACCTATTGCAAATATAACTGGACCAATAGAGGCGGCTATTAACGCCATCTTAATTACAAACTGTTGAGTTTCTGGAGATGCAGTATTAAACGAAGTCACCAAATTCTTCAATCCCTGAACTAATCTTCTTAATGGTCCATTAGCCATATCAGATATAATTATCTTAGCTGTGCCTAAAGCTGATGTAAATAAAATCCAATCACCTTTAAGGTTGTCTATCATAACCTGCTGCTGGTATGCGGCATCACCAAGGCCACCAAATGATTCAGAAGAACCATCAATATCTGCAGCTAATTCTTTAAACTTTTCATCAGATGAGTTTATAATTGCGAGTACGCCAGGAAGAGCTCTTGTACCAAATATACTTGCTACAGCATTCAATTTTTCCATCTGGGTTGTAGGAAGTGAATGTCCATACTCTTCCATTATCTGTTCGCCGGTCTTTAAATTACCCTCTGCATCGTACAACTCTACATTAATACCACCAAATGTTTCTCTCCACTGTTCCATACTACCTCTAAGAGATTTTACAGAACCATCTGTGTTATATAGAGATATACCATACTTTCTCATAAGAGCTGCATTTTCATCTGTAGGTGTTGTTAACTGTTTTAACGCCTGTCTTAATCCGGTACCTGCCTGGGTACCTTTAACACCAGCAGATGCCATTGTACCTAACGCTAATGCAACATCTTCAAGTTTGTAACCATAAGCACCAGCCACAGGAGCAACATACTTAAATGACTCACCTAATAAATCTACATTGGTATTTGAATTAGCAGATGTAGCTGCTAAAATATCAGCAAATCTACCAGCTTCATTAGCCTCTTTACCAAAGGCAGTAAGAGCATCCGTAACAATATCAGAAGTTCTTGCTAAATCTACACCGGATGCCGCAGACAATGCCATAATTCCTTCAAGGCCTTCTAACATATCTACACCACCCCAACCTGCTAACGCCATATAATAAAGCGCAGATGCAGATTCTTCGGCTGTAAACTTAGTATCATTACCCATCTGAATAGCTTTTTGTCTAACCAATTCAAATGCAGACTCAGCATAAGAACCCATGTCTTTATACTGTAATCCTGCCTCTTCGGCTGCTCTTTTTAATCTCGATGAATTTTTATCCTGTAATTCACCAAAGTCACCACCTATGGCCATAACTTTAGCCATTGCAGAATCAAAATCAGCACCGGCCTTTATAGAAGCTGCACCGAATCCAATAACTGGAGCTGTAACGGTTGCTGTTAAACCTTTACCAACAGAAGTAAGACCCTTACCTATAACTCCAAGACCACCAGATAAAGCATTAAATCTTGTATCTAATCCGGCTACACTTTCATAAGCCGCTTCAAGAGTAGCATTAAATTTACTACCATCTAAAGCAAGTGTTCCAACCGCTGTTCCTAAATTTATCAATCGTTACACCTCCTTTCTTTATTCGGAAACTTTTACATAAGAACCAGTATCATAACCCATGTCTTTATACATTTCACTGGCTGTTTTATAGTTCTTAACTTTTACTTTACCATCCTTATCAAACTTTTTAAAATTAGGTTCTTTACCATCTTCTACTTTAGATAAAATATAAATACAAGCTTCATCAAAACAATAGGCAGTATATGCATCTTCTATCTCTAAAATTTCACTTGGCCTAACCTTAAATCTCTTTGATATTAATACTACATTAAGTATCTGTTCACTCGTTACGAAAATTTTCCAGTGCTTTTACACCGCCCTGAGCATACTGGAATACAGCCATAATCTGTTCATCTGTAAGTTCTACACCAGATTCTTTAATCTCATTATATGTAGGAACAACAAACGCTGCCTCACAAATAATTTCACAAATATCATAAATCTCTGTAATGCCTACTTTTTTACTAGGTTTATCATCAGTAAATAA
>JAZPXZ010000004.1:0-14009 GCA_045543915.1 Wujia sp.
GAATAATTATAATAGTTGCAATTTTGATTATATTATTATTTCCAATTCCACTTCATTATAAGGATGGAGGCACTGTTGTGTATAAGGCTATAGCATATAGTGTAACAGATTATCATGCTATACATAGTTCTGATGGTGAATATCTAGTTGGGAAAACTATAGAGATTTTCGGTATTGAGATATTTGATAACACAAGAGTGGAGAAAATTAATTAGAAAGCATATGGATTTTTTTAAATTAGAGCAAAATATAATAGATTTGATAGAGGAACAACAGTTAAAGCTTGGTTATCTTAAGGAAACGGTTAGACTCTATTATCCATTAGCATCGCTTAATAATTTCTTAGGAACAAAATGTGACGAGGATGAGATGAGGGTGCTTTTGCAACAGTTTTCGGATAAATGCCAGGGAGAGTTAGGTAAGGTTAGGATAATAAATAGCGATGAGCGATTTTGTCTAGCTATTCCGCCAGAAGGTGCAGAGTATGTGCATAATAGGATAAATAAAAATGGCTTTCTAGCACAGCTCATAGACGCGGTTAGACATCATGGTTGTACCTTAGAGCAGCTTCTGGAAATATTTAACAGACATTCTAAATGTGTTTATATGGAGGAGATATCTAATGGGGAGTTTGACTATCTAATATATTTTGAAGATGGAAAGCCTGATAATTACAGATACTGTGTTGTAGTAGAAGGGAATCATGTTACCTATCACAGATACACACCTGAGGATTATAAAGATTTTGGATTTTGAAATAATTTAATTTAAGTCTAGATTAAGAATATGTATATATATCTTATTCTAGGCTTTTTCTATGGTGTGTGGTATAATTTTGAGTAATAATAAGGAGATTATTATGGAAGAAACATTTTCTATGATTACTAGAGAATCAATAATAGAATATTGTAAGGAATTTGATGATGTGTACACCGACACTCCATTTAAGGATCCTAATTGGATACTTCTTAGGTATAAGAAGAATACCAAGGCATTTGCATGGACCTATGAGAAGGATGGCTACATCTGTGTCAATGTTAAGGTTGACCCAGAGTGGAAGGATATATGGAGAAGTACATATAAATCAGTAATTCCGGGATATCATCAGAATAAGAATCATTGGAATACTATAATATTAGATGGTTCTATTCCTGATAATGAAATTAGGAGGATGATAGGGGAAAGCTATGATTTAATTGCAAGTGGGAAGAAGTAATGTAAGGGAGGTTGCCTATGAAGAGTAAGAAGATTATTGTAACGATTTTGGTATTAATACTTGTAGCCTGTGCTGCTGTTTTAGCTGTGTTATTCCTTAAAGACAAGGAGTCCTATAGAATTATCAAGGTTTATGAGTATGAAGGGGATGGCGTTGTAAATAGAGACTCCACAGGAGATATAGAGCCATACGCAAATATGGTTTTAGAGTCAGGGGACAATGTTAAGCTTAATTCAGGACTTATGAATCTTAAGCTTGATGATGATAAATATGTATATGTGGAAGAGGAAACTGAGTTTACATTAGTAGCTACAGGTACAAAGGAAAATAGCAAAACAAGTATTGAGCTAAAAAGCGGAGCTATCACTAATGATATACAGAAGAAGCTTAATGGCGAGTCCTCTTATGAGATTAATACACCAAATGTTACTATTTCAGTAAGAGGAACAAACTATCGTGTAAATGTATATGAGGATTCTAAAGGAGCAACCTGTTCAAGAATATCCGTATTCGATGGAACAGTTGTAACCAAGCTTATAAGTACTGATGGAACCATATCTGATGAGGAAGTAACTGTTGATTCAGGCTATGAGGTTATAGTATTTACTGACGATAGTACTACAGATTATCAGGGAGATGTACAGGAGATTGACTATTCAACACTTCCACAGTCAGTTGGTGGTACTTTAGAAGATGGTCAGTCCGACGCAGATGTTCAAGAAGGAGATTCATCTGAGGAGGCTAATGCTGAATCTGGTCAAGCTGTAGAAGCAGACCTTACTACGGAGGAGTTAGATAGTCTTACTGTATTTGCAAAATATTTGTCCACAACTCAGGCACCTGCTGCAGAATCTATAGAGGATATGACACTTCAGATGTCTGATGAGGTTGTAATGTCTATGATTGGAACATTAGCAAATGATTCTATGGGATATAATGATGAAGCAGACAGCCTGAAAGCATATGTAGTCTCAGGTACTCAGGATGCAGGATATATGTCTGTATCCAAGGAGGATATAGATGCCTATGCTGCAAATGTATTTGACTATACAGGCATAGTTAATTATGCGCAAGGTAATGTTATGGATGGAGCAAATGGCTATGAAATTTGGGAGCATCAGGGATTCTGTGATACTACTATAACCATAAATGAAACATATATGGAGGGTGAAAATTATGTGATTAAGGGTGTGGCAAACCTTAATTATAGTGATATATTTGATCCTATGTTTATGGACGCAGAATTTACATTTACTGTAAGAAGAAATCCGGATAGTCCATTTGGATTTACTTATGTTGATTTTGTATTTGGAAAGGTGACAATGTATTAGTGATAACGACTTATATGTTGTGTTCTATATATCACATATTAATGTAAGTTTACGGAGGAAAAAATGGGATTATTAGAGCTATTTGTAGTTGCAGTTGGACTTTCTATGGATGCATGTGCAGTGTCTATATGTAAGGGATTATCATTAGGGAAAATCAAATTAAAGCATATGATAATTGCAGGACTATGGTTCGGTGGATTTCAGGCACTTATGCCAGCTATAGGATATTTTGTGGGAAGCTTATTTGCTGATAAGATTACTGCTATAGACCATTGGGTAGCATTTGTGCTGTTGGCCATTATAGGTGTAAGTATGATTAAGGAGTCCTTTGATAAGGAAGAAGAGATGGATTCTAGTATGGATCCTAAGTGTATGTTTATTCTTGCAGTGGCGACAAGCATAGATGCCTTAGCTGTTGGAGTTTCATTTGCTTTTCTTAAGGTATCAATTGTTTGGTCAGTACTTTTTATAGGAGTAATTACATTTATTCTCTCGGCCATCGGTATAAAGATAGGAAGTATATTTGGGGCCAAGTACAAATCCAAGGCTGAGCTTGTTGGAGGAATAGTACTTATTCTTATGGGAACTAAGATATTATTAGAGCATCTTGGGATAATTGGATAGTAAAATCTTTATCTAAAAATTATGTTGAATTGCATAAACTTAGATGTTACTATAAACCTATAAATTTACTTGAAGGAGGAAATAATATATGAAATCATTTGGGAAAAAACTAGTATTGGTTGTATCAGCAGCAACTCTTATGGCGTTAACCCTAACCGGCTGCGGCAAGAAGACAGAGTGTGAAGGCTGTTTGGATGAGAAGATGTGCAAAGAATATATAGTATCAGGCTTGGGGAAGTCCGAGGATATGTGGCTTTGTAATGATTGTGCTGATGAGTTAGAAGAAGATGGAAGTCAATATGGTGTTGATATAGAGAAGAAGTAATATATTATTTTTTACAAAAGGATGTCAATAAGCAAGATGACATCCTTTTGTAATTTTGAAGAGAAGTAATTAATAATTCAATATTGCTGACATTTAAGTATAAATGTTATACAATTATATTGTACGGCTCTATTCATTATAATGATATTAGGCGTCTGATTGGAGATAGTTATGATTTGATTGTCAATGAAAAGAAAAAATAATACCTTAGGAGGACTTTGGTTATGGGTTTTTTAGAATCATTTGGGATTAATTTTGTTATATTGATGATTATTGCACTAGTGGTAAGTAGTATAGGATTTTATAAGTATGTGTACTTCATATCCTTAGGCTATGGTTTTTCAGTTGCTACCATGGGAGTTGCTATGTTAATTATGAGTGGTATGGGCAACATTGGCTTTGGAATGAACATTGGAACAATAATTATGAGCGTAATGTTCGTAATCTATGGATGTAGATTAGGAGGATATTTACTTGTTAGAGAGATAAAAAGCGCATCCTATAGAAGTACTATGAAGAAAGAGATTAAGGATGGTTCGTCTATGAAGATGGTTGCTAAGGTTAGCATTTGGGTAAGCTGTGCTTTACTTTATGCATTACAGGTTTCACCACTTCTTTTTAGAATAATGTTTAACCACAGTCAGATAGAGGCGAGAGATGCAGGAACAGCTGTTGCAGAAGGAGTGGAGTTTACTAACTATTGGAAGGATGCCTTTTGCGTAAAAACTGATATTGTAACTATTATTGGCGTAGTTATTATGGCTCTTGGAATAATCCTTGAATCAGTAGCAGATCTTCAGAAGAGCAAGGCAAAGAAGCTTAATCCTTCTAGATTCTGTGATACAGGACTTTACAAGATTGTTAGATGTCCAAACTATTTAGGTGAGGTGCTTTTTTGGACAGGTGTATTTGTATCAGGAATAAATATCTACGGCAGTGTATGGCAGTGGATAGCAGCTGTATTTGGTTATATATGTATAGTTTACATAATGTTTGGTGGAGCAAGAAGACTTGAGCTTCGCCAGAATAGAAATTATGGTGCTGATCCAGAGTATCAGGAGTATGTGAAGAAGACACCTATTCTGATACCACTTGTTCCACTTTATAGTGTGGCCAAGTACAAATGGTTGGTAGGATAAATTAAAGAGAATTGTATATGAATATTGGTTATAATTATGTTAAAGATGACATTAGCTATACTGCTAAAAAGTAATATTATATAAATTAAGAATGGGGAGCTAAATTTATGAGTATTAAAGAGTCTAAGCGTGGAGAAATGGGATTGGTAGGAACTTTGACATTGATATTTGTGGTGTTAAAGCTACTAAATGTTATCAGTTGGTCTTGGCTTTGGGTGTTATCACCCATATGGATTACTGTTTGTCTGGGAACTGTCCTTTTTGGAGCAGTTTTGATAGGTGGAAGAATAGTGAAAGGGAAATGGTAAGGTGACTAAGGCTTGAACTTGGTCAAAATAGAAATAATGTGGAGAGTTAGATATATTTGATAAAGTTGAACAGAAGAAAAATAATACCAATCACTATATTTTTAATAGTGATTGTATATATATTGACAAATGTAGCTAGTATCTGTATCTATAGTACTAAGGATGAAAAATGTAATGCAGATGTTGCTATAGTACTTGGGGCCGCAGCTTATGAGGGAGCAGTTTCCCCGGTATATAGGGAGCGAATTAATCACGGAATTGCATTATACGAGGAAGGCTATGTAGAAAAGATTATAGTTACCGGTGGAGTAGGTGAAGGAAATGATAAGTCAGACGCATACTATGCTAAGGAATATGCCATTAGTATGGGTGTTTCAGCAGATGATGTACTAACAGAGGATACATCTACTATAACAGAGGAAAATCTTGAGAATGCAATGCTTATTATGGAACAAAATGGTTATGATACTGCCATTATAGTAAGCGATCCTTTGCATATGAAGAGAGCAATGCTGCTGGCTAAGGATGCTGGCATAAAAGGCTATAGTTCGCCAACACCTACAACTAGGTATCAGAGTCTAAAAACTAAAATACCATTTGTTGCCAGAGAAGTGTTCTTCTATGTGGGATATAAGTGGTATAGGATATTTGAATAGAAATATTAATTTTATTATATTTAAGGGGGATTTTATGAGAAAGAAAAAAATTTTATTAGGAATGATAGCTGTGGCTGTATTATCTCTTAGTGGATGTGGTAATGAGAAAAGTGATAAAACCACAGAAATGGTAACAGAGGTTTCTGCAACGGAGGAAGTTGCTACAATAGGAGACACAACTGAAGCCCAAACAGAAGAAACCACAGAGGGTACCACAGAAACTACAGAGGTTACAGCAGAAGTGACAACTGAGGATGCCAAAACTACAGATAATAAGATTTCAGTAGTTGGAGATGGTCTAAATGAATCGCAGGAATACTATGAGAATATGTACCGCGATGTTCTTAATGTAAATTACAAAATAGTTACCGGCGGAGTTGATAGCTATGAGTATTCGGAAGGAACATCAGGTGTAGGTGAGGTTGTAATGGGTGGTAACGAAAATGCCATGGATACTATAGGCTATACTTTTGTAGACACAAACAATGATGGCGTTGGGGAGCTTATTATAGGTTCTATAAATGAGGAGAAAAACGGAAAGTATTACGGATCTTATATTTATTCTGTATATACATATGATGCTATGCCACAGCTAATATTAGAAGGTTGGTCAAGAAATAGATGCTTTTTACTTAATGATGGAACATATTATACAGAGGGCTCAAGTGGTGCCATGTACAGTGTGTTTGAGAATTACAAGCTAGGTGCAAATGAGACAGAGCTTACCTGTATGGATTATTATTTTACTAAGGAAAAGGACGAAACTTTTGAGGAGTACGGATTCTATCATAACACTACAGGAGAGTGGGATATAGCTGTTTCTGAGGAGCTTTCAGAGGAGAAGTATTGGGATATTGCAGCAGCTTATAGTGAGAGAACCATAACATTAGAATTTACTCCATTTGCAAAGTACGAGTATGTGGATAATGAAGCGGGCTCTAAAGAGGTTTCTGTGGAATGGATAACTAAGGAAGAGCTTCATGAGACTCAGATGGGTAACTTCGTGGCAGAATCATCAGAATATGAAGTTATAGCAGCCATTACTGCCCATGAAAATATAAAGAATCTTAAGATTCTATCTCTTACATATGAGGAATCAGATGATATGGGGAATACAATATTTTCTGTTGAAGAGCTATATACCTATGGTGACTTTGAGGCAGGGATACCATTTGCCATAACCCTTACTATGTATGGAACTATACCTAGCTATGGAATATCATACGAGACAGCTGATGGCATGACTCACTATTATGCTATAAGCGAGAGTGGTATGGATGGGTCTGCTGTGTTGGTGGAGTTCATTGCTAAGTAATAATTTGCAGAATATTTGAGGTGTATGATGGCTAAAAATGTAATGATTACAGGAACGGGAAGAAGCTATGCTTTAGGCTACAATATGGTTCTAAGATATCTGGAAAATGGAGACAATGTTATAGCCACCGTTAGAAAAGAGTCCGAAGAACTGGAAAAACTAAAATCAGTATATGGCGAAAAACTCTTAGTAGTAATTATGGACATAGGCAGTACGGAATCTGTTAATGGTGCTATGGAAAAGGTGCAGGAGCATTTTGATCATATTGATATTTTGATAAATAATGCAGTTACAGTGTCAGAGGACTGTGATAAGGAATTTTTTGATACAAATCTTGATTATATAGCTCATACAGTAGATGTAACCGGAGTTGGCCCACTTAGGGTAATTAAAGCATTTTATCCACTACTAATTCAAGGGGATGATATGTCACTTGTGATTAATATTACCTCTGAGGCAGGAAGCATAAGCAAATGCTATCGAACTAACTTAATTGATTATGGTATGGCTAAAGCTGCTCTTAATATGGGAACTATGAACCTGGTAAATGTATTCAAGGATGATGAAAGAATTAACATATTCTGTGTTCATCCGGGATGGATTAGGACAGATGGTAAACCGGATAATCAGGCACCGTTGTCTGCCTATGATGCAGCAGAAATATTGAGAAAGCTATTTGACGAGAAGAGGTACGATAAAACGGGTCCTAGGTTTATAACAAATGAGGGTGAGGAGTATCCGTTTTAGTAATTATATTATGAGGAGAAATGAATGGATATACTGTTTGAGATTATCATTGAGTTAATGGTTGAGCTTACTGTAGGTGATTTGGATTTTCCGTCAAATAATAAGCTTAGTAAGCCGGTAAAAATAATAATTACAATACTATTTGTTGCATTTTACATAGCTTTAATAGTGATGATTACATGGGTTGCGATAGCAAGCTTAAATAAAGGTGAATATGAAATGTTTGCAGTGCTACTTGTAGCTGATTTAATTGTAGCAGTTGGTGTTATTTGCGCCTTAGTAAAGAAATACAAAAAAGTAAGGAAGATGTAAATGGAAATAATAGACAAGAAATTAGATGGCGGAAAAGCCTTCGATTGGGGAAAAACATCAAGTGACTATGCAAGATATCGTGATATCTACCCACAGGAATTTTATGATAAGATTGTAAGCCGTAATTTGTGTATAGATGGACAATCAGTTCTTGACCTTGGAACCGGAACTGGAGTTATACCTAGAAATATGTATCAATATGGTGCAAAATGGATAGGTACAGATATATCAGAAAACCAGATTGAACAGGCTAAGCTTTTATCTAATGGGATGGATATTGAGTATTATGCAAAATCAGCAGAAAATATTGATTTTCAGGAGAATTCATTTGATGTGATTACAGCATGCCAGTGCTTTTGGTACTTTGACCATGAGAGGATTATGCCTACATTACATAAGTTACTTAAGGAAGATGGCCGCATACTTGTATTATATATGGCATGGCTACCTTATGAGGATAAGATAGCGGGAGAGAGTGAAAAGCTGGTGCTTAAATATAGCCCTAACTGGAGTGGTGCAGGAGAAACTATGCATCCTATATTTATTCCAGAGTGTTATAACGATAAATTTGAATTAGTATATCATGATGAATACAAGCTAAATGTACATTTCACTAGAGATTGCTGGAATGGAAGGATGAAAGCTTGTCGAGGTGTGGGAGCATCCCTATCAGAAAGTGAAATAGCAAGCTGGGAAAAGGAACATATGGAGTTACTTGAGAACATTGCCCCTGAAGAATTTGATATACTTCATTATGCTGCAATAGCGGAGTTGAAGAAAAGATAAAGGATTATTTATGAGTTTATTGGAAAGTACTTTAAACACACGAACCATCCTTCCGGGCAGCTTACGCTACATAAGAAGTGATGTTCCAAATAATTTAACAGATGAAGAAGTTGATTGGTTAATATCTAATAATGTTTGTACCGTAGTTGATTTAAGAGAAGATGAGGAACGAGATCATAAAAAGTGCAGATTAATAGATGATAATCGATTTTGCTATCATTGTATGCCTGTAACTGGTGGGAATAAGATACCGGATTCTGTGGAAGAGGTGTCAAAATCATACATAAATATGGTAGATGATAATATGTTCCAGATTATAGATACTATCATTAACGCAAAGACTAATGTTATGTACTTTTGTAATGCAGGAAAGGATAGAACAGGAGTTGTGTCGGCTATAATTCTTCATAAGTTTGGTATGAATGATGATTATATTGTAGAGGACTATATGAAGACAAAAGATAATTTGGCAGATGCTTTGAAAAGCTTTGCTAGAAAATGTCCAGATGTAGATATTAATATAATTACTCCAAATGAAAGGTATATGAGAGAATTCTTGCAGTGGTTGAAGCTCGGATAGGATAATATGCAATAGTGCCATTTTTTTCAAATATTCTTTTTTGGGATGAGGGATAAGAGGTGATGAGATATGGATAGAAATATACTAATAAACAATTTAACTGGCAAATATGTAGACTTTGATTCTTCAATGTATGATTGCTATATGAGAGAGAATATCGGTATATTTATACCTATATGTGATGCCCTTGATAATAATGATTTAAAGCATAATCATCCATCATATGAGATAATAATCAATTTCAGCAAGGATTCAGATAAGCCAAAGCATTATTGGGCTGAAATTACTTCACCGGGAGTTGAGCATAACAAAAATCAATGTGCCCACTGTTATTCTATATTTATAGATAAAGAGTATTTTGAAGCTAGATTTAAAATGTATGAGAAGGAAATACCTGTATTTAAGGGCAAATGCTTTGAATTTTGTTCGGATATTCTAAAGGCTTTAAATACATTTGTCTTTGAGTACAGCAAGTCTATGATGAATTCAGATATAACCTTGGATGCTCAGACTGAGATAATCACTCATTGGCTTATAAGGAGCATATTTGGAGAGACATTGGATATGAGAGCAGTTTCTGATGACTATTCCATAGCCAGAGCTCAGCACTATATAGAACAGCACTATATGGAGCATATTACCATAGAAAAGCTTGCTAATCTTGGTTATATGTCCAAGAGTACCTTTAACAGAAGATTTAAAAGCGAGATAGGGATTACACCTATAGAGTATCTTATAGAGGTTAGGATTAAGATGGCAAAGCTTATGCTTATAAGAAAGGATAACCAGCTTACTGATATAGCAATAAGATGTGGTTTTGGCAGTGGAGCTTATTTTTCGTCCTGTTTTCAAAAATATGTTGGTATTACTCCAACCGAATATCGAGATAAGTATGCCAATTAGCATTATTTTGTAAATATTTGAATGTATATTAAAAGACTAGGCTAGTTGCTTCTTGTATAATAACTGAAAATTATACAAGGAGGATGACATTATGAACGAGAAAGAAATGTATGCATTGATGAATGCAAATCCTGGATTTCACTTGGCAACAGTAGAGGGAGACCAGCCAAGAGTAAGAGGAATGTTTTTGTTTAGAGCAGATGAAAACGGTCTTATATTCCATACAGCATCCACAAAGGATGTGTATGCTCAGATTATGAATAACCCAAAGGCTGAAATGTGCTTCTTCGGAAATGGTACACAGATAAGAGTAACAGGTGTATTAGAGCATGTTATAGATGATGAGTTAAAAGAAGAAATATTTAATCATCCATCTAGAAAGTTTTTACAAGCTTGGAAGGCTAATGGTATAGACCATTTATTACAGATTTTTAGAATGAAGAATTGTCAGGCTGTTACTTGGACTATGGAGACTAATTTTGAGAAGAAAGAGCCAGTGCAGCTATGTAGAGGTTAATAGTAGGAGTTTTAAGGCGTTTCTAGTGATAGAAGCGTCTTTTTTTCTTGAAGTGGTAAAGATTTTGAAATATAATAAAAAAAGGTTGACAAATCATAATTTGTAAATCTAGAAAATATATGTTTTATGTAACTTAGGAGAAATATATAAGATGAACGAAAAAACAGAAGCGGTCTATGGTGAGATAGAGAAGCAGAGTAAAAGATTATTAAGTTTTATTAAATGGGTTGTTATTGCGGGAATTATAGGAATAGCATTGGGCTTAGTTGGTACTGCATTTTACTATGGTTTACATTATGTAACAGATTTTAGAAATGCAAATCCTATGATTGTATTAGGACTACCCTTTGGTGGTTTGCTTATAGTATTCCTATATCATATCGCTAAAAGAGATGATGATCAGGGAACTAATAGCGTATTAGCTGCGGTTAGGTCTGAGGAAAAGCTTAGATTTAGAACTGCACCTCTTATATTTGCAGGAAGTATAATTACTCACCTTTTCGGTGGTTCTGCAGGTAGAGAGGGTGCAGCCCTTCAGATGGGCGGAAGTGTAGGAAATGGTATCGGTAAGCTATTTAAGCTTAATGAAAAGGATATGCACGTAGCGGTAATGTGCGGTATGAGTGCCTGCTTTGCAGCGCTTTTTGGAACTCCTATAGCAGCCACATTTTTTGCTATGGAGGTTGTTAGCGTTGGTATAATGTATTATGCGGCACTTGTTCCTTGTGTATTCTCTAGCCTAATAGCTGTAGAGATAGCTAAGTTCTTCGGTATAAGAGGAGAGACATTTACCATAGTTGTTGTGCCGGATTTTACTGCAACAAGTGTTGGTAAGATAGTGCTGGTGTCAATACTTTGTGCAGCACTAAGTATATTTTTCTGTATAGCTATGCATGCCGCATCAAAGTATACAAAGAAATGGATTTCTAATCCATACTTAAGAATTTTTGTATTTGGTATTATTATAGCTATAATTCAGCTTTTGACTAAAACAACAGACTATATGGGTGCAGGTATGGATGTTATAGAACGAACCATGCACGGTGAAGTAAATGGCGAGGCTGTATTATTTAAATTAGTACTTACAGCCATAACTCTTGGGGTAGGCTTTAAAGGAGGAGAAATCGTTCCATCCTTCTTTGTAGGTGCCACCTTTGGATGTTTACTTGGTCATGCATTTGGAGTTTCACCATCTATGTGTGCTGCTGTTGGTATGATTGCAGTATTCTGTGGTGTAACTAATAGCCCTGTAACCTCTGTATTGCTAGGATTTGAGTTATTTGGTATGGCTGGAATAAACTTTATTCTTATAGGTGTAGCAGTTAGCTATATGCTGTCAGGATATTACAGTCTGTATAATTCTCAGAAGATTATGTACTCTAAGTTTGATGCAGAGTACAGAGGAAATGTTTGGAACACAAAATCAGCTTCCATAAACCATTAATAGTCTAAATATGCCCCCTTCATAGGACTTACCGCGTGTTCGCTGAATATGCGAAGTGCGCCTTATGATGGGGCATTTTCTATTATCTATGGTTATATTCTTTTGAGATTTGAGAGAGTTAAATTTTAGGGTTAGAGAATATATAAAAATTTAGTGAATAGTGTTATAATTAACTTTAGTTGAGATTTATCAACCTAAAAATATGGTCTTAGTAATTTGTGTTTACAATTATTATTAATCATTGATACATAGTTGATGGAGGATTAATGTCTATGAAACTAAGAAATATATTGATAGTGGTAAAGGATATAGAAAAGTCTAGACAGTTTTATCACGACTTATTTGGTCTTGATATGGTGCTTGATAATGATGGAAATATGATTCTAACAGAAGGTCTTGTGCTTCAGGATGAGAAAATCTGGAGAGAGTTTTTGGGAAAGGATATTACCTATGAGAACAATTCCTGCGAGCTTTATTTCGAGGAAAGTGACATAGAAGCATTTGTAGAAAAGTTGGAAAGACTTTATCCGGATATTAAATATGTTAATAAGCTTATGGAACATAGCTGGGGACAGAAGGTTGTCAGGTTTTATGATTTGGATGGAAATCTGATTGAGGTGGGGGCGCCAGTATAGTGTTATGTATATTATGATTAAATTATAATAAACTAAGACAATAAGAAAGGTGAATGTTATGTATAAGTATGAGATTATAGGAACACCATCAGATTACTCAGATTTAAATAACTGGTACAAGATTCCAGCTGTTAATGATATGAAGCATGATGTGGATATTTTATATTTTATGGGGACTATAGCAGCAAATCCAGAAGGTGGAGATATTTGTACTATTGATGAACCTACACTTCGTATGCCAGAGGCTGCTGATTTTGATAAGGTAACAGATATTTTCAGCCCATTTTGTAATGTATTCTTCCCTTGGTGGAGGCAGGTTGATACAACTGCTTTGTTTAGATTGACACCAGATGAGGTAGATAAATTACAATATCATGAGCCACGTACAGATATTTACGCCATATTAGATTATTACTTTGAGAATTATAATAATGGAAAGCCATATTTTCTTGTTGGTCATTCACAGGGTGCAAGAATGATTTCTATAGTATTAGAAGATTATATGTTGGCACATCCTGAACATTATGACAAAATGATTGCTGCCTATCGAATAGGTGATGGCATGACTAAAGAGTACTTGAAGAATAATCCACATGTTAAGGCGGCACAGAGTGCAGAGGACACAAAGGTATGTATATCTTGGTGTACAGAAGGTGTAGAAAATAATACATTTTATGGACTTATTGCAAAACCGGATTGTGTGTGTATAAATCCTATTAATTGGAAAATAGATGAAACATATGCATCTGCAGAAGAAAACCTTGGATGTGAAATGCCAGATCCTGTCAATGGCACAACCATTACTATGGATGGATTTGCGGATGCAAGAGTTGATTTAAAAAGAGGTACAGTTATTGTTGAAGCAGAAAAGTGTAAGCAATACATTGATTGGAAGCTTTGGGGTGAGGAAGTAAAAGGTACCTTTGGTCCTGAGAGCTACCATGGTTCAGATTTTAGCTTTTTCTATTACAACATTCGTGAGAATGCAAAGCTAAGAGTTGAAAAATGGTTTGAGAAAAGAGGTAGGTAGATAAAATATGCGAATAGAACATATTGCAATGTATGTAAATGATTTAGAAACAGCGAGAGATTTTTTTGTTAAGTATTTTAATGCAAAGTCTAATAGTGGGTATCATAATGAGACTACCGATTTTTATTCTTATTTTTTAAG
>JAZPXZ010000005.1:0-26930 GCA_045543915.1 Wujia sp.
AAGTCATTGATAGCTGTTGCCATATATCCTCCGGCAATTACGTAAACTCCTGTAAGTATAGCCATAACTACAATACAAACTGAATAATCAATGTTAAACGCCATACCAAAAAGTCTTGAAAGACCATTATAAAGTGATGCAGTATAAGGTATCAGGAATATAAATACAATTATTGATGCGATAACCTTAAGCGCATTAGAATCAAATCTAAGTCCAAAGAAATCAGGCATTGTCTTACTATCTAAATGCTGAGTCATAACTCTTGTTCTTCTACCAAGAATCATCCATGCAAGAAGCGAACCGATAACTGCATTACCAACACCAATCCATGTAGATGCAAGACCAAACTTCCATCCAAACTGTCCTGCATAACCTACAAATATAACTGCGGAAAAATATGAGGTACCATACGCAAAGGCTGTAAGCCAAGGTCCTACATTTCTTCCTCCAAGCACAAATCCATTAACATCTGTGGCATTCTTTTTACAGTAGAATCCTACACCAATCATAACTGCAAAGAATACTACAAGCATAATTACTTTAATCACCATTTTTCTACTCTCTCTTTCTATTCTCGTTCTTTGTCACTTTAAGGCGTAACGCTTTAACGCCTTAAAGTGACAAAAAGAATTATTACACATTACTAATATAATGTCAAGGTAATTTTTGTAATTTGAAGTAAAACTTAGCCAAGCAAAAAAGTCGACCTACTTTCTGTAAGCCGACTTTTATGTCACTCCATCCACTGTTCGCCACAGGTTCTCAAAGGAATTATAAAGTAATCTTATCCTTCGTTCCCGTCCGAACACTAGGATTACACAGTCGAAGGTCCACATATGGTTAATAGCAGTTGCCACCTTATGGTTATCAGCCTCACCATAATTAGTTATATCCTTGTAGCTTCGTATAAGATAGGTCTGGTACTCCCCATCCTCATCCTCTACTCTTAGCTTCATAGGTATTATGGTTCCATCCTTGCTATGCTGACATATGACATCAACCTTGTTCTCATGTTCAATTATTCTACCCATAATATACACCTCGTATGTATATTATAGAACATTTGTTCGTTTTTGTCTAGACCTCTTTTAAGGCTTCTTCTATGGTTTGCTTCTCTGAAGCCTTTCCGAACTTCTCCACATCCATACGGCTCTTAGCCATATGTGTAAGGCATCCATTTCCACTGACACAGCCTCCCTGACATGCCATTCCCTCGATAAAATTACCATCAAGAATATTCTTTCTAAGTTTAAGAAGGGCAACCTTACACTCCTCTATACCGTCGCACACAACAGGCTTTGCTTCAAAGTCCTCTATGCCCTTTTCCTTAATTCCTTCCTTAACTGCATCTGTAAGACCACCGACTCTGGCAAATATACGGCCATAGTATGAACCATCGTTAATGGCTGTCTCTTCAAGCTTTGTAATATCAATATCCTTGCTGTCAAGAAGTGCCTGAAGCTCCTCAAATGTAATTACAGTATCCACATATGGAGCAACATCCTCCTTCTTTTGCTCCATCTTCTTAGCAGTACATGGTCCTATAAACACAACCTTGGCCGTAGGATCCATCTCCTTAATATGCTTTCCAATCATCGCCATAGGAGAAAGTGTTGATGAAACATATGGTAGCATATCCGGAAAGTTCTTATTGATAAAGTCTACAAATGCTGGACAGCACGAGCTGGTAAGCACACCCTTTTCAAGTAACTCCTCTGTCTCATGCATGGTAACCATATCTGCACCAAGAGCAACCTCAACAACCTCATCAAAGCCAAGCTCCCTGATACCTGATATAACCTGACCTGTCTTAGCATATACAAACTGACTGGCTATAGCCGGTGCCACACAGGCATAGGTCTTATAGTTTTTACCACCATCACTATCCTTGATGTGGTTAATAACATCAAGGATATATGACTTTTCGCTTATAGCTCCAAATGGACACTGGTACACACAGGCTCCACAGGAAATACATTTGTCATTGTCAATCTTTGCTTCAAAGTCCTCGTTAATAGATATTGCGCCCACCTTACATGCCTGCTGACATGGACGCTTAAAGTCCATAATTGCTCCATAAGGACAGACTCTGGAACAAGCTCCACACTGCTTACACTTACTCTTATCTATTACTGCATGCTGATTCTCATCCAGATATATAGCTCCAAACTTACAAGCATCTACACAGCGGTGAGCAAGACAGCCTCGACATATTCTAGTTACCTCGTATCCTCCTACAGGACACTCATCACAGGCTATCTCTATAACCTCTATAACATTAGGATTGCTCTTATCTCCACCCATAGCAAGCTTAATACGCTCATTAACTATGGCCTTTTCCTTATATATGCAGCATCTCATGGTAGGCTTCTTGCCTGGAACAATTATATCCGGAATATCGAGTATTCCATCCAAAAGAGTTCCATCCCATGCACGACGGGCTGTTTCCTTAAGCACCCTGTATTTTAAATCCTGAATTCTGGTATCAAACTTTCTCATTAGCTTATCTCCTTATTTACACACATGTAATCCTACGCTTCTCCCTCAAGCATGCTTTCCTTAACCTTATATAGCTTCTTTGATAAATCCACATAATGGGTATGAGGATTCTCAAATCGCTGTTCCTCCTCCCAAACCTGATTATCAAGCTGATAGGTAACATATTCCTTTATCTCATCCAAGGTAGGCTTATTATACACAAGCTCACCAGCCCTAAATATTGGTACCTGAAGCTCCTTTACATCCACATCAACGAACTTCATCTTCTTCCAAGGCTTTACTGGATCCACATAGGCAAATGGCTCGTTACCATCTACAACCTCATCATACATAGTAAGAAGATCCGCAAGGGCATGTCCTGTCTCTCTGCTAAATATTCTCCAAAGCTTCTTCCTGCCCGGATTAGTAATCTTCTCAACATTTGCAGATATTTTTATTCTAGGTACAAACTCACCCTCAGAATTCTGCACAGCAACAAGCTTATATACTCCGCCAAATACAGGGTCAGACTTAGAGGTAATCATTCTCTCTCCAACACCATAGGAATCGATCTTTGCATCCTGCTTCTGAAGTGACTTAATAAGGAATTCATCTACACTGTTAGATACAACTATCTTACAGTCCTCCATTCCATTTGCATCAAACATCTTTCTAAGCTTCTTAGAAAAATAAGCAAGGTCTCCACTATCAATTCTTACGCCCTTTAAGCGCTTGCCCATAGGCTCAAGCACCTCTTTGGTAACCTTAATTGCATTTACTGCACCACTCTGTAATATATCATAGGTATCTATAAGCAATGTACAATTATCCGGATAAACCTCTGCATATGCCTTAAATGCTTCATATTCTGTATCAAAAAACTGTATCCAGCTGTGAGCCATAGTACCAATTGCAGGTACTCCAAACTTCTCATCAGCTATAACTGTAGCTGTTGCCGCAGCACCGCCTATATAGGCAGCTCTTGCACCAAGTGTTGCCGCATCTGCACCATGGGCACGTCTGGCACCAAACTCCATTACTATAGCCCCACCATCCCTGGCAGCTCTACAAATTCTTGCGGCCTTAGTAGCAATAAGTGACTGATAATTAATGGTAAGAAGCAACATAGTCTCTATAAGCTGTGCCTCAATAACAGGAGCAGTTACAGTTACTATAGGTGTATTAGGGTAACAGATTGTACCCTCAGGAAGTGCATCAATATTACCGGTAAATTTAAAGTTAGCAAGGTACTTTAAGAACTCCTCACTAAACTCTCCCTTACCTCTAAGGTAATCTATATCCTCTTCTGTAAATTTCAAATTCTGTATATATTCTATCAGTTGCTCCAATCCTGCTGACACAACAAATCCTCCGTTATCAGGATTTTTTCTGTAGAACATATCAAATACTACCTGTCTGTCCTTCATTCCTTTTTCAAAATAACCATTCGACATAGTAAGCTCATAATAATCCATAAGCATAGTAAGATTTCTCATAATTTATTTTAACACCTCTTTCTCCAACTCCTCAGTTGTTTCTACAAATGTTGTTGCTCCCTGCTCTATAAGATAATCCTTGTCTCTAAAGCCCCATAAAACTGTAATACAGTCAAGCCCTGAGTTCTTAGCAGTAAGTAAATCCACCTCAGAATCTCCTATATAAACAGCCTCATCTTTAGAGCTTCCAAGTAGCTCTAATGCCTTATAGCAGGAATCCGGCTCAGGTTTTCTGGCCATTCCAGGGGTATCTCCTATGGCAACCTCCACATAAGGAAAGAACTTGTCTCTAAGGGCAAGAACTGCACTGTGCACCTTATTTGACACGATAGCCATCTTGATTCCCTGCTCTTTAAAATGTGCCATAACCTCTACCATACCCTCATAGGGAGCCGTCTTATCCTGATTATGCTCATTATAATATTTCTTAAAAATAGCAAATGCTGTGTTAAATTCTTCTTCACCGATTTCCTCCGGTGAGCAAAGCTCCATAAGACGCTTTATTCCATTTCCCAGAAATAATCTAACATCCTTCTTATCTCTAAGTGGCCAACCCATACTCTTCATGGCATAATTCACACTATCTGTAAGATCGTCTAGCGTATCAAGCAGGGTTCCATCTAAATCAAAAATCACTGTATTATACTTCACCATTTATCTCCTCTTCACACATAAAAGTACGCCTTAATATTACCACATAAAGTTAATTATGGGTACTAAAACTTTTCCTTGAAAAATTATTACAATTTTATTACAATACAATATAGTACTTACAAAGGAGAACCTAGCTTGGAGCAAATATGCCATGTATTAGTAGTTGATGACGATACCGTCCTCACTACCTCAATTGAATATATGTTAAAAAAACATGGTTTCTGTGTAACCATTGCTAATTCAGGCAGAGAAGCCCTTACTCTACTTAAGGGTGGTCTTGATCCCGATATTATATTGCTGGATGTAGTTATGCCAGGTATGGATGGCTACGAAACCTTTGAAGCCATGCAGAGAATAAAATATTTCCCAGTTGTGTTTATATCAGGTAATGACGACAGCACATCAGAGCTTCGCGGACTAACATTAGGTGCTATAGACTACATAACTAAACCATTTGTATATGATATCCTAGTTGCCAGAATCAATGTATTTATTAATTATGTAAGGCAAACCGGATTAGTATCAGATTCAGTAGAACGCAGTCACGATGGAGAACCAACAGCAAGAACTGTATCTATCGGCGAGACAGATACTCTATCTGTTGCACTAGACCAAGACAAGCTGGATAATATGAAGGAGGTTCTAACCGAGTCGGAATATAGAATCGGAAAAAGAATCGCTCTGGGCTATACAAACAAGGAAATTGCAAACGAACTCAACTACTCTTATGGATATGTCAAGAAGGTTGCGTACAGAATCTTCGATAAACTCGATATTAAAAAGCGCACAGAATTAAGAAATTTCTTTACAAAGTAGTATATAATAATAATGACGAGGCAATAAAACTTCATTCCGGCCGCGACAGTGGTCGGGACTAAGCTGACCGTCTTAAGTGTCAGCGTGGACCGACCCTAGGCAGGCCGGCCAAGAAGTAAATACCTCGTCATTGTTATATTAAAATATTACTTTAAGCATTCTGTGCTGCTCTCTTGGCTCTCATTCTTAAGGTTGGGTCAAGAATCTTCTTACGAATTCTTATAGTCTTTGGAGTAATCTCCAGAAGCTCGTCATTATCTATAAAGTCAAGTGCCTGTTCAAGGCTTAGTATCTTTGGTGGTGTAAGCTTAAGTGCTTCGTCGGAGCCTGATGCTCTGGTGTTAGTAAGCTGCTTTCTCTTACATACATTTACTTCAATATCCTCTGAACGGCCACACTGTCCTACTACCATTCCACCATATACCTGTTCACCAGGTCCGATGAAAAGTGTACCTCTCTCCTGTGCATTGAACAAACCATAGGTAATAGCTTCACCTGCTTCAAAAGCAATAAGTGAGCCCTGGCTTCTATAGGACATATCACCCTTATATAAATCATAGCCGTCGAAAATTGTATTAATAATACCATTTCCCTTAGTAGCAGTCATAAAGTCGCCTCTAAAGCCAATAAGTCCACGGGATGGAATGTTAAACTCGAGTCTTGTAGTACCATTTCCAGTTGGAGCCATACCTGTCATCTCACCCTTACGGTTGTTTAACATATTTATAACTGTTCCTGCATACTCATCTGGAACATCTATAACTGCAATCTCGAATGGCTCAGTCTTCTTTCCTCGCTCATCCTCCTTGTAGATAACCTCTGCCTTGCTTACTGCAAACTCATAGCCCTCACGTCTCATATTCTCTATAAGAACTGAAAGATGAAGCTCTCCACGTCCTGATACCTTGAAGCTCTCTGTTGTATCTGTTTCTTCTACACGAAGAGATACATCGGTATTTAATTCTCTAAAAAGTCTGTCTCTAATATGTCTTGAGGTTACGAACTTTCCTTCCTTACCTGCAAGTGGAGAATCATTAACCATAAAATGCATAGCTATTGTAGGCTCTGATATCTTCTGGAAAGGTATTGCCTCTGGATTTTCAGGCGAACAAATAGTGTCACCTATTTTTATATCAGCTATACCTGATATAGCTACAATTGAACCGATTCCTGCTTCAGAAACTTCAACCTTATTAAGTCCTTGGAACTCATAAAGCTTACCAATTTTAACCTTAATCTTCTTATCAGGCTCGTGAGCATTAACTATAACCGCTTCCTGATTAAGCTTAAGTGTTCCGTTATCAACCTTACCTACACCGATTCTACCTACATACTCATTGTAATCAATTGTACTTATAAGAACCTGTGTGCCAGCCTCTGGGTCACCTTCTGGGGCTGGAATATACTCAATAATCTTATCGAAGAGTGGCTTCATATCTGTACCCATAACATTTGGATCCTCTGATGCCACACCAGCCTTAGCTGAAGCATAGATAAATGGACTGTCAAGCTGCTTATCATTAGCATCAAGTTCAAGAAAAAGCTCTAAAACCTCTTCCTCAACCTCAGCAGGTCTAGCTTCTGGTCTGTCAATCTTATTTACACATACAATTACATTCAAATCAAGCTCAAGAGCCTTCTTAAGAACGAACTTAGTCTGTGGCATAGCTCCTTCAAATGCATCTACCACGAGAATAACACCATTTACCATTTTAAGAACTCGCTCAACCTCTCCACCAAAGTCTGCGTGTCCTGGTGTATCAATTATGTTAATCTTAGTATTTCCATAGGTTACCGCAGTGTTCTTAGAAAGGATTGTAATACCTCTCTCTCGCTCTATGTCATTAGAGTCCATTACTCTTTCTGCAACCTCCTGGTGCTCGCTGAATACACCGCTTTGCTTAAGGAGCTCGTCTACAAGTGTAGTCTTACCATGGTCTACATGGGCAATAATTGCAATGTTTCTTACATCGTCTCTTGTAATCTTCATAATTTATAACCTCGATTCTTTATTACAAGTGAAAAGCAACCTCTTATTGTTAGAGATTGCTTTAATTTCTCAAACTGTATTATTGTAGCACAGTGTTATGGAGTTTTCAACATATTTTCTATACTCTACTTCTTATATTTCGCTTCAATAGCCAAAGTATAATACACCATAACCCCTATACAAAGAAACATTGCACCAACCACACTAATAAGTATAAGCGGCGAATTCTGTCCTGCTAGTAACGGCAAACCATCTACTGCAAAGCCTATACCAAATATAATCCAAAGCTTTCCTAACGCCTTGTTGTAGGCTACTACATCGGTAACCTGCGGTGCTTCAGCATTAGCCCAAAATCCAAAAGGCTTTGCTTTTTTACATTTAATTATGTATATTCCAATAACAACAAACAATATGCTAATCAAAATCCATACAACAAATGCACCTATTCTAGCCATATAAATCCCTCCTAGCTATAAACAACAGAAAATATAATCACCAAAAACCATACAACACACACCTATTCTATTCATATTCTTCTGTCCTAAACAAAAATTAATCATCTTATTATCTAGCCCTATATAATCTAACTATACTTATAATAATTGTACCAAATATTACAACTAACTCAACAGGTAGCAGCCATACAGGCAAGCTTTTGGCCAATGCTGAAAATATAGTAATTAAAGTAAATAAACAAACTATGTATAGCTTTAAAAACACTAGCATTCCTTTAATTATTCCATAAACTCTATCCTGATTCTCCGGAGTCACCTTAACACCTGTATTCCACGCGCCGGGTATAAGCTCTACAAAAACCATAACTCCATATAAAATCCATGCAAATATAGGTAACACAATAATATCCGTCTTAGAGCCATAGCTATCCGGGTTACCTGCATAGTCAAAATGTGTAGGTATCTCTTCCGGTATGTTATCCCACACAGCCACCAACCATACTATTGTTCCAATCATTATTAAGAGACATAAAATGTTAATTACTCTGTATAATATCTTCTTATTCATATGAAAACCTCCCCTGGCTTTTATCTAAAATATACTCCTGCTAGCATTAGCTTATCATCAAAGGTTATAGTGTATGCTATAGATACATTTTCATAGGTGGCATTAACCTGAACCACAGTATAAATTACATCCCCCTGAGCAACCTCTGCTGCATACACTGTTCCTATAGCCTTTAGATCTCCCCAATCCTTACATACCATTGCCTTTGACTCAAGCATATAATCATCCGCTATTACTTCAACTAATTCAGGTATAGCATATTTGTCTCTAATTGTAGCAAAGTCATCATTACTTATTAATTCAATAATAAGCTTAGTCTGTTCCTGAACCTCCGAGCTGGCATATACATCTATCTCTTCTGTTGTTGAATTCTCCTTGGCATTTCTATCATCCTCAAATCTTACTATAACAAATGTTGCTATACAGATAAGCAATGCTATTCCTGTTGCTACAGCAAATTTTCTATTATTCTTAATTATGAAAACAATTAAGCTTCCCACTAATATAACTGCTGTTAATATGTATAACCACACAGGTTCCGAAACCTTACCTGCAATAAATACTGATGTTGGTCCATCATCCTCCATCATTGAAAAGGTAATTACATCAGGAAGTGCTATCAACACCACAACACAGATAATAGCTATCAAACAAGCACCAACAAGTAACGCTATCTCCCATGGTTTGTTCCTTTCCACCTTTTCCGGTTCTACCTGAGACATAATATCAGCTACAATACCTGTCACATCACCTTGCTTTGCACAGGCTTCCTGTTCAGTCATACCACCATCAACTAAATCCATAATAATCTCATCATAATAACTTATATATCTTGCTCTTTCCTCCGGCACTAATTTTTTTAAAGCCCTCTCTAATTTTTTTAGAAACTCTCTCTTATCCATGTATATCCCCTCTCCCTATAAATTCTAAGACCTTAATTAACTTTTCCTTATCCTCCTGAAATCCGGCTAAAGCTTCTCTTCCCTTAGGTGTTATGGAATAATACTTTCTTATTCGGTTGTTATATTCTGTGTTATAGGAATTCACCTTATCATCAGATTCAAGTCTTCTAAGTATGGGATATAATGTAGATTCCGATATATCTATATATACAGATACATCCTTAATTATCTGGTACCCATATGAATCCTCAAAGGATAGCGCCGTAAGAACACAATATTCAAGCAAGCCCTTTCTAAGCTGAGCATCCATAATAATTCTCCTTCCGTAAATATTACATATTCCATGAACAAAATCTGTTATGCCTTATCAAACAAAACTTAATATACTAGTTTCAAAATATATCGCAGCAATTATGGCTAACAAACCATTTATACTACGCATAGCATAGTATGTTTTTCTATACTATACATTACATAGTATTATGTGTCAAGGGGTATATATAAAATTATTAAAAACAAAAATCCTTGCAGTCAATGTGAATATCATAATTATAATTTACATGAAAAAATCCCCATAGCTAATATGAATAAATTTCATAATAGCTACAGGGATATAATAATTCATTATTATTTAGCTAAATAAATCTAAAACCTTTGAAACTGTCTCAATCTTACTAACAGTATCATTCTTAGCTGCTGGTGAACCAGTCTGTGCTGTTGATGTATTCTGAGCCGGATTTGTCTCTCCTAACGAGCCTGCCCACTTAGGAACTACAGGACACATCCAAATCTTACCTGTACCACGATATACATTCACAAGACCTTCTCCTGATACTGCTGATCCAAGTAAGCTCTTACCTGACTTCTCTACTGTAAATTCAAGAGATGATGACCATGCAACAGCCATATTGCCATCAATCTTCATCTGATCATCCTGAAGATTAATCTCTATAAGCTCCTCTCTTGGAACCACACATTCTAAAGCTGCAACACCCTGACCAGTAAGCATAGTGTTGAATAAGCCCTCTCCACCAAGTACAGCTGAACTAAGGTTACTTCTAGCTGTTACCTTATTCTGAATTGTATTGTCACAGGCAAGGAAAAGTCCGTCATCAAGAACAACACTTCCGCCCCACTCTGCAAGATCTGTAAGAATGATATGTCTATATGTAGGTTCAAGCATCATCTGACCATAACCAGTATACTCAGGCTTAACTGCAGACTCTCCTGTTACAGCACCCTTAACCATACCACCAAGGAAGCCTCCTACACCTTTTACACCAGAAACCATCTGAACATTACCTGTCATCCACTGCATAGCACCTGACTGAACAGTATAACCGTTGCCATTCAGATTAAGTAACACCTGACGCTTATTTACATTCATCTTAGCGCAGTAAAACTCCATCTTAGATGAAGCAGGAGTAACACTCATATCCTTGACATACTCCATAACCTGCATACCGCCAAGCTGAGCCTTAACAACTATATTTTCATTATTCATTAAACTACTATATACCATAATATGTGCACCTCCTTATGCTGTTGGTGCCATAAGGATAGTACCTGTACCACGATATACATTTACAAGTCCTTCACCTGATACTGCAGAACCGATTAAGCTCTTACCTGACTTTTCAACTGTAAACTCCAATGAGCCTGACCATGCAATAGCCATATTACCATCAATCTTAACAACATCATCCTGAAGATTAAACTGAATCAACTCCTGCTGAGGAACTGGACTTTCAAGAACTGCAATACCCTGTCCAGTAAGCATAGTATTAAATAAGCCTTCTCCACCAAGCACAGCTGAGCTAAGGTTGCTTCTAGCTGTCACCTTATTTTGAACTGTACTGTCACAAGCAAGGAAAAGTCCATCATCAAGAACAATTGAACCCCACTGTGCCACATCTACCATAACAATGTGCTTATATGTAGGCTCAAGCATCATAATACCCTGACCCTGATACTGTGGCTTAACTGCAGACTCACCTGTAACTGCTCCTTTAACCATACCACCAAGGAAGCCTCCAACACCCTTAACACCTGAATTCATCTGAATATTACCAAGCATCCACTGCATAGCGCCTGCCTGAACTGTACAACCTGTATTATTCATCTCTACAAGAACCTGACGCTTCTTAACATTCATCTCTGCTGCAAAATATGCTGTCTCTGCTGCATAAGGTGAAACAGACATATCCTTCTGGTGCTCAAAAACCTTGTACTGGCCTAACTGGCTAATACAAACCATATTCTGATTGTCGTAAAAGTTGTTTAACTGGAACATATGTATCCTCCCTAATTATAAAAATTTATGCCCCCACTTTTCATAAGTATGAAACACATACTAAAATTATAGCACTTATATCTAGTTTTGTCATTAAACATTAGAAAATTTTTATATTAAAAAAGCACATCGCAAGCAAAGCTTGCTCAGTGCAGGTAGCTCGCCAAATGGATTTTTCTGTAAACAGAAAAACAGACAGGAGAATGAAGAATATTTAGTAAGCAAGCTTACAATATCCCTCATTCTCCTGTCTATTTCCTGCGAGGCAGGAAATCCGCTTGGCTCGCTAGTGAGCATACTGTGCATTATAAAGATTATAGTAAAATCCTTTTTGCTTTAGAAGCTCCTTATGACTTCCTTGCTCGATTATATTTCCATCCTTCATAACAAGGATTATATCTGCTTCCTTAATTGTAGAAAGTCTATGAGCAACAATAAAGCTGGTTCTTCCCTTCATCATCTCATTAAATGCCTTCTGAATTCTAATCTCCGTAAGTGTATCTATGGAAGATGTTGCCTCATCAAGTATAAGCATAGGTGGAAGCAGAAGCATTACTCTGGTGATACAAAGAAGCTGCTTCTGACCCTGGGAGAGATTTCCTCCGTCCTCAGTTATCACTGTATCATAGCCCTGTGGTAATCTCTTAATAAAGCTATGGGAATGAGCCTTCTTAGCTGCAGCTATAATCTCTTCATCTGTAGCATCAGGCTTTCCGTAGGCTATATTCTCCTTAATGGTACCTGACTTAAGCCAGGTCTCCTGAAGCACCATACCATAGTTATCTCTTAAGCTGTCTCTGGTAATATGTCTAACATCTGTTCCATCAACCTTAATACTACCCTCACATACATCATAAAATCTCATAAGAAGATTAATAAGAGTACTCTTACCACAGCCGGTTGGTCCAACTATAGCCACCCTCATACCCGGTTTAACCTTTAAGTTAAGATCCTTAATAAGCTCCTTCTCAGGAACATAGGAGAAGTCCATATGCTCTATATTAATCTCACCATTTGCTTCACCCATAACAAGAGCATCCTCTGGCTCTGCCACCTGCGCTGGTTCATCAAGAAGCTCAAATACTCTACCTGCACAGGCAATAGCATTTTGTAGCTCTGTAATAACATTAGATATCTCATTAAATGGCTTGGTGTACTGATTAGCATAGCTTAAGAAGCAGGTAAGCTGTCCCACTGTAAGTCTACCAGTAATTCCTGCAAATGCACCTATTATACCTACTGCTGTGTAAACCAAGCTATTTACAAATCTAGTACAAGGATTAGTGAGGGATGAGTAAAATGTAGCACTCATACTATCCTTCTCCAAAGTGTTATTAATCTTTTCAAATCGGGCTAATGCATCATCCTCATAGCTAAAGGCCTGAACAGTCTTCTGCTGTCCTATCATCTCATCAACTAATGATGTAAGCTCTCCTCTAGACTCCGACTGACTTCTAAAGAGATTATAGGTTCTCTTAGCTATAAATGATGCAACGAAAAGTGATACAGGTGTAAGCACCACTACAACTAATGCTATAGGCACATCAATAAACAGCATAAAGCCAAGGGTGCCTACTATAGTTACAACTCCTGTAAAAAGCTGTGTAAAGCCCATGAGAAGTCCATCAGCAAACTGATCTATATCAGATACTATTCGGCTTACTATATCTCCGTGCTGATGTGAATCAATATATGCAAGAGGAAGCTCCTCCAGGTGGTTAAATGCCTCTATACGAATATCCTTTACCACAGAATAGGTTATGTGATTATTAAGCACATTCATAATCCACTGGGTTACAGCCACTACAACAAGCGCCACCACAAACCACATCATATACCACTTAACATCATAGAAATCAACTGTTCCCTTACCATATACAAGCTCGTCTATGGCCTCACCTGTGATAATAGGTGCAACCAAGGTTCCAATTACAGACACGGTAGCACATACAAATGACAAAATAACAAAAAACCAATATTTCTTAATATACTTTAATACCCTTTTGATAGTGGCTTTATTATTAGCTTTAAGCTCTGTATTCTTTTTACTCATTAGAAGCCACCTCCTCCTTATTCTGTGAAGAGCAAATCTCCTGATATTCCTCACAGGTTGAAAGTAATTCATTATGAGTTCCTATACCGCAAACCTTACCATCATCTAATACCACTATCTTATCTGCGTGCATTATTGAAGATGAACGCTGAGAAACTATAAATACTGTCATATTATCAGTTTTTTCCTTAATTGCCATACGAAGCTTAGCATCTGTAGCGTAATCAAGGGCTGATGAGCTGTCATCTAGTATAAGAATCTCCGGTTTCTTCACAAGAGCTCTGGCGATTGTAAGTCTCTGCTTCTGACCACCTGACAAATTCTTAGCCCCCTGATTCAGCTTAAACTTAAGTCTGCCTTCCTTAGAATCTACAAATTCCTTTGCCTGTGCCACATCTATGGCAAATTCCATATCTTCTTCGGTTGCATCAGCCTTACCCCACTTAAGGTTATCCTCTATAGTACCTGAAAACAAAACTGCCTTCTGTGGTACAATTCCTATCTTGTCCCTAAGCTGCTCCTTAGGGTAATCCTTAACATCTACACCATCTACGAGAAGCTGCCCCTCAGTACAATCATAAAATCTAGGAATTAGATTAACAAATGAAGACTTTCCCGAGCCTGTACCACCTATAATTCCAATGGTTTCTCCTGCGTTAACAGTAAGATTAATACCTTCTACGGATGACTCTGCAGCATTCTTATAGGTAAGACCTGCATTTACAAACTGAAGCCTTGGAGCACCACTAACAGGAGCAACCATCTCTGTCTTATAAGCCTGAGAGCAATTTGTATCAAATACATTTGCAATTCTATTAGCACAGGCAACAGCCTTGGTTTCAATTATAATAAGATTAGCAAGCTTTATAAGCTCAACTAAAATCTGTGACATATAGTTAACAAGTGCATATACATCACCATCCAGAAGAATACCACTATCTACCTGATTAGCTCCAATCATAACAAGAGCCGCTATTCCAAGATTTACCACAGCATAGGTAAGTGGATTTAAAAATGTAGAAATACCACCAACCACAAGCTGCCATTTGGTAAGCTCTGTAGTACTCTCTTTAAAGTCAGACATCTCATTTTTCTCCTGACCAAAGGCACGAATAACTCTTGCTCCTGCTAAGTTTTCTCTAGTCTGAAGAAGAACCTTATCAAGTCTACCCTGCACCTTCTTGTAAAGCGGAATGGAAATAAGCATAATTCCAAAAACTATAACTATAAGAATAGGCAACACAACAAGAAATGTCTTTGCACTTTTAACATCAACAGTGAATGCCATAATTGTGGCACCAAACACAATAAACGGTGACCTCATAAATAATCTTAAAAACATATTTATACCAGTTTGAACCTGATTAACATCACTAGTCATACGATTAATAAGAGTAGAACTACCTATCTCATCAATCTCTGTATAAGAAAGGGTCTCGATATGTCTAAACAAATCATATCTAAGGGCCTTTCCTACACCCATAGCTGTCTTGGCAGAAAAATACTGGGCTGTTACCGAACAGGCCAAACCAACCAAACCAAGAAAAACCATAACCAAGCCCATTTTTATAATATATGGCTTGTCTCCATTCTTAATTCCCTCATTAATAATTGCAGCCATAACAAGAGGCACCAAAAGCTCAAAGCTTGCCTCAAGCATTTTAAAAAGTGGAGCAAGAATGGCTCGAACCTTGTAGCCATTAAAATATTTCATAATCTGTTTCATATCATTTTCCTATCCTTTATATTCTTTAGGTTAAATATGTTGACCTAACCTGATTTTTCCATTAAACTATCATATAATGAATGGTTATATTTTTCAAGGTTAATCTATTCATATGCCATAAGGCAACTATATTTTAGAAAGAACGAGGATATATACATGAGTGATATTATCAAGAATAACAATAACGACGAATACGAAGATGCCACTGTGACTATGACACTTGAAGACGGCACAGAGCTTGAGTGTGATGTTGTAGCTATCTTCCCAGTTGACGGAAAAGACTACATTGCCCTTCTTCCAGATAAGGTTATCGATGGCTATGAAGAAAACGAAGTCTTCCTTTACAGATATACAGAGCTTGAAGGTGATGACATCAATCTTGAACCTATTGACAACGAGGAAGAATACGAAGCTGTAGCAGATGCATTTGACGAACTCCTTGACGAAGAAGAGTTCAACGAAATTGAAGGAGAATAGATACAATTACAAAAATGACCAGGCATTTACTTTCTTGGCCGGCCTGCCTAGGGTCGGTCCACGCTGACACGTGCATAGCAATGGTCAGCTTAGTCCCGACCACTGTCGCGGCCGGAATGTAGTATGATAGCCTGGTCATTTTTTATTGTATTTCTAGCTCCTTCACATATGGGCTAGGCTTCTTGTCTTTGCCAAGTACAGTTCTTGGACAATAAATGTATAGCTCCTCCTTAGCTCTGGTCATAGCAACATAGAACATTCGGCGTTCCTCTTCCTTCTCTGCCTTGGTTTTTGCCTTCTTATATGGTGTAATTCCCTCTACAGCCTCTATAATATGAACCACATCAAATTCAAGCCCCTTTGAGCTATGCATAGTCATCAAATTAACGCCTTTTCTCTCCTTGCTATGCTTTTGCTGAATCTTGATAACCTCCGAGTAATTTTCTATAAATTCAAATAACTCACCATAGCTATTCATGTCCTGTACCATTCCCGCAAAGGTATCAAGCAGGTCATAAAACTCCGTAGAATCCATCTGACGATATTCACAATAATCCTTTATATAAGTATCATAACCAACTGATTTCCTAATGAAATTCAGGGCGGCGTAGGGTCTCATTTTTGCGATAAGCTTAAGATCTGCCTCCAGCTTATACACATTCTCAATCACATATTCTTTACCCCTAAGTCTGGATTTAAGCTTAGGGAAATCTATTTCCTCCTCAATTAGTATATCACGGCTTATATACCTACTTGGCTTATTCATAATACGAAGAAAAGTATTTCTGCTTCTATCTCCTAGGGACATTTTTATATAGTCAAGCACATTTTTGATAATAAAATGCTCAAATATATTAGGCATAGTGTCACTTATGGTAAAAGGAATATTAAACTCATTCAACTTATACACCAGCATTCTCGGCTCATTGTTTGTTCTGTAGATTACAGCCTGCTTCTCGTATGGAACACCTTTTTTATAATGTTCCTTAAGACTTTTTATAATCAGCAGACTTTCATCTCTTGAATCCATAGGATATACCAGCTTTACAACACCGTCAACTGCTCCTGCTGATACAAGGGTCTTCTTAAATCTATTACTATTCTTAGATATAACCTTAATAGAAGCCTCGGAAATACTCCTCCCACATCTATAGTTCTCACTTAAATATGTTATTTTTACATTATCAAAGTCCTTTGCGAAGGAATGCATAATCTCTGGTCTCGCACCTCTAAAACCATAGACAGACTGGTCATCATCACCTACTATAAATACATTTTCATTAGGCTTTCCAAGAAGCTTTAATATCTCATATTGCAGCTTATTACTATCTTGAAACTCATCCACCAAAATATACCTGAAAATTTTCCTTAGCTGTTCTAATATATCTCGTCTCTTAGATAAAAGTTCATAACACATAACCATCATATCATCAAAATCAATCTTTCCATCTCTTTTCATCTCATGTTCAAAACGCTTATATATTTCTCTAAAGTAATTTTCCGGCATATCTGTGCTATAATAATTCTCTACATCTATCATATTGCATTTTACAAGTCCTATCTGAGATATAACTGAACTAATAACATCTTCTTTGTTATCATAATCAACAGACATACTCTTTATTATATTATCTAGCATAATACGCTTATCAGCTTCACTAATAACACTGGAATTGTCGAGACCATATGCTCGTTTGATAATCCAGAAGAAAATGGAATGAAAGGTGCCGAATCTCACCTGATAATTTTCACCTGCGGTGATTGATTTAAAACGCAACTCCATCTCTGATGCAGCTGCTTTGGTAAATGTTATGACTAAAATATCTGCGGGAGATACTCCCGCAGATTCAATAAGATATTTTATTCTTCTTGTAATAACTGTTGTCTTGCCAGAGCCCGGACCAGCTATAACCATCATAGGTCCTTCTGTATGCATAATTGCTACGGACTGCTCCTTGCTAAATCTCATCAATTATCTCCTAATTTACGCTCCACAACACTTCTTAAACTTCTTGCCTGATCCGCATGGACATGGGTCGTTACGACCTACCTTAGGTGGCTTAACAACTGTCTTAGAAGACTTCTGAATCTTGTAAAGCTCTTTTCTTCTCTCTGGGTTAATTAAGTTTTCCCACTGTGGAAGAGTATATAACCACTCTGCATTACAATCAACCATGTTCATATAAAGCTTCTCAGTGTCATATGCAAGTGTTACCTTTGAATCCTCAGTTAACTCCTCGACATTATTCTTAACAATAAGACTGTCCTCAATACCATCTAAGAATCCAATCATATACTGAATTGACATATTGTACTTTTCAGCAAGCTCCTTAACTGTACCAGTTACTGCCTTATCCTCAGCGAGAATCTGCTCATAGATAGCCTTCTCTCTCTGGAAGTAATCAAGCCAGAATTTCTCTCCCTCTGGTGTTCTGTCATCAAGTCCGTATGCGTACTCACGCCATTCTTTTAATAAACTCATATTAATAATCTCCTACTTACTTATCCATTAGTTTAATGTTTTTACACTAGCACAAAGTATATCAAAATCTGACCCGTATTTCAATATTTTATTTTTCATCTTTTGAAGTGTTAAACAAGACTCTTCCAATCCAAAGTACTACATAAACAAATACAGAGACAATTATGGTTAAAACCAAAAATCCCATAAAGTATTTACTGCCTGTAATTCCTGTTATAAAGGTTGCAATAATCAAAGCAAAAATAACAATCAATGCAATCCATGCCATCACTCTAAAAAATTTATTGCTTGAAACCCTTTTAATATACTTGTCATCACTCATAATTAAATCTCCTGTTCACGAAATTCAAGTTATCCTACTCATATCTTAAGGCATCAATTGGATTTAGATTAGCAGCCTTAACTGATGGAATAAATCCAAATATTAACCCAATAACCATAGAAAATACAACTGAAATAGCTATTGCACTTCCACTTATAGCTACAGGAACTGCCGCAATATCCGATATCAGGTAGGCAAGACCAATACCAACACCCACACCAAGTATTCCACCAAGGCTAGTGAGAACAGCAGCTTCAGTAAGAAACTGAGCCAAAATCACCTTTTTCCTAGCTCCCAAAGCTTTCTTAAGTCCTATCTCTCTTGTTCTCTCTGTAACAGAAACAAGCATTATATTCATTACGCCTATGCCACCTACAATAAGAGATATACTTGCAATCCAAATAAGCTGCTTGCTAGTAGATGCACTCAAATCCTGTAATTCCTTTGCCTTTTCTAATAAATCTTCACTTTTGTACTTATAAATGGATTCACTTCCATCCTCAGGAACAGGCATATAGGAATTAAGAATTTCTGTTGCTTTCTTACCTGCTTCAGTCATTGCCTCTGTATCCGTTGGCTTTACAACTAAATTGTATGGCTCATCAAATCCAAATATATTTGGCCAAATAACATCGGTTATAAATATTTTACCATTTGCATCATCATAGTAATAGGTGTACCAATCATTAACATTTTCAACTGTTGGCATAAATTCATCAGACTTTTCTACAACACCTGCAACCACATATACATCACCACGAATTTCTATATTCTTGCCTATAGGATTTTCACTTCCAAATAATGTACCGGCGGCAGCGTTATCTAAAATAACTGATTTAGTAAATAAGGTTCTATCATTATTATCAAAGTATCTTCCCTTACTTAACTTATAGCCCATAACTGTGAAGTAATCCTCATCTACTCCAATTACAGTTGTACCACTTAGCTTAGAATCCTTATACTGTATATTATCATACATGGAGCCACATCTGTAGGCAGCTACGGCAACAATTTCTTCATGTGCCAATATCTCCTCCTTAATAGCTTCATTTATCATAGGCATATTCTCAGGCGTCATAGAATCTCCTGAAATATAATTCCACTCACCTTCATATAGCTTTACTTCAACTATATTATCACCTGAACCGATAAGATTTTCTTTAATCTGATCATTAGTACCTTTTATAGTCGAAACTATGGCAATAATTGCTGCTATACCAATAATAATACCAAGCATAGTAAGGAAGGAACGCATCTTGTGTGCCCATATACCCTGAAACGATAATCTTATATTCTCAATCATATATACATCCCCCTTCCCTAATAATATAGCTTATCAACAGACTCTTCCTTGGTTTTCAAACCTTCCTTCGTGTCTGCCGAATAAGGAAATGCAATATAATCATCATAGGATAAGCCACCTGTAATCTCCAAATCTCCATAGGATACTGTTCCTACTGATACTTGGCATTTCTTTAGCTCTCCTTCAACAGCTTTATATACATAATAGCCACCATTCTCGTACTTTACAAATGCGGATGATAAATACAAGGAATCTTCTTGCTGATCCATAGAGCCATTCATACTAATCTCCATATACATTCCAACATATAAATTTTCCGCATCCATAACCGATACAGTCATAGGATAAAAGGACTGAGACGGATCCCCGTGATAATTTTCATCGTATGGCAAATCAGAAATATTTGTTATAACACCTGTATATGTCATACCATCATCATAGCACATCATGGTAACAGTATCACCAATTTGAACCTTATTAAGAGCCAGCTCTCCAATAGCTGTTTCTACCGCATAGCCATCTGTTTCACCCACAATAATAAATGGTTCATTATTGGCTATGGCAGTTTCCTGATCCAATACCTGTCTAACAATGCCATCACTGGTACATATTAATTCACCTGTTGCGTTTTGAACCAACATAATTTCATAGGATACCTGCTTCATCTGATAAGCAATACTTAACTGCCTTATCTCAGCTTCCTTATCCTTAATTGCTTGATCCAGCTCCTTCTTGGTATATGTTTTTTCCTCTGGAGCTAAATCCTCATCCTCTCCTGCTTCAGATTCAACTGCAGAAGAAGGTGAATTATCATCTGTCACCGGTGCTTCAGTAGTCGGTGTTTCTATGGTTGGTGCTTCAGTGTTTGACCCGTCCGAATTGGGATTCTCCGTAGTTGCATCCATTGGAGTTGCATCTGTTGGCGTTGCATCTGTTGGCGTAGATGGTACATCGGGAATTATCTCTTCAGTTGTGGGTGCCTCTGTAGTTGGCTCCTGCGTGGTAGGAGTCTCTGTAGTTTCATCTACAGGCTCAGTCTCCTTTAATTCCTCTAATTCTCTCTGTGCAACTAATACAGCCACTCTAGCAAGCTCAACCTCCGTCGCCAGTGTTTCAAGCTGAAGGGTTTGTGCAGTTGTATCATATACTAGAAGTACATCTCCTGCTTTTACCTTATCTCCTTCTTTGACCAAAACCTTACTAATCTTCTGATTACTGTTTATATACACCTTTTGTTCTTTTGTACTTGTAACATTACCATAAAGCATATCCTCATAATTATATCCACCAAAATATCCTAAATCAGATACAGCATATACAGCAACAGTCTTTTTTTCTTTATTCTGTTTCTTAAGGAGTGATAGTACAAATATTAAAGCTCCCACAATAACTATAGTCACAACCAGTATTAACAGAATTTTCTTTTTCTTACTCATATTCTGTCACCTCCTGATTATCCATACGACTTTCCTCAAGAAGCTCACCATCAATTATCTTTATAACTCTCTTTGCTCTCTTGGCAATATCATCAGCATGTGTAATCATTATTATGGTTACGCCTTCCTCATGTAGCCTGTCAAATAAATCCATAACCTGCTTGCCGGACTTAGAATCCAGAGCACCTGTTGGCTCATCCGCCAGAAGTATTCTAGGATTATTCACCATAGCTCTAGCTATGGCAACCCTTTGCTTTTGTCCTCCAGAAAGCTGGGTTGGTTTAAAAGACATTCTATCCTCTAAATCAACCATAGTGAGAACCTTTGTACACATATCCTTTCTGCTCTTCTTGCTTACCTTTGCATACTGTAATGGTAATGCAACATTATCCATAGCAGAAAGTCTAGGAAGAAGATTGAAGTTTTGGAATACAAAACCAATCTTTTTGTTTCTAATCTCTGACAAATCTTTGTCCTTGAAATTGTTTATCATTTCACCATCTAGGTAATATTCTCCTGATGAAGGTATATCAATACATCCAATAATATTCATCAATGTAGACTTTCCAGAGCCTGATGGACCCATAATGGCAATATATTCACCCTCTTCTACTGACAAATTAATATCCTTTAGAACAGGAACCTCCATATTACCCTGATAATAATTCTTATATATATTCTTTAGCTCCAATAACATAACTATGCCTCCTTAGCAAAGGCAACATAGCCTGAATTCTTATTGTATCCAACCGGAATACCAGTTTCGCCATCAAACTCCTCTAGTTTTTCGTCTTCTATAACTTCTCCATCATCGATAATAATTTCTTCGTCTATAGCCCCATCTTCTATGATAACACCATCCTCCATGATGGCACCGTCCTCCATGATGGCACCGTCCTCTATATACATTTCATCATCCATATTGAATTCGTCATCAAAGTCCTCTGACTCCATATATTCCTCTATACTATGAGTAGTCTTCATTCCTTCCTCAAGATTCTCCTCAGGAAATGCTATGTAATCAGACTTAGAAAGACCTGACTTAATCTCATACATCATCATCTCAGAATCATATTCACCAAGGGTAACCTGTCTCTTCTCAAGCTTACTATCTTTATTTTCTGCCCAAACGAAGGCATTAGTTCCATCTATAACTACATACTCCTCATATAGCCACATACCATCCTTTGTAGCCCCCTGACCATAATCAAGCTCAATATAAAGATGCTGCCCAAGCATCATTCCTTCAGATGAGTCAACCTGAACATAGAATGGATACTTAGTTGCAGTTTCTCCCGGACTATAATAATACATATTGTCATTACTTACAGGATGCTCCAAATCAACCTTGGATATGGTACCTGTCCACAACATACTGTCATCTACTCTTGAGCGCAAAATAACAGGCATACCTTCATATAGACTGTATGCATTAAGCTCACTCACTGTACCTTTTATTCGAAAATCACCCATTGCCATTATAGAAATAAAGGCATTAGAATCAGCACCTCCCTCACCATAGTAGTCATATGCGTATGGATCTGTGGTAGATTCCTGGTTATTGATATTACTGATAACTCCGTCAACCGGAGCATAGACAATCGCATTATTAATTGCTGTATTCTGTCTGTCAATCTCCAGCTGTTTTGCGCTTGCATCGTAGTTGGCCTGATTAATCTGCGCCTGAAGATTTTGGATTTGACTTGTATATTCTATCTTTTGATCTGCAGGAGCCAAATCTCTCTCTGCAGACAATGTTTCTATCTGATCATACATAGTGCTAATGCTGCTATAGTAGCTTGAAAGCTCTAGTTCAAGCTGTCTAAGCTTAAGAGTCATCTCATCAGTATCATACTCAAAAAGCTTATCTCCTGCCTTAACCACATCCTCTTCTTCCACGAAGATTTCTTTAACAACCTTTTCACTATCCTTTTGAACCTTTGTTATATCCTGAGTCTCAACGATTCCCATAAAACGATTATTCCAGGTCATGCCATTACCTGTAATCACCGAAACAGACTCAACATAACAAAGACCTTCAGCATCCTTTACTCTTTTGTCCTTCCAGAAAAAGAATGCTACTACCAGAAAGGCTGCCACTAAAACAACAGCCGATAAAATTATAATTACTTTCTTTTTCATAACATTTCTCCTTTTAATTAATTTATTTAATTATAATGAGAATTATATTAAAAATACATATATCAAATCTTTAAGATATTCTTAAGATTCCCCAAAGCAAAATAATATGTATATTTAGTCCTCTTTTTTTATAAAATCAAACCATTCCTTAATATCTTTCTCATAGCCATTATCTCCAGGCTCATAGAATTTTGAACCCACTAGCGGATCTGGCAAATACTGCTGCTTAACATAATGATTTGGATAGTCATGGGCATATTTGTAACCTACATTACCCAAATTCTTTGCGCCTGAATAATGAGCATCCCTAAGGTGTGGGGGTACCTGAGCATCTCCCACCTGCTTTACAGCATCAGTGGCTGCAAATATAGCATTTACAACCGAGTTGCTCTTTGGAGCACAGGCAACATAGGTTGCTGCCTGACAGAGGATAATCTGAGCCTCTGGCATTCCAACTCTTTCAACTGCCTGTGCACAGGCTGTTGCAACAACTATTGCCTGTGGATCTGCATTTCCAACATCCTCACTGGCACATATCATAATTCTTCTTGCTATAAATGTTACGCTCTCCCCTGCGTATAACATCTTAGCAAGATAATATGTAGCAGCATCAGGATCTGAGCCTCTCATACTCTTGATAAAAGCAGATATAACATCATAGTGGTTATCCCCACTCTTGTCATACTTAAGATTTCTACGCTGTATACACTCCTCAGCCACTGATATATCTATAATTATCTTGCCTGTTTCTTCATCTCTATCAGTAGATAACACACCAAGCTCTATAGCATTTAAAGCATGTCTGGCATCTCCCTCAGACACATCCGCCAAGAAATCTACAGCTTCTTCAGTAATGGTTGCATTATATGCACTCATACCCTTTTCACTATCTTCAATTGCTCTCTTAATTAGAAGCTTAATATTCTCCTTAGAAAGTGGGTTAAGCTTAAATATAGAGGAACGGGAAATAAGTGCTCCGTTCACTTCAAAATAAGGATTCTCTGTTGTTGCTCCAATAAGGACAACCGTTCCATCCTCTACAAAAGGAAGAAGATAATCCTGCTGTGCCTTGTTGAATCTATGAATCTCATCAACAAACAGTATGGTTTTCTTTCCATACATACCAAGATTATCTTTCGCTTCTTTTACAACTTCCTCTATATCCTTTTTGCCTGAAGTGGTTGCATTAAGTTCCTTAAATGCAGCACTTGTAGTATTAGCTATAACCTTTGCCAGAGTTGTCTTACCTGTACCAGGAGGTCCATACAATATAATGGAGCTAAGCTTGTCCGCCTTTATAACTCTGTACAATAACTTATCACTTCCGAGAATATGCTCCTGACCAACAACCTCCTCTAATGTGGTAGGTCTCATCCTCTTAGCTAAGGGCGACTCCTCCTTAGAGGTGTTGGCTCTCATATACTCAAATAAATCCATAATTGTTAATCCTTATAACTATGCTAATCCTAATTTTTTAATTACCGAATCAAATTTTACTATATCAATAGGCTTACAGATGTACTCCTCATAATCATCACTTGCAAGAGATGAATCAAAACCTTCATCAAGAGCGCTAATCATAATAACCTTACATCTTGAATCACGGGCAAGACCAAGCTTACGCTCAGCATCTCTAATAGAAGCAAGAGCCTTATATCCATCAATCTTTGGCATCATAATATCCATACATACCAAATCAAAACGCTCATTGTTATTAACCGCATTAACAAATTCATCTACAGCTGCAATACCATCTCTGGCAACCACTACCTCACCATATTTTGAAAGGAGCTTCTCCATAAACTTTCCGCTTGCGATATCATCCTCTGCTATTAATACTTTCATCTGAATAACCTCCTACTTATCTTTTTTTAATAATTCGAACCATTTGTCGATATTACTCATTAATTCTTGTCTAAATGTTTTCTTATGATACACTATTCTTCTACTAAGAATATGGGACATTAATACTCCCGTAATATTAGTAGCAAGTTGCTCCGGTGTGAACATATCAATAATTTCATCAGCATCTATAGCAGCCTTAAACAAATCAGCTATATAGCTTTGTCTTTCTGTAATACACCAAGCAATCTTCTCTCTCACATCCATATGATGCAGTAATTCCTCATACTGAAGCATCAATGTAGATATAGCATAATAGTTATCGTAATATGTAGCATAAGCATCCAAATAATCTCTAAGCTTTTGAATGTTAGTACCTTCTCGTGATTTAAAGGTATGTCTAATCTGCTTATCAAATCTAGTATAATAATCCACTACCTCAATAAGAACTTCGTTAATACCCCCAAAGTATTTGTAAAGAAGTGCCTCTGACATATTCTCTTTAATCGCCAGATTACGGGTAGTTAGTGCAGATAAGCCTGAATCGCTTATTATCTCAATCGCCGATGATATGATTCGGTCTTTTCTTGAAATAAAACTTTCACTCACAACCATCCCTCATTTCCTGTTTAATTTTCACCCCATAACTAGTTATAATTTTATTCTATTTGCTATATTTTGTCAAATAAAATAGGAGTTATTACATCGAATAATAACTCCTAACTAATCACTTAAAACTATAACAATTAATTCCTTATTAAAAAGCCTGATTACGTATAATACAAAATCTATTTAAATAGGTACTTTTTTGTTAATTAAGCAACTTGAGATTAGCAAACTGTTACATTGATAGCCTGAGGTCCCTTAGCACCTTCAGTCACTTCAAATTCAACAGCCTGATTCTCCTTAAGTGACTTGAAACCATCCATATTAAGTCCTGAGAAGTGAACAAATACATCCTTTCCATTCTCATCAGTAATGAATCCAAATCCCTTCTGATCGTTAAACCATTTTACTGTACCCTTTGTCATGTCAAATCCTCCAAAATCTAATGTCTGTGCTTAACTTTTAAGCACTAATTTAAGATAACACAGCAAAGAGTTTAAGTCAAGTTTTATATGGTAATCTTATCTGATTCTAAGTCATAGAAATACACATTATCAGACAAATAATCAATTTCCGACACAATAAACTTATTTACCTCTTTAACTAGTTTCATTAGACTTTCCTTCTCTGCATCCTCACAACATAAAAGAATTACCTCATGTATACTGGAAGGTAAGATAAACACACTTTTATTTTCTTTAATTGCAAAGTTTTTTATCACATCATCATACACTAAACAGGTTGCACCATTTATTCCTTCAGTGTTAGTTAAAACATGTAGCTTTTTTCTATCCTCCTCATTAGGGCAAATCTCCTCAATGTTAGATAAAAGCTCATCCATACAACTTATTTTAGCCGGAAACAACCTTTTAGTATTTTCTAGTGCTAT
>JAZPXZ010000006.1:0-3780 GCA_045543915.1 Wujia sp.
CCAAATAAAATTTAAGGCCGGATATTTTACTTATCCGGCCTCCGTCCTTATTTAAGTTAAGCTATTGAACATGTGATATACTTCCTGCCGGCCTTACTGGTTCCTGCTATAACCTCAATAGCTCCCAGATCAGAACCGAAATAGGTAACCATATCAAGAAACTCCTCTCTGAAAGTATTTGAGATAGTAGCAAACAGTTCACCATCAGGAGTAGCCAGAGCGATTACTTCCTTTACTTCTCCTGTTTCTTTATCAGGGCTGTTGTAGTGAATCCAGCTCTCGATCTGCAGAACTGAGCCCTCAGCCTCAGACATTTTCTTAACTGCCGGTGACTTCATAAGCTTATAAGCTGTGCGTGCATCCATGTCCTCAGGAAACTTTTTAATAACTTCCATGTTATTCCTCCTATACTTAAGTATATTGATATAATTGCCTCACTCACTATTTTGCAACCGGACTTGTGACGCGGCTTAGGTTAGTTTAAGGCAGAGATATTTAATCTCTGCTTCTGATGATCACAAGACCATCAACAATGACACCCGTAATATTCCACTCTACACTGTTTCGCATATCTGTGATCAGCATCTGGAAAGAAAACATGCTGCTGTCATCTATTGCAGTCTGATAAATGTAACTCCTGATAAGATCAACATCATCCGGATCATAATTGTAGTGCTCACAGATCTGTCTGAATATAACTGTTTCGAGGATCTTCTTAAAATTCATTTCGCAACTCCTTTACTGCCAGAGATATATTTAACCATGTTTATTGTACAATAATTATTGCATCAATGCAAGCCATATAACAGGATTTTCTAAGATTCTGGCATATTCTCCTGTGATTCCCAGAGTATAGGTTGATGGCTTCAGGAGCACATTACTGATGATCTGCAGCTTATGACCCTCTATATTGACTTCTTTAACTTCAGGATCATCATTATAAACTGACTCTAACCCTCCTGCATCATACCATACAAAACCCTCTTTAAATGCTTCAAGGCCTCCGCGCCTTGCAAGCTCCTGAGCACCTTTATATTTTGATACTCCTGCTACAGTTATATGCAGCTCTCCGGCAGCATCCTCATAGGCGTATTTTTTAGCGCCCATAGTTATAAAGCGCTTATATGTACCCTCATTCTCATATACTCCTAAATAATGATCATGTCCGGCAGGATCTGCAGCAACACCACCATTTTTTATAGAGTCTCTTTTTCTGGACTCATTATAAGCATTAAATGATACTTTGCCATCATCTATAAACTTTACACTAACAGTATCACAATATACAACGCGCTCTGGGCCTACAATATTAAGAGCTTTTTCTAACTCTCTGCGCGCGTGCGCTGTAGTCCATACACCCCAGCTATATACAAGAAAAGCCTTAGCATTATTTTTAGCCAGCAGCTCAGGCTCAGGATCATCGCGCTCTATCCATTGACCATCAATAAAATCTATTGTCTCCTTAACAGGCTTTTGGCAGCTCATTCCATAAATGCTATTGAGTTTTGCTTTTTGGAGCATATAGAATAACTCCTGTCCCTCTACACCCTTAAGCTCTGTTTTATCTCTGTAAAACTTCTGGATCTCCTCTCTAAGTGGTTTAGGCAAGCGCCCATACCTACAATGATAAAAATCATAAAAGGTTATACTGTCATAATCGTATTCCTGCAGGATTATATCAAAATCAGGATCAGTTATACTGATCTCTAGCCAGTCAGCCCATAAGATCCTGCCATTATCATTATAGTGCCGGCCTAAATTCCTGCATTTATGTTTAGGGATGTATGGACAGCCCCATAATGGATTTTTTAACCGGATATTCTTAAAACCTACGCGCATGAGTGCAGCGCGTTTATGTTTAAAGATGATACGACAGGCCCTTTCTGCTGTCACATTTTCTTCTCGAATCCAGGGACTCATAGGGAAAAGCTCATTTATCTGTACATCCGGATATGATGAAACTCTATCATAACTGGTTATATTTTCCATTATGTTAGAGGCATAATATCTATTAGCATGTGTATTGCCTCCACGAAAGGCTTCAGACAGCAGGCAGTAAATATCATAATCAGGCTGCATATTAAACAGATCCTGTCTGTTATAGTGCCTCATAGCACGCTTTACATCACGCCTGACAAAACCTGTACTGGTATAAGGAATACTATAGAAGTTATCTCCCTCAATAGCATAATAAACCTTAAGAGCCTCTACCAGAGCCTTAACATCAGTTACGCAATACTCCAGCTCTCTATCTGTTAACTCAGTCCAAGGATAACGCTTTTTATTGTAGTTGAACTCTTCACCGCTGAGCTTATGAGTAACACCCATCTTTTTAGTGAAAGTATCAAGATTCATGCTAGTAAGCAGATAGCTGCAGCGGATCTCAAAGTGTTCCCACATAATGCAGCGGAGCACCTTGCGCGTCTCAATAGAAAAAACCTCATCAGGCTTGAATTTATACAGGCCCTTTAACCATGTAAACTCAAAGCTGAGATTATGCACATAGATCATAAGCCACTCATCCTGTTTAAGATGCATCCGGCAGTTATGCAGGAACTCCTTAAACTCCATCCATGTACGGCCTATAATCGTCTGATCTTCTATTTGAAATTGCCATATATACATGTAGGCCTGCTCCAGCTCCATGTCATTGGTAGTCTCAATATCAAAGGCACAGAACAGATCTTTATAGGCTCTTTTATCATTCTTACGGCCTTGATTACCCTGCCTGCGCTTCTGACATGGAGCTAATGCAATTATTGAATAGTCAAAACTATCTATTGTATTTATTTTGTCCATTTCCTCACAAGGGCATTTATACGGCTGCTGCTAAATGTCCTGCCTCCTTTAGTAGGCTGCACTTTTTCCAGCGCATCTATATTAGCTACAAATAATTCTATATTTTCCTTTAAAGCATCAATAGGGATCCTAAGGCGCTGAGCCTGCTGCAGAGCATCAAATATATCCTGATCTGTTAGACCTGATCTGTATTTAAGCAGCTCATTTTTATGCCTCTCTCGTAGATCATCCAGCATATCAATAACATTATAAGTATCTTTCACAGTTTCAACCAGAGAGCCATACTTTTTACCACGCATCATTTCGCGGAACTCATCAAGAAATTGTCTTTCACCTGTAATAGTGCTCCTGTAATCTAAGAGCCATCTGGATACACTGGCAAGCTCTGAAGCTACAGTGCTCTTACTGGAGCTCTCTATCTGGGATATAGTAGGGAACCTGTAACCCTCCAGAGCTCTTTTACCAATACCAGCAGCCTCTAAGCGCTGTAGCCTCTTGTTAGCTACAGATCTGAGCTTACTATATTCAACTCGGATCTGCTTCTCGCTCATGCTCTCCATTTTATAAGGAGTATAAACATCATACTTCTTACTATATGGTAAATTCCGGTATTTACTCTTATGCCTGCTCATATGCGGACCTCACAACCTCATTATAAATGAGGGATTTTATAAATCCGGACTTGTTGCTGCAACGCTCTAAATAATGATAGCTTAGAGCCTCCTCAGGATCATCAAGATTAAATACAAGCCGGATCTGCCTGCTGTTGCGCTCTTTTTCATATGTCCAGCTAGTTTTCTTCTGTGTCATCCTCACCACCTCCAATAGCAAAAGCCTTTAATATGCAGTTATCACATTTTGACCTGTGCCCGGAAGATGCTACTAAACTGGTTAGAATAACACCCACCATAAGACCCATTGACAAATAACATACAATAGCCATGATTGACATAAGCATATAATCACCTCCTCAAATTATTG
>JAZPXZ010000007.1:0-5143 GCA_045543915.1 Wujia sp.
TGCATAGTCTCAAGAGTTACATTTGGCATATCAACCAATTCATAACCAGCTGTCTTAATTCTGTTAAGAGATGTATCAAGAGCTTTATAATAATTCATCTGAGATTCTAACATACCAACCTTGACACTAGGGCTCTCAAGATTTTGGTCAGAACCTAAATCCCATAATGCACCTGCTGCTGTAGAAAGATTCTTTGTAGAATTTGACTCCATATCTACAAGATATTTTGTAGGATTCATAGATTTTCTTTCAGCATCAGAATCAGCATTAGCTAATTTACTATACCACTTTTCAAAATCAGATAAAAGCTCAATTTCAGATTCGCCTAGGCACTCGCCTGTAAGTCCATCATTTATTATAACAAATGCAGGTATAAAATCAAGCATTATTTTCTGTTTTGGAGTAAGATTTTCAATATGTCTACCAGCACCATCGTATATATCTTCCTCTAAGTATACAATGTGCTTACCACTATCTTCATCTTCCTCAAGCGTATACTTTTTCTTCATAACCCTTCTATCTGCAAGAGACATACTATCGGTTATGACTACAAAACAAACAAATTTAGAAAGAACATTTGGATTTCCAGGTTTTGTTTCAAATAAGAAATGTGTTGATTTTACAAAAGTAATTGTAACTCCATCAATCTCATTAAAATTAACTACGCCTGCAACTCTTTTACCTATAAAGCAATCTCTGGCACCTTTTATCAGAATATCCTCAAAACTATTCTTTGATAAAATAGTTTTAATAAGGTCATTCATAACAGTAAGTGCCTGTCTGGACTCTTCAGTACTCTTGGCTAAATCTCCTTTTGGTTTAACCAATATATCAGGCTGCTCAGCAAATAAAAATCTAGCCTCTTTATTTATAAGGCTATATGCCATTTTATATTTTAACTGAGCGGGAACATAATCTCCGTTAGTACCTTCAACTGTAAAACTCTTACCACGTCTATAAATAGAATAGTATTTACATATACGGTTAACCTCATCAATTACAACCTGTCTATTGTCTGGGGATTCATCTCTAATGAGTCCATATGGAATATCATTATAAGCTGTTCTATAATCCTCTTGCTCTTCTAGCATGTTATTATATACAATAAGTTCCTCGCTTCTTTTCACGATAATCTCCTATCAAACTTTTCTTAAATAACTAGAATGAGCATATCCATACTTATCTTTATATTTAATCAAAACCCAGTTACCATCTTTATGATTACAGACACCAACTCTGGTTCCTTTAGGTAACGGACTAAAACTACATGTCTTATAATTGGTACCAGGACCGAGTCTGATATTTAACGGGTCTGTCTTAGTATTTACAATGGCATAATATTTAACAGTATGAGCAGCATCTGTTTTTGTATCTTCTGATACAGTATTATTATTGTCATAAGCCATTGTATCACCAACTAAATCATATCTAGGCATACCATAACCTAAGATTTTGGAGTCGTTAATATTGTATTCACAATATCTTACCTCATCGGCTTTATTACCTTCGATTGTATATACTTTACTAACAGTAACTTTATATACAATTCCGGTATGACCTGCACCACCAAAGAATATCTGATAACCGACTCCAGGATTTCTTGTCCATCTCTTAGCTTTCTTATAGTGATTTATACTAAAATATGTATAATCATCAAAATCTCCACAAAGAACTTTTCTAGCCATCTGCTCACCATGACCAAAGGCATAACACATTTGTAAAATACACCAATCAACAAAGGCATCACACCAAGCAGCATTTTTGTCCATATTAGACGGCTGAATACGGTGGAGGTCGTCACCATACTTGGTGTGATTATTAGCGCCTTCGTGATAACCAACTTCTGCTTTAGCGATATTAATAAGTACATCTACAGGATTTGCTTTTACCTTTTCTGTAGTAGGAACAGTACCATCATTTCTACCAGGTAGTCTATTTACAACTACATTGACATCAACTTTCTTGGTACATCCATTTATAGATGTCTTACCATACTGCCACAGCCAATACTTACCTTTATAATCCACAGGAGCATTCCAATCGGCAACCCATGTACACTCGTTAGCCGAATCTGATAACTGTGACATATCAATCTTGGTATTAAACCAACTAGCAGAAGCATATATACCTATATTATATCCCTTATTCTCAAGATAGTCAATAATAATTTTAAGAAATCTTGTTCTATCTTTCTTATTCAGATTATTGGCTCTACCTTGTTCACCACCTTCTCCTTTGACATTCTCTACATCGAGAGCAACTGGGAACGAAATATCAAGATTCTTAACAATCTCATAAAGCCACTTAGCAGACTCATTGGCCTCTGATTCTGTACAATCAGTAGGGAAATAATAAACAGAATAAGGAATACCTAACTTTTTAATCTCTGCGAGATGCGAATCGAACTTAAAATCTTTTCTTATCTTTTTATAATACTGCTTATTTGATTTTAATGAACCACGAAGTCCACATCTAATCATTACGCCATCAAGCTCACTTTTAGCTTTTGACCAATCAATCTCATTGAACTCGGAAACATCAATAAATTTCTTAGCCATATATTACCTCTTTATAAGTTTATATAGTGTATTAATCCAGCCTTGTACAGAGCCTGGATTATAACCTCTTTCAAGTAGATAAGTTGTGCGGGCATCATCAATACCAGCTGTTCCGTCTAATACAAGCTTAACAATCTCAAGAGTTGCTGACTTCAAAGAAAGCTTGCCTTCATAGGGACATTTATATGAATAAGTTTTACCACCTTTATATAAATTGGCTTTACCATTAAATACAACGATATTTAAATCGCCATGAAGATTAAATACCTTAAACTTAGCTTTAAGAGCATTGCCTCTGCCTGTTTTAAGGAAATCTGTAGTAACTGTACTATAATCATCATCCCAGTAAAATTCACAACCAACAGACTTGAGATACTGCCAGCCTTCTGACTCAAGCCAATTACCATGATGAAGTCCGGTAATAACTTTTGGTTTAAGTCCGTATTTCTTAGCACAATAAGCACCAGTATCAGCTGTATATAAAAGACTTGAATTTGCAAACCAAGCACATAAAGAACCTTGATTTATATATGTCTCGGAATTTCTAGCTGAACTAGGCTGGTCTCTATATACAGTAAATTCAATGTCACCGAATGAAAAACTATCACCATTATTGGCATATGCAATAGCTATATTCTTGGCTTTAGCTTTCTTTATAATTCTTTCAAGAGCAGCTATATTACCTTTGACTTCATCTGAATAATTTCTGTTATAAGAAGCAGGGTCAGGACAAATCAGCCACTCGGCATCTCCATAAGTATCAATATCCTTTTCAATGCCATAATAATGGTCATAATGTGGGTGTGATAAGAAAAGTATTTTGCGTTTCTTACGTTTGTTTAATCTTCTTATGACTCTTGAAGCTGCATTACCACATCTACCATCAAAACAAATTATATATTCCTCATTCTCAACATGAAAACAAGCACCTACTCTAGTCTGTCCTTTGTCTATATCAGCAGGATAAATCTGTGGAGCGTGATACCATAACATAATCACTCCTCCTCAATATCAAAACCTTCAAATCCTACACCAACTCCAGCATTAGCCACATCAGTCATACCTTCACCGACAATATATGCGACTACAGTAGCACCAGCCATAATAATAGCTGCAATCTGTTTTGCCTGTTCTGTTGTTTTACCACAAGCAATAAGAATCAGCGTTACAAAAGCACAGACGGCAAGCCAAAATTTTCTGCTAGTCAGCTTACGTTTCCAGTCAATCTTAACCTCACCGACATCTTCATTCAAAATATCAAAATTATCCATATTAACCTCCTAAACAACATTTAATATATCATCACCCCTCTTACTATTATAATTCTTAAATTTAACATCAGCTACAGTAACAGTATCAAGGGCATACCATATAGCACTTCAAATTGTTATCGTATCGGCTTTTTATCCGTACTTCTTATAGTTCAATTCCTATAAGTCCAGCGTACCTATTAACTTTTTATAATTTAAAGCTCTAACTCTATACCTACCATGTACCAGACTATTATTCTGAATCACATTCGTTATATTTACATGATTATCAAAAAATCTTCTAGCATCTCTATTTGTAGGAAAATAGAACTTTTCATGTGTAAATGTATCAGTAATAACAACAGACTGTAATCTTTGTTTTCTATTTATCTTTGGAATAATTGTCAAATCAGGTTTTTCAAGTATATAATACTCTTTCACCCTTGAATTAAGATACTTAACTGTTATATCTAATTCAATAGACACATCATACATGCTTGTATAATGACCTACATAATTTAACAAATAATCATAAACATAACATTCAAATCCTTTAGTCTCTGCCAATTTATTAATTGTTATAGGATTGTTCATGTTACCTTTCCTATCTGTCCATCTAAGATTATCTGCTCTATTATTACTTTTATTTCCATCAATATGGTCGACCTCTTTATAGACTTCTGGTTTTGGATTTTTTACAAAAGCTAACGCTACCAATCTATGAACATAAGGTTTTTTCCATCTCCTTTTATTCTTTACTTTAAGTCCAAATACCTTATACCCGTGGCCATTATCTCCGTAACTTAAATACCTACCGTTTGTACAAGTTACTTCGCCATATTCATTTAATACATACACATCTAAAACATCCTCATATCCGGGAAGTGTATTTACTCTTACCTTCTTCATACACTTATAATCCTTTCTTATTAGTTCCAATGGCTCTTGGTGACATTTTTCTTTCGTCAGTCACTACGCGTTGCACGTGTCTATAACCTAACCGGCTATACACTTCCGTTCGGGGCACCATCTCAGGCTTTCCCGTTTTTCCATCGGTTTATACACCCCTAGTTTGCTATGGTTAAGGGTGTGAGGGTCTATATTAAATTCATCATAAATAGTCTTTCCATTACTATCTTTCTTATATGTTAAATCCCTAAGCTCTTTTATAGTATTTACACACTTAGGAGATACTACTATTTTTCTAAATCTCTTTACCTTTCTTGTATTTGACAATCTGCTTCCTTGGAATTTATTTCTACATCCTCTGATTAGATAACCCATCTGACGATAATATTGAATAGCTTTAGGGTCCTCATTATCAGCTACTAATAT
>JAZPXZ010000008.1:0-19069 GCA_045543915.1 Wujia sp.
CTCTGCCCACTTTCTCCCTGAAATAACTACGTACACGGCTGTGGAGATTAACAGCCTTACCCACATAGAGAATCTCATTATGCTTATCATGCATAATATACACTCCCGGGGAATGGGGTAGCTTCTTCAATTCATCTTCCAAAATAAATATATTTTCTTGTTCCATAGTTGCTCTCCTATAGTTAGATAACAAATCACGCCGGTGCATTCCAGGCAAAGCTTGTTGGCCGCTCTCTTAATGAGAAAAGGGAGTATCATTACGATACCCCCAATTATGATAAAGGTTTTTTGTGATCTTATAATAAATCCGCACGAAGCTTCTTAATAACCTGAAGAGTCTTAGTTCTAAGCTCTTCTGCTTCGTATAAAGGCATCATGTTAGCCTTGTCAATCTTGGCTGCAACTATAGCATTAAGCCAATCATTAACATATGACTGAACGTATGATACATTCTCCTCTGACTTATCCTTAAGTGCAACGATAATATTGTTAATATTCTCGATAACATTAGGAGTCTGTACTGTATTAGATACAGGTGTGTTAGAACCCTCATCTGAAAGCTCGATAACCTTACCTGTCTTAGTAATGATAACCTTCTTATTAGGAGCTGATTCCTGCTTAGCCTGACCAGCACCCTTTCTATCAAGAAGCTTCTCAACTACCTTGATAAGGCATACAACACTGTATGTACTCTCCTCAGGTGTCTGAAGTTCATTACCCTTGTCCTCATACTGATGCCATAACCACTCTGACTTAAGGAGCATCTCCTCAATCTTAGTATCTGATAAAAGCTTCTTAAGGTCTGTATCCATAGCAGGAGCTGCAGCCTTACCAAAGAACTTACCACCAGTAGCAGGAGCTTCAGCCTTCTTGTACTTAGCAGGAACCTGAATATCCTTATAAGTCTTAACCAGATAAGCCTCTGCCTTCTTAGGATCGTAGCTGTTATTAATGATATTAACAGTACCACTGTTAAGCCCATTAGTAATCATATCCTCAGCGCTCATAAATACAAGAGCCTTCTGTCTATCATCAATCATCTGCTTAATCTCGTAGTTAGTCTTGGACTTCTCTAAGATAGAATTCTTTCTAACCTTAAATGCCTTAACCTTCTCCTTAACACTGAAGAAAAGCTTTAAGAGTGTTGGGTTAGCATTTACATAATCACCAATCCAAGTAAGCTCTACATACTGATGCTCAATCTTGTTAGAGATTTCATATACATTATAACCATCAAAGATAACATTAAGAGTTGTGTAAAGGAGCTCTAATATCTCGTACTTCTCCTCCCATGAACGAGTTGCGTTATCCTGATTAACGATACCCTTAATTCCACACTCATGGAATACAAGGTTGTACTCATAAAGGCCCTCAAATACATTAGTCTTATCCTTAAGGGATGAACCTGCTCCAAGAATCTGAAGATTCTTCTTCATGTTTGGTTCATTCTCAATATACTGATATACCTTCTTAACGAAGCTAGAAACCTCTCCGATAAGAGTGTCAATTCTCTTATTATAAATCTCCTGCTTAGAGATTGCATTAATTACACTTCTGCTAAGAACACTGGTATTCTGTGCTGAATTAGTATTCCTGATAAGCTCCTTAAAGCTCTCATAAACTGACATATTATCGATAGGTATGTACTCTGCATTAAGTCCGTAAAATTCGAATGCCTTATTAAAATCCTTATTAGTTATGTACGCATTAAATAATCCGATAGAAAACTGAATCTTGTAGTCGTTACCTACATGTGGATCCTCAACTACATAATCAAATAATACTTCAAGGTTATTCATGTAAGCATCTGAATTAGCATCCCCTGCAGGAATACCCATCTCCATAATAACATTAATAAGATCAAGGTAACCCATAACAGCCTTATCGTAATTCTTAGGTCTGTCATCATCCTCAAGAATCTGATAGCTTACATTAATCAGAAGTGGTGCTATTCTCTCACCGATAAGTCTCATAGCATCTGTAAAACGCTCTCTCTGGTAAAGGTAGATAAGCCAGATACTATATCTGTAAATTCCTGTAGTGTTAATAGGAGCATCAACATCTGTAGGATCAATATCTCCATATACAAATCTAAATAATGGCTCAATCCACTCCTCAATCTCATAGCGTCCTGTAGCCTTAATGTTCTCATCAACGAACTCACCTAATTCGTATAGCTTTGTACACTGAGCTTTAACATCCTCATCAACCATCATGGTTGAAAGATCAAAATTACTATCCTTTAAATAATCGATAACAAGTGCATAAAAGCCATCCTCAACCTGCTCATTCAAAAATCTAATGAGAAGCCCCTTATTATTAGATGCAGCTATTGATAAAACATTATTATCTGAACCTGTTGTAATATTAGCTGGTAATGCCATAAGTAATATACCCCCTTTTTAAAAAAGATAATTCACTAATGTGATTTTATAACATTTCGAAGCCTGGTGTCAACTAAGTTTTTAGTTATTTCTCATAATTGGCATTGTGCATAATTAACAAAACTTTTTTGCCAAAAAAAGCACCTTTTTTTAGTTATTTTTGCCACTATGCCCAATTCGTCATTTTTAACAAAATGAATATTTACTCATTTACTATATCAAAGCCTGCCATTTTAAGTATGGCACGAGCATTTGTAGTAGTACATCTTCCAGCCTTTATCTTATAGTCAAACCTTAGCTGGTCATTCTCATAGTACTCCTCAAAGTGATGATTAGTAACCTGACTACCATCATCATTAGTAAGAGCGCAAAGCTCAAAATCATGGGTAGAAACTATAACCATAGTATTGGCCCCAGAAAGTCCGGTTATTACTCCTTTTGCACCAACGATTCGGTCTGCAGAATTAGTGCCCTTGAAAATCTCGTCTATAAGACACAGCATAGGCTTGCCTGTCTTCTTATACTCTGCCATAGTTTTGATACGAAGAATCTCTGCATAAAATGTAGATATTCCATGAGCCACATCATCAGTTACCCTCATAGAGGTAAATATCTTCATATAGCTACTCTTAAACTCCTTGGCACAAACCGGCGCACCCATATAAAGAAGAGCCAGATTAATAGCCAGAGTTCTAAGAAATGTAGTCTTTCCAGACATATTAGAACCGGTAATAATGGTAATTCCACTATCCAATGCGGCTGTATTAGAAACAACCTCCGATTGCTTAATAAGAGGATGGTATGCATCCTTAACCTTAAGACTAACCTTATCATCAAAGGAAAGCTCTCCCCAACTACATTCATGAAGTATACCTACCGCAGCAAGGCTTACCAAAGCCTCAATCTCACCAATATTATCAAAGCATCCGGAAATATTCTCACCATACCTTTTCTTCCAAGAAGATACTGCGACTGCCAGCTGATAGTCCCAGAAAAACACTGCACTTAGTACCTGATGAAGTATAGGATTATAAATTATATTGTAAGCCTGACTAATACCCTTTAGGCTTCTAAATGCCTGATAGGTTCCATTAGTACCGCAAAGACTTTCACCAAGAGCTTTAAGCTGCTTTGACTCAAACTTCTTCGCTTTCACAATCTCCAGAACATCCATGTAGCTTCCAAACAGAATACACATAATGTAAAGTGGCTGTATAACACTATCTGTTACATGTCTAGTCAAAATGGTAATAGACAAATTCACAAAAAACATAATAAGAGCATACCCATAATGGGTAGTTCCTGTAAGCCAAAGAATTACAGTAGCCCACAGCAAAACTGGAAAAACAATTCTTACAACCTTCGCCCAGTTCGGAAGTATGCCCTTGGTTTTATCTCCGCAATATCCGGCAAACTCATCTACACTATTACTTTTAGCCTTTTTATTATTAAGCTGGCTGGTAGTAGCGGAATAGTCTACCACAAAATCAATATCTAAGACTAGCTCCTTAATCGCCTCCTGCCTAGCATCTCTATTTATAATGTCCTCCTCCCTTAAGGAAAACAGTTCCGCAAGCCTTCCCTTACCTTTAGGAGTATGAGCCATATTTATCTTCTGATACAAGGAATTAAAACCAAGCATATCCACATCCTTGGCAAAGAAATCATCATCCTGTAAATATTCCTCTCCCTTGTCATCTATACTGTTCCAGTTGTCATTAAAGCCCGCCATAAGCCTGTCACAGGTGGAAATTTTTGCTTCCAGCTTCTTTACTTTTAGGTCAAGCTTATTATGGCTTCTAATAAGTGCCACAAAACACACAAAAAGAACGAGACCTGCTATCCACAGCACATTATCCTCGCTTATTCCTATAGCAACAAGGCAAAAGCCTATTATAAATGTAATAGCTCTAAGGGCTGTTATGGTTCCTTCAAATTTTTTTTGATCCTGTAGCTGCTTAGCATAGGCTCCCTGTTTTTCTTCAATTATCTTATATGAATCCTCTCTAATCATCCCCTGCTATATTCCTTCTTATTTTTCATCATCCTTATTCTTAAATATAGAAACCGTAGCACAAATAGCGAATACTACACCCAACACTATACTTCCTATTCCAAAACTATTCTCCCCCAAAACAACCAGTCCTATGCCTGCAGCAAGCATTAGACCTGCACATTTCAAAAAATTCTTCTCTGTCTCTAGTAATGGTCTCTTCATATCTATACCTCCAATAATAGTAAGCTGTTTTTCACTATTGTAGAATACCATATTTTTACTGTCTTATCAAACCAAGAGTATGTACTTTTTGTGAAATATAATTATCTCATCCAGGCTAACGGTATTTTAATCTAACATTACTTGATTTTTAATTATCGATGTATTAGAATATTATTTACTAAATGTGGAAAAAATACTTATACAGTAAAGGAGAGTTGACATGGGTAAGTTATTTAAAGGTTTAGTAAAATTCACAGTTGCTGCAGCTGCAGTCGGCGGTTTAGCTTATGTATTTAAGGATCAGATTAAAGAGAGCAAGCCATACAAGGAATATGAGGTTGACGAGAAAATCAAGAAGGTAAAAACAACTCTTAAGGAGAAGATGCCTGCTATATTTGACAACGAGGCTGACTTTGTAGAGGAGGATGACCTTTCATTAGATCTTGACCTTGCAGCAGAGGATGTGGAAAGAGATTACGTATCTATCACACCTGAGACAGTAGTTGAGGAAGTTAAGGAAGCTGTTGAAGAGGTCAAAGAAGAGGTAAAGGAAGTTGCAGATGATTCAGATCAGGAGATTCCTACTATCGAGGCTTAGTTAAAACTAATAATTTCAACTTCTTTTTAAAACCAAAAAACGCTGTGAGCACATTGCTCACAGCGTTTTTGTTATGTCTTATAAAATTTCAGCAGTCTAAATTTTTCTTTTTTTATTTGATACAATCACAAATCCCAAACCTGATAACACAAGTAATATCATAGGAAGAACAAGATTTGTTCTATCACCTGTCTTTACGGTTGTATCAGTTGTGTTCTTATCTGAAGTATTGATATATACATCGTGACTTGTTGTTTTTCCTGACTCAACTATAGCTGTTTCAGTTTTTCCAAGTGTTACTGTATATCCTTCTGGAACCTTAGTTGTCACAATCTGATACTTTCCTGGATCCAAATCCTTTATTGTTATCTTACCGTTTTCATCGGTAGTGTATTCCTTTGTGTTGCCACTTGGATCTGTTATCTCAACTGTTGCTCCAGGAACAACCTCTTTAGTCTTCTCGTCGAATACTGTTACAATAAGAGCTCCCGGCTCCTCAGTATTGATGTAAACATCATGAGAAGTTGTCTTATCAGGTTCTACCATAGCTGTATCAGACTTTCCAAGAGTCACATCATATCCGTCTGGCACCTTAGTTGTTTCAATGTCGTACTTTCCAGGTGTCAAATCCTTAATTGTAATCTGACCATTTGCATCGGTTGTATATTCCTTAGTATCTCCATTGAAATCTGTAACCTCAACTGTTGCTCCAGGAATAGTATCCCCAGTCTTCTCATCATATACTGTTATAATAAGATTTCCAGGAGTTGATATATCGATATATACATCATGCTCTGTAGTATCCTTTGACACAACTGTAGCTGTTTCAGTTTTTCCAAGTGTTACCTCATATCCTGATGGCACTTCAATAGTCTCAATCACATAATCACCTGGAGGAGCATTCTCTATAGTAATCTGTCCATTTGAATCTGTCTTATACTCTTCCTTAGTTCCATCTGGATTAGTTATCTCAACTGTTGCATCTGGTACAGTTTCCCCTGTCTTCTCATCGTAAACTGTAACGATAAGTCCACCAGGAATTGTAATATAAACTTCATGCTCTGTAGTGTCGCCTGCCACTACCTCAGCTGTCTCAGTCTTTCCAAGAGAAACTGTATAGCCCTCTGGAACCTTTACTGTTTCAATATAGTAATCACCAGGTTCAACCTTCTCAAGCTTTATCTGACCATTACCATCTGTCTTATAAGTAGTTTCAGTACCCTGTGGGTCAGTTATCTCCACATCTGCATTAGGTACAACATCCTTTGTAATCTCGTCATATACTGTTACGATAAGATTTCCAGGGATTGTATACTTATTGGTGAACTCAATAGCATCACTGTCCGCGGATACGACCTTTGCCTGAAGCTTACCACCCTTAGCCCCGTCATCCGAAACATTTACAACAACTGTAAGCTTAGCCTTAGAATAGAACATATTCTCAGTAGTTCCAGCTTTCTCTGTTATAGTATATGTATGCTTTCCAAGATCATCAGCGCCCTGATACTTAATCTCTGTAAATGTAATATTTCCAGCACCATTTACACTACCTGTAGCAACCTGAGTATCACCCTCCATTACTACGAAGTTGTAGGTCTCAGCTGGTGCCTTCTGGCCTGTGAGTTTCTTAGTACCTGTAAGCTTTATAGATCCAACCTTTGCCTCATCTACCATAGTTATGGTTGGATTAGGACTTGTTGAGTATCCACCTGTTGTAAGTGCCTGATACACCTTACCATCTGTAATCTTAAACTTCATATCAGAAGCATAATCATATCCCTTTGGAGCAGCTGTCTCAGTAAGTACATACTCACCATCAGGAAGACCCTTTAGCACAAGTGGGGTTGTACCACTTGTCCAGGTAACCGCCTTGTTGTTATCGATAATTTCTATAGCTAAACCATCTGTGTTAGAATGTGTAACATGTCTCAAATCGTATGGACCTGTATAGCTAAGCTTCATAGAAGCTCCTGGAACCTCATCTCCATCAGCGCTAATAGCCTTCTTAGAAAGTGTAGCTGTTGTACCGCTAACTACTGGAGTTATAACAGTAGACTGCTTCTTATACTTATTGGTAATTGTAACATCACCTGTAACAACAGCTTCAAGATTCTCTCCGCCATTATCAGATACAGTAACTGTTACCGTCTTTGCTGCTGTATCATATGTCATACCTGTTGTAGAACCAGCCACCTCTTTTACAGTATAGGTATATGTTCCAACCTCATTGCAAGGAATATCAAATTCGAACACACCTGCACCCACAGTTGTATCTGTAGCTACAACAGTTCCGTTAGCATCTAATAACTGGAATTCAAACTCCTCGTCAGTTACATCTCCTGATACAATCTTAGTACCCTTAATTGTAGCTGAGCCTGTCTTTTTCTCATCAGTCATAGTGATAGAAGTTATAGGTGTAGTATCATAGCTACCATCAGCCTTCTTCAGGTAAACTTCGGCAACCTGACTAGTAGGATCTGCTGGTGGAATAACCTTAAACATTATATCTTCAGCCAGCTTATATCCTTCAGGAGCATCTATCTCGGATAATACATACTCACCTGGATGTAATTTTTTAAAAACAATATCCTGAGAAACAGACTTCCATACAATAGCATAATCATCTTTACTGTCCGGAGTTACAGTTCCTCCAGATGTCTCAAGTACAACATCCGCCATATTCTTAGCACCAGAAGCATATGCAAGCTTTAATGTAGCTCCAACTAACGCTGTGCCTTCGTCATCATTTTTAGTTATTGTTATATCTGCATCTGGCGAAACAGGTCCTGATATACTGTATGTATTTTTTATTATTATTTCTTCACTTGTAACCTTTGTTATAAGTGCATTTTTTCCTTCAGTTACTGTGACCTTTACTTCCTTATAATTATCATCATAAGACGAAGCATTTCCATATCTTGTTTCTTTTACATAGTATGTGTGTTCGCCTATGTCACTTGGACCATAGTGGATTTCATCAAAGTAGAAAATGCCAGCACCTTTACATTCAACTTTATCTAGTACTGTTGTTTTATCAGCAGCATATAATGTAAATTCAAAAACATCCTCTGTAGTTGTACCCACTACTATCTTAGTTCCCTTTATAACAGTACTGCCCGCCTTAGCCTCATCGACCATAGTAAGTGTTGTTGTTGGAGTAGTCATATAGTTTCCGTTTGAATCCTTCTGATAAATCTTTCCTTCAGAACCATCAGAAGCAACCTTAAATGCTATCTCAGTAGCATACTTATAGCCCTGTGGTGCCGCTGTTTCAGAAAGGACATACTCACCCTCAGGTAGCTTTGTAAGCTCTAAAGCTGTTCCATTACTTTCCCATGTAATAGACTTATTATCTAAAGCCTTCTCAATATCAGGACCACCATTCCCCTCTGCTTTAGCTACATCTATAAGAGAGTGGCTACCTGCAACATATGTAAGCTTCATAGATGCTCCAGCAAGCTCTGTTCCATCAGCACTTACAGCTTTCTTAGAGAAAGTAGCATCAGTTGTAACTACTGGTGTACTATTAGGCAGACCTAGGCTCATAGGATAAAAGTGTCCCTGTGCGCCTCCTGATATAGTTCTTGCTATTACACCGCCCTCATAATTACCAGAATTAAAGTGTACCGCAGCTCTAGGAGCAACCAAATGTCCTCCAAGTCCCTGAACAGTAATAGTACCTGTAGCATCCGGGAAGTTCCATACAAGGTTCATACCAGAGAAGTTAAGCTGCTTATTAAACTCTTTATCTGCTCCGGACATACTTTCAATACCTGTATCAGAAGATTGTCCTGCAATTTTAACCTTTGAATATCCATCATATGTAATCGCAGCACCATTAGCACCCACTACATTAATAAGGCATATGTGCTTAGAAAACCAATCTGCATCATCTACTTTTATTTCAATACCATAAGCTGCTTTAAAGTCTGCAAAATCAATATTAACATATGTATCCTCAGACACGCCTGTAAGATCTATAACCAGTGAGCCATTAGTTAATGATACATGCTGATTATCCTTCATATTAGCAAGATAGGCAGACTGCTCTTTGACTTCATCAAATGCATCTTCCATATCTATGTAATTTGCATTTTGATACCAGTTAGGGTCATTAACAGTTCCTGAAGCAGTTCCGTAGTATACTACATTACTCTTTATAGGCACCTGTCCATGCCAACCATTACCCAAATAACCATTCTTATGGTTGTAAATGTATGATGGCACAATACCAGCATCCCCAAAGCTATTGGACATATTAAGTGTTCCGCCAACTGCCACCGAACCAACTGTATGTCCTGAGTTGTCCAGCGTTACATCTCCACTAGTGAAAAATTGGAACTGGCTTAATATCTCATCAATTCCATATCCTCCATCGTAAGTTGTATAGCTTGTTGCTGCCTGAGAAGTATCTCTAGGCACGGCAATTCCGATAACCATACATATAGCCATCAAGAATGCCAATAGTTTTTTTCTAGTTTTTTTCATTTCTCCTACCTCCATGTAGATTCATAAAACCTCAATAGTATAATACCCTTAAACATCCCTGTTTTCAACACATTCCGACTTAATCATCTTTTTTCGTGCAATATTCACAAATCCATTTATGTAAACTCACCATATAATATGTCTAACAAAAAAGAATTGCGCATTTAGCGCAATTCTTTTTTACATCTCCAGCCCTTTCATATCCTCATAGAACCTAGGATATGATATATTCACGCATTCACTTCCAAGTATCTCAGTCTCGTCATCTGCATTCATGGCAGCCACCGCAAAGCTCATGGCGATTCTGTGGTCTAGCTTACTGTCGATAACGGCTCCGTGGAGTGGCTTGCCACCATGGATAATCATGCCGTCCTCTGTCGCTTCTATATCTGCGCCCATAGCCTTTAGATTCTCTACCATTACATCGATACGATTTGATTCTTTGACCTTTAACTCCTGAGCATCCTTAATAACCGTCTCACCTTCTGCAAAGCAGGCAAGAATGGCTATAGCAGGTATTTCATCTATAAGGGTTGGAATAATATCTCCACCCACAACACAGCCCTTAAGGTTAGATGTGGAAACTGTAATATCAGCTGTCGGCTCTCCCACATCACCTGAGGTCTTCTCAACCCTCATATCAGCACCCATCATATCAAATACTCTGATGATGCCATCTCTTGTAGGGTTGATACCTACATTCTTAATAGTAATTTGAGAATTAGGTGTAATAGCTCCAGCCACCATAAAGTAGGCTGCTGAGGAAATATCTCCCGGTACAACCACCTTCTTAGCAAAAAGCTCATTGGCAGGCCTAACTGTAACTGTCTTGCCCTGGCATCTGATATCCACACCAAATTCTTCAAACATAAGCTCTGTGTGATTACGACTTACTGCAGGCTCTGTAACACTGGTTTCACCATCTGCGTAAAGTCCTGCAAATAAAATTGCCGACTTAACCTGAGCAGAAGCAACGGGAGAATCATAATGAATTCCCTTAAGCTGCTTTCCAGTTATAATAAGAGGAGCGCAATCATTCCCCTTCTCGCTTACTATATCTGCACCCATCATAGAAAGAGGTGTCATAATCCTCTTCATAGGACGCTTCTGAATTGATGCATCACCATTTACCCTTGAAGTGAAGTTCTGAGCAGCAAGAATACCCGACATAAGTCTGGTGGTAGTTCCACTATTTCCCACATCTAGAGTATCAACAGGCGTCTTAAGACCATGAAGCCCTCTACCGTGAATAACCACGATGTCACCCTTGTTCTCTATGTCCACTCCCATCTTGCTAAAGCAATCTATAGAGGACAGGCAATCTGCACCCTGAAGAAATCCGTATACCTCAGTGTCACCCTTTGCCAGAGAACCCAGCATAATGCTTCTGTGTGATATAGACTTATCTCCAGGCACAGTAACCTCTCCCGAAAAACCATTTACCTTTGTTATCTTCATAATGTATCTCCTAATTGTAGTTTATCAAGTGAACTGAGCTTTCAACGCCTGTAGTTCTTTTAAGGCAGCTTCTAATTTTTCCTTGGTTCCTTCCAGTTCTTCCTTGGTTCCTTCTAGTTCTTCCTTGACTTCTGCCAATTCCGCTCTAGCTTCCTTAACTTTTCGGCGTTCCTCTTGTATATCCATTTTTTCCATATTTTCGAACAAATAGCCCATATCGCGATCCCACACCTTTCCAACATAACCTACTGCTTCGTCTTGCGGAACATTTATTTTCATACATAAACTCCACATGGCATCCGCTATAACCTTTAAAGTATGTTCTGGAGATTTTTGAAGTATCTCATTAAGCTTCTTATCGTCCAATCGCAAAAAGGCCGCCATATCCTCTGCTGTTTGAACCTTATTAAGAATCATAAATAATGATATTTCATCCTCTTTAGTTAATAACTCTTCGTTACTATAGTTATAATTGCATATGAGCTTGTATGTAAAATCAGGTATGTACTCTGCAAATACATCGCTCATACTGATTCTCTCCTTCAGATTCAACCCTACAGTCCACTTCGATTTCCCCTCATAATACACTATAGGAATAATTGGAGGGTAGCGAAAATCCTTATTGGCAGGATTACCTTCATATCTTTCCATCTTTTCCTTGCCATATTCAGTCCATATACATACCATATACTTTAGTAACTGCAAAGCAATATCATAGTCTACTCTGCTTTTGTGTTCAATTAAAGATATCAAAAATACTGGCTCTTTTTTTGAATTATCCAATATGATTTTGTTGACCGTATCTGCCTCAAATGTAATACCAAGATAAGCTTGATACTTTTCTGTTTCATCAAATATATTCTCTGGTTTAATATCCTTAAATATCTCAATTCCAGAATATTCTTTGAGAAACTGACAACACATAACAGGATTTTGGAACACGGTTCGAGCATTAACATCTTTTACAAAATGTGTTCCATTAACTTGTCGACTATCCTTCGTGGAAGTTTTCTCTTGAGAAAGCCTTCCATCAGCCTGAATTATTGTTTCTGTTAACTTATTATTCATTAGTCACTCTCCTTTACCACGAATTAAGTACCTCTCCAAGTGCAAAATTCTTAGAAGCAAGAGAATTACTATTGCATTTACATATTACTATACCCAAAAAATATTATCAAGATTTTCTATTCAAAAGCTATGGTTTCTTGAAAGGCAACCACAAATATACTATAATCAAAGCACTTAACAAAAATCGCGATATAATCAACCCAAAACGCACAATATAGTTAATAAATCAAACAGAAAAGGATTACACTATGAATAATTTAATTAATATGCATAATTTAGTTAATATGCTAAAAAAGGGCAAGACCCAATTCCATGTAGTCAGCGAGTGTGTAAATACATTCGAAGATAATGGATTTCAGATGTTAAATATATCAGATGCTTGGGGAACGCTTACCCCTGGCAAATATATGGTTCAGCCATTTTCATCCATGCTGGTAGCATTTGTGATGGGTGAGAATGCCCAACATTTAAGAGTAGCTATGGCTCATACCGACTTCCCATGTCTTAAGCTAAAGTCCAAGCCCGACCTAACCAAGTCTGGCTATCTTATGGCAAATGTTGAGCCCTACGGCGGACTTATAACAAGCACCTGGTTTGACAGACCACTTGGTCTAGCAGGAAAGATAGTTGTAAAGGGCGAGAATGCATTTGCCCCAAGGACAGTGCTATACGATTCCCAAAAGCCGATATGCATCATACCTAACCTAGCACCACACCTTAAGAAGGAAAAGAATGGGGACATAGATGTACAAAAGGAATTAATACCACTGGTAGCTATGACTGATGGTGACAGCGAGACAGATAAAATACTTCATTTTGTAGCCAATGGGGCTGGAGTTAATTACGAAGACATACTGGACTACGACCTGTATCTATATATACAGGAGGAGCCACAAATCATTGGTATGAATGAGGAATTCTTATCTGGAGCAAGAATAGACAATATATCCTCAGTTAGCGCAATAGCCGAAGCACTTATACATGCTGACATCAAAAACTCACTGGCTGTAGGAGTATTCTTCGACAACGAGGAAATCGGCAGTCGTTCTAAGCAGGGTGCTGACTCCACATTGCTAAGAGAGATAATCCAGCGTATAGTTCCTGATAAAAATATGATATATAAGGGATTTAATATCTCTTGCGATGTGGCTCACGGCCTTCATCCAAATTATCCGGAGAAAAGCGACATCACTAACCAAATCATCCTAGGAAATGGTGTTGCACTTAAGACCAGCGCATCCCAGAGATATGTAACTGACAGTGAAGCCGGAGCAGTTATCACAGCTCTGTGCAAAGAAAAGGATATCAAGCTCCAGAGACAGGTTAACCGTTCTGGCATGGCAGGTGGACAAACTCTAGGACCTATCGTATCATCATATCTTCCTATGAAGTCAGTGGATATGGGCATACCAATGCTTGCAATGCATTCAGCTAGAGAGTTGATTCATAGCAAGGACTATGAAGAGCTAGTGAAGCTGGTAAAGGAATACTATAAATACTAAATAATTGTGAATCAAAGAAAACGGGATATACACTAGACAATTGCTGTGTATATCCCGTTTTCTTTTCTAATACATTCATCTCGTAAATATCTCCTCATCATTATTCTTTGGAAATCTTAATACTATGGTTTGTTTATGAAATTTAGTATTTTTACTATATTTTAGAAAGAACATCTATCGTCGGAAATTTGAGAGAAAAACTCGACATAATATAGCAAGCTCTAATCTCCCGAACGCCTTTTATTTGCTAGGTTTTCACCACATTACCCTCAGATTGTGTTCACAAAGCTTTCACAAAATGTCACAAAACTTTACATTTGTTTACTTTTTTAGTCTTTCCAGATTTCGTATCTCCATTATATAATCGTTTCACACTAGAAATGCATTTCTTGATAAATCAAGAAAGGAAGATGAATAATTAATGGATAACAAATACAAAAACCTAACAGGCACACTCAAATACACCCTTACCAATGACTATATGTTCAAAGCATTTTTACAAAATAACGAAAAGGCTCTTAGAGGATTACTGTGTGCGTTACTTAACCTCAATGAATATGATATCAGGTCTATATGCATCACTAATCCCATCGAACTAGGAAAAACCATAACTGATAAGACCATAATTATGGATGTAAGACTAATATTAAATAATGCGCAGATAATTAACATCGAGATGCAGGTGGATAATTTAGGAGACTGGCCAGAGCGTTCTCTTACATATCTGTGCAAGAACTACGACCATCTAAAAAGAGGTGAGGATTACTCTCAGGTTATGAAGGTTGTACATATTGGTATATTAGATTTTACACCAGAAGGATTCCCTGAAAAATTATTCTTAAGATATTATTTTACAAACCCGGAAAGTAATCACATTTATAGTGACAAGCTCTCAATCTTCATGTTACAATTGAATCAGTTAGGAAATGCTGATGACGAGGCAAATATGCCTGAGTTGTACTATTGGGCACAACTATTTCGTGCCACCACTTGGGAGGAGATAATTATGTTGGCTGAAAAGAATAATGCAATTCGTGAGGGAATAGTTACTTTGAAGGAACTATCAGAGGACGAGAAGATTCAGCTGGAATGTGAAGCTAGAGAGAGATACAGAAGAGACTTGGCTTCTGCAACAAGCTATGGAGAAAAGCAGGGTCTCCAACAAGGGCTTCAACAGGGGCTTCAACAGGGGCTTCAACAAGGAATAGTTGCTCTCATAAGTTCCCTTAAAGAGCTTAATATTCCAGAGGAGCAAATTGTAGAACAGCTTGTCAAAAAATATAGTTTGTCTCCTGAAGAAGCAAAAAAGCATATGAGTGATTTTATTCACAATCTCTCCTTAAACGAATTCGGCTAGAGAGTTGATTCATAGCAAGGACTATGAAGAGCTAGTGAATCTGGTAAAGGAATACTATAAATACTAAATAATTGTGAATCAGAGAAAACGGGATATACACTAGACAATTGCTGTGTATATCCCGTTTTCTTTCCTACCCTCATGATTTAATCTACTCTTATGCTCTTTAGCAGTTTCATCAGCATACATCAAATTATAACATCCTACACCACACAATAATTTAGAAGCAAAGATCAAATATTTAATATGTTAATTTTATCTGCTAAAATATCCTGCAAAAAAGGAGAATATTATGAACACACTAGAGACAAACATTCAAAGATACCTTTTCCATTGCAAGGAGCAACGGCGTTTGGACGACAAAACCCTTAAGGCTTATAGAATTGATCTGACTCAATTCAGCCAGCTTGTTAAAGCAGAGCATATTGCCGAGCTAAATGTAGATGTGTTAGAAAAATACATAGCCACATTACATCAATCCTACAAGCCAAAGACAGTAAAACGCAAAATAGCTTCAGCAAAGGCATTCTTCCACTTCTTAGAGTACAAGGACATAATTCAATTAAATCCATTCCATAAGCTACAGCTACGATTTAGAGAGCCGGTAATACTTCCGAAGACAATACCTCTTCACACCATCGAACAGCTATTAATTACTATGTACGATGCACTTTACAATGCAGCAACCATTTATCAAAAAAGAAAAGCTCTACTTGATATTGCTATAGTGGAGTTACTGTTCTCTACAGGAATTAGAATTTCCGAGTTATGTAAACTCAATCTCGACGATATTGATTTAACCAACAATACAATCTTAATATATGGAAAAGGCTCAAAGGAGCGTAAACTTCAGATTGCAAATGAGAGTGTATGTAGCATACTCACCAGATACTACCGTTGCTACGAAAAGCAAATCACTTCTACCGGATACTTCTTCCCCAGCAAAACCGGGCAAGCGCTCTCCGACCAATATGTGAGAAAAATGCTTAATAAATATTCCTCCCTGGCAGGTATTAGTATGCATATTACTCCACATATGTTTAGGCACACATTTGCCACAAGCTTGCTGGAGTCTGATGTAGATATAAGATACATACAGGAAATGCTAGGACACAGTTCTATCAATATCACTCAGATATATACCCATGTAACCACAGCAAAGCAAAATGATATATTGAAAAATAAACATCCGAGGAAGGATTTTAAGATTTAACCATAAGCCCTGCAGAGCGGTAAGTTCTGTGGGGCTTTTTGTGTGGTGAGTGATGGATAATACAAGATTATCTATGATAAAGAAATTATATTTTTGCGATATCAGGAGGGATTATGAACTTTTTTGAAAAAGAGAATATTAGTTTATATCTAGATGAGCTGATATTATTAGAATGTGTTTCTACAAATAAACAAAATATTGAAATCTATCAACATCCTTTGTTAGGGTTTGTTTTAGTAATAAATGGCGAAATACAGCATATAGAAAAATACCAATGTTTTTACCATGAAATATTGGTTCATTTGCCAATGAGTTTTTGTATCAAGCCACAAAAGGCACTTATAATTGGTGGAGGTTCTCTTTTCGCAGCATATGAGATACTAAAATATCCATCAATACAAGAAGTGATTTTGTGTGATCACGATCCTATGGTCCTTTATTTCATGGAAAAATATTATCCACATGCTCAAAGTGTAATAGCAGATCCGAGATTTCGTTTTGTGGAATCTGACGCTATTTTTTATTTACAAAATGATACTAATCGATATGATATAATCGTCAATGATTGTTTTAACTTACTCAAAGAGAGTAAAAGAAATAATATTTCTTTATACAAAAAATTAAATAGCATGTTGACAGAAACAGGTGTATGTGCAGATATTATATATCGTCATATATTTGACGGCACAATTACACATGACTCCATACAAGAAATCAAAAAAGAAAGCAACATAGCTCTCTCTTTAGTAGCAATCCCTGAGTATCCAGGTATTTTACATGTTGAAACAATATGGGGGAAAAACCCCCACATTTCTCAAACACACAAAAGGACAAATAATAATTTTCAACAAGAGTGTGTAAAAAACGGTGATTATTCAGCGTTTGAGTATTTTTCACCTGAAAATATTCCTTTTTATTTATATTTGCCACCATATTTAAAGAAACTATTATAAAATAAATTGACTTGTGAAACTCAGTGATGGCGACGGTGCTTTTATAGCATCGTAGTACACTTTAACCTTGTCCCAAGAAGGCGATGTTATAATCCGATTAATACATGAATTAAGTTCATTTTTATTACTAATATATCCATACTGAACAAGATATGGTTCGTCATTTTGTGATGTTGCAGCCCAAGGCGAGCCTAACAAGGAGCATATATTATCTCGTTCTTTTTTATATAATTTAATAGAATTAATCTTTAAATATGGAATTTCTTTATATCTATCTGTATTTATAGTTAAACCCGCTTTTAGAAACATACCTTGAGCAATAAAACCATGTTGTGCGGGACATTTTGCTAGTGTAGCAGTAATTCGAACATGCTTTCCGTAAAAATCTTCAGAAAAGAATTCTGGAATATGCTTTAACAAATACGATGTAGAAACGACTCCAAGTATCCCTTCTCCGATATATCCATACCTGTTATACAGCCCAACCAAAGTTTCTCCATTTAAGGAACCTGTTCGGATTGTTTCGTCTGAACCAGCATAGAATTCCAAATTACTAAACTCTTTAGAATCAATCTTTCCCTCAAAATTATACAAGGAATTCCATCTAACAGCATTTTCGTACGGATCACGTGGAAAAAGCTGAACATAAGGGGAAAGCAACCCTTCAAATGCTATTGTATCTCCATATGTAATATTTTGACAATGGATTCCCCTCTGCCATAAATCAAATGCACCTTCAAACGAATTATCTTTATATATTCCATTTTTTATCTTGTCAAAAGTGTAACCTGCCATTGCGCCAACAAATGTTTGTGCGGCTGCTTCTAATAAAGGTTTTCCTATTATTTCCGCTATCATTTTCTCCCTCCGTATATTGATTCATTTCTTTATCATAGATAATCTTGTATTATCCATACATTACTTAATAAATCCTAATTTTTCTTACCTCATATTACAAAAATAATCCGAAATCTCATCACTTAACAAGTTTGTTTCTATCGATAAAAACAATGCAAACAAAGAAATGATATCATTAATTATTGCATTTGCCAGAAACATAATATACAGCGCACCAACAACAATCAAAACCAACCATATTATATTAATACAACGCTTAAACAAGCCTATTTTTTTATTTTGTATTACAACCCCTATGTATTCTACCTTTTTTATCTTTAACTTGAAATGTTCTTCAGCTAAATCAACAATTGCATAATATACATATAAAATAGAAACTACATTAATTGTTGCAATAATATTATTAATATATTCATTAGCATCAAAAATCACTCGAACAAAGGATGCTACAATAACAACCAGAAACAAAATAAGACCTTTACCATCCAATATTTTCTTCATTCAGTTTTTTCTCCGATTTCATTAGTTCACAAAATTCCAAACATGCCAAAATATATGCTGTAATATATGAATTCAACAAATTTGGGGTCAACTCACTTGTTATATCATTAAACAATACTCTATTTATGTATGTAACTACTAATTTATCTTCATTGCCCAAATACAATTTGCCTACTGCAATAGAGCAATTCACATTATTTATTATATTCAATATTGGCATAATTTTTTCATCGTCATTGTCTAATTTATATATTATTGGACAATATATCGTAAGCGTTTTTTTATCTGAACAATATATAATAAATTTAACTTGAAATGTATTATCCAATTCTACTTCTACTAAATAATTCAAATCTTTATCTTTATCATTAATTTTTACTATTTTATATGAATCTAAATATGTTTCTTTTAGTATTCCATCCATGAATATTTTCATTTCATTTTTTAGTTTTTTATCCATCTCACTGTACC
>JAZPXZ010000009.1:0-1837 GCA_045543915.1 Wujia sp.
GTGTATATTAGCGTAAATGGGAGGCTTTTTTAGAATATGGAAGGCGAAGTTATTTCAAGAAATTTTATAGAACAGGAGATAGATAAGGATCTGAAGGAAGGAAAGTATACAAAGGTTGTGACAAGATTTCCACCAGAGCCTAACGGATATTTGCACATTGGACATGCTAAGTCCATATTATTAAATTATGGATTAGCTAAGCAGTATGGTGGAACATTTAACTTTAGATTTGATGATACTAACCCTACTAAGGAGAAGACTGAGTTTGTTAATTCTATAACAGAGGATATAAAGTGGCTTGGAGCAGACTTTGGAGACAAGGTTTACTTTGCATCAGATTATTTTGATCAGATGTATGAGGGAGCTGTTAAGCTTATTAAGAAGGGTAAGGCATATGTATGTGATCTCACAGCTGAGGAGATTAGAGAGTATAGAGGAGACTTCAATACTCCAGGTAAGAATAGCCCTTACAGAGATAGAAGTGTAGAGGAAAATCTTGCACTTTTTGAAGCTATGAAGAATGGTGAATTCCCAGATGGTTCAAAGGTTCTTCGTGCTAAGATAGATATGACAAGTGGAAATATTAATATGAGAGACCCTGTAATCTATCGTATTGCAAGAATGACTCATCACAATACTGGAGACAAGTGGTGTATCTACCCTATGTATGATTTTGCACATCCAATTGAGGATGCCATTGAAGGTATTACACATTCAATCTGTACCTTGGAGTTTGAGGATCATAGACCTTTATATGAGTGGGTAGTAACTGAGCTTGAGTACGAGAATCCACCTAGACAGATAGAGTTTGCAAAGCTTTATCTTAAGGATGTTGTAACAGGTAAGAGATATATTAAGAAGCTTGTAGAGGATGGAGTTGTTGACGGATGGGATGATCCAAGACTTGTATCACTTTCCGCTCTTAGAAGAAGAGGCTTTACACCGGAGTCAATTAAGATGTTTATGGAGCTTTCTGGTGTTGCAAAGGCTCATTCTACATCAGATTATGCTATGCTAGAGTATTGCTTAAGAGAGGATTTGAAGCTTAAGGCAAATAGAATGATGGCTGTTTTAGATCCTATAAAGCTTATTATTGATAATTATCCAGAGGGACAGGTTGAATACTTTGATATTGATAATAATCAGGATGTACCAGAGACGGGTACTAGAAAGGTTGCATTTAGTCGTGAACTCTATATTGAGAGAGAAGACTTTATGGAGGAACCACCTAAGAAGTACTTTAGATTATTCCCTGGCAATGAAGTTAGACTTAAAGGTGCATACTTTGTTAAATGTGTGGATTATAAGAAGGATGAAGCTGGAAATGTAACTGAGATTCATTGTACCTATGACCCAGAGACTAGAAGTGGCTCAGGCTTTGAAGGTCGTAAGGTAAAAGGTACAATTCATTGGGTTTCAGCAGAGAGTGCAATAGATGCAGAGGTAAGATTATATGAGAATCTTATCGACGAGGAAAAGGGTAAGTTAAATGATGATGGAACACTCAACTTTAATCCTAATTCGCTTACTGTACTTTCAAATTGTAAGCTGGAGGCTGCATTTAAGGATGCAAATAAGGGAGATTCTTTCCAGTTCTTAAGACATGGTTTCTTCTGTGTTGATGTTAAGGATACAACAGATGATAAGCTTGTGTTTAATAGAATCGTATCACTCAAGAGTTCTTATAAGCCAAGCTAGGAGGTATATATGGGGTTATTTTCAGGTTTGGATCAGTTAGGCTTAGGTAAATATAACGATGCTAAGCTTATAGAAGAGAAAAAAGATAACAATATAAAGCTTAATTCAGAGGCAAACCAAGGACCTAAGATTCGAGAAG
>JAZPXZ010000010.1:0-14383 GCA_045543915.1 Wujia sp.
AAGCTGAACAACCTAGATGGTGTATTTGCAAAGCAAAATGCTATCTTGCTGTACTACCTAAGGTATGATGAGGTGATTAATAAAGCCTTTTGGACCATGAATAAAAATAAGAGACTTCCTACTGGGAAGAATGCAGATAAAGAATTAGAGGCCTGCCATATCAACGACAAAATCGAGAATATTCGTTTGTCCTTAGAGAAGAGAATAGATGAAAGAATAATTGTAGGTGAAGATGGACAGTCTCTTACCTGGCTTTCCATGGTAGGGGGCACAATGAACTGTGTTTTCACAGATTGGCGAAATGGAGTCGGTGGACTTGCAAAGTACCTTACAGCCCTACAGGCTAGAGGCAAGAAGAGTGTATTGCTGGATAAATACGGTGACATATTAAAGCGTATGTATATTGGCAAGGAGGCTTATTGGGGAGATGAAAATGTTGGGCTATGTAGGAGAGTGGAAAGTGAATTATATGTATTAAATCTATATTACACCTTGGAAAAAAATGTGGAGATAGAGGAAAAAATCAATATAATTCTAGGCTATCTTGGAATGAAGCTAAAATCCGAGAAAAGTATGTCTGCTTTAGAGATAGCTGCATTGATAAATGTACTGTGCAAAACCTATGAATTGCTGGATAGCTATGAGGTATTGAAGGTGTTGAAGACCCTTGGAGAAGGAATGGTTGAACAGATAAGAAAACAAGGCTACGCAGGTCTTTTGGTGGAGAATGAATTCCATATGGGACATGTCCTGGTGGCTTTAGCTAACTTATATAAGCTGTTTTCTAATCCTTGCTTTAATGCTGAATTAGAAGCAATATTCAGTGGACTAACCACTGAATTAAAATGGAATGATGATTCCTTTTTTATTTACGGACACAAGCTTTGCATACAGGATGGCACTTTATTACATATACTCAGTACAATAAGTGACCTTCCATATATATCAAAGGAGGGACTGGCAGAATTGTACAAGTCAGTCATGGAAAAAGCTGACTTAGAGGTATCAGACAATGATACCTTAAGAAATGGTACATGTGCCAAGCTACTTTGTAGCTATACCTATAATGCTTATGACCAGGCAATTAAATATTGTCACAGGCTTATAGATAGCTTTGAAAGCTACGATGATGTAAGAGTGGTTAATGCCCCACTTTATCCAGAGCTTGGAATGACAGATGGATATTTAGGCGTCCTGGAAGCTCTGTTGTTAGTTGAAGACATAATACATGAAAAATAAAGGAAAGGAAGCATGTGAAGGATACTATGAGAGTTAAAATTATTATTGGATCCAATCGAAGCGCAGGTATATCAAGCTGCTATAAGGTATCAGAGCTGGTGCAGAATGCATTGCTCAAATTAGGTAATGAAGTGGAAATAATAGAGCTAAGTAAATTCAAAATAGACATGTGCACAGGCTGTTGTACCTGCTTTGAAAAAGGCGTATGCGTACTTAATGATGAGGTTAGTCTTCTTAGGGAGAAGCTTGTTGATGCCGAGCACATCATCCTTGTATCACCTGTATTTGCTCACAATGTTACAGGGCTGTTGAAAAATTTTATTGATAGAACATCTAATTGGCTACATATATTAGGTCTGCTGGGAAAAACCAGCTCCTCAATTGTGGTTTCTTCCTCCAATGGAAATATCTATGTGGCTGATTACCTAAAAAAGACACTGGAATTCTATGGAACAATATATTTGGGCAATTTAAATATTACTGTAGATTCACCAAATATGCTGGAGGATAAGGAGCTGCTTGACATAATAACAGACAGATATGTAGAAAAGCTTGTTAGCCTTGATAGAACCAAGATTCCACTAGAAAGTGTGGAAAAGCAATCGGGAATATTTATGTCCTTTAAGAAGGTATACACATCAAGAGAGCTACAAAAAACCTTTGAGGAGGAAATGTGGTCATCGGATAATGCATTAATGAAAAATAGCTTTGTAGAAGCCTATCACGCAAGGAGAAGAGAATATCTTGAAATCAATAAAGAATAAACTAATGTCCATACTAGCCATAGTAGTAACTATTGTGGCCATATATCTTGTAATGGATAAGTATAATTTAAACCTGGTGAATCTGTTTAAATATGCTTTTGTTATATTTGCAGTTGCATCCATTTATACATTGCTGCATGAAGCGTTGCATGCTTTGGTGGCACATATGCTTCATATGAAGCTGGTAATGTTGAAATTATTTAATATTATGCTTCTATTTGATGAAGGAAGGGTGAAGATATATAAGGGAAAGGAGTTTGGGGGGCCAGGAAACTGCCTGGCATTCCCCACCTGGAAGAATACCCCAAGGCAATGGCTTACATATATAATCCTGCCATATAGTATTACATTAATCTCAGTTCTCGTTTTATTGTATGTAAAAATCACATTCGGATGGGATAGTGTGGTGCTTGATTGCACATTTGCGTTGGGGGTGCTTTATGTCCTTTGGTCTATTATCCCAATTAAGGGAAGTGATTTGTATTATCTATGGATTTATGCTTTTGAGAGAAGTGAATTTCAAGGGATTTATGAGATATTGCTGCTAAATTATGCCCTGATATTTGGGGATGTGAAGTATGAAAAAAATGTGTTTAAAATACCAAAGCTTGGATTAGACAGTGAAGAAATGCAGGGATGGATATATGCAAAATTAAAGTATGATGTGGATTTAATTTTGATGGGTACATACAAGGTAAATAAAAAGATTAATAACTTTTATAGAGAGGCATACAAGCATTTCTCAGATGAGTGCAAGCTTATGTATGCGATATATGTGTATCTGCTTAATGGAAATGATGATGAGTGGAGAAAACATATTAAAGACATACAGCCATTCTCCTCATACGAATACTACTTTGGAAAAATATTGATAGAGAGAGATAATAATTTGGATTTGATGATGGAGAAAATGGAAGAAGAGGTACATAAATTCAGAAGTATAGGAGTAAAGGAAGCGTATAAACTTGAGCGTAAGCTATATGCTGCTATGGCTCAAAATGTAATAGCAGGGAGTGGAAAAGAGGGAATTCGATGAAGTACTATTGTGTTAAACAGCATGATTCTACAGATTGTGGAGCGGCATGCTTGGCCACAATTGCAAAGCAGAATGGATGTAAGGTTTCAATAGCAAGGATAAGAGAGGCGGCGGGAACAGACCTTCAGGGAACAAATGTGTATGGTGTAATTAAGGCGGCTGAGATGCTGGGTTTTAGTGCCAAGGGCGTGAAAGGGGAGCGAGATGCGTTGTTTCAGCATTTTCCCCTTCCGTGTATAGCTCATATGGTGATAGATGGTGGTATGATGCACTATGTTGTTATACACAAGGTAACTAAAAAGCAGGTAGTTATTGCCGATCCGGCTTCAGGCATAGTTAAATTAAAGCCGGAAGAATTCTTTGGAGAAAGCAAGGAAGACGAAATACCAAAATATTGCTGGAGTGGCATTTTAATACTGGTGGTTAAGAATAACGAGATGCCTAAAATGGACGAGAAGAGCTCTGTATTTGGGCGTTTTTTTCAACTGCTTATTCCCCATAGAAGCCTTTTGCTTAATATTTTTTTAGCTTCATTATTATATACAATCTTGGGAATATTAGGTGCATTTTATTTTAAAACTCTCATAGATAGCGTCTTACCTGAGCAACTAAAAAATACATTATTGGTTTTGTCTGTTGGCGTGATTATTCTAAATATATTTAAGGTGGTTTTAGGTGCCATACGCTCACATCTGCTGCTATATCTTAGTCAAAAGCTGGACATTGTTTTGCTCCTAGGATACTACCGACATATATTGGAGCTTCCCATGAACTTTTTTGGAACCAGAAAGGTGGGAGAAATCATTTCCAGATTCAATGATGCCAGCAATGTGAGAGAGGCAATTTCCGGTGCCACATTGACCATAATGATAGATACCTTAATGGCAACAGCAGGGGCAGTAATTTTGTATATGCAAAATCCCAAAATGTTCGGGGTAACTATTGTTATTGTTTTGTTATACATAGTTATTGTGTTGGCTTTTAATAAGTGGTATGAGGAGCTGAATCGAAAGCAAATGGAGGATAATGCACAGCTAACATCATACATGGTGGAGTCTCTTAACGGAATACAAACTATTAAGGCATATAATGCAGAAAGAGGAGTAAATAGAGAAACCGAAAGCAGATTTGTCAGATTGTTGAGAAGCGTATTTAAGCTTAGCTGGGTAAGTAATCTGCAGACATCATTTAAAATGCTTATTGAACTGGTTGGAGGAATTGTTATTTTATGGGTAGGTGGAATAAGTGTTATCAATGGAGAGATGACCATTGGTGCCCTTATTACATTTAATTCATTACTAGCTTACTTTTTGGAACCGGTTAAGAATTTGATTAATCTGCAGCCACAGATGCAAACTGCCATAGTGGCGGCTGAGCGTCTAGGGGAAATAATGGATCTTGAATTAGAGAAAACAAGTGATGAATACCACAAGCTTAAGCCGGACAGTCTGGCAGGAGATATAGAGATAAGGCAGCTTGATTTTCGGTATGGAACCAGAAGGCTGGTGCTAGAGGATATCAACCTTACCATTAGACAGGGGGAAAAAATTGCCTTTGTAGGGGAGAGTGGTTCGGGAAAGACAACTCTGTCAAAGCTTCTGTTTCGGTTCTATGTGCCCGAGACAGGGGAAATACTAATCAACGAAAATAATATAGAAGACATACAGATAGAATGCTTAAGGGAAAAAATCGCTTATATCCCACAGGAAACATTTCTTTTTAGTGGTTCCATATATGACAATTTGGCACTGGGCTTAGATGATGTTTCTATGGATGACATAATCAAGGCCTGCAAGATGGCTCAGGCACATGAATTTATAAATGAAATGCCTCTTCGTTATGAAACCAGATTAGAGGAAAATGGAACAAATCTGTCTGGTGGACAGAGACAGCGTATTGCCATAGCAAGGGCAATGCTTAAAAAGCCTGACATATTAATCCTAGACGAGGCAACCAGTAACTTAGATACCATAACAGAGAGAGCCTTAGATAAAACAATTCGTGAGTTCGCAAATAATATGACTACCATATTCATAGCACATCGTCTTAGCACCATAAAAAACTGCGACAGAATATATGTGATGGACAAGGGAAGGATTGTGGAGGAAGGAACCCATAGAGAGTTAATTGCTATGGGTGGGAAATATGCGTATCTGGTAAAGCAACAATCCCTGGAGGAGCATGCTGGTATGGAAGGTGGTGCTGTCGTATGAAACCCATTATTATAGATATGAAGGATATGAGTGATAGTACGGAGGTTTATGACTCTAAGCCCAATAGATTTATGATATATACAATATATGTGGTTTTGCTGCTGTTTGTAATTGCATTCTGGTGGATGTATTTTTCCAAGATTGAAATGGTGGTAAAGAGCAATGGTATATTCAAGGGTAGCGCTGCTATCTATGAGATTAGTAGTGGAGTTACAGGCAGGGTAAAGGAGTGCAATATATCTCATGGACAGTATGTTGATGAAGGGGATGTACTTTATGTGCTGGATATTGATACTCTTTCTGATACCATTATCAGTTATCAAAATGACCTTGAAGCCGCACAGGACAGGCTGGAAATCCTTTCTGCCTATGAGAAAAGTCTGGAGGGTGGTGTAGAAGAATTAGAAGGCTGTATTGATAATCCATATTATGAGGAGTTTACTCACAGGCGAGAGCTTCTTTTTGCAAATGTGACATTGAGTGAAAGTGATACAAATGGTCAGATAACAATGTATCAGGGAAGTGTTGATTCCATATCAGGAGCAATTGCCAAGTACAATGAAAAGATAAATAAATTAAATACAGTGAAGCAGTGTGTTACGGAGCGGAGCAACTGGCTGGATTCCTCGGACAGCTACTATTACAGTATGGTTAGTAGTTACATTACCTCATATAATTATACCTCTATGCAATATGACAATAAGATTAATGGCTATCAGCTACAGATAGATGCTTATAATGAACAAATTAAAAACGGTGAAGAACAAAACATAAATACTGAAATAGCAAGTGGAAATGACGCAGTGACTGGAAATGTGACCGTTGATGTAGAAGCCTTAAAACAGCAAAGAGATGCATTAATCACTTCAAAGGAGACTGCAGAAACTGAAAAAACACAAGCCTTGTTAAATCTGGAGCTACAACAGCTTACAGCTATAGAGCAACAAATATCAGGCTACAATGATACAATACTTTCCATGGAAACAAACCTTTCATCAGCAAAATTACAGCTAGAAGCAGTTAATGGTGTGGATAGTGAAGCTAAGGAAAATGTTGCAATTCTTACAGAGAAGGGAAATGTTGCAACGGAAATGTTAACCTATCAAGAAAAGGTTAAGGAGTGTGAAAGCTATTTAAAGGGCTATGATATTCAGAATGACAACTGTACAGTTAAAGCCAGTGTGTCCGGATATTATCATGCTACCCAGGATTTAAAAACAGGAGCATACATACAGGAAGGTACAACACTTGGAACCATTTACCCGGAGCAAGAGTCCAAGTATTATGCTGAGATTTATGTGAATAATTCAGATATTGCCAAAATAAAAGAAGGACAGAAGGTGAAATTTGAAATAGCAGCATATCCATCCAGTGAATATGGTTATTTTACAGGGGAAGTGGAAGGTATCGCAAGAGATATATCTGTAGACCAAAGCACTGGGTATGCATATTATCTGGTTAAGGTTAGATGCGATAATATGACTGTCAAGAATGAAGACGGGGAAGAAGCTTCTCTAAAAAATGGAATGGCCTGTCAGGCAAGAATTGTTGTAGATGAACAAAATATTTTAACATATGTTTTGGAAAAGATAGATTTGATAGATTGAGAATAAAAAGTGTGGCACATAGAAGGGGTATGATAAAAGTATTGCATTTTTTAACCATTGATTAATTGATACTAGTGAAAAAAAGGATTATAATATATAGACAGACTATACAAAAGAGATGAAGGTGAGCTATAGATGAAGGACAAATATAAGATTAGTATTAATTTAAGAATAACGGTGTTTATTGCCTTGATTGCAATCTACATATTGTTATTGGTTTTGCAGGCAACAAATGGTCGTGGCTCGGGTGGAGAAAATGCATATGTGTCAGGTATCATTATGATATTTACTATCTTGGATGCGGTTTGTATAACCATATGGTGGAAAAAGGGTTATATTATAGCCATGGTTATGTTGAGTATTAATGTCCTTATGACTGCAGGTGTGGCCTTTATTGGCAAGGATCGTTTTGCGTTGGCAGGCTTTGTTATAGCCACAGTTGGAATGATTATTGTTAGTATCGTATATCGATATATTCGTATTGTTGCTCAGCGTGAGCTGGAGCTATTAAAGCTTGCTGATACTGATATGCTGACAGAGCTTCCTAACAGACGAGCCCTGACTAATTATCTGGAAAAGCTATGCGACGATAAGTCTTCTAAATTCGCTTTGGTGTTTGTTGATTTGGATAATTTCAAATTGATTAATGATACCATCGGACATGAATGGGGAGATGTACTGTTAACAGGAACAGCTACAAGATTTAGAAGATTATTAAGGGAGAATGAATTCGTTGCCCGCCTAGGTGGAGATGAATTTGCTGTTATTATAAAGGACTATCCTTCAGAGGAGGCATTGAAGGAGCGTGTAGAGATTTATGCTCAAACAATAAATGATAAATGCCAGCTAAGAGGAAGAGATTATTATGTTACAGGTAGTCTTGGTGTTGCATGCTATCCAAAGGATGCTAAGGATGTGAAGCAGCTGTTAAAATACGCCGATACTGCAATGTTCCATGCTAAGAAGACAGGTAAGGTAAGAAGCTGCTTCTTTGACAGCATTATGAATGAAAGCATGGAAAGTGATGTAAAGCTGGAAAGTCAGATGCGACAGGCATTTAATACTGGTGGCTTCTTCCTGGTATACCAGCCACAGTATCATACAGATGGTAAAATCCTGCGTGGCTTTGAAACCCTGCTTCGATTGCGTGATACTGAGGGCAACATGATAAGTCCTGCAGTGTTTATACCTGTAGCGGAAAAGACAAATCTTATCTTAGATATAGATAGATTTGTGCTTAAGACAGCTATGACAGAATGTAAGGCCATGGTGGAAGAAAATCAAGAGCTTATGGTGTCAGTAAATATGTCTGCGATACATATCCAGGATGATTCCTTTGTAGATGATGTGAAGGCAGCTTTGGAGGCAACAGGCTTCCCGGCTAAGAATCTAGAGTTAGAGATAACAGAGACTTCGTTTATTGAAAGAATGGATGTGGTTGTAGATAAAATCAAAGCAATTCGTGATATGGGTATCTGCGTAGCTTTAGATGATTTTGGAACAGGCTTTGCATCCCTTAGCTACCTTATGAATCTTCCGGTAAATATGCTTAAGATAGATAAGAGCTTTGTGGATAATATATTGGTAGATGAAAAGGGCGCATCCTTTGTTGTGGCAATTATCACCATGGGTCATCAGCTAGGCTTTGAGGTTATTGCCGAGGGCGTAGAAGAGGAGCAACAGGTGGATGTACTAAGAAATAGGGACTGTGATTTGATTCAGGGATATGTATGGGGAAAGCCTATGCCGTTTGAGGATGTTAAAACTATAGTAAAAGCTTAGTGTTAAGTAACATAAGGGCCAGCGTAAGTGCGCTGGCCTTGTTTTATAGAAGCTTGGCTGAGAGTTCAAAGAGAGAAGGAATTAGTATGAATCAATATTGCGTGTATCTTTTGTCAAGGAATGATGCATTACATTCGAAGGTAAGTTAGAGAAAAGGTGGCAGACTTTAGCGTCTACCACCTTTTCCTGTTAACGATGAGTGAAGTAGATTTAAACTTGCATTTCAAAAAAATATAAATTAATCTGTAACAAACTAACACTTTGTGCGTGTAATAAATGTAGAGATAATCGATTACTTACCAAACCAAGGAGAAATGGAGGTGATACAGTGAAGATGACCGATGATATGGGGATAATCTACCAAAGGTACTATGGGGATTTGTACAGGTTTTGTATTAGCATGTGCAATAGTCCTGAGCTTGCGGAGGATATATGCCACGAAACATTTTATAAGGCGTTGAAGTCAACTAAGACCTATGATGGGGATTGTAAGGTAATTAGTTGGCTATGTCAGATAGCTAAGAACACATACATTTCCTATCTTAGAAAGGAAAAGCGTATGGTGAAGTCTGAAGAGATAGAGCAGCTTATGGAAAATGTGGCAGGAACGGGAAACTCTTTGCAGGAAAAGGTAGAGGACGCTGAGTCAGCAAGTGAGATAAGGGTCATAATGAATTCACTGGAACCACCCTACGATGAAGTGTTTCGCATGAAAGTGGAGGAGGAAAAATCCTACAGGGAGATAGGAGATTTCTATGGCAAGTCTGAGAATTGGGCAAGAGTAACATACTTTAGAGCGAAGCAAAAGATAGTATGTAAGTATGTCAGAGATGGAAAGCTTTGATTATGATACCACTGCAGACGAAACCGGAGATTTTGATGTGTACTACTATTCATTGTATGAGGTAGAATCATTTCCTGTTGGTATATGTATAGAAAACTCCCGTGGTGATATCCTATTTGCTGGTGTAACTGATATAAATAATCGTGAAGCTATAGGTCAGATACATATGGAAGCAGGACAAAACTATCATTCCAAGATATATTATCTGTTGGACGAGAATACGGTAAATGCATTTGTAAAGCATACAAAAACCGGAGTATCTGTGGATGGATATCCTACATACGATAACAAAAGATGGGATTTCGTGGAAATGTTTGGTGTGAAGAAAAAATAATAATGTAAACGCTTACATTTTTTACTCCAAACCCATTGAGTTGCCGAGGATTTCATAGTATAATGCTTGTAAATAACGGGAAATTACAAGCATTATACTTTTTTTATCCAACGGAGGACCACATGAAGAAAATTCTAGGAACTATATTTCACAAGCTAACAATCATAGATGGTGGACAGCTGGCCTACATCATAACCATAGTAGCGCTTACCATCGCCCTAACTATATTATATAAATTTTTAAAGGATGACGAGAAGAAGTTAGGTATGTGGAAGATGCTGTGCTTCCTGCCATTTTCTGTGACAGTGATACATTTTATGATACATGGTATGGGAAGTATGTGGCAGGTGATGCTGGTATCATATTTTTCAATGTACCTGCCATCCTTAGTTCCTATGATTTGGCCACTATTCACCAAGAACAGACGATTCTTCGTGGTGTCTGCAGTGGTAATAAATTTTGCAGTAATAACTATGTCCGCTAGCAATGCTATGTCTCTTACACCACTTGATAACCTAGGGGACAAGAGCTACACTCAGGCATTTACAGAAACAATAGATGTTATGGAGGAAAACTATGTCCTTACAGAGTGGAAGGATGTGGACTTTGAGACAATAGAGAAGGAGCTACTTCCTGTGGTTGAGCAGGCGGAGGCAAATGGAGACTACACACAATTCCTAGAGGCTATGGTTCGCCTTAGCTACCGAGTTCACGACGGTCATGTGTGCGTTATATTCCCAGATGATGAGACCAAGAAAGCGGTGGATGAGAGATTGTTGGGCCATGACTACGGACTATCTATGGTGAGACTAGACTCAGGAGAAGTGGTGGCAGTGCTTGTGGATTCTGGAGTGACTGGAATCAAGGAGGGCACCCAGATAGTAAAGTGGAACGGAGTGACCATAGAAGAAGCGTTAGCTGATGTGGAATGTATATCAACTCTTAATAACTATCCTGTAGCTGCAAATGAGGAGGCTGTGAAGCCATTATTCCTAGCGGGTAAGGGTGAGGATACTGTAGAGGTAACCTACATAGATGAAACAGGTAAAGAGCAAACTGCCCAGCTTACCAGTAAGGGTAGCTATTATGATAGATTTATGCAGGCATGGAAGCTATATTTCGGAGAGCCGGATGCTGAGCAGGGCAACTATGCAACTAAGATGCTGAATGATGATACAGGATATTTTCTTATTCTTGGTGCAGACTATGACTCCAATGATGAGCAAGAATACCTTGAGGGTAGCCACGATGGAGCTGAGAAGATGTTTGAGGTTAAGCTAGAGGAGCTTAAAAACCAGGGAGCAAATAAGTTAATTATAGACCTTAGAAATAACTACGGAGGCTATGATGTGGTAGCTATGGAGCTGGTGTCATATTTTGCCATGGAGAACCAGTACGGTCTGGCCCTTGGCCACAACAAGGACGGTCAGTACATGGTGAATGCAAACCACAACATTGAGGCAAATGGCAACTATCATCAGATGCAGGTAGTAGTCCTTGTAAATGGCCAATGTATGGACGCTGGAGACGGTTTGGCATATCATTTGTCTAAGCTACCAAATGTAACCGTTATGGGACTTACAGAAACTAACGGTTCCAATCAGGAATCCGGTGGAATGTGCTTACTTCCGGGCGGGGCAGTATTTAGCTACCCAGTAGGTCTGGTGTTAGATGAAAATGGAGAGCCACTTATAGATACCAAGGCGGACAGGGTAGGAAGAAATCCACTGGATGTAAAGATACCATTTGATAAGAATGCTGCAATTAAGATGTTCTCCGGTGAAGGAGACTATGAGCTAGAGTATGCGGTGGAGTATCTGGTAGGGGAATAGATAAGAGAGGGGAATTTCCCCTCTCTTTTTGTTTGTCTAGAAATTACCTTCTATAGCCTTTCTGTTTACATATTCCACAAACTCTCCCACCTTCTCCATATCAGGATTATCCGGAAGAGAGGTCTCTTTAGACACACGCTCCAGCTCGCTTTCGTAATGAGCCAGCATATCATAGAACTCAGCTGTAAATGTGTGGTCATCCTTCTGGAAACCACCATTTCTAATTTTAAGAAGCAGCTCCAAATCATCCACTCGATGAGTCTTAATAATACCCTTGTCCAGAATATCGATAGCCATCATAAACAGGCGAATAAGATGCATGGCGTGTTTATTCAAATGGTTGTCGTCCTTCTTGTTATTACGCTTTCCGATTCTGTTGTACTCCCTGATAACATTTGTAAGAGTGGAGAACAATGTCTCGTAGTTACGAAGTGGATAGTGAGTATAGTTAGTATCTATAAAAATCTCAGTCTCAAGACCGGGAGTAACAGCCTGATCAATGTAAAGCTTCATAGAGCCATATTCAAAATTAGCGTGCTTCCTGTTAAAGTCATCCAGAGCATTCTGCACAGACTTCAAAATGTGTTGCTCGCGTTCAGCCATAGGCATAGAATTCCTAGCTAAAGCATTCTGCAATCTTCTAAGTTGTGCGCTGGCATATCCACCAAAGGATTTGATAGCTCTCTTAGACAAGAATAAGACGGCATGGTCGATAATCTCCTGCCCAAGTTTAGTCTTAATGAGATACTGGTCTTCATCTAACCCAAGAATCTCGCAGGTATTAGGATTGCACTCTAGGAGTAGTCTGACAATTTTATTAAATGAATAGATAACGGTGTCAGTTTCTTTGTCCTCGAATTGATCAAATTCTGTAAGTCCTAGGATGTCGGATGGTCGGTTTAAGGTGATGCCACGGAAGTCGATGTCGCTGTTTTCATTGCAGGTTCCGTAAGCGTGACTGCCACCAAGACCTAGGAGGATTACGCGGTCGCCTAAATGTGGGTCGGTGCGTAGGAAGTCGTAGGCGGGGGTAGACATGAGGGATTTGAAATCTGGGGTGTTGGTTGTTATTTCTGGTTTGTTCATAGGGTCACTTCCTTTCTGGGGGATGTTTTGTTCTTAGGGGGATTATAGCATAAGTTGGTGGGGAGGGGGAATAGCGTTGGTGGTATAAATTATTGAAATGATCTTGTCAATTAGCATGTCGAAATTTATAATAATAAATGGAGGTGTTTTTTTATGGGAAGAGTAAGAAAAAGTAATGTACCAACATATAGAGAGTTAATTATACCTACATATGATGCACTGCTTGCATTGGGCGGTTCAGGAACAAATGATGAAATATGTGTAAAGGTAATAAATATGTTAGATTTGCCAGATGAAATAGTTGATGAAACTCATTTGGGAAATATTAATCAGACAGAATTAGAATATCAATTAGCATGGTCTAGAACATATTTAAAAAATTATGGTGTCATCATAAATAGTGGTAGAAGTGTATGGTCAATTACTTCAGATTATACAAATAAGATTTATTTAGATGTGGCTAAAATAATTGAACATACTATAAAAAGAAATGTTCAGCGAAGGAAAGATAAAATAGACAATATAAATACCAATACTCCTAATGATAATGATCCATCAAACGATTATGATGAATTCCCAGATGAAATTAAACCATGGAGACAAAAGTTATCTGATATACTTCAGAATATGGATCCATTTGGCTTCGAGAGATTAACGCAAAGATTATTAAGAGAATGCGGTTTTTCGCAGGTTGAAGTAACCAAGAAAACTGGTGATGGCGGTATAGATGGAACAGGAAAACTAAAAATAAATGGAATATTTAGCTTCAATGTAGCATTCCAGTGTAAAAGATATAAGGGTGCTGTAGGTGCTGGTGATATTCGTGATTTTAGAGGTTCTCTTACAACAGATATTGAAAAAGGTGTCTTAATCACTACAGGAACATTTACTAAAGCGGCAAAAGAAGAAGCTTCAAATCCTGGAAAACAACAAATTGATTTGATAGATGGAGAAGAGTTTATAAATAAAATCGCGGAGTATGGAATTGGTGTAAAAGAAGTAAAGACATATGAGATAGATGAAGAGTTTTTTGAGAAGATATAGTGAAATCGGTCAGTCTGATAGGATTGGCCGTTTTTTGTGTTAACTGGTCAATACAGGAATGTCAATACAGGAAACAGGATTTGCTTTAAATGAAAATATAATTGCTAGATGATATTGACAAGATTAATTTTAAATCTTAAATTGAGGTCAAATTCGAGCTAAAAAGGTGTATAATGAAGTCGAAAGCTATTGTTTTGCGCGATTTCTAAACATGACTAATAAGCGGCATGCCAGTCGGTTTGCAAAAGTAACTGAGACCCCGCTTCGATTACAGATATGAGGCCTTTGTTTGATCCGACAGATTTCTGATTAGTGTTTAATTAGTTTTGGACTCAGAATAACCTCATCAGGTGGAATGGGTGACAGGTTAAGTGCGGATAATAGCTTTTTTTCATCTGCAGAGTCCATTAAATCAAATGGTGTCTTACCATCAAGGTTGTCACGTATGACACTGTTGATATGACAGCAAACAAGTCGTGTGTCCTCGACATTGAGCTTGTTCAGACTTGTTCCCTTTGGGATGATTCTTCTTATTAATCTGTGATTGTTTTCAACATGAGGCTTTTGCCATGATGCCTGAGGGTCACAGAAGAATACATGAG
>JAZPXZ010000011.1:0-71301 GCA_045543915.1 Wujia sp.
GCCGACAGGATGTCGGCGTAGCCTTTGGGTACATGGATGTACCGTCAAAGGCGGCCCCCGTCACCTTAAGATAACTTTGCTCAGACCGTAGAAAATCAATCCGAAGACTGCGTGTTAGCAGATACCCCACTACTCCAACTAAGAGCGAAAAAATCCCAGCATAAAGAATGTACCAGTAATTCAACTTTCACTCTATCTACTGATAATGTAATTCATGAGAATAACTTTTAGTGGAAAAAGAATCTTTAATGGTGTATAATAAAAAAGATTATGCAGGTGCATATATTAGATTTAGGAAAAAGAGGTTAACATAATATGAAGTTGGGCATTGTGGGCCTACCTAATGTAGGAAAAAGTACATTATTTAATTCACTTACAAAAGCGGGAGCTGAGTCAGCTAACTATCCGTTTTGTACTATTGATCCAAATGTGGGAATAGTACCTGTACCGGATAAGAGATTGGACGAGCTTACTAAGATGTATAACTCTGCTAAGACAACTCCTGCAGTTATAGAGTTTGTTGATATAGCAGGACTTGTTAAGGGAGCATCTAAGGGTGAGGGACTTGGTAACCAGTTCCTTTCTAATATTAGAGAGACAGATGCTATCGTACATGTTGTAAGATGCTTTGAGGATTCAAATGTTATCCATGTAGACGGTTCTGTTGATCCTATAAGAGATATTGAGACTATAAATATTGAGCTTATATTTGCAGATATCGAGGTTCTAGAGAGAAGAATGGCTAAGACTGCAAAGGGTGCAAATAATAATAAGGCACTTGCTAAGGAGCTTGAGCTTCAGAAGAAGATGAAGGCGCATCTTGAGGAGAGTAAGCTTGCCATAACCTATGAGACAGATGACGAGGATGAGATAAAGTGGCTTAAGGAGTATAACCTTCTTACTGGAAAGCCAGTTATATTTGCCGCAAATGTATCTGAGGACGATTTGGCTGATGACGCAGCATCTAATGAGTATGTTGCTAAGGTTAAGGCTTATGCTGCAGAGTTTGGAAGTGAGGTATTCGCAGTTTGTGCTCAGATTGAGCAGGAGATATCAGAGCTTGATGATGATGAGAAGCAGATGTTCTTAGAGGATCTTGGAGTAAGTGAGTCAGGCTTAGATAAGCTTATTAAAGCAAGCTATTCCTTACTTGGACTTATAAGCTATCTTACATCTGGAGAGGATGAGACTAGAGCTTGGACTATAACTAAGGGAACTAAGGCGCCACAGGCTGCCGGTAAGATACATACTGACTTTGAGAGAGGCTTTATCAAGGCAGAGGTTGTGGCATATGATGCACTTATGGAAAGTGGAAGTATGCTTGCTGCTAAGGAGAAGGGTCTTGTTAGACAGGAAGGTAAGGAGTATGTTGTACAGGATGGAGATGTTATCCTGTTCAAGTTTAATGTATAGTATGAGGTAGTAATATGGGCGATATTAGATTTCCTGGATTGGGAATACATTTAAAGGATGTGCCAGAAGGCTTTAGCTTATTTGGCCTTGATGTAAAGCTGTATGGTTTTATGATAGCTATAGGCTTTATTTTAGCCTACTTTGTAGTTATAAGGGAAGCTAAGAGAACAGGTCAGGATGATGAACTTTATGTTGATTTTATGCTGTGGATGATAATTCCAGCCATTCTTGGTGCTAGAATATATTATGTGTTGTTTAGTCTGGATAGTTACATCGAACCAGGAAAAGGCTTTTGGCAGACCTTCCTTGATATGATTAATATTAGACAGGGAGGTTTGGCGATATACGGAGGAATAATAGCAGGTGTAATCACAGCCATAATCTTCTGTAAGAAAAAGAAGGTAAGCATTAAGCTGATGGCAGATACAGCAGCTATGTCTGTTCTGATTGGTCAGATAGTAGGTCGTTTTGGCAATTTCTTTAACAGGGAGGCCTTTGGCGATTATACAGATGGCGTATTTAGAATGTGCCTGCCTGTTAGCTACTTTAATGGTAATGGAAGCATAAACAGATTGGTAGAGGATGGCATTATTAACGAGACTATGATTAATAATGTAGTCCATATAGACAATGTAGCGTGGATTAGTGTTCATCCAACCTTCCTTTACGAGGCGTTGTGGAACCTGGGTATTCTTCTTATTATTTTCTTCTATAGAAAGCACAAGAAATTCGATGGAGAGATTGGCCTTTTATATGTATGGGGCTATGGTCTTGGAAGAGTGTGGATAGAAGCCCTTCGCTCAGACTCACTTATGATACCGGGGATTAATATGAAGGTATCACAGCTGGTGGCGGCCATATGTGTTCTTGTGGCTTCTGTGATTATAGTTAAGAAAAGATTTGATTATGTTAAGGAAATGAATTCTAAAGCAACTAGCAAAAAGGAAAAGAAGTAGCTTGGTGGATGCTGATAAAAAGCTTGGTGGATGCTAAGATAGGTTCGGTGGAGGTAGAGAAAAGCCGGGTGGATGCTAAGAAAATGCTGAGTGGATGTTGACAATAGTTAACATAATTTGGAAACAAAATAAATATTGTGCAAAATGTATAAAAAGAAACAGGTGTTTTGTGCATAATTCAAGAAAAGGGAATGTGATTTAGTATTGCATTTCTTTTTCTTTTGCCTTAAAATAATGTCAAGTGGGTGGAAAGTGGGTTCCAGGGGATGCTAAGTGGAGCTCAAGTGTAGTTGGAATTCCATCTCGTAAGGTAAAGGAAAGGATAAAGCATGACAGGTTTCTTGTTAGGACAATCGAATCATAGTTTGGATGCTAAGGGTAGACTAATTATTCCTATCAGACTTAGAGAGGGATTAGGCTCTCACTTTTTCATGTGCAATGGACATGGTGGAAACCATATCCAGATTTATCCTATGGACCAGTGGCTTAAGTTTGCTAATTCAATTGCGGAGAAAGATCTTGAGGACGAAGATAACAGATACATTATGAATTACTTCTTCGCTTCAGCAGTTGAGTGTGAACCGGATGCTCAGTATAGAATAGTTATCCCTCAGTCTCTTAGAGATGAGATGAACATTGACAAGGAGGTTGTACTTGTTGGTAACCTGACAAGTGTGCAGCTCTGGTCAAAGGAGGCTTGGGAGGCTCAGTACGAAAAGTCAAGAAAAAGAGCTGACGAGAAGTTTAACAATAGCCAAAAAGACAAAAAGGCAGTAGAGGAATAATCCGGGAGGTAGGCATGGAGTTTAAACATATTTCAGTACTCTTGGATGAAACAATAGATAGCTTAAATATAAAGCCGGATGGAATATATGTAGATGGAACCTTAGGTGGCGGTGGACATTCATTAGAGATATGCAAGAGACTAGGACCTAATGGAAGACTAGTTGGCATAGACCAGGATATGGATGCAATCAAAGCAGCCACAGCTAGGTTGATAGAGTATAAGAATCAGATTGATATAGTGCATAGTAATTATCAGGATATAGAGTCCTGCCTGGCAGAGCTTTCTATTCGTGGTGTAGATGGAATAGTTCTCGACCTTGGAGTTTCTTCCTATCAGCTTGATAATGTTGATAGAGGATTTACATATAGAGAAGATACATCTCTCGATATGAGGATGGATCAAAGTCAGACAAGAACCGCAAGGGATATAATTAACAATTATTCTGAGATGGAGTTATTTAAAGTTATTCGTGATTACGGTGAGGATGGATTTGCTAAGAATATTGCTAAGCATATTGTAAAGGCAAGGGAAGAAGCACCAATCGAAACTACAGGACAGCTTAATGAGATAATTAAGGCTGCCATACCTGCCAAGAAAAGACAGGGAACAGGACATCCATCTAAGAAAACATTTCAGGCTATTAGAATTGAATTAAATCACGAGCTTGATGTATTGGAAAACTCTATAGATAAGATGATAGAGCTTCTTAATCCAGGTGGAAGACTTTCTATTATTACCTTCCATTCATTGGAGGACAGAATAGTAAAGAATATATTTAGAAGAAATATGAATCCTTGTACATGTCCGCCGAATTTTCCGGTTTGCACATGTGGACAAGCTCCAAAGGGGAGAATTATTACAAGGAAACCAATTATTCCAAGTGATGAGGAGATAACTGGTAATAAGAGAGCTAAAAGCTCAAAGCTACGAGTATTCGAGAAATTTTGATAGATATTTATAAAGGAGAGATAGGTATGGGTGAAAGACCGGTAAGAAACATGTACTATATCGATGGTAGTACAGTTAGAAAGGTGGAGCAATCCCCTTCGAGAAAATATGATAATGATACACGCAGGAAGACTTCAAGCAATAATACTCATAAGAAGGCTACTAGTAATAATACAAGAAAGAGTCTTACAGAGGATGCACAGAAGGCACTTGCCTTTAATATGAAATATACAGTGTTTGTTTCAGCAGCTATTCTCATTATGATTTTTGCATGTGTTGCTATACTATATATGGAATCAAGAATCAGTTTACAGCAAGCAAACATCAATGACCTTGAGACACAGCTTGAGGTTATCGAGGAGGAAAATGCAGCATACAAGCTTAGTCTTGAAAGTATGTACACCTTGGATGAGATTTATGATGTGGCAACTAATGAGCTTGGTATGGTTTATGCTGAGAAGGGCCAGATAGTATATTACGAGAGTGCAGATGAAGATTATGTTAAGCAGTATCAGGATGTTCCTGAGGCCAATTAAGCCTCAGGAAGTTTTGCGTTAAAAAGGTGGATGAAAAATGGCGAAGAAAAGAGGGAAGAAAAAGAGTCTAGCCTTTAATCAGGGCATGAAGAATAGACTTCTTTTTGCATTTGTGGCCATAATGGCCGTATTTTTACTTCTTGTAGTCAACTTAATATTGATTAATGTCCGCTCCGGAAAGGAATATGAGCAGGTGGTATTAGCTCAGCAGGGCTCTAATAGCTCGCCCATACCATATAGAAGAGGGGATATTTTAGACACCAATGGAACTACTCTTGCAACCACCAAGAAAATTTATAACCTTATTCTTGAACCTAAAAATATATTGGATAAGGATGAGTATAAGGAGGCTACAGTAGCCGCGCTAAAGAAGTATTTTGGTATGTCTGATGCGGAGCTTACAGAGCTTTTGGCAAATAAGGAATCCTATTACGAAATTGCGAAAAAGGATTTAGAGTATGAGCAGGTTAAGCCTTTTAAGGATTATTTGGAAACTGAGGAAGGCTCTAAGGTAAGGGGCGTAATCTTTGAAGAAAAATACGAGAGAGTATATCCCAACAATCAGCTTGCCTGCCATCTTATAGGCTACACAATAGGAACCAATGATGGACAGGGTGGTATAGAGGGCTATTACGATAGCTATCTTAATGGAAGTAATGGTAGAGAGTATACCTATATTAACGATGACAATAGTGTTGCAAAGTCTATAGAGGCACCTGTAAATGGATATAACTTGGTTACAAGCATAGATGCAAATATTCAGGCTATAGTCCAGGAAAAGGTAGACAATTATATGTCTACTGAGGGTGCAGCAAATGTATCTGTATTGGTTATGGATCCTAAGACCTGTAACATTTTAGCATTATACAACTCACATCCATATGATCCTAATGACGCATATGATATTGAGTGGGTTAGATATCAGTTTGAAACTGATGAGGAGTTTGAGGACTTTAAGAAAAATGCAACAGATGAGGAAACTGTAGAGGCATTAGCAAAGGTATGGAGAAACTTTGTTGTAAGTGATGTTTTCGAGCCTGGTTCCACCTATAAGACATTTACAATTGCAGGAGCTCTTGAGGAGGCCGTTGTAGATGAAAATTACAGGCATGTATGTGATGGTGGAGAACAGGTTGACACATACTATATTCAGTGTCATATTGCAGGCTATGGTTCTGTCCATGGAGAAATCACCTTATCACAGGCACTAGAAAACTCCTGTAATGATGTTTTGATGGATGTGGCCAAGCTTGAAGGGGCTGCAACCTTCGATAAATACCAGAAGCTGTTTGGCTTTGGACAGGCAACTAATGTTGATATTCCCGGGGAACCAAGTGATGCAGATTTTGAATCAGTTATATATCATGAGGATACCCTTAATATCACAGAGCTTGCAACATCCTCATTTGGACAGGGAGTTTGTGTGTCTATGATGCAGCTTTCTACAGCATTTTGCTCTGTTATTAATGGCGGATATTACTATGAGCCAAGTGTGGTTCAACGAATTGAAGATGAGAAGGGCAATGTTATAGATAACCTGGAAAATGTATTGGTTAGAAGAACTGTATCAGAGGAAGTGTCGGAAATTATGAGACAGCAGCTCTTCCTTGTTGTAGAGCAGGGTACAGGTCGTAAGGCTTCTGTTGAGGGATACTCAATTGGCGGAAAGACAGGAACTGCTGAGAAGCTTCCTAGAGGAAATGGTAAATATATGATATCCTTTATTGGCTTTGCGCCGGTAGAAGATCCTCAGGTTGTTGTTTATGTAGTTGTAGACGAGCCAAATACTGAGGATCAGTCAACAAGTGCAGCATCTTCATACTTGTTTGCTGACATTGCTACAGAGCTTTTTCCTTACATGAACATATATAAGACAAATGACAATTATGATATAGATACAACTGATTCTCCAGATGAGGTTGCCACTCCGATATATGATGGTGATGTACCATCTGATGATGTTGCGGGTGGAGAGGATAATCCTTATGTGTCAGATGCAGATGAGCCTACTACTGAGGCTACCGAGGAATATTCAGAGGATGAGTATTCGGAGGAGGAATACTATGAAGATGAGTATTACGAAGAGGATTATTATGATGAAAGCTACTAAGTCAATATACTGTAGTAACACTGATTTATAATAAAAAGTCATACAAAGAATTATTTCGAATAAGTATTAATAAACGATTTTGGGAATAATTCATGAAGAGATTTAGTGACTATTTTGAATTGTATAGCAGCCGAAGACTTAAGGTGTTTGCTTTTTTTGTTGTACTGGCTACATTGGTGTTGGCTGTCAGACTGTTGCTCATAATGGTGATAAAGGGAAGCTATTATGATGAAAGAGCTACTGATATTCAAGAACGCCAACGAAGCATAAAGGCAGAAAGAGGGATTATCTATGACAGAAATGGAGTCGTTTTGGCAGGTAACAAGGGAGTTTGCTCTATATCAGTTATTCACAATCAGATAACTGACCCTGAGGAGGTAATAGATAATTTATCTTACCTTCTCGATATGGATGAGGAGCAGCTTAGGAAAAAGGTAGAAAAGGTTTCTTCTAGAGAAAGTATAAAGAAAAATGTGGACAAGGAAGTGGCTGATAAGATAAGAGCCTTAGATATGGATGGGGTTATGGTAGATGAGGATTACAAAAGATACTATCCCTATCTGGATATGGCATCTAAGGTTATAGGCTTCACGGGAGCCGACAATCAGGGAATAGTAGGCCTTGAGGTATACTATGATGATATACTACAAGGAACTTCGGGGAGCATAAAAACACTTACAACCTCAAGGGGAATAGAGATTCCAAATGCGGCAGAAACTAGAGATGAGCCTGTTCCCGGCAATAATTTAATTACTTCCCTAGATGTTAATATTCAACAGTATGCACAGCAGCTTGCCATGGATACTATGGAACTAAGAGGGGCACGAAGGGTATGCATAATAGTTATGAATCCTCAAAATGGGGAGATTTACGCTTTGGCGGATGTTCCAGAGTATGATTTGAATAATCCCTTTGAGCTAAATATACAGGCAACCTCCTCGGATGCTACCGAAGCAGATTCTGTATCGGAAGCGGATGCCCTAAATAACATGTGGAGATGTTTTCCTATATGCGATAGCTATGAGCCTGGCTCTACATTTAAAATAATAACCGCTACAGCGGCCTTTGAGGCAGGTGTGCTTAATACAAATGATGGTTTTAACTGTCCTGGGTTTAGAGTAGTGGGGGATAGGAGAATAAGATGTCATAAGACGGTGGGACATGGAAGTCAGACCTTTAGAGAGGGTATTATGAATTCCTGTAATCCTGTTTTTATGGATATAGGCGCCAGAGTTGGCGCGGCAAATTTTTATAAATACATGGAAGTGCTGGGGCTCTTTGAGAGGACAGGGATAGACCTTCCTGGTGAGGCAGGCTCCATATTTCACAAACAGGAGAATGTTAAGGAGGTTGAGCTTGCAACCATGTCCTTCGGACAGTCCTTCCAGATTACACCCTTACAGCTTATGCGAGCAGCTGCAGCTGTGGTAAATGGTGGAACATTAGTTACTCCTCATTTTGGAGTATATGTTACTGATAGTAACAATAACATAGTCGACAAGATATCCTATAATACAAGGAACGGAGTGGTTTCTGAGGAAACCTCAGAAACCATGAAGGACCTACTTTTGGATGTTGTAGCCCTTGGGACAGGTAAGAATGCCTATGTGGAAGGGTATAGAGTGGGTGGCAAAACGGCAACAAGTGAAAAGCTGCCTAGAAGTAGTAACAAATATATTTCTTCTTTTCTTGGATTTGCACCTGCTGAAGCTCCACAGGTTATGGCTTTGGTTTTAATAGATGAGCCAGAAGGAACATACTACGGAGGAACCATAGCAGCACCGGTTATAGGAGATTTATATGATAATATTTTGCCTTACTTAGGCTTGGAAAAAGAAATATCAACGGATACTGACGCTGTGGAAACAATAATCCTGGAGGATACGGTATTCTAGATAAACAAATGAGCAAAAAAGGAGTATGAAAATGAATTATAATGATATGGTTTTGCCGGTATTAATAGCCTTTGGCATAAGCGTGGTGCTTAGTCCTATAATTATTCCATTTCTTAAGAAATTAAAATTTGGACAGTTTGTAAGAGATGATGGTCCGGAATCCCATCTTAAGAAATCCGGAACACCTACAATGGGTGGCCTTATAATTCTGTTTAGTATAATAATAACTTCCTTGTTCTATATTAAGGATTATCCTGAGATAGTACCAGTGCTTTTTGCCACATTGGGCTTTGGACTTGTAGGCTTCCTGGATGATTATATTAAGGTGGTTATGAAGCGTTCTATGGGTCTTAGAGCTTGGCAGAAGATGCTGGGACAGTTTGTTGTAACAGGAGTGTTTGCTTACTATATGTATGCACACACAGACCTTGGAACTGAGATGATAATTCCGTTTATGAATAAGACTGTAGATATAGGTGGAGTATATTATGCATTTATGTTTATTGTAATCCTTGGAACTGTAAATGGCGCTAACTTTACAGATGGCCTAGACGGTCTTGCTTCATCTGTAACAGTTCTTATAGCAACCTTCTTTACTGTGGCAGCTATAGGTCTTTCGTCAGGGGTTGCGCCTATTACATGTGCTACTGTAGGTAGCTTGCTTGGATTCCTGGTATATAATGTATATCCTGCAAGAGTATTTATGGGAGATACAGGTTCTCTTGCTTTAGGTGGATTTGTAGCTTCAACAGCATATGTGCTTCAGATGCCTCTTATAATTCTTCTTGTAGCCTTTATATATTTTGCAGAGGTATTATCTGTAATGATTCAGGTGGTGTATTTTAAGAAGACTGGAAAGAGAATTTTCAAGATGGCTCCCATCCATCATCACTTTGAACTCTCCGGTTGGCCGGAAACTAAGGTTGTATCTATTTTCTCGATAGTGACAGCCATACTTTGTTTTATTGCAATTCTTGCTATATAGGAGTTAGGAGGAACAGACTATGTTCGATAAAAAGGTTTTAGTGGCAGGCTGTGGAAGAAGTGGAATTTGTGCCACAAAGCTACTTTTAGAAAAGGGAGAGAATGTAATTCTCTTTGATGAAAATAGAAAGAATAATCTTACCAGAGATGGAATTTTAAAAAATCTTGAGGAGACTGATGATAACAAAAATCTTCAGATTCACCTAGGTCAGCTTAACGATGAACTTCTAGGTCAAATATCCGTAATGGTAATTAGTCCGGGAATACCTACAGACCAGGAATTTGTTCTAAAGGTTAAGGAAAAAGGTATACCTGTGTGGAGCGAGATAGAGCTTGCTTATTATTATGAGAAGGGAACCGTTGTTGCAATTACAGGAACTAATGGAAAGACAACTACAACATCCTTAGTGGGAGAGATTATGAAGGCTCACAATCCATCTAGCTATGTGGTGGGCAATATTGGAATTCCTTACACACAGCAGGTAACTAAGTCAAGTGAAGCATCCGTTACAGTGGCAGAGGTAAGTAGCTTTCAGCTGGAAACTATTGTGGACTTTAAGCCTCATGTGGCGGCTATACTTAATGTGACTCCAGATCATTTGGATAGACATTATACATTTGAGAATTATGCATCCTGCAAGGCTGCGGTTTCAAAGAACCAAAGCAAAGAGGATTACATAGTAGTTAATTATGATGACCCAGAGACTATGAAGCTGGTGGAAACACTTCCGGGGAAGGTAGTGTACTTCAGCCGATTAAAGCACCTTGAGGAGGGTGTGTTTGTTAAGGATAATGCCATCGTTATAAGAGAAGCAGGAAATGAGACAAAGGTACTAGCTTTGGCAGACATACAAATTCTTGGAAATCATAATGTAGAGAATGTTTTGGCAGCAGTGGGCATAGCATATTATATGGGAGTTCCTGTGGATACTATTGGAGCTGTCTGTACTGCCTTTAAGGGTGTTCCTCATAGAATAGAGTATGTTAGAACCCTAAATGGAGTAGAGTATTACAATGATTCAAAGGGTACTAATCCGGATGCGGCAATTAAGGGCATTCAGGCTATGAAGTCTACCACATATCTTATTGGTGGTGGATATGATAAGAAATCCTCCTATAATGAGTGGATAGATAGCTTCGATGGCAAGGTGAAAAAGCTGGTATTGCTTGGTCAGACTGCCAAGGATATAGATGATTGTGCCAAGTCAAGAGGATTTGTAGATACAGTGTTTGTGACAAGTCTTGAGGAGGCGGTAAAGTATTGTTATGAAAACGCCAAGGAAGGCGAATGTGTACTTCTGTCACCGGCTTGTGCCAGCTGGGGAATGTTCGATAACTACGAGCAAAGAGGAGATATGTTTAAGGAGTATGTAAACAAACTTTAGGAGTGAATATTTGTGAGTAGTAGTTCTATGACAAAGAATAATAAAAAGGATAATAAGGGCTTCTTCTTTTGGAATGAAGGCTATTTTGATTATCAAACATTGTTTATTACTATAGTATTGGTGCTATTCGGAATAATGATGATATATAGCGCAAGCTCATACAGAGCTGTTATGGATGGAGACAGTGATTATTACTATGCTTTAAAGCAAGCACTTATAGCTGCGGCATCATTTGTTATAATGCTTATAATGTCAGGAATAAATTACAAGAAGTATTATGATTTTGCTATGCATCTTATTATACTGGCAGTAGCGCTTTGCGGTATAGTTCTTGTGCTTGGTATAGCAAGTCATGGTGCTGTAAGATGGATAAACTTAGGATTTTTTAATCTTCAGCCATCAGAGTTTTTGAAGCCTGCAATTATAGTTTATATTGCCAAGGCTTGTACCACCAATGAGGAATGGCTGGAAAATATTAAGGACTTATTCAAGGTAATGCTTGTTCCGTTGGTAGGAGTACTTTTTGTTGCTAAGGAAAATCTTAGTACAGCAGTTGTGTGCTTTGGAATAATGGCAGTTGTAATTTTTGTGGCTGCTAAAGATTTGAGACCATTGCTATTTTGGTGTGTGGTAGCCTTTTTTGGTGGAATTCTGCTTATCTTTGCTGAGGGCTATCGAGGAGGGCGAATAGATGCCTGGTTTAATCCTGAGACAAGTGAGAGTGGTTATCAAACCATGCAGTCTCTTTATGCTATAGGCTCTGGAGGACTTTTTGGAAAGGGTTTGGGAAATAGTATTCAAAAAACTGGTTTTTTGCCTGAGTCCCATAATGATATGATTTTTTCCGTAATCTGTGAAGAATTAGGATTATTCGGAGCATTGGCAGTAATAACGCTTTTTGTAATGCTGATGTTTAGATTTAAGTACATAGCAAACAATGCACCGAACAAATTTGCCAGTTACATGGTTATAGGTGTAATGGCTCAAATAGCTGTTCAGCTTATAATAAACATAGGGGTAGTAACAAATACTCTGCCACCTACAGGAGTTACCTTGCCTTTTATTAGCTACGGTGGTTCCTCTATAATGGCAACATTGATGGAGATAGGCTTGGTTTTAACTGTGTCCAGACAGATAAAGCCTTATGTATAAAATTACTTATTATGAAAGCGATGTGAAAGCATATTGGGAAAAGGTAAAAAGACAGCAATTGCCGTGCTGGTGGTTGTTCTAGGCGTGTATGCGTATTTGAATTCCTTTAAACTTAAGGAAGTGAAGGTAAGTGAATGCGAATATGCAGATGCAGAGATGATAGCCCAGATAGTCAGTGAAAAGGCAACTGCTGATAATACATTGGCTCTATGTCTTACCTGCAAATTAAAACCTATAGAGGGAATTCAGTTTGTAGATAAGATAGAGATAGATTACTTGTCGAAAAATTCCGTATCTGTGACTGTGTATGAGAAGGCTCTTGCGGGCTGCGTGGAGTACATGAACAGCTACATATATTTTGACAAGGATGGTATAGTTCTTGATTCCTCGTTGGAGATGGTTTCCGGAGTACCCTTTATTAAGGGACTGGAATTTGATAGCTGGGAGGTTGGTAAAAAGCTTCCTATAGAGGATGAAAGAAGATTCAAGGCAATACTTAATGTCACACAGCTTATTGAAAAATATCAGCTGGATATTGACGGAATTAAGTTCACAGCCTCGAATGAACTTGTACTGACACACGATAAAATTACCATTGAACTTGGAGAGGGGGAATACCTTGAGATACAGATGATGAATCTGGGAAGTATACTTGAAGGTCTAGAAGGCAAGGAAGGTACACTGAATATGAAGGATTTTGATTCTGATAATGCAACAGCCAGTTTTAAATAAAAAATTTACGAAAATATAAGTATTTTCACAAAAAACAGTTGATTATTTGGTGAAATGATTATATTATTAAGGTAATAATGTTCAGTGTGGGTTTTTATGCATTGAAATAAGAAGTGTTTAAATTAACTCAATTACAATGAAGGACGAAAATACCTTGCTCGAAATAAAATCAAACGACGAAAAAACCCCTGCAAGAATCCTTGTCATAGGTGTAGGTGGAGCAGGAAACAACGCAGTCAACAGAATGATCGATGAGAATGTGGAGGGTGTTGAGCTTATAGCTATTAACACTGATAAGCAGATCTTATCACAGAGTAGAGCTACTACTAAGATTCAGATTGGTGAGAAGCTGACTAAGGGACTTGGTGCAGGTGCAAAGCCTGAGATCGGTGCTAGTGCAGTCGAAGAGAATAGAGAAGAGATTACTGATATCATGAAGGATGCCAATATGGTATTCGTAACTTGTGGTATGGGTGGTGGTACAGGTACAGGTGCTGCTCCTGTTGTTGCTGAGATTGCTAGAAATCTTGGTATACTTACAGTTGGTGTAGTTACTAAGCCTTTCTCATTCGAGGGTAAGCCTAGAATGAACAACGCCCTTAATGGTATTGCTAAGCTTAGAGAGAATGTTGATACATTAATCGTTATTCCTAACGATAAGCTTTTACAGATTTGTGATAAGAGAACTACAATTCCTGAGGCTCTTAAGAAGGCTGATGAGGTTCTTCAGCAGGGTGTACAGGGCGTAACAGACCTTATCAATAAGCCAGGTCTTATCAACCTTGACTTTGCAGATATACAGACAGTTATGAGGGACAAGGGTGTTGCTCACATCGGTATTGGTACTGCAAGTGGTGATAACAAGGCAGTTGATGCTATTAAGTCAGCTATGGATAGTCCATTACTTGAGACTACAGTAACAGGTGCTACAGATATTATCGTTAACTTCTCAGGTAACATTGGTATTGTTGAAGCATACGATGCTATTACATACCTTACTGAGGTTGCTGGAGACAACGCTAATATTATCTTTGGTACTGTTGATAATGATAATATGGGTGAGGATGTTTGCATTACAATCATTGCTACAGGTATTGAGGCTAACGCAGCTAATGCAGCTACAGTTTCAGTGTCACAGGTAAGTAAGCCACAGGCTAAGCCAAGTGTTTCACCTATCGGAGGTGCACCAACATATTCAGGACAGCCTATAACAACTGGAACAACTAGCTCAGTAAAGCCATCATTCTTGAATACACCAGTTAAGCCAGTTAACCAGGGTGTTGATATGACAGCTACAAAGGCTACACCGGTTAGACCACAGCCGGCAGCTCCTGCAAACAACCCTAACGCAATTAAGATTCCAGACTTTCTTAAGAGAGGTTAATTTATAAGCTATTTAAAGGCCTGTCGTATTGCTAGAGCGATTCGACAGGCTATTTTACATTTTTAGAGAAAGGATAAATGATTATGGATATGAACAACATGGGTGGAGAACAGACTACATTTTTCGATGAGTCTATGCTTGCACAGTACCAGAGTCAGCTACAGGCTAATTCCAATCAGTCCAAGAAGAAAAATACATTGGTTGTAGTGGATAAGAATGGTATTAATGAGCTGGATCTTAGCGGACATGCAGACGCTGTATATTCATTTGGTAGAAAAGCTGATAATAGTATAGTAATCAACTCGGAGATAGTTTCAGGACACCACGGAGAGATTTGTATATCAAATGGAGTGTTTTACATCAAGGATAATAACAGCTCCAATGGTACATACATAGCTAACGGTCCGCAGTTTTATAAGGCAGAGCCGGGACAGTACTATGGTGGTGATAACAAGGATATGATTATTAGACTTGGCGCTAACAAGTCTGTTGGAGAGATAGAGGCAGTTCTTATGCTGTATGATAATGATGCGGCAAGTGGTACATGGAGAACTTATACTATCCACGATGGTGATAATAGCATTGGTCGTGCTGAGAACTGTGATATTAAGATACGAAATGTTGCGGTATCCCGTTACCACGCTGGAATAAGACACATAAACGGGGAATTTTATGTGTTTGACAATAAGTCAACTAACGGTGTATTCGTAAATGGTATCAAAATAGATAAGCCGGTAAGGCTTACTGACAAGGATATATTTACTATATTAAATACTACATTTATTTTCAGTGCTGGTAAGCTGTTTTACAGAGTCAATCCGGAAGGTATTGCTCTTAATCTTAGAAACCTTAACAAGGAGGTACCTGCTAAGGGTGGGAAGAAAACCATACTTGATAAGGTTAGCTTAAGTATTGGAGCTAATGAATTTGTAGCTATTATAGGTGGTTCCGGAGCTGGTAAAACAACACTTATGACTGCTATGAGTGGATTTGATACTCAGATAACAGGAGATGTATTCTGCAATGGTATTAACCTTAGAGAAAATTTCCAAACATTAAAGAATGTTATAGGCTTTGTTCCGCAGCAGGATATAATATACGAGAACATTACACTTAAGAAGATGCTTTACTATACTGCAAAGCTTAAGATGCCAGAGGATACAACTAAGGAGGAGATTTATCAGCGAATCCACGATGTATTAGGCATGGTAGAGCTTTTAGAGCATCAGGATACATATATTAGAAGACTTTCCGGAGGTCAGAAGAAGAGAGCAAGTATCGCAGTTGAGCTTCTTGCCAACCCAGGACTTTTCTTTTTAGATGAGCCTACATCAGGACTTGATCCTGGAACAGAGCAGCACCTTATGCACACTCTTAGCAGACTTTCGAAGGAGCAGGAAAAGACTATTATAATGGTTACTCATACCACAAATAATATTCATTTGTGCGATAAGGTTATCATTATGGGCTATGGCGGAAGACTTTGCTATTGTGGAGCTCCGTCAGGAATTAAGGAATTCTTTGCAACAGATGATATAGTTGAGGTTTATGATAAAATTACTAATGACACCAAGGGCTGGGAGAATAGATTTAAGCAGTCTGGAATTAATAGGCTGGATGAAGGCTTGGGTTCTAATTCAGGTAAGGAAATTAAACCTAAAAAGGTAAGTAGCTTAAACCAGCTGTCTGTTCTTATTAGAAGATATGTAACACTTATTAAAAATGATATAGGAAGACTTATGATGATCTTCCTTCAGCCGATACTTATAGGTATTCTTATGGCTCTTGTAGCTGAAGACGGTATCTATGAGAAAATGTTCGAGACAAGATCTATACTGTTTGCACTTATGAGTGCTGGTATATGGATGGGACTGTTTAACACTATCCAGGAGATTTATAAGGAACGAGTCATATTAAAACGAGAATATATGGCTAACCTGAAGCTGCCTATATATATGCTTTCCAAGTATATAGTACAGGCTGTTATAGCTATAATTCAGGCCGTTATCCTTGTTGCAGTATTTGTAATAATTAAGGGCAAGCCACAGTGTGATGGTGTGGTAATGGGCAATGCAGTGCTTGAAATGATGGTAACAATATTCGTAACTGTATATGCCGCTGCTGCATTTGGTCTTCTCATTTCAGCCGTTTCTAAGAATGGTGACAGAGCTATGACCATAGCACCATTTGTGCTTATTATACAGCTTTTGTTCTCAGGTATATTGTTCTCACTTGATGGAATTACTGAGAAGATTTCATATGTAACCTTCAGCCGTTGGTCTATGGAAGCTTTAGGAAGTACGAATGACTTAAATGAGCTAGAGCCTGTAGGCGAAGAGGATGCGAAAAAGGCAGAGGAGGAAGCTAAGGAGAAGCAGGATGAGCTTATTGCAAGCTGTAATGATGCCATAGCTTCTATGCAGGACGCTTATGATGAGACCATCAACGAGCTTCAGGATACTATAGAATATTATTCTGTGTATGCAAATGACCCTCAGACCTTTGAAGAATATGATTCAGAGCCTGTTACTATGGAGGCACCTGAGGATGAAGAGGACGAAGAGGATGATGAAGATATAGATGAGATGTTTGTAAGAACTAAAGCTCACATGGCAAAATGCTGGGGCTTCCTGTTCGCAGTAACCTTCCTGTTCGCCGGTGTAAGTATAGCAGTATTAACAAAGCTTAAGGATGAGCAGAGATAACAAGGTGATGATATCCTATTAAATAACGAAGACCCTTCCGTGGAAACCTGCGGAAGGGTCTTTTAGTTAAATATTGAATTAAATAAGATTAATGTTGTTTTTATTGTACTGTATGCTGCCTAGTCTAAATAGGTCTGCCAGTGAGTCATCTCCGCTATTGTTGCTTGATGAACTGCTGTCAGTTTCTCCTATACTTGATATTATATTCATCATAGTATCGAAGTAGGTCATTAGCATCTGGTATTCGGTGTACGAAAAATACTCGTCTAGCTTGTCCTGCAAGCTATTGAGTGCTTCTTGGTTCAAGGTGTTTTCTGTATTTTCCACAGTATTTGTAGCAGATACATTTACCGTTTTGCCGTTAGTGTCAACTCCTTCGTTAAGGTATCTCATAACAGTTGCTACATAGTTTTGAGTTTCTTCGAAGGGTGGGATTCCGTCGTACTTTTCAACATTTCCAGGGCCGGCATTATAGCCTGCAAGCATAAGCTTTGTGTTGCCATCATATAATTTATCAAGCTGACTTAAAAGCTTGGCGCCACCCATTATGTTTTCGTAAGGGTCATAGGCATCCTTAACACCAAGAGATTCTGCTGTTGAAGGCATGAGCTGCATAATACCCATGGCGCCGCAATGAGATGTGGCATCCGGGTTAAAATTAGACTCGGCTTTGGCAACAGCCTTAAGCAAATCTATAGGCACATCATACTTCTCGGAAGCCTCCCTAAATATGCTGTCAAGGTCTACAGTTTTTTCTTCTTGGACCAAGTTGGCTTTTTCCTGTTCTAAAAGCTGGTCGAAAGTGCTTTGACCAATAGCTTGAGCTGTATCGGTGGAAGAGGCTTTGGTAGCGTTTGATACAGCGTATGTATTATATATATTTTCATCTACATATCCTAATCCTTCTATGTACATAGCGTTACTCCTAATCTGTTGAATATATATGTTGATATTCTAATATTTTTTGGAGGTAATGACAAGTCCTTGTTAGGATTTTATACAAAATAATCACGAAATAACTACTGCTGTTAATGGTTGCTAAAGCCTTAGAAATGTAATATAATAAAAAGTTGTAATGATGACTGGAGGACTTTTGTAATGAACTATATTGCCAGTGGCGACGAGATGAGTCGCATAGATGAATATACTATAAACGTGATAGGAATACCACAGATGGTGCTTATGGAAAGAGCAGCTCTGGGGGTATATAATTATATCCAGGGAAGGTTTGGAAAGGACTCAAGGGTGCTTGTGGTTGTAGAAGGTGGCAATAACGGCGGTGATGGACTTGCTCTTGCCAGAATTCTTCATGGAAATGGGTATGATGTGGAGATTTACTGGGGGGAGCTGCTTAGCAAAACCAGCGATGCATTTAATTCCCAGATGGAGATTGTGAAGAAGCTTAATATTAAGTTTGCGGATGATATACTTAATTGCGGATATGATGTAGTAGTTGATGCCGTGTTCGGCGCTGGTCTCAACAGAGCCATAACAGGAAAGCTGGCTGATGTGATTAATGCTATGAATGATGTGGATGGGTTTAAGCTGGCTGTGGATATGCCATCTGGCATAGATGGTACAAATGGCTTTGTGCTTGGAACCGCATTTAGAGCAGATGCCACAGTAACCTTTGGCATTATGAAGATGGGACTTTTGACAGGCCGTGGTTTTGAGTATAGTGGACATGTGTCAGTTGTGGATATAGGTATACCGAAGAAAGCGATAGATTACATAGAACCAGATCTGTACACCTATGATGGTAATGATGTGGATAGGCTCCTTCCGTATAGAAAGCTTGATTCTCATAAGGGAAGCTATGGTAAGGTAGGCGTTGTAGGTGGAAGCGAAAATATGGCGGGCGCAGCTATGTTTGCAGCAGAGGCATCCTATAGAATGGGCTGTGGTTTAGTTAGAATTTGCACTCCTAGAGAGAATCGCGAAATTATGCAGACTAAGCTACCGGAAGCTATGCTTACAACCTTTGATAGCAAGGATAAGGAAAGTATAAGAGAGGCAATAAAGGCTATGATTAGCTGGTCCGATGTGATTATACTTGGACCCGGACTTAGCACTAAGGAATATGCCACATATATTGTGGAGAAGATACTAAGAGATTATAAGAAAACTATTGTTTTAGATGCAGATGGACTTAATATAGTAGCGCAGAATAAGGAATGGCTGAATCAAACTGATGCAAATGTTATCATTACACCACATCTTGCAGAGATGTCAAGGCTTACAGATGTAAAGACAGGTGATATAAAAAGCAACAAATATCAGGTTGCTAAGGAATTTGCTAAGGATAATAAGCTGGTAGTAGTACTTAAGGATTCTAGAACCATAGTGTCAGACGGAGGAGTTCAGGCATATATTAATACCACAGGAAATAATGGTATGGCAACAGGTGGCTCGGGAGATGTTCTGGCAGGTATAATCGGAGGATTATGTGCTCAGAATATGGATGTGTTTGAGGCTGCAAAGCTTGGAGTATGTCTTCATGGTCTAGCTGGTCAGGAAGCTGCCATAAACAAGGGAAGATACAGTATGATTGCCAGTGATATTGTCAAAGGAATTACAGGAGTACTTAAAGGAGATTATTATGTCGGTTAATAAGCCTGGATATAATAGAATATATGCAAGGATAAATATGGATAACCTTAGGTTTAATATTCAACAGATGATGGCTAAAGTGAAGCCGGATATGAAGATTCTTGCAGTAGTAAAGGCAGATGCCTATGGCCATGGAGCTGTAGGGGTATCCCTTCGAATTAGAGATTTGGTAGATTATTATGGAGTGGCAACCATAGATGAAGCTATGGAGCTTAGACAGGCGGGAATTACGGAGCCTATACTTATAATAGGCTATACAGATTCCGAAGACTTTGAGAAGCTTGTTAGGTATGATATAACTCAGGCTGTTTATGATGTGGTTGAGTGTGAAAAGCTTTCTCAGGTAGCATTGGCTACAGGTTCTAAGGTAAAGGTTCACCTTAAGGTTGATACCGGTATGGGTAGAATAGGTTTTTCGGCAGATAAGGCAGGAGTAGATGCTGCTTTAAAGCTTAAGTCTATGCCCGGACTTGATATAGAAGGTATATTTACTCACTACGCTAAGGCTGATGAGTTAGACAAGACCTATTCCTATGATCAGAAGGAAAAGTTCCTTAGATTTATAACCGCTATGGAGGCGGAGGGAGTAACATTTTCCATAAAACACATAGATAACAGTGCGGGAACCATGGAGATAGATGATGATGAATTTGATATGGTTAGACTTGGTATAGTAAGCTATGGTTTGTATCCATCGGAAGAGGTTGATAGGCAGGTAGAGATTAGACCGGTTATGTCCCTTGTGTCTCATGTGTCTCATATAAAGACTGTTGGAGAAGGAACCTCCATAAGCTATGGCGGAACCTATATTACTGAAGGTACAAGAAAAATAGCCACAGTTACAGTTGGCTATGCGGATGGATACCCAAGAGCCCAGTCGAACCTAGGAAGAGTGATTGTGCGAGGACAGTATGCACATATAGTAGGAAGAGTTTGTATGGATCAGATGATGATAGATGTTACAGATATCCCTGAGGTTGCAGTTAAGGATGAGGTTATTTTGATTGGTGGCACAGATGATAAATATATTTCTGTGGAGGAGGTTGCCCAATATGCCAATAGCTTTAATTACGAGCTGGTTTGTCATATTGGAAGAAGAGTTCCCCACATATACAATGAGGATGGAGCAGATACTGTCTGTGTAAATTATCTAGTGTAAAGAAAGATATGTATATACCTATTGATTATTGGAAATACTTTCATTAGTTTGAAATAACAATAGGAGTGTGAGACCAGTGATAATCAGACGTGGAGATATATATTACGCTGATTTAAGACCTGTAGTTGGGTCTGAACAAGGCGGGGTAAGACCAGTACTTATTATACAAAACGAGACAGGTAATAAGCATAGTTCAACAGTGATTATAGCAGCTATTACCTCACAACTACACAAGGCAAAGCTGCCTACCCATGTTGAGCTTGATTCGAGGTATTGCGATATAGCTAAGGATTCTGTTATACTGTTAGAGCAGCTAAGAACAATTGATAAACAAAGACTTAAAGAAAAGGTGTGTCACCTTGATGATGCTGTCATAAAAAGAGTAAACGAGGCACTGAAGATAAGTCTTGAGTTATAAATAATAAAGGAGAAATATTAAGATGTCTACAAGCGGTCCCAGTAGCTTAAAGAAACTATTTGGAAAGAAGATTAATGAGGAAAAGGTGGAGGAAGAGATTCTTTCCATGGTAGAGGAGGGTCACGAGCAAGGCCTAATCGAAGAATCTGAGGCGGAGATGATTACCAATATAATGGAGTTATCTGATAAGAATGCCAGAGATATAATGACTAATCGTCAAAAGATTATTGCCATGGAGAACACCTTTACCGTAGAGGATGCCATTAAATTCATAGTAGAGAACAACTTTTCCAGGTATCCGGTATACGAGGAGGATATGGATAATGTCCTAGGAGTGGTACATTTGAAGGATTTGGTAGAGGAGTATATGAAGAATCCAACCACAAGTATTACACAGGTTATGGAGGAGCCTATATTCATTCATCCTACATTTAACATTAATAAGCTTCTGCAGAAGATGCAAAATGAGAAAATACATATGTCTGTTGTTGTTGATGAGTATGGACAGACAGAGGGTATAGTTTGCATGGAGGATATTATCGAGGAGATAGTTGGAAATATCTTCGATGAGCATGATGAGGTTGAAGAGGAAAGCATTAGAGAAGTTGGCTTTGATGAGTATATGGTAGATGGCGATGCATCATTACTTGAACTTTCAGATGAGCTTGATATTGAATTCCCGGATGAGGACTTTGAAACCATAAATGGTTTTATGCTGTATAAGCTTGGAAGACTTCCAGTTGAGAATGAGACTACAGAGATAATTTACCAGGGGTATAAATTCACTCCGGTTAAAATATGTGACAAGATGATAACTCTTGTCAAGGTTGATAAAATCGAAGAAGAAAATAAAGAAGATAAGGAGTAACTTAAGATGTCAGGACATTCAAAATTCGCGAACATTAAGCACAAAAAGGAGAAGAATGACGCTGCAAAGGGTAAGATTTTTACTATCATCGGTAGAGAAATTGCAGTAGCTGTTAAGGAGGGTGGTTCAGACCCTGCTAATAACAGCAAGCTTCGTGATGTTATAGCTAAGGCTAAGGCTAACAATATGCCTAATGATACTATTGATAGAGGTATTAAGAAGGCAGCGGGTGACCTTGGATCAGTAAACTATGTAGGAATTACATATGAAGGATATGGTCCTAACGGAACAGCTATAATTGTTAACGCCCTTACAGATAATAAAAACAGAACAGCTTCTAATGTTCGTAACGCTTTTACTAAGGGTGGTGGAAATGTAGGAACTACAGGCTGTGTATCATATATGTTTGACGAGAAGGGACAGATTATCATAGATAAGGAAGAGTGCTCTATGGATGCAGATGACCTTATGATGATTGCTCTTGATGCAGGCGCAGATGACTTTGTTGAGGAAGAGGATAGCTTTGAGATTCTCACAGCACCAGATGATTTTTCTGCAGTTCGTGAGGCTCTTGAGAAGGAAAACATCCCTATGGTATCAGCTGAGGTAACTATGGTTCCACAGAACTACGTAGAGCTTACTAACGAAGACGATATCAAGAAGATGAACAAGATACTTGACCTACTTGATGAGGATGACGACGTGCAGTCAGTGTATCACAATTGGGATGAGTAAGATTCACGGGGGCAAAAAAGCGTGCCTTCGGGCGCGCTTTTTTATTTGAGGTTTTAAGATAATCTTGCTTATTTGTCTTATTAAATTTTAATCTAATTTTAATCTTTCGTTAACCTAAAACAACTACACTAATTCTCTAAAAACTAATAAAATACAAAATGTAGATGAATTTTAATTAAATTTGTGTTATATTAATATCTACATTGTTTTGTATATAAACAGTTTTTAAGGGGGACATAGATATGATGCCAATTTTGGTACTTTTCCTAATATGGTATGCACTTGTTGGACGAAACAATCCACGAATATATAATAAGCTGGATGGAAAGCTTGGAACTATTATCTTTTGGCTTATAGCTTTAACTGTATTTCCGTCCTTTATTCCAGGAGTTTTAGGAGCAATGTTTGGACTTACCATTGCAGCTATTGCAATAATAGCAGCATTTAGTCCTATATGGATTCCTGCTGTTATTATTGGTAAGACACTTGGCTTAGGTAAGAAGAATAAAAAGAAGGGCAAGAAGATTTCGTATATTCCTGAAGAACGAAATATATCTACCGGATTAACCAAGTCAGTTCCTAAGAGAAGGAAGATAGTGAAGAGATTTAATAAGATATATGGTCTCAATCTTACTGATGATGAGATTAACAAAATAGTTGATGCCTCCTATATGTCCTTTGCCTGGGGGAAGGAGATTAAGGATATGGATGGAGACTATGATTCTATATATGAGTGGTATAACAGTATGACAAACTGGCTGAGAGCATATCTTAAGGCTTTTCCTGTACATACGGTATCATCTGATTTTGCAAGACAGAAGGAAATATGCGTAGAAACCTTTGATCAGCTTCTGACGGAGGTTAAACCATCTTCTTATTCTTCTCTTGAAGAGTGTATCTATGACATTAATAACAAATATTATTGCGTGTTAGATGAAACCACATTTATGATGCTGTATAGATTGCTTCAGGCCAGTGGAAGAGTGCATAAGCTACCAAACTCAAGCCTCATAAAGCACGAAAGTGACATAGACAAGCTAAAGAAAAAATATGATGAGACTGCAAATGCAGATGTTTATTCTAAGGTAACTGCCAGCGAGAATGCCAGCAATGATTTGATTAGAATGAGAAGAATGCAGTAAAGTAAAAGAGCTACCCCAAGTAGGGTAGCTCTTTTGTTATTATTGTAATGGTACTAAATTAGAACAATGTCTCTCGCCATGAGTGTCTTCGAATATAAACATACCATAGTAGTCTATACCGGATTGCATATCGCCCATAACGGTTGTGAAGCCTTCGTTAATTGGCATATAGTTATAGAATAGTCCTACATCAGCCCAATCGGCTTCGTTAAAGTTGGTCAAATCCTCAGTTCCTGTAAACTCATGAGTAAAGCAACCGAATGCAACATTTTGATAATCGTTTACATTGATTTCGTATCTTTCTGGGAATATCTCATTTGCATCACCGGCAACCAGATTGCCGATAGGATAAGCTCCTAAAATTTCGCCCTGTGGGTTATCGGCAGTGGTTTCTAAGACGAAGTAAGCATACATAGCGTCTTCCTCATTCATGTCCTCCTGGTACAGGATGCTTGATATAAGATATCTGGTATAATCCTCAGTTGCCTCCTGCTCTGTGTACATCATCTCGTATAGATAGCCTGTAGTTTCGTTCTTTATGTATATTATCTGTCCGTCAAATGGAGCGGTTACCTTGGTTGTATCTTCGAATGTAACCTGATTACTCATTGAAACAAATATATAGTTGCCAGGATTTTGTGTATCCTCTCTTGAAATTACATAATAAGCATTGTCAATCTCAGATGCCTGCTCAGGAGTAAGCTCTAAGCTAAATGTTAAATCGCCGTTGTGAGTAGGAACCATTGTGGCTGGATCCCATGCAGCGGTGGTGACCTGTGTATTGGTAAGATAGCTTCTAAAGTTCTCAATATAGGTTGCGTAGTTTGGAGCAAAGTCAAAGGTTTTAAACATAGGTACATAATACTGGGAGTATTCTCTAGCGTTGTATGGATAGTAAATTGATACTCCGTATTCCTTTTTAACATTTGCATCCTGATATACTACCATATTAGAAATAGCCGCCTTAAGTGCATTGGCCTCGTTAGGATATAATCTGCTCATTACATCAGCCATATCCATCATATCTATGAAGTCATAGGAGTATTCGCCGGAATACTCAGGCGCGATTTCCTTTGTGTTAGCTCTAAGCTTAGCATAATCGTGGTAGGTATCCTCTGTCAGGTCATCCTTTGCAATAGCGTACATGGCTTCCAGTGCGGTCTCAACCTCAGAAACCTTGCTTAGGTCAAGGACAGAAAGTGTTATATCTGAGTATGAGAATGGATACTGGATAAAGTTATTTGAGGTTGTTTCAATAAAGTTATCAACTACATAAGTTCCTATATCCTCACCATCATCCTCAGGCTTAATCTGAGCTAAGAAGCAGTAGTTCCAACCCCAGCCAGGCTCTGGCTCCTGTGAAGCAAACATGTAATTGGCATAAGGTGATAAGGCATCTGCCACCTCTATAGTTGCCATAAGGCAAGCGTCGAAGCCTATAAACTCAAGCTTGTTGTCGCCTTCGAATGGTGTATCTGAAAGCGCATTGTCAATCTCCATTAGTGAGAGACAGTCGTTTGTGAGCTCATCGTAGCCGTAGCCATTAAATGAACCGCCACCGTGATTCCAAAGAATAAGACCATACATATCTGCAGGGTAGTTCTCATAACAGTAATTAATATAGTTGCTTAGCGTATCTGCATCACCCATATTCTTTTTGCTCTCGTGTTCAAGTAAAACAAGTTCTCCGTCCTCAACCTTGAATATACTGTTGTGGTCGTCGGATATATCGGGATTCTCCCAATCCTTTGTACCACCGGTATATATAAGGTAGTTGATGTTTTCGTCGTCAAAATCAGCTGCAAGCACCTCTGACATATCTGAGGTAGCACAGTCGTGTTCACTTTCTAAGTCTGAACCAACCACATACATCATTATAGTCTTTGTTCCTTCTCCGCCTGTTGGAGTACTAGGCTCCTCGGTAGTGGTTGCAGGTTCTTCAGTAGAAGTTGTAGGCTCCTCGGTGGTGGTTACTACCTCCTCGGTTGTAGTGCCGCTTGTGTAGTCCTTAACATCCTTGTTCTTGACAATTACGGCAATAACAACACCTAATACCACAACAGCTGCGCATATACTTACGATGATAGGCCATTTTTTCTTCTTTGGCTTTACAGGTGAAGTACTTTGAATATAAGCTGGCTGATTGTAAGCACCCTGACCATAGCTTGCCTGGTTGTATGCCTGCTGACCATAGGTCTGCTGCTGATTATAACCGGGTTGTGGTTGATTATAATTTGCCTGTTGACTGCCATAGCCTTGATTGTAGCCAGGTTGACCACCGTAGCTTTGGTTGTAATTTGGCTGCTGATTATAGCCTTGGTTGTTATTTTGTCCATATTGTATCTGCTGTGGCTGTCCACCATAATTTACAGGCTGGGCACCGGGCTGATTATACGAATTATAATTATTGTTAGCGTAGCCTTGATTAGGTGTTGGTTGTATCTTGTACCATCCACATACCGGACAAACCCCATTTTGTCCGAGAGGGCTACTGCACTGTTCACAATACATAGTAAATCCTCCTTTTTTACATATATTCTACATTTTATCATAAAACTTTATAATATGACATAGGCAACATAAAAATTATTTCTTAAAATGCAACTAATATGATACAATTTAGATACATTTTGGCGCTACTATATTATTAGAATAGTAGGTAATGATATAAAAGAATTAGGAGATATTAAGATGAAGATAGTAATTCAGAGAGTTAAGGAAGCAAGTGTTGTGGTTGATGATAAGACTATTGGCAGCATTAATCAGGGACTTCTTGTGCTTCTTGGTGTAGGAAATGAGGACACTAAGGAGATGGTGGACAAATATGTAGACAAGCTGATTAAGCTTAGAATATTTTCGGACTCTGAGGGTAAGACAAATCTAAGTGTGCAGGATGTAAATGGTGAGATACTTGTTGTATCACAATTTACTCTATATGCTGATTGTAAGAAGGGAAATCGCCCTAGCTTTATTGGAGCTGGCTCACCAGAGCTTGGCAATGAGCTTTATGAGTATTTCTGCCAGAAGGTTCGTGAGAAGCTGGGCTCCGTACAGGTGGGAGAATTTGGTGCGGATATGAAGGTTAGTCTTATTAATGATGGTCCATTTACCATAGTATGGGACAGTAGAGACTGGTAGATTTTTAGGAAGGGATTTAAAAATTATGGATTACAAAAATATTAAGGAATTGGCAGACAAAATAAGATCAAATGTTTCAAAGGTAATTGTTGGAAGAGAAGAGGTTATTAATCTAATGTTAACCTCTGTATTGGCAGGTGGACATATTTTGTTAGAGGATAATCCTGGAACTGGTAAAACCATGCTGGCTAAGTCTATTGCAAGGAGTATAAAGGGGGATTTTAAAAGAGTTCAGTTTACACCGGACCTTATGCCCTCTGATGTAACCGGACTAAATGTATATAGCCAAAAGACAGGGGAGTTTTCACTGGTCAAAGGTCCTGTGTTTACAAATATTCTTCTGGCGGATGAGATAAATAGAGGTACTCCTAGAACTCAAAGTAGCTTACTAGAGGCAATGGAGGAAAGACAGGTGACAATAGATGGAGAAACCTATGCTTTAGAAAGGCCTTTTATGGTTATAGCTACTCAAAATCCTATAGAAACTACCGGTACATATCCTCTTCCTGAAGCACAGCTGGATAGATTTACCATGAAGCTATCTATGGGACAGTCTAAGAAGGAACAGGAGCTTGATATAATAGGTCGCTTTATAGATTCAAATCCATTAGAAAGTATAAATGCAGTCTGTACTACAGAGGATATAGTTGCTGCTAGCAGGGCAGTAAAGGATATATTTGTTCATGATTGTATTAGAGAATACATTGTTAACATAATATTGGAAACAAGAGAGGTGGGCAAAACTCCTAACGGATACGGTACTGGAGTTAGTACAAGAGGTACCTTGAGTTTAGTAAGATGTGCGCAAAGCTATGCGGCAATAATGGGCTCTGAATTTGTGGAGCCTGATCATGTGAAGGCGGTAGCGCCTTGGGTGCTTGGACATAGAATTCCTAGCTTTGGCGGAAAGTACCTTAGGAAGGGCAAGGAACTAATTCAGGATATTTTTAGTAGAGTAGATGTGCCTGTGGAAAATTGGGAGAGATAAATGCAGCTTATAATTGCAATTACAGTTGCCATATTTATATTTGTCTGGCAGAAGAGTTTGTACAATAGAATGTGGGATGAATGCTTAAAGGTGGATATATGCTTTAAGGATTCATATATTAATGCAGGAGAGGGCTCCTCGTTGTATGAGGTAATCAACAACAATAAACTTCTTCCCCTGCCTGTTTTTCATGTGAAATTTTCTGTGGACAAAAGCTTTTTGTTTGATAATCAGGATAATGTATCTGTAACAGATTGTTATCATAGAAATGACGCATTTTCTATAATGGGCAATCAAAAAATTACCAGAAAATTAGATTTTCAGTCTACTAAAAGAGGAGTGTTCGCTGTAAGTGGGGTTACAATAACTGCTAAAGATTTTTTTATGACCAAAACCTTTGCCAGTGTAGTTGATTGCAATAGTAGACTATTCGTGTTCCCTAGAAAGATAGACACACCAGAATTTGAAACATATTTCAACACGGTTATGGGAGATATTGAAGCAAGGAGAGGCTTGCTGGAGGACCCATATACCTTTAGGGGAATTAGAGATTATGATGTAAGTGACAACATGAGCAAGATAAACTGGAAAGCTACCGCTAAAAGTGGACAGCTTATGGTGAATCAATATGGGTATTCCTGGGAGCCTAGGATTAAGATACTTCTTAATCTGGATACAAATCAGATGATTAGGTCTGACTACATAACAGAGCTCATCATAGAGCTTGCAAGCTCCATAGCTATGGAATTTTTAAATAATAGAATTTCCGTAGGACTTGAGTCCAATGCACTAGATATTAAAAAGGAGCCATTAGGAGAGTTGAGTAGCGGTACAACTATGGAGCATATGCTAACTATAGACAGATATTTGGCTTCCGTAGTAGGAAATAGTCAGATAGATGGTTTCTTAGACATAATAGATGGATTGATAGATTCCTATGATAGAGAAAGTACATACATAATAATATCTCCATATCTTAGGGAAGACCTATTAATGAAGCTGGATTATCTTAAAGAGATGGGAATGGATTTTCATATGCTGGTTCCATATTTTGATGTTCAGGGGCTTAAAGATCATAGAGATTATATGTATGGTTGGGAGGTGGAGCTGGATGAAATCTAGAATAGAGTTATTCGGCAAAATATCTAGAATGATATTTGAATTGCTGTTTGTTATGCTACTTACCATCTTCTTTGAAAATGTACTGCTAAAGCGGGAGGTGAGTTGGGTAAACCCAGCCATATTAGTGGTGCTATACCTGATTTCCTTTGTTGTAAGAAATGTGGCAAGGATGAGGATAATTGCCCTAGTTACTCATGTGATTGGCGGTGCTATAATGTTTGTTCTTCCTCTAGATAATGTAAGCAGATGGATGTTTGTGGTAATACTTTGTTACCTGATGTTTTCTGCTATGGATTATATTGGTCAAAGAAATAAGCTAAAGCCGCTTGAGGACCCTCCATGGCCATCCTTTTTCATTATGGTTGTTATGTATCTGTTTGGTTTGTACACAAAGAGCTATGTATTTGTTAATTCGACTTACATATTTGCCCTTTTGATGATGATTACATATTACATTATGACCTATCTGGATGGGTTAAAAAAGTATATAAACTCAACCAAGGAGGTGGAGGAAACACATCTCAAAAAGGTAATAAAAAGGAACAATGTAATAGTGTTTTGGATTACAGTATTATTAGTGGTATGTATGGTTATGGGATGCCTGATTGATTACAGCAGGGTGGAAGCTGTGCTGAAAATGATAGGTACAAAAGTCCTAAAGGTGATTATGTCGGTATTTATGATATTTGCATTGCTTTTTGACAATGTCATTAAGGAGAGCTCTGGCAGACCAGATGCCTTTGATGTAGATGCAATAAACACCATGAAGGGTCACGCAAAAACTGCACTAGATTCATCCATAATATTTTTATATATTGCCTGTGGTCTGATTGCATTAATAGTGCTTAAGAAGCTGCTGAAATATGTTATAAAGCTTCTTTTTGCAAGGAATAAATCTCAGGATGATATAGTTGAAGTCGCTGAGGATATCAGCTATGTTACTGAGGAAGCTCCTCAAAAGAAAATATTTAAAAGGCTTACCAGTGAGGAAAAGCTAAGAAAGAAATATAAGGCATATGTGGAAAGGTTTAAGTATGATATCAGGTTATCAAATAATAGAACCTGTAGAGATATTGCAGATGAAATTAAGGACTGCGACTTAGGAGAGCCTACAGAGATTACACAGCTTTATGCGGAGGTTAGATACGGAAATGCTACTGTTGATAAAGCTATGCTAAAGAGAATTAACACCTTGGCAAGAAAGTAAATTCCATTGAATATTAAAAGTCTTTGTGGTAAAATATATGTAATTATCTGGTCAGGAGGACAAAATCATGAAGAAGGTTGCATATATAGCATCAGAGTGTGTTCCATTTATTAAGACAGGCGGATTGGCAGATGTTGTAGGAACATTGCCAAGAATATTTGATAAGAAGGAATATGACGTAAGAGTTATAATCCCTAATTATATGTGCTTGCCAGCTAAGTTTAAGGAGAAGATGAGATATATTACTCATTTTCATATGGACATAGGTTGGAAGCAGCAGTATGTAGGCGTAATGTACTTGGAGTACGAGGGAGTGCCTGTATATTTTATTGATAACGAGTATTATTTTAATGGCTTTAACATATACGGAGATGTTAAGTGGGATATAGAGAAGTTCTGCTACTTTAGTAAGGCTGCTCTTGCAATCCTTCCAAGCATTGGCTTCCAGCCAGACATAGTTCACTGTCATGACTGGCAGGCAGGACTTGTACCTGTATATCTTAAGACCTTATTTGCAGGTAATCCATTCTACAGTGGAATGAAGTCTATTATGACTATACATAATCTTCAGTTCCAGGGTAAGTGGGATATTAAGACTATTCAGGAGTATTCAGGACTTCCAGATTATCTATTTACTCCGGATAAGCTTGAGATGAATAAGGATGCAGCTATGCTTAAGGGCGGACTTGTATATGCTGATAAGATTACAACAGTTTCTAATACTTATGCATGGGAGATTCAGACACCACAGTATGGAGAGGGCTTAGATGGACTCTTAAGTGCTAGAAATCAGAGTCTCTGGGGTATTGTAAATGGTATTGATTACAATGATTACAATGCTGCCACAGACAAGAAGATATACAAGAATTATACAATTAAGAACTTCCGTAAGAACAAGGTTATGAATAAGACTGCTCTTCAGAGACAGCTTGGTCTTCCTGAGGATCCAAATGCTTATATGATTGGTATTATCTCAAGACTTACTGACCAGAAGGGTCTTGACTTAGTAGATAGAATTATGAATAACATCTGTACTGATGGTACACAGTTTGTTGTGCTTGGTACAGGAGATAGAAGATATGAGGATATGTTTAAGTATTATCAGGGAATACATCCTGCTAAGGTATCTGCTAATATTTACTATTCAGATGACTTATCACACAAGATGTATGCAGCCTGTGATGCGATGCTTGTTCCATCACGCTTCGAGCCATGTGGACTTACACAGCTTATGGCCCTTCGTTACGGAACACTTCCTATCGTTAGAGAGACAGGTGGACTTAAGGATACTGTTCAGCCATATAATGAGTTTGAGGGTACAGGAACAGGCTTCTCCTTCGCAAATTACAGTGCACAGGAGCTTCTTAATACAATTAACTACTCTAAGAAGGTATTCTTTGATTACAAGGAGAATTGGGAAGCTATGCAGGAGAGAGCTATGCAGCAGAATTATAGCTGGACAGCTTCAGCAGAGATTTATCAGAGATTGTACGAGCAGGTATAAGGCATATCCCATAGGAGATATGAAGGAAACCATAAAGAAGGTGGTATGTTTTTTGACATACCACCTTTCTTTTGTCTTGTGAGATGGTGAGATTTGTTGTATATTATAATAGCTTGCTTTTAGCAAGCTAGCGCGGGTATTTTCATCAGGAAACTAAGCAAAATACCCGCGGAAGAGGAAAAAGCAAGCTGGATTGGGTATTTTCATCAGGAAACTAAGCAAAATACCCGTGGAAGAGGAAAAAGCAAGCTGGATTGGGTATTTTTGTCAGGAAACTAAGCAAAATACCCGCGAAATAAATTAAAGGATGAATATATAAATGGCATTTGATGGAATATTTGTCTCTGCTTTAGTAGTAGAGCTTTCAGATAAATTAATAGGTGGAAGGATATATAAGATATACCAGCCAGAGGTGGATGAAATCTGCTTGGTAGTTAAGAATAGAACTGATGAAGGAAACACTACTCATCGTTTGGTTATATCTGCAGATGCGGGAATACCTTTGATATATCTTACTGAGAAGGTAAAGGAGAACCCTATGGTAGCTCCTAATTTTTGTATGCTTCTAAGAAAGCATATCGGTAACGGAAGAATTACAGATATAGTCCAGCACGGCTTTGACCGTATAATAGAGATAAGCCTAGAGCATCTAGATGATATGGGGGACCTTTGCACCAAGAAGCTTATTGTGGAGATTATGGGTAAGCATAGTAATATTATATTTGTGGATGACCATGGAATGATTGTGGATAGTATTAAGCATATTTCCCATATGGTAAGCTCTGTAAGAGAGGTTCTTCCAGGAAGGGATTATGTGTATCCTGTGTCGGGGGACAAGGTGAATCCTCTAGATGTAGATATAAATTACTTTATGAATCATATTATGATTAAGCCGGAGTCTGTGGCAAAGGCCTTATACACATCTATGGTGGGAATATCTCCGGTTACAGCCAATGAGATATGTCACAGAGCAGGCATAGACGGTGGAGCCAGCTTAGGAAGCGTGGCTTTAGCTTCAAAGGAGGAGCTGTTTAGAGAGTTTGAGAGAGTGAGACTTGATATAGAGGATAGGATATTCACAAGCTGTATAGCCTACGATGGATATGAGCCGAAGGAATTTGGCGCTATTAAGCTTAGCTCCTATGGTGAGGTGGTAGATGCTGATATACCTGCAGTAGGAGTTAAGGGATTAAAGGTGTGTGAAAGTCCCTCAAATGTTATAGAGGAATATTACAGCAAGAAAACAGTGGTTAATAGAATTAAGCAACGCTCCATTGACTTAAGGAAGATTGTGGCAAATGCTGTTGATAGAACAGCCAAGAAATATGATCTTCAGCTTAAGCAACTAAAGGATACTGAAAAGCGTGACAAGTACAAGGTCTATGGTGAGCTTTTGACTGCATATGGCTACGGAGCAAAGACAGGGGATAAGGAGCTTGTCTGTGAGAATTATTATACAAACCAGGAGATAACCATACCTCTTGATCCGGATATTTCCCCTATGGAGAATAGCAAAAAGTATTTTGCAAAATATAATAAATTAAAGAGAACCTATGAGGCGCTGACGGAGCTTACTGTAGAGTCTAAGTCGGAGCTTGATTATCTAATGTCCGTTCAGAATTCTCTTGAAATTGCAGATTCCTTAGATGACTTGGGTCAGATTAAGACAGAGCTTATTGAAAGTGGATATATCCGTGGGAAGAGGGATAATGGCAAGGGGAAAAAACAGGAGAAGAGTAAGCCACTTCACTACATTTCTTCTGATGGATATCACATGTATGTAGGCAAGAATAATTATCAAAATGAGGAGCTGACCTTTAAGGTGGCAGCAGGGGACGACATGTGGTTCCACGCCAAGAATATGCCGGGCTCCCATGTTATTATTAAAACAGAAGGTGATGCAGAGCTTCCAGACAGAACCTACGAGGAGGCAGCTCGCCTTGCGGCGTATTATTCGGCAGGCAAGGGTAGTCCTAAGGTGGAGGTAGATTATACACTTAGGAGAAATCTTAAGAAACCACCTAAGGCGAAGCCAGGATTTGTAATTTATCATACAAACTACTCTATGAATATAGAGCCGGACATTCATGGGATTGAGGAACTTAATCCATAAAAAAATAGGAGCAACTTAGAGCACGGGTTTATGTAAATATATTTGCATTTTCTTTGTGAATATACTATAATGTATTAGTTAAAGATTATATTTTAACAATATATTTTTTAAGGTGATCGAATTGATAAAAAGTATGACAGGCTTCGGTAGAAGCGAAAATGTAACTGAAGAACGCAAGATAGTTGTAGAGATAAAGGCAGTTAATCACAGATACTGTGATATGAATGTTAAGCTTCCTAAGAAGTTTAATTATTTTGAAACCAGCATTAGAACCTTCCTTAAGGATTATATTCAGAGAGGTAAGGTGGATGTATTTATAACCTACGAGGATTATGCTGAGGGCAGAGTTTCCCTTAAATATAATCGTGAGCTTGCGGCAGAATATATTAAGAATTTAAATAATATGGCAGAGGAGTTTTCTCTTCCAACCACAGATATTACCCCTACTATAGTGGGAAGATTCCCAGATGTATTCTCCCTTGAAGAGCAAAGTGTTGATCAGGATGAGATTTGGGAGCAACTAAAGGGTGTTATAGCAGATGCGGCTGCTAAGTTTGTAGAGTCGAGAATTGCAGAGGGTGAGAATCTTAAGACTGATCTTATAGCAAAGCTTGATGAGATGCTTAAGATAGTTGCATTTATCGAGGAGAAGTCACCTGAGATTATAACTGATTATAAGGCGAGACTTATTGAGAGAGTTAATGAGCTTGCTGCTAATGCACAGATTGACGAGCAAAGAATAGCCACAGAGGTAACTCTTTTTGCAGATAAGGTTTGTGTGGATGAGGAGATAGTTAGACTTAGGAGTCATATAGAAAGCACAAAGTCTATACTTTTAGAGGGTGGCTCAGTTGGGCGTAAGCTTGACTTTATTGCTCAGGAGATGAACAGAGAGGCCAACACTATTCTTAGCAAAGCAAATTCTCTTATAGTATCTGATATGGGTATCAACCTTAAGACTGAGATAGAGAAGGTTAGAGAGCAAATTCAGAATATAGAGTAAGCATAGACTAATGTAGCTGTGAGAGGTAGATTCATGGAAAAAAGATTTGACCAGAATGAACATAGATTAATATACTGTAATGATATTATGGATGTTCTAGAAGAGAAATCTCCAAGACAATATGCCTGTGAGTGGGATAATGTAGGTCTTTTGCTAGGAAGAAAAGATAAGGTGGTTAACCGGGTTATGGTAGCTTTGGATGCTACTATGGAGGTTGTTAAGACAGCCTGTGATATGGGTTGCGATATGCTTATTACCCATCACCCTTTGATTTTTTCCTCGGTTAAGAGGGTAACAGATGAGAATGTTCTGGGTGAGAAATTGTTGCTTTTGGCAGAGCATGGTATAAGCTACTATGCTATGCATACTAACTTTGACACAGTGGGAAGCATGGCTCATGCAGTTACTAAAGTTTTTCTTGGTTTAGATAGCAAGGAGCCTATAGAAAAATGTGATTTGCCTGAAGAAGGTATGGGAAGAATAGCTTATCTTCCTAAGCCTATGACAAGGGATGAGATATGCCAGTATATAAAGAAGCAGCTTGAGCTGTCTCAGGTTACATTCTATCCGGCTACTCCTAACGGAGAGGTAATTCCTTCTGACAAGGAATTTACCAAGATAGCAATTATGCCGGGATCGGGAAAAAGCTTTATAGATGCTGTAGTGGCAACTGGATGTGATTTGTATCTTACGGGAGATATAGGTTATCACGAAGCTCAGCATGCTACAGAGCTAGGACTTAGCATAATAGATGCTACTCACGATGGCTTAGAAAAGGTATTTGCAGCATATATATCTGACTATTTGAAGCAGTGCTTTCCTTTCGAGGATATAAAGGCCGAGGACGGAAAGCTTAAAACGGGCAAGATACCTTATTTTGTAATTATGCAAAGTGTAGATAATTAATTTTTTTAATAGGAATAGATAGGAAGGTGACTATATGGAGAAGAAGGGTAATTTGATTGTAATATCAGGTTTTTCCGGAGCAGGAAAAGGTACTGTTGTTAAAAGATTAGTTGAAAAGTACGGTTATAGTCTATCTGTATCAGCTACTACCAGAGCACCACGTGAGGGTGAGGTAGATGGTAAGGATTACTACTTTAAGTCAGTGGCTGATTTTCAAAATTTGATTGACTATAATGGATTTATAGAGTGGGCTATGTATGTGGAGAATTACTATGGAACACCTAGAAAGTTTGTAGAGGAAGAAATGGCTAAGGGTAATGATGTAATCCTTGAGATTGAGGTTCAGGGAGCTATGAATATTAAGAATCAGTATCCTGAGGCTATACTTATATTCATTACAGCACCAAGCATAGCAACCTTGAAGGAGCGACTTGCAGGCAGAGGAACCGAAACTGAAGAGGTTATTATGAAGAGACTTAAGCGTGCTAAGGAGGAGTCACAGGATATTGACGAATACGAGTATGTAGTTGTTAATGATGACCTTGAGACCTGTGTTGACAGTGTGAATTCTATTATCGTTCGCAAGAAATGCTTACGAGAGAATAATATAGAGCTAATTAATGAGCTTCAAAAAGAATTAAGTGTGTATTAAGAAGGGAGAAAATAAATGTTACATCCATCATATTCAGATTTAATGGCAGTAGTTAATAGTGAGGTAGAGCCAGGTGAACAGCCTGTAGTTCAAAGCAGATATTCTATCGTTATGGCTACTTCAAAGAGAGCTAGAGAGATTATCGGCAATTTGTCAGTTATTAACAATAAGAGCAAAGGTGACAATAATAACAAACCAGTATTAACTTCAAAGGAAGAGCAGTTCGTAAAATATTGCGAGAAGAAAAAGCCACTTTCAATAGCAGTAGCAGAACTTCACCAGGGTAAGGTAAAAATCGTAGGCGATGACGAATAATACATAAGGGGCTGTAGTACAGTCCCTTTGTTTTATCTTAATTATAATTAAACTACTTGGAGGTTTGTTATGAGGCTAATTCAGTTAATTGAAGGACTTGAGTATGTGGTTCTTCAGGGTAATGTTGATGTAGATATTAACAATATTCACAATGATTCTAGAAATGTTTCCGCTGGTGATTTGTTCTTTTGTATCTCTGGCGCGGTGTCTGATGGTCATAGCTTTGCCCAGGATGTAGCCGCAAAGGGTGCCAAGGTATTAATTGTGGAAAAAAGTGTTGAAATTCATGAGCAGGTAACCATTGTCAAGGTTCCCAGCACCAGATATGCCATGGGTGTTATAAGCTCAAGGTATTATGAAGAACCGTCTAAGAAGCTTACGGTAATTGGAATTACAGGTACTAAAGGAAAGACAACAACCACATATATGATTAGGGAAATGCTTGATTCGGCTGGTATTAAAACTGGTCTTATTGGAACCATTGAGATAATGGATGGAGTAAGCATAATTCCTGCAAAGCATACTACACCAGAGTCTATACTTTTACACAAATATCTTAAGGACATGGTTGATAATGGACTTAAAGCTGTCGTAATGGAGGTTTCATCTCAGGGGCTTATGCTTGACAGAGTTGCAGGAGTTGACTTTGATTACGGAATATTCACCAACCTTTCGAAGGACCATATCGGACCAAATGAGCACAAAAGCTTTGAGGAATATATGATGTGGAAGACCAAGCTGTTTTCTCTATGTAAGGTTGGAATATTTAATATAGATGACAAGTACGCTACTAATATGCAGGAGGGATGCACCTGCGAAAGGGTAACATATAGTATAAATCAACCAGCTGATTACAAGGCATCTGACCTGAAGCTTTACACAAGAGCTGGAGTGCTTGGCATAGAGTATAAGCTGTCAGGAAGGCTGGATGAGAACATTGTGGTAGATATGCCGGGAGAATTTACGGCACATAATTCCCTTGCTGCCATAGCAGTAGCAGACCTTATGAAGGTTCCGGCTGACAAGATTAAAAATATTCTTGAGAGTATAAATGTAAGAGGTAGAGTAGAGCTAATATCTATATCAGATAAATTTACAGTTCTTATAGATTATGCTCACAATGCCATGGCTCTAGAAAGCCTTTTTGTAGCTCTTAAGGCATATAATCCTAAGCGACTGGTTTCCCTCTTTGGATGCGGTGGAAATCGTTCTAGAGATAGAAGATTTGAGATGGGTCAGGTGTCAGGAGAAATGGCAGACCTAACTATAATAACCAGTGATAATCCACGCTATGAACAGCCGCTGGATATTATTGAGGATATAAAAACCGGCATAAGTAAAACTGATGGAAAGTATATTGCCATACCTGACAGAAAGGAAGCAATTCGCTATGCCATTATGAATGCAGTAGAGGGCGATGTGGTGGTTTTGGCAGGAAAGGGTCACGAGGATTATCAAGAAATATGTGGTGTGAAGCACCATATGGATGAAAGAGATTTGATTAGAGAGATTTTGGAGGAAGAGGATGTCACAAAAATATGCGGATATAATAATCGATATTTCGCATGAAGCCGTGGATAGAACCTTTCAGTATATTATTCCTGAGGAATTAGAGGATAGTATAGAGGTTGGAATGCAGGTTTCGGTGCCCTTTGGCAACAGCTCCCGTGTAAGGAAGGGTTATGTTATAAATATTACTAACAAGCCGACCTATGATGTGGATAAGCTAAAAGCCGTAGCCGGTATTCCGGAGAAAAGCCTTGCCCTGGAGGGAAGACTGATTAAGCTGGCTGCATGGATGAAAAATAAATATGGCTCTACCATGATTAATGCACTTAAGACAGTTATGCCCGTTAAGGAAAAGGTTAGGCAGGTGGCAACTAAGGATGTTGAGACGGAATATATAATTGAGAGAGGTCCAGTTGATATTTTAAGTGAGGAACAGCAGGCTTTGGTGGATGAATTTAAAATGGACAGTGAAGCTGGCAAACTCCGAACTTATCTTCTTCATGGAATTACAGGCAGTGGAAAAACCGAGGTCTATATTGAGTGTATAAAGACGGTTATCGGTCAGGGTAATCAGGCTATCGTATTGGTGCCGGAGATTGCTCTTACCTATCAGAATGTGGCTAGGTTCAAACAGCATTTTGGTGATAGAGTTGCAGTTATTAATTCCAAGCAAAGTAAGGGTGAAAAATATAGAGAATTTATGCGTGCTACTGAGCAATCTGTAGATGTGGTAATTGGTCCTAGATCCGCCCTTTTTGCACCATGTAAAAATCTTGGCTTGATTATCATAGATGAGGAGCATGACAATGCATACAAGAGTGAGCAGACACCTTGCTATCACGCCAGAGAGACAGCCATAGAGCGAGGAAGGTTAGAGGGAGCAAGTGTGATACTTGGTTCAGCCACACCTACCATCGAAAGCTACTGTATGGCAAAGCTTGGAACCTATAAATTATGGCAATTAAAGAACAGACCTCAAAACGCAAGCCTGTCTGAGGTATCAGTTGTGGATATGCGAGAGGAACTAAGACTAGGTAATCGAAGCATTATCAGTAAGGAACTGCATGACTTAATAGAGGATAGGCTGGCTAAGAAGGAACAGATTATGCTGTTTTTAAACAGAAGAGGATATAATACCTTTGTATCCTGCAGAGAATGCGGAGAGGTTATAAAATGTCCAAAGTGCGATGTATCTTTATCCAAGCATAATAATGGATTTATGATGTGTCACTATTGTGGATATATTGAGAGGGAGCCTAAGGAATGTCCGAAATGCAAATCCAAGCTAATTGGTGGCTTTGGAACGGGTACTGAGAAGGTGGAGGAGGAAATAAAGAAAATATTTCCTGATGCAAAAACTCTTAGAATGGATAAGGATACCACTATGAAAAAAGGTGCCTACAGCAAGATACTTACAGATTTCCTCAATCATAAGGCAGATATTCTTGTGGGAACCCAGATGATAGTAAAGGGGCACGATTTTTCCAATGTAACCCTAGTGGGAGTAATTCTTGCTGATATGTCACTGTTTGCAAATGACTATCGCTCCGGCGAGATAACCTTTGAGCTTCTCACTCAGGCGGCAGGCAGAGCGGGCAGAAGTGAGAGACCGGGAAAGGTTCTTATTCAAACCTATCAGCCTGACCATTACTCCATAATGTCGGCTGCAAAGCAGGATTATGAAGGCTTCTATGAGATGGAGATGGCCTATAGAAGGCTGCTTAGATACCCGCCTGTATATAATATGATGGTGGTTCTTATGGAATCGGAGGATGAGAAAAAGCTACACTCATTTTCTAAGGGCGCATTTGACGAGCTATCAAAGCTTTCTAAGATTATGCAGTCTACCAGAGTGATAGGACCTAGCGATGCAACAGTGTCTAGGATTAATAATGTATATCGAAGGTTAATATATGTTAAGTCCTCAGACGAGACAGAACTGAAGCAAATTATGGATAAAATAGAAGAATATAATGTTGAAGATATAAATATTACATTGGATGTTAATCCTGTAAAGATGTACTAAATAGAAAGGTGGAAAATGCTATGGCAATTAGAAATATTAGAGTTGATGGAGATGATATATTAAGAAAGGTATGTAAGCCTGTTACAGAGATGACTCCAAGACTTCAGACATTGATTGATGATATGTATGACACTATGTATGAAACAAATGGTGTTGGTCTTGCAGCACCACAGGTTGGTGTTTTAAAGAGAATAGTTGTTATAGATGTATGTGATGGAGATGCCTATACGCTTATCAACCCAGAGATAATTGAGGAAAGTGGAGTACAGGAGGGGGACGAGGGATGCTTGAGTCTTCCGGGTCTGGTTGGAACAGTAGTAAGACCTAATAGGGTGGTATGCAAGGCTTTAGACGAGAATATGGAAGAAATTACAGTTGTTGGTGAAGGACTTCTTGCCAGAGCTATATGCCATGAGCTTGACCATTTGGATGGTATTCTCTATAAGGATAAGGTGCTTGATGGTCTGTATGCTGTGGACGCACCAAAAGAGGATTAAAAGAGGTGATTAGATGAAGGTTGTATATATGGGAACACCGGATTTTGCGGTGTATGCATTAGAATCAATAATTAAGGCAGGACATCAGGTTGAGGCTGTTATAACCCAGCCGGATAAGGCGAAAGGAAGAAGTAAGGCCTTAGTACCTACTCCGGTTAAGGCTAAGGCTATGGAGTACAACATTCCTGTTTATCAGCCTGAGAAGCTTAGGAATGAGGAAAATGTTAGACTTCTTCAGGATATCAATCCTGAAATTATAGTAGTTGCAGCTTATGGTCAGATTTTGCCGGAAAGTATTTTGAATATTCCAAAGTACGGTTGTATAAATATACATGCATCACTTCTTCCAAAATATAGAGGTGCAGCCCCTATAGAGTGGTCGATAATAGATGGTGAGAAGGTGACAGGCGTAACTACTATGTATATGGAAAAGGGACTTGACACAGGTGATATGCTTGAAAAGGTAGAGGTTGCCATAGAGGCTGATGATACAGGAGAGACTCTTCATGACAAGCTGGCAGTAGAAGGGGCTAAGCTTATTCTTTCAACCCTTGATAAGCTAGAGGCTGGAACTGCCACAAGAATCAAGCAAAACGACCATGAAAGCTGCTATGCCTCAATGCTGTCTAAGGATATGGGTAATATTGACTTTAGAAAGTCAGCTGTGGAGATAGAAAGATTAATTAGAGGTTTAAATCCATGGCCATGTGCTTATACCAGAATAGATGGTAAGGGAGTAAAAATCTTCAAGGCACAGGTTTGTCAGGTGCCAGAGGGAGCAAAGCCGGGAGAGATAGTTGAGGTAACTAAGAAAACATTTACCATAGCATGTGGCAAGGATGGTCTTATAATTAAGAATCTTCAGCCAGAGGGTAAAAAGCCTATGGATACAGTTTCTTATCTTAATGGAAACAAGCTTTCTGTAGGGATGATTGCGGGAGAATAAAATGATTAACACCAGAGACATAGTACTTAATATATTAATGGATATAGAGACTAATAAAACCTTCTCTAATCAAGCCATATCAAAGGCCCTGTCCAAGAATCAATTTGAGGATAAAAGAGACAGAGCATTTATAACAAGGCTTGCAGAGGGGGTTATGGAGCAGCTTATTACACTGGACTACACCATTAATCAGTTTTCTAAAACTAAGGTAAATAAGTGCAAGCCTTTTATAAGATGCATTCTAAGAATGGGAGTCTACCAGATTTTGTATATGGAGTCTGTGCCGGATAGTGCAGCCTGTAATGAATCTGTAAAGCTGGCTAAATCACATGGCTTTGGAAGCCTTTCTGGCTTTGTCAATGGTGTGTTAAGGAATATAGCAAGGAATAAGGATAATATTCCTGAGCCGTCAGGCGATAAAAATGCAACACAGTATTTATCTGTTAAGTATTCCATGCCTGAGTGGTTGGTTGCAAAGCTTAAGAAGGACTATCCCGAAGAGTATATAAAAATTCTTGAGGGCTGCTTCTGGGACAGAGCGACAGCCATAAGAACAAACACTACGAGAATTACCAGAGACGAGTTAAAAGCTACTATAGAAGCAGCGGATATAACAGTTGAGTATGGTAGCTATAGTGACAAGGCTCTTTTAATCAGTGATTATGATTTCATTAAAAGGGTGCCTGGATATAAGCAGGGGTATTTTACTGTTCAGGACGAAAGCTCTATGTGCGCCATTAGGGCAGCAGGTATAAAGCCTGGAGCTGTGGTTTTAGATGTGTGTGCTGCGCCGGGAGGTAAAACCACCTGTGCTGCAGAGTATTTAAATGGACAGGGAAAGATATACTCTATGGACATATCAGAGGAGAAACTGGAGCTTATAGAGGACAATGTATCAAGGCTTGGCCTTGATAATGTTCATATAAGCTGTCATGATGCCACAGAACTGATACCTGATATGAAGGCGGATGTGGTGATTGCAGATGTGCCTTGCTCGGGACTTGGAATTATAGGTCGAAAGAATGATATAAAATACAGATTAGAAGAAAGTCAACTGGCAGAGCTGGTAACTCTTCAAAGAAGGATACTTAGTACTGTGAAGGAATATGTAAAGGAGCAAGGAACATTGCTATATAGCACCTGCACTATTAATCCTGACGAGAATCAAAAGAATGTAGGTTGGTTTTTAGAGAATAATAAGGAATATGAGCTGCTAGAGGAGAGATGCTTCTTACAGGGTATTGATACCTGTGACGGTTTCTATTATGCGGTTCTTAAGAAGAGATAAGAGGAATAAAATGGATATTAAGTCAATGTATTTAAGTGAATTAGAAAGCTTTTTGAAGGATAAGGGATATCCTTCTTTTAGAGCTAAACAGCTGTATCAGTGGCTACATGAAAAGCATGTGGCTTCTCTTGATGACATGACTAATATTCCTAAGAACATAAAAGAGGATGTAAGAGAGGCGGGCTTTGTTACTATAGAGGAGGAAACCAGGCAGGAGTCAAAAAAGGATGGAACCATAAAGTTCCTTTATAGAATGCAGGATGGTCAGATGATTGAAACTGTATTTATGAAATATAGCTATGGAAACTCTATTTGCATCTCATCTCAGGCGGGCTGTAGAATGGGCTGTAAATTTTGCGCATCTACCATAGGAGGGCTTATAAGAAATCTTACGGCTTCTGAGATGCTAGAGCAGGTGTATATGACTATGCGCCTTACAGGAGAAAGAATATCGAATATAGTTGTAATGGGAACAGGAGAACCACTTGATAATTACGATAACCTTATTCGCTTTATCAAAATAATATCAGATGAAAAGGGCTATAACATTAGCCAAAGAAATATAACTGTATCAAGCTGTGGAATAGTACCTAATATAAAAAGGCTTGCAGATGAGGATTTAACAATTACATTTGCACTTTCCCTTCACGGAACTACTGATGAGGAGAGAAAGGAGCTTATGCCTATAGCTCATAAGTATACGCTTAAGGAAACAATTGATTGTTGTAAGGAGTATTTTGATAAAACTGGAAGACGCCTTACCTTTGAGTACAGCTTAGTAAAGGACAAAAATGATTCTCCAGACCATGCGCTAAGGCTGGCAAAGCTGCTTAAGGGTATAAATTGTCATGTGAATTTAATTCCGGTAAATCCTATAAATGAAAGGGATTTTAAGCAGGGAGATAGGGAATCAATTGAAAAATTCAAATTAATACTTGAAAAAAATTCAATTAATGGTACTATTAGAAGGAGTGTGGGCAGCGATATAGACGCAGCCTGCGGACAGTTAAGAAGGAAACATAGGATTAACAGTCAGGAGGAAGCTGATGCAGTCGAGCGGAATAACTGATACTGGTGTAAAGCGTAAGAACAACCAGGATAGTATATTTTTCAGTGATGAGCCAGTGGGTAGTCTTCCTAATTTGTACATAGTTGCAGATGGAATGGGAGGGCATAGAGCAGGAGATAAGGCATCTAAGATGGCTATTGATATATCTGTGGAATTCATTAAGAAATCAACCTTAGAGAATCCTATAGCTATACTGAAACGTGCTATGATTTATGCTAACAATGAAATATATAAAGCTGCTAATAAGGATCCGGACCTAACGGGTATGGGTACTACTATGGTTGCGGCAGTTGCTCTTGATGGAAAACTTTATGTGGCCAATGTGGGCGACAGTAGGCTTTATGTTGTTAATAACGACATTAGACAGATTACTATGGACCATTCATTAGTTGAGGAGATGATTCGTAGTGGAGAATTGGAACGAAAAAAAGGAAGGAATCATCCGGAGAAGAATATCATAACCAAGGCTATGGGTTCTAGAGATGAGGTTATACCGGACTTTTTTGAGATAGATATGGAACCAGAGGACAGATACATTCTTTGCTCCGATGGTTTGTCAAATATGGTAGAGGACGACGAGATAAGAGATATTGTAGTGGATTATCACGATATTAAGGACGCAGCAAGAGCCTTAGTTGACAGAGCTAATTATTATGGTGGCTCAGATAATATATCAGTGGTAGTAGTTTCCAGATAAAATACTTTTTCCGATATGCTTTGTCGGTGGATATAACAGAAAGGGTTGAAGTTATGTTAAAACCAGGAATGATACTTTGTGATAGATATGAAATACTTGATGTAGTAGGCGCAGGTGGAATGTCTATCGTTTACAAGGCAAGATGTCATAGACTGAATAGAAATGTTGCTATTAAGGTTTTAAAGCCTGAATTCAGTAGAGATCAGAATTTTGTTACTAAGTTTAGAGTTGAGGCTCAGGCTTCAGCAGGCCTTACACATCCTAACATTGTAAATGTATATGATGTATATGACGATGAGGGTGTATACTTTATTGTTATGGAATTGGTTGAGGGAATAACATTAAAGGACTACATTGCTGAGAATGGTCGTCTTTCTATGGATAGAGCTATAGATTTTGCTATACAGATAGCATCAGGACTTGAGGCAGCTCACGAAAGTCATGTAATACATAGAGACATTAAGCCACAGAATATAATTGTCTCTAAGAATGGTAATCTTAAGGTTACAGACTTTGGTATTGCAAAGGCTGCATCCTCTAATACACTTACTTCAGGAGCAATGGGTTCAGTGCATTACATTTCCCCAGAGCAGGCTCGTGGTGGATATAGTGATGAGAGAAGTGATATCTATTCTCTTGGTATAACTATGTATGAGATGGTTACAGGTAGAGTTCCTTTTGAGGGTGACAATAATGTGTCTGTAGCACTTATGCATATCCAGAGTGATATGATTCCACCAAGACAGTATTATCCTGACATTTACTCAAGCTTCGAGAAGGTTATTCTTAAGGCAACACAGAAGAAGCCTGAGAGAAGATATCTTACTGCCAGTGCCCTTATTGCAGATTTAAAGAGAGTACAGAACAATCCTAATATAGATATAGTAGTGGCTCCGACCTCTATTACAAACAGTCCTACCCAGGAGTTTAAGAAGGAGGATATGCAGGCTATCAGAGCTGGTGCAAATGGTGTTGCCGGTGGAGCTATGGCGGGAGCTATGACAGGTTCTGCATATGGTGCTATGAATGGTTATGCAAATCCATATGGCAATGGACAGCTTGATACCTTTAATCAGCCACTTGGTAATGAGATGGGAGAGATAACTCCGATAGGAGGAATCACACCTATTACAGTTGATCAGGGTAGAATTAATCAGCTTATGAATGATACCTCTATGGAGGAGGCCTATGAGCTTACAGAGGAGGAGATGGCTCCGGTAAGACAGAGTATCAAGAAGATTCAAGACTACGAGGAAGAAATAGAAGAGGAAGAGGATGACGATGAAGGACTTCAGAAGGCTGTTGTTATCGGTGGTGTCCTTACAGCTATAATTGTAGCCATAATTGTTATGGTATTCGTAGGTAACTTCCTTGGCTGGTTCAATTTTGGTAATAAAGATAAGAGTAGTACTACTACAGATCCTAATGCTTCCACAGAAGAGGTTGTAGAGGATATTGTGATGATAGATGTTACTGGTGTAACTCAGGAGGCTGCTGTCAAGATGCTTACTAACGAGGGCTTTAAGGAAGAGAACATTCTTATCGAGATGGTAAAGGATAATACCGTTCAGGAAGGCTATGTAGTGGAGCAGAGCTTCAAGAAGGGAGATCCGGTTCCTGCTAATGCTAAGATTACTCTTAGGGTAAGTGGTGGTGCTGAGGAGATTCAGGTCCCTGATGTAACAGGACTTACTGATGAGCAGGCATGTACAATTATTACAGAGGCAGGCTTTGAGATAGCACATGCATATGAGTACAGCGAGGAAATTGAGAAGGATTATGTTATCTTTACAACTCCAGCTGCATATGAGATGGCTCCGGAAGGCTCTAAGGTTGTTATAACAGTAAGTAATGGTTCTGAGAAGAAGGAGACATCAGTCCCTAATATCTATGGACTTACTAAGGAGGAAGCAATTACTTCTATTGAGGGAGCAAAGCTTGAGGTAGGTAATGTTTCTGAGGAGCATCACGAGACTATACCAGAGGGACAGGTAATTAGCCAGAGTCCTGCAGCTAATAGCACTATTGAAGAAGGCGAGTCGGTTGACTTTGTAGTTAGTAAGGGTCCTGAGGAGAAGGAGATAACCTATACAGCTAATATTTCTGGAACAATTACTTGTAATGATGCGGCACTTGATGGAACAGCTGTAACAGTTCAGGTTCTTTTCAATGGCTCACCTGTGTACTCACAGGATGTAACCGTTACATCTGGAAGCACATATAATATCACTGCAACAGTACCAGGTCTTGCGGAGGAAGGTGGAACAGCCGACCTTGCTATGATAGACGGTACAGGAGCAAGTGTAACAAGTTCATTTTCTATTTCACCACTCAACATAACCTATGATGAGGTAGAGGAATAGTACATGCAAGGAAAGATAATAAAAGGGGTAGGTGGATTTTATTACATCCACCTACCTGATAATAGAATATTTGAGTGTAAGGCTAAGGGAGTATTTCGTAATCAAAATATTAAACCTGCTGTTGGTGATAATGTTTTGATAGATATAATTGATGAACAGACGCTTACCGGTAATATTATAGATATATTGCCCAGGGAGAATTCTCTTATTAGACCGGCGGTTAGTAATGTGGACCAGGCGGTTATAATATTTGCGTTGTCAGACCCTAAGCCTAATTTTAATTTATTGGACAGATTTCTCATTATGATGGACAGGCAGGATGTGAAGACAATTATTTGTCTTAATAAGGCCGATTTAGTGGACTATGAGGAAGCAGATAAACTTAAGAATATTTATGAGGCTTGTGGTTATGATGTTATCATAACCTCTACTTATTCTAGGGATAAAATAACTGCATGGATAGACGGCATAGACAGCTTACAAGCTCTTATAAAGGGTAAGACAACGGTGTTTGCAGGTCCGTCAGGAGTAGGTAAATCTTCGCTGCTTAATTCTATTAATCCTAACGCAAAGGCTCAGACAGGCAGTATTAGTGAGAAGATAAAGCGAGGTAAGCACACTACCAGACATTCGGAGCTTATCTGGGTTGATGAGGATACCTATATTATGGATACTCCCGGATTTTCGTCCCTTTTTGTGGATGAGATGGAATGTCATGAGCTAAAGGAGTATTATAATGAGTTTAGGGAACATGAGGCGGACTGTAAATTTATAGGATGTGTTCATATCAATGAACCTATATGCGGTGTTAAGTCCGCACTGGATAAGGGGATTATAAGTAATCTACGATATGAGAATTATAAGCAGCTTTATGATGAACTTAAGAACAAGAAAAAATGGTAACCTAAGAATAGTTATAAACGGGGGGAGAAAAAAATGGAAAAGATTCTATCACCTTCACTATTGTCAGTGGATTTCAACAATATAGAGCGTGACTCTAGGATAATTGATGAGGCAGGTGCTCAGTGGTTTCATCTGGATGTTATGGATGGTACATTTGTGCCGAATATATCCTTTGGACCACCTGTTATAGAGTGCATTCGTAAGATAACAGATCGTTTCTTTGATGTTCACCTGATGATTGTGGAGCCTATTAGATATGTGGATGTATTTAAAGCAGCAGGTGCTGATATGATTACAGTACATTATGAAGCCTGCGAGGATCTTATGGCAACAATTAAGGCTATTAAGGACGCAGGTGTTAAGTGTGGTGTATCTATAAAGCCGGACACTGATGTCAGCGTGCTAGAAGAGTATATGCCTTTTATTGATATGGTGCTTATTATGAGTGTTGAGCCGGGCTTTGGTGGACAAAAATTTATGCCAAAGGCTCTTGATAAGATTGCTGCTACTAAGACTTTAGCAGATAAGCTGGGATGCAGTATTGATATAGAGGTTGATGGCGGAATTACCCTTGATAATGTTAAGTCAGTTGTAGATGCCGGGGCAAATATTATAGTTGCAGGCTCAGCTGTGTTTAAGGGTGATAAGGCAGAGAATGTTAAGAGCTTTTTAGAGATTATGAATTCTTAAATTCAATTAGGAATAAATAATTTAAGGTGTAGAGATTATATTATGAATGGCAAAAATATAATTATTGTTGCAGGTGGAATTAACTGTGACAAGCTAATTACAGATACTGTAAAAGACACTACAAATTCATACATTATCGGTGTTGACAGAGGAGTTCAAGTGTTGGATGAGCTAGGGATAGCTGCAGATATGGTTATTGGCGATTTTGATTCTGCTAATAATGCAATAAGAGACAAATATCAAGGAAAATCCAATGCCATATTCCTAAATCCCATAAAGGATGCTACAGACACTCACATGGCTGTTTTGGAGGCTATAAAGTTAAAGCCATCAACGATTACCATATTGGGAGCTACTGGTGGTAGACTTGACCATATGATGGGGAATTTAGCTTTGTTAAAGCTATGCTTAGACCAGGGGATAAGGGCTTTCGTTTTGGACGAGCATAACAGAATTACAATGATAGATAAGCAGATGAAGCTAAGAAGAAAGCAACAGTATGGGAAATATGTATCTCTTATACCTTTTTCTGATGAAGTGACAGGTATTAGTCTGACAGGATTTGTTTATGGGCTGTCAGATGCTACTATGGTAAAAGCCGACACTATAGGGATTAGCAACGAAATAAGGGAGGAGGAAGGCTTCATTTCTATTAAGACAGGGTATCTTATGGTAATGGAGACCAAGGATTGATGACTGTTTGGTTATTTCTTGCATTTGCTATATATATTGTGACTATGCTGTCTATTGGTATTGCCAGTGCCAAAAAGAATAAGAGTGCAGATGATTATTTCCTAGGTGGACGAAACCTTAATGGATGGGTGGCAGCACTTTCGGCTCAGGCATCGGATATGAGTGGGTGGCTACTTATGGGGCTTCCAGGATGTATCTATGCATTTGGAACTAATCAGGCGTGGATTGCCATTGGACTATTTGCGGGTACAGTGCTTAATTGGGCATTTGTATCAGGCAGACTTAGAAAATATACTATTAAAGCCGGTAATGCTATGACAATACCAGAGTATTTAAGTAATAGATTTAGAGATGAGAAGCGAATTCTTATGGCCATTTCGGCTGTAGTGATGGTTGTTTTCTTTCTTGTATATACTGCATCATCCTTTGCAGCAGGAGGTAAGCTTTTTGTGTCTATTACAGGAATTGACTACCATATAGCTCTTGCAGTTGGTGGTGGAGTAATACTTCTCTACACACTATTTGGAGGTTTCCTTGCTGTGTGTGAGACTGATTTTATTCAGGGCTTTTTGATGCTTATAGCTATACTTGCAGTGCCAATTATAGGTGTATCTCTTATGGGGACCGGGGTTATTGTTCCGAACCTAAGAGCAAGTGGCTTAGATGTAAGTGTGACAGATTTTCTGAATATTATGAATGATGGTGGAGAACCCATATCATTGGTAAGTATTTTATCTCAGCTTGCGTGGGGACTTGGCTATTGTGGCATGCCACATATTCTGGTTAGATTTATGGCTATTAAGGATGAAAAAGAGCTTGCTAAATCTAAGAAGATTGCTATTGTGTGGGTGCTTCTTTCTCTTGCAGTAGCATGTATGATAGGTGTTATTGGTAGGGCATACCTTTATCCGCAGGTTCTTGGGATTGAGAATGCAGAATATGAAAATGTATTTATAGAGATGATTAAGAAGATGTTTATGGAGGATGTTAATATTCCTTTTATAGGCGGATTATTCCTATGTGGTATACTTGCTGCTATTATGTCTACAGCAGATTCACAGCTTCTTGTAACATCTTCCTCTGTTGCAAAGGATTTGTTTGATGGAGTGTTGTTCAAGAATATGGGAGAAAAAAAGATGATGCTTGTTAGCAGATTAACAGTGCTTGTGGTTGCTGTTATAGCATTTGTTATAGCATGGAATCCTGACTCCAGTATTATGGGACTCGTGTCTAATGCCTGGGCAGGACTTGGCGCAGCCTTCGGACCAACCATTCTACTTTCTCTTTATTGGAAGAGAACAAATCTATACGGAGCCATGGCAGGTATGATTAGTGGTGGTCTCACTGTTATAGTTTGGGATTATATCAAGCTTATTGATGTGGATGGTGTTAGGGCAACCCTAGGAACCTATACAGGACTTTATTCTCTTCTGGTAGGTTTTGGAATTAGTTTGCTTAGCATAGTGGTGGTAAGCCTTGTTACACCAAATGTAAGTGCTGAGATAATACGGGAATTTGAAGATGTTAAGAATGGTAATATATAATATATTCTAAAAATAAGCACAAAAAAACCGGTAGTACTTAACCGGTTTTTTCTGTTATAATTTAAAGAGAGGATTTATGAAAAAAACTATATTTAAATTATATATCACATTTGTGAACAAAGTTTAAACAACTTTAAAAGAAACAGTAAATTATCTTAGGAGAAATTGTGAATTTGAACATTAAAATAATCGTTTTAGGTAAAATTAAAGAGGAATTCTACAGAAATAAGCTGGAGGAATACTATCAGAGCATCAGGAAAAAAACTGATTTGCAGGTGATAGAGCTTAGTGATGAAAGTATTCCGGGGAATGCCAGTCAGGTTGTTATGGATAGGATTAAGACGGTAGAAGGGAATAGAGTGTTAGAACAAATAAAGGGCAATGATTATGTTGTTGCGCTGTGTATAGAGGGAAAAAGTACAGATTTTTCTGCTATGAAGGGTCTAATAAACAAGGCAAATTTAAACCAATGTGAGAGTATAGTGTTCATAATTGGCGGCTCCCTTGGCCTGGCTAAGGCAGTGGTGGATAGGGCTAATTATAAGCTGAGCTTTTCGAATATGACATTTCCACACCAGTTGATGAGAGTAATGCTGGCAGAGCAAATAGCTAAGGCGGTTGAGTAATGGGATTATTCAACTGCCTTAGCTATTTATTTGTGATAGGTTATATTATTCATGATTGTGTAAGCTCTATAAATTTGTTCTGTAAGAACCACAGCTGTAAGCTCTAAGCTCATATCAAAGGAGGAAAGGTTGAATTCTTGAACTGCCTCTATGTCTGAAGCAGCATTTGAGATGATGAACTCAATGCAGGAAACACCTTCCATATTGATATTCTGTATTAGCTCGGCTAAGCCTAATGAGGTGGGAGAGGCTGTTCCTGGCAGTATTTTGAAAATCCTAGAGGATGTTTTAAAGGCTGCCTTATTGATGCTTTTATACTGCTTAATGGTTACTCTGCAATAGGGAGAGGTTCTCTTAGTATATTCATCTATGGCCGCTTTTAGATTCCTGTCTATTTTCTTTGAATCAATGTGTATAATTATCTCCAATTTATCACCCACTTTAAGATATGTATTGCATGGTTTTATGCTTAAATTTTATTTGAAAAATAATGAAATAATTCTAACATATATCTTCTAAAACATCAAAAAAAATGTTATTATTAAAATGACGGACTAAAATGAGAAATAAGAGGTTTTAATATGACAACAGGAAAGAAATTATTGGTACTTGATATAGATGGAACTTTGGTTAATTCCAAGAAGGAGATAACTTCTGCAACCTTAGAAAGTCTGATTAAAATTCAAGAAGATGGTCACATAGTAGCCCTTGCATCTGGAAGACCGTATCCGGGCATGAAGGTTTATGTGAAGGAGCTTAGACTTGCTGAGTACGGTGGATATGTATTGTCCTTTAATGGCGGAAAGGTTATTAGCTGCAAGACAGGAGAAACTGTTTTTCAGAAGGCAATCCCTAATTCCTATCTAAAGACTATATACGATTATGCTATAGATAATGGCCTTGGCATGGTAACCTACAGAGATGATGAGGTTTTGACCGGTACTGAGATAGATGAGTATATGGAGTACGAGGCAAGACTTAATTCTATGGTTATACACAGGGTTGATAATTTCCTTGAAGAAGTAGATTTTGACATGACGAAATGTCTGCTTACTGCAGCTCCTGAGAAGGCAGAGGCTTACGAGAAGGAATTGGCTAAGCTTCTTGCACCGGACTTAAATGTATTTCGATCAGAACCATATTTTATCGAGATTACCATAAAGGGTGTAGATAAGGCAGAATCCTTGGACAAGCTGGTGAATGCTCTTGGTATGAAACAGGAGGATACTATATGCTGTGGAGATGGCTTTAATGATCTTACGATGGTGCAGTATGGTGGAGTGGGAGTTGCTATGGCTAATGCACAACAGGTAGTTAAGGATAATGCGGATTATATTACTGCATCCTGTGATGAGGATGGAATAGTACAAGTAGTTAAGGAATTCATTTTGCAATAATGAGGTAGCGTATGAACAAGGCTGAAATATTGGCAGGATTAACAGAGAAGAATCTTGATGATGACAATAGAATAAAGCTGGAGGATGTAATAGAGATAAAGGCATCCGATTTCGAGCTATATAAAGAGGCTGTATGGGGGAATATAAAAAGAACCTTTGATGCAGGTCCCCTTATTGTTCGAAAGAACTACATAACCCGTGATGAGGGTATATCTGCCGGAACAGGTATATTCCAAGGTATAGAAGGAGTAGAGGCTTCATCAAGGGAAGAAGTTTTCGATGCCATTAAAAGGGTGGCTGCTCAGTGTCATGATGACGAGGACAATGAGATTATTATTCACAGGATGTATGACAACCTTGTTATGTGTGGGGTATGCTATACCAGAGATATATACTATGGAAGACCATATTATATGGTTGTTTATAACTATATAGAAGAAACAAAGGTGGATAATTCGAGAGCGAAATCCAGAACAAAGTGGATAGCTAATAATGTATCCAGAGAGTTTGTAGATGAGAGCTTTATGAATCTCATATTAGCTGCAAGAGATTTGGAGAAGGCTATAGAGATACAGGAATTTAGCATAGAGTTTGGAATTGATGCTGACGATAATATTTTGGTATATCAGGTTAAACCGATGGATAGACTGCTGGGAAGTCATATTCTCATGACAGACAGAGAGTTTTCGGACACCAAGGCATTTGCCAAGTGTAATTATCTTGACACCCATCATATTATGTCGCATCAGGCATATTGGAATCCATCTAAGATGATAGGTTCCGAGCCTAGACCTTTGGATTATTCCCTGTTTAAGGGGATACTTACCTCGGGAATATGGGGTGAGACTATAAAGCAGCTTGGCTATGAGGGAGTAGATTCAAGCCTTATGCACAGGGTAGGTAATAAGCCGTATGTATCTGTTGACTGTCTTTTTAATGCACTAATACCTGCAGGTATGGATAGAATACTTAGGGATAAGATATTCAATTATTACCAACAGGTCTTGACGGATAATAGAAGAAGACACAGGAAGGTTGATAGTGCCATAGTTTTTGGCTCCTACAATTTTTCTACGGCTAGAAGATTAAATAAGCTAGAGAATTATGGATTTGCCAAGAATGAAATTGATGCTTTAGGTAAAAGCCTTCTTGGACTTACTGAGAATATAATTAATAATTACGAGCAGCTTCATGATAAGGATATAGAGGCGCTTACAAAGCTTATGATAACCAGAAGAAGGGTTAGAGAGCTTAAGCCTGGGGAGGAGACTAACAGCATGAAGCTATATAGCTATATTGCTGAACTAATTGATGCTATGAGACACTATTGCTCTCCGGGATATACAAGGCAGGAGAGATGTGAGTTCATTGCAAAGGGCTTTTGTACATCGTTGGTTAAGGAAGGATATCTCAAGAGAGAGGATATAGATGCATTTAGACTTTCTCTAGATACAGTATCCTCCTGCTTTAAGAGAGATTTTGAAGATTATACTAGCGGTAAGCTCTCTTGGGAGGAGTTTGACGGAAAATACGGACATCTAAGAATAAGTATTTGTGATATAAGAGCTCACAGCTATCGAAAGCTTTATAGTAATCTTGAGATAGTAAGAGATTATGAGTTGTACAAGGGCAAAAAGGTAGCTAAAGCCCTTGATAGAGAGGTGGTAGCCAAGGCGCTTGATGAATCAAGGCTTAATGTTGATGTAGATAGGCTTATAGGCTTTATTAATGGAGCCAGCGAGCTTGCTGACAGTTATAGATTTGAATATGCAAAATCCATAGGACTGTTGTTAGATATTATAGCAAGATTAGGAGAGCTGATTGGTATCGACAAGGAGGATATGTCGTACCTAGAGATTCAGGATCTTGACAGCTATCACAGTAGAGATTCCTATGTTATGACTATTGAGGCCAGAAGAAACATGTATCATGCCTATTCCTATCTGGTGCTTCCTGATGTAATTTTAAATGTAGGTGATTTAGATGTTATAGATATTAACGAGGAGATACCTGATTACCTTACAGACAAATGCGTATCCGGTGATATTGTGTACTATGATGAGGGACATGACGTAGATGTGACCGGCAAGATAGTGCTTTTGTCTAAGGTAACATTAGCTTACGATTGGATTTTTACAAAGGATGTAAAGGGAATTATTACCAAGAAGGATACCAAGGATTCCAGAATTGCCAAAAGATGTATGGAGCTTAATATACCGGCAGCTTTGGGTTGCGGTGAAAAGCTTTTTAACTCTATACTTATGATGAAGGGTGTAGAGCTTGATTGTGCAAAGAAGCGGATAAGTGAGATAAAGTAAGGGGGATTTTCCTATGGGACGAAAGCTGTTAATTGAATTCCCTGGAAGAAATTATAGCTGTGACAGACCACTGCTTTACTATTGTGGCAAGATATTTGCGGATAGAGGCTACGATGTTATACAGCTTGATTATAACTTTAGGTTAAAAGGGGACAAAAATAATATATCAGGCCTTATAGAAGAGGCGAAGGAAATAGTTTTAAAACAACTGGACATGGTGGATTTTTCAGTATATGAGGACATAGTTTTTGTATCTAAAAGTATGGGCTGTGCCCTGGCTGGCTTCTGTGAGGAGCATTATAAGCTTAGAGCCAGACACATCTACCTTACACCAGTTGATGCCGGCTTAAAATATATGCGACGGGGAAAATGTATTGTGGTATCCGGCAAGGAGGATACTGTTTTGGAGAGTAGAAAGCTTAAGATATATTGTGTAGAGCAGGATATTCCTCTTAAGCAGTTCGAGGAGGTTGGACACTCCTTGGAGCATCCGTCTGATATCAACAGAACATTTGCCATACTTATGGTAATTATCAGACTTTATAAGGAATTTTAGCATAGTGACAAAGCTGTAATCGGATTGAATTAATTTGATTATTGTTGTATAATAAATAGAATATGTGATTAAGGAGGGCAATATGGGTTTTTTTAAGGATTTTAAAAGAGATTTTGCACAGGCCGTTAATGAGCTTATGCCGGACAAGGATGAGCTTGGCGCCGAATATGATGATGAAGATATGGTCAATACTTTTGATGATAATGATAATATGGATATAGCACCGGAGGATATGTTAGAGGATTTGGATGACTACACCATTGACGACAGACATATTGTTAATCCACAGGCTCAGGAAAAGCTTTATGAGATGGAACGCCCTGAGTCAGACTATGGCGAAGAGGAGCAGGTTAAAGAGGAAAACTTATTCGATACTGTTCCTTCTGCGGAAATCATTACAGACTCATCAGAAGGAATAATGGGTGATAATCTTCAGGAGGATTTGGCACAGGGTATGGTGTCGGAGCTTATGAATCCTGAGATTTTACAGGCAGAGACAGTTACTGTTGAGAATCCATCAGAGGAACAGTCGGAGAAAACAGAGCTTGAACAGCTAGAGGACGAGCTTGAAAGCTTAGAGGCTTTAGACGAAGAGGATATGCTTGAGAATACTGAGGAGGCATTAGCTGTGGACTATAGTGAACCTCAGGAAATAGCTAATGATGGGTATCTGAATGTGGACTTGAGTAAGGCTGTTGAGGCTGCCATACTTAAGAATGAAGAGGATGCGGAAACACCAGCGTATATTGAAGAAAACCTGGAGGATGATAATATGGTTGCAGATAATAACCAGCACAAGGAAAAAGAGCAGGAAATTAACAGCATTTTAACTGATGATACAACCTATATTACCAAAGGAACAACCATAAAGGGTAATGTTGAAACTGATGGAAGTGTAGATGTTATCGGTACTGTAGAGGGTAATTTAAGCTGTGGTGGAAAGCTTATCGTTGGAGGCCTTATTAAGGGTAATGTTACTGCCGGCGAGGTGTATGCTAATGCAGCCAAGATAGAAGGCGAGGTTATCTGTGATGGTAGCGTTAAGATTGGTGTAGGAACAGTGGTGGTTGGTAATGTGAATGCAACATCAGCTGTAATTGCAGGTGCGGTTAATGGTGATATTGATGTTCATGGACCTGTTATCGTAGATTCTACAGCAGTTATTATGGGTAATATTAAGTCACGCTCTGTTCAGATTAACAATGGAGCAGTTATTGAAGGCTTTTGTTCACAGTGCTATTCGGAGATAGATGTTAAGAGCTTTTTTGAGTAAGGGCTGTTGGCACAAATAAAACTGATATGGAGAGTAATACTATGGAGATGAATAGAATTCTTTTAAAGCTAAGTGGAGAGGCTTTAGCAGGTGACAAGAAGATGGGCTTTGATGAAGATACCGTAAGAGAGGTAGCAACTCAGGTCAAAGCTATCGTGGACAAGGGAACACAGGTGAGTGTGGTAATTGGAGGAGGTAACTTCTGGAGAGGAAGAACCTCTGGAGATATGGACAGAGTTAAGGCAGATCAGATTGGTATGCTTGCCACAGTTATGAACTGTGTTTATGCCGCTGATATGTTTAGACAGGCTGGACTTAAAACTCATGTTATGACCCCTTTTATTTGTGGCAATGTTACTGAGCTTTTCTCAAAGGATAAGGCTGTAGAATACCTAGAAAAGGGTGAGGTTGTATTCTTTGCAGGAGGAACAGGACATCCATATTTCTCTACTGATACAGCTACAGTGCTTATGGCTATAGAGGTAGAGTGTGATGTAATACTTATGGCTAAGGCCATTGATGGAGTTTATGATAGCGATCCTAAATTAAATCCTGATGCCAAAAAATATGATTCTATGGATATTAACGAGATAGTTGATAAAAAGCTTGGTGTTATAGACCTGGCATCAGCTGTTCTTGCCATGGAAAACAAGATGCCTATGATGCTTTTTGGATTAAATGCAGAAAATTCCATAGTTAAAGCAGTATCCGGTGAGTTCACAGGTACAATCATAAAGTGTGATTAATAAAGTGAGAGAATAAAGAATAACAATATCTAGGAGGAAGCAATATGTTATCACAGTATGAAAGCAAGATGGAGAAAACATTAGACAATTTACAGTCAGAGTATGCAGGAATTAGAGCGGGTAGAGCAAATCCACATATTCTAGATAAGCTTAAGGTTGATTATTATGGAGTTCCAACTCCTATTCAGCAGGCAGCTAATATTACAGTTCCGGAGGCTAGAACTCTTATGATTCAGCCTTGGGAGTCAAGTCTTATTAAGGAAATTGAGAAGGCTATTATGTGTTCTGATTTAGGTGTTACGCCTAACAATGATGGTAAGTGTGTAATCCTGAACTTCCCAGAGCTTACTGAGGAGAGAAGAAAGGATTTGGTTAAGGATATCAAGAAGAAGGGCGAGGCAGCTAAGGTTGCAGTTAGAAATATAAGAAGAGATGCTAATGATGCCCTTAAGAAAATGAATAAGGCTAATGAGATATCAGAGGATGAGCTTAAGACTAATGAGGATAAGGTTCAGAAAATGACTGATAAATTTGTAGAAAAGATTGACAAGGCAATTGACGAGAAGTCAAAGGAAATCCTTACTGTATAGGAGACTTGTGGTGGAGAAGATAATTGATGGTGAAAAGTTAAATATTCCTGAGCATGTTGCCATTATAATGGATGGTAATGGACGATGGGCAAAGAAGAGGCTTATGCCTAGGAACTTTGGCCATAAAGCTGGTGCAAAGGTAGTTGAACAGATATGTGAGGATGCACATAGTCTGGGCATTAAGTATCTAACTGTGTATGCATTTTCCACTGAGAATTGGAAACGCTCTGTTGAAGAGGTTTCAGGTATTATGAACCTTCTTAGAAATTATCTGGTAGATAGTATAGAGAGAGCGTCTAAGAATAATATGCGCGTAAGGGTTATAGGTGATAGAACTGCACTTGATAAGGATATTGTTGAGAAAATAGAGGAGTTAGAAAGCAAGACCGCTTCCTATGATGGACTTACATTTACCATAGCTTTAAATTATGGCGGAAGAGATGAGCTAAGACGAGGAGTACAGGCTATAGCTCGAGAGGTTAAGGAAGGTACGCTTTCTGTGGAGGCTATAGATGAAACTTTAATATCCTCATATCTTGATACTAAGGATATTCCGGACCCTGATCTTATGATTAGAACAAGCGGAGAGGTTAGATTATCAAATTATCTGATATGGCAGCTTGCTTATGCGGAGTTTTGCTTTATGGATGTTCTGTGGCCGGATTTTACCATAGAGGATTTAAAGGAAGCAATTAGATACTATAACGGAAAAGAAAGACGTTTTGGTGGTGTAAAGTAGGTACAAAATAAAAAGAAAGACGCTTCGGCGGGGTAAGAGTGGATGTTTAAGACAAGATTATTAAGTGGAATAGTGTTGGTTATACTTGTTATAGGAGTATTATATTTAGGCGGCTATGTAACAGCAGGAGCTATGTTGCTTTTGTCTTTAGGTGGAGTGTTTGAACTACTTAGAATTTATAAGCTTCACAAGACTCCTATAGGTGTTGCTACTTATGTTGCAACGGTTATATACTATGGACTGCTTATATTTGACAAGAATGAATTTGTATTGCCACTTATAATTCTTTTTGTTCTTACAGTGCTTGGAATATATGTTACTACATATCCTAGGTTTACGGATAAGGATGCCATGGCAGCAGTTCTGTCTTTTATGTATGTTACATTGATGCTGTCGTATATGTATCTCATAAGAGATTTAGAACACGGCGGAGCGCTTGTGGTAATGGTATTTGTTTGTTCCTGGGTTAATGACACCTGTGCTTATTGCGTGGGAGTAACCCTTGGAAAGCATAAGATGACTCCAAAGCTTAGTCCTAAGAAAAGCGTGGAAGGACTTGTTGGAGGAATTGTAGGAAGTGCAGTGGTTGGTGCTCTATATGGTATGTTCTTTAGTAAGCAGGTGGCAAGCCTTAATAATGCACCGGTGATATTTGCTCTTATAGGAGCTCTTGGCGCTTTAGTTGCAGTTATTGGAGATTTGGCAGCTTCTGCCATTAAGAGAAACAATGATATTAAAGACTATGGTAAGCTAATACCTGGACATGGTGGTATTATGGATAGATTTGACAGTATAATATTTACTGCCCCAATAATCTACTATGGATTTTTGTATTTGATTTAGTAGGACTTATAACCTTGGAGGTTAGATTTAGTGAAAAATATAGCAATAATCGGTTCGACTGGTTCTATAGGAACTCAGACATTGGATATAGTTAGAGAGAATAATGACTTAAATGTTGTTGCCATATCAGCAGGCAACAATGTAGAATTACTAGAAAAACAGGCTAGAGAATTTAGTCCTGAAATAGTTGGAATATGGGATGAAGACAAGGCTAAGCAATTACGCGTAGCCTTGTCTGATGTTAATATAAGGGTTGTGTCCGGTATGGAAGGACTTATAGAGATAGCCACCTATGACAAGTCCGAGGTGCTTGTTACGGCTATCGTGGGAATGATAGGAATAAGACCAACCATAGAGGCAATTAAGGCAGGTAAGGATATTGCTTTGGCTAACAAGGAAACCTTGGTTACTGCAGGGCATATAATAATGCCTCTGGCCAAGGAGATGGGGGTTAAAATACTACCTGTGGACAGCGAGCATTCTGCCATATTCCAGTGCATTCACGGTGAAACTAATAATGGAGTAAATAACAGGATTAGCAGGTTGCTTATAACTGCATCTGGTGGACCATTTAGAGGCAGAAAGAGAGAGGAATTGGCCAGCGTAACAGTAGAGGACGCATTGAAGCATCCTAACTGGGCTATGGGAAGAAAAATAACCATAGATTCAGCAACGCTAGTTAATAAGGGCCTTGAGGTTATAGAAGCCAAGTGGTTATTTGATATTGAACCAGAAAATATAGAGGTTGTGGTGCAACCACAGAGCATAATTCATTCTATGGTTGAATTTGAGGATGGTAGTGTAAAGGCGCAGCTGGGGACTCCTGATATGAAGCTGCCTATACAGTACGCCCTTTATTATCCTGAGAGGAGATATCTGTCTGGAGACAGACTTGATTTTACGAAGATGAATGGAATAATCATCGATACACCTGACACAGATACCTTCTTGGGGCTTAATTTTGCCTATAGTGCAATTAAGACAGGTGGAAGTATGCCAACTGTGTTTAATGCTGCAAATGAAAAGGCTGTTGCTTTGTTCTTGGATAAGAAAATTAAATTTCTTCAGATATATGAGATCATTGATGCATGCATGAAGGCGCATAAGGTCATAGAAAACCCTAATCTTCATCAGATTTTAGACACAGAGCAGTGGGTGTATAATTTTATTGATGAGATGAACATATAATATGATGTGGGGCGAAAAACATAACAGCCCTTAGTAAAAATAAGGAGAAAAAATATGAACATAATACTTATTATCTTAGTCTTTGGCATTATTGTGTTTTTTCATGAGTTCGGACACTTTATAGTTGCTAAGATTAACAAGATTACAGTATCGGAATTTTCCATAGGCATGGGTCCTGCTATATTTTCCTTCGGAAAAGGAGAAACAAAATATTTCTTAAGACTTCTTCCTTTGGGTGGATACTGCCTAATGCTGGGGGAGGACGAGGAGACAGAGGATGAGAATGCATTCTCTAACAAATCTGTATTCACAAGATTTTTGGTTATTGCAGCCGGTCCTGTGTTTAACTTTATACTTGCGTTTTTGTTCTCTATAATTCTTATAAGCCAAACTGGCTGTGATCCATCATATATATATGATGTAGCGGAAGGAAGTCCTGCATATGAGGCGGGAATTGAGCCGGGAGATAGAATTATTGAGGTTGCCGGTGATAGGATTTATAACTATAGAGAGTATAGTCTATATATGGAAATAAATGGTTGGAATAAACCGGTAACCCTTAAGCTTCAGAAGCAAAATGGTGAAACCTATGAGGTGACAGTAACTCCAGTGCCAGATAAAAATGGAGTGTACAGTCTTGGAGAACTGGCGGGATATACCAGATGTGAAGGCTTTGGCAACCATATAAAATATGCCGGATTAGAGCTTAGATATTGGGTAAAGGCTACAGTTACAAGTCTTAAGATGATTGTAACCGGTGGCGTTGAAAGCGAAGATGTAATGGGACCTGTAGGCGTTGGCGGCGTAATGAATGAAATTATTGAAGAGGTCAAAGAAGAAAGCGAAACCACAGGAGAAGCTGTTAAGTATATTGTCCTTAATATGCTTAACTGGTGTATACTCCTAAGTGTTAACCTTGGAATTATGAATCTTTTACCTATACCGGCTCTTGATGGTGGTAGACTAGTGCTTCTTATTGTAGAGGGAGTAACAAGGAAGAAGATTCCTGCTGATAAAGAGGCAATTATCAACATAATAGCATTTGTATTGGTTTTAATTCTTATGTTTGTTGTGCTTTTTAATGATGTGAAAAATGTTTTCTTTTCTTAAAGTGAAATTTTAAACTAATGGTTGATTATTTATAGAGATGGAAGGGTGTATAATATGAGTACTCTACACAGAGATAATACTAAGGTAATAAAGATAGGTAATGTGCTTGTAGGTGGAGGTAATCCTATTGCTATTCAGTCTATGACTAATACTGATACAGCTGATGTAGAAGCCACTGTGGCACAGATATTAAGACTAGAGGATGCTGGTTGTCAGATTGTGAGAGCTACTGCTAACACCTTAGAGGCTGCTCAGGCCTTTTCTAGGATTAAAGAGAAGATTCATATACCATTGGTAGCAGATATACATTTTGACTATAAGCTTGCTATAGCTGCTATGGATAACGGAGCAGACAAAATCAGAATTAACCCGGGCAATATAGGAGGAGAGGATAAGCTAAAAGCTGTAGTAGAGAGAGCTAAGCTTGATAATATTCCTATAAGAGTTGGAGTAAATTCAGGTTCGTTGGAGAAGGAATTGGTTGCAAAATACGGTGGAGTAACAGCTGAGGGAATTGTGGAGAGCGCCTTAGATAAGGTTGCTATGATTGAGAGATGTGGCTATGACAATATGGTTATAAGCATCAAATCCTCCGATGTAATGATGTGTGTTAAAGCCCACCAGCTTATTGCAGATAAAACCAACTATCCGTTGCATGTAGGTATTACCGAGGCGGGAACTTTGTACAGAGGTAATATTAAGTCGGCAGTTGGATTAGGCATGATATTAGGACAGGGAATCGGTGATACCATTAGAGTATCACTTACAAGTGACCCTGTTGATGAGATTATGTCTGCGAAAACTATACTTAGAACATTGAAACTAAAGACAGATGGCATTGAGCTTGTTTCTTGTCCTACCTGTGGAAGGACTAAGATTGATTTGATTGGATTAGCCCAGCAGGTTGAGGCTCTTATACAAAGCTACGACCACCTTAATCTTAAGGTCGCTGTAATGGGCTGTGTGGTAAATGGCCCTGGTGAAGCTAAGGAAGCAGACCTTGGAATTGCCGGTGGTGTAGGAGAAGGACTCCTTTTTAAGAGAGGAGAAATCCTAAGAAAAATCCCACAGGAGGAATTGCTTAGTGCCCTCAAGTTCGAATTAGACAATTGGAGGGATTAAATTGGCTGATAAACTATTTAGAGAAGTCTTCCCGGATATTAATCTAGGAAGACTTAATGATTTAATTGGGCAAACCTTGGTAACGGGTGTTTCTGTTTCTGAGGAGGATGCGGAGCTGGATGTATTTATTCGAAGCTCTAATCTTATTCCTAAAGAGGATTTAATGAAGGCGGAGGATATAATTGCCGAAGCTTTATTTCCTCATGTTAATGCTAATTGTAATATATACGATAGCTATGAGCTTTCCAGACAATATGATTTGGCCAGTCTTACTGATATGTATAAGGAGAGTCTTCTCCTTTGCGTGCAGCAAGGTAGCTATGTTGATTTTCGAATTCTAAAGCGTGGAGATTGGGTTGTGAATGGTGATACCTTAACACTTATGGTGGAGGATTCTATAATTGCCAGAGAGCATGCCAAGAAGATTACTAGCTATCTGACATTTTTGTATGAAGAGAAGTTTGGAATGAAGATTCAGGTAGAGTTTGAGTTTTCTAATGATAGAAAAACTCAGCACAGACAATCTAACGAGCTTAGATTGAAAAATGAGCTTGCAGGTATCGAAAAACGTAATGCTCAGCTAGATGCTGACAGCAAACCGGACAAGTCCAAGGATGAGAAGGTACCTGAGAGAGAAACCGTTGCCACACCTGCAGAAGAGACACCAGTTGTTATGAACCAGAAGACTGAGATGACCTCTATAGACGAAACCAAGGAAGCTACCTTTGATGGAGCTGCACAGGCGATGACGATGGACAATGTAGAGACTTCTTCTAAGAATGAAGCACCTGTCAAGGAGCTTAAGAAGGATACAGAGAAATCAAAATCGGCAAACAAGACTGAAGATAAACCTAAATTTGCAGGAAAACAAGGCTTTAAGGGCAAAGGAAAGGCTGCTAAAGCACAGGACCCTGATGTGATATACGGCAATAATGTTGAGGGTGATATTATTAAAATTGCCGATGCTATAGAAAGTAATATGCCTATATGTATATTGGGGCAGGTTCTTAATATTGAGGAGCGCCCTATTAAGAATGGCAAGATAGTGCTTACTGTAACCATAACTGACTTTACAGACACTATCAATATTAAAATGTTTATATCTGAGGATGACAGGGAACCGTTGCTGGAGGATATAAAGAAGGGCAAGTTCTATATAGTAAAGGGAGTACCAAAATATGATTCCTATGCAGGAGAGCTTAGTATATCCTTTGTATCGGGAATAAAGCCTGCCAATGACTTTAGAACTCTTCGTGAGGATAATGCAGTAGAGAAAAGAGTAGAGCTTCATCTTCATACGGTTATGAGTGAGATGGATAGCGTGGTGGATATTAAGAAGGTAATTAACAGAGCAAAGTCATGGGGGCACAAGGCTATAGCTATTACCGACCATGGAAATGTTCAGGCCTTCCCTATAGCGAATCACTGCGTGGACAAGAATGAGGATTTTAAGATTCTCTATGGTGTAGAGGGTTATTTTGTTGATGACCTAAAGGATCTTGTATCAAATGATAAGGGACAGTCTATAGATTCGGAATATGTAGTTTTCGACATAGAGACAACAGGTCTTAGTCCTAAGTTTAATAAGATTATTGAGATAGGTGCAGTAAGAGTTAAGGATGGCAAGATTGTGGATACCTTCTCTAAGTTTGTTAATCCTGAGGTGCCAATACCATACTCTATAACAAAACTTACCTCGATTAATGACAGTATGGTTCTTGATGCTCCAACTATAGAGACTGTGTTGCCAGAGTTTTTTGATTATGTAGGAGATGCAGTTTTGGTAGCTCATAATGCAGGCTTTGACACAAGCTTTATTAGAGAATTTGCTAGGCGTCAGAGTCTTGTTTTTGACTACACCGTGGTTGACACTCTAAGTCTGGCTCATATACTGGTGCCAGAGCTTGGAAAGTACACCTTAGACAGGCTTTGTAAGCAGTTTAATGTGTCACTGGAGAATCACCATAGAGCCTGTGATGATGCAGATGCTACAGCTAGGATTTTCCTTAAGATGCTTGATATGATTAAAGACAGGGGGATTACTACCATAAGCCAGTTGAATGTTATGGGCTCAGCATCCCCTGAGACTGTTAAGAAAGCAAAGTCCTATCACGGCATTATATTAGTAAAGAATGAGGTAGGTAGAGTAAATCTGTACAGACTTATTTCTGAGTCTCATATAAACTATTTTAACAAGAGACCAAGAATACCTAAGAGCTTAATTAATAAATATAGAGAGGGTCTTATTATAGGCTCTGCCTGTGAGGCTGGAGAATTATATAAGGCAGTACTTAATGACAGTGGAGAAGATGAGATTACCAGACTTGCTGAATTTTACGATTACTACGAGATTCAGCCTATTGGCAATAATATGTTTATGCTGGAGAAGGAAAGCTGTCCTGTGAATACAGTAGAGGACCTTCAAAATATTAATCGTAAGATTTATAATTTAGGAAAGCAGTTCAACAAGCCTGTAGTTGCGACCTGTGATGTTCATTTCTTGGATCCTGAGGATGAAATCTACAGACGAATTATTATGGCAGGAAAAGGCTTTGATGATGCTGATAATCAGCCTCCACTTTACTTTAGAACAACAGATGAGATGTTGGCTGAGTTTGATTACCTGGGAAGTGACGAAGCCAGAGAGGTTGTTATTACCAATACCAATCTTATAGCAGATATGATTGAGAAGATATCACCTGTAAGACCGGACAAGCAGCCTCCTATAATCGAGAACTCAGATGAGACATTGACAAATATTTGTTATGACAAGGCTCATCAGATATATGGACCTGAGCTTCCGGATATAGTTGTTAAGAGACTTGATAAGGAGCTTAACTCTATTATAACTAACGGCTTTGCGGTTATGTACATTATAGCCCAGAAGCTGGTGTGGAAGTCTAATGATGATGGCTATCTGGTAGGCTCAAGAGGCTCGGTAGGTTCATCCTTCGTGGCAACAATGGCGGGAATTACAGAGGTTAATCCTCTTCCGGCCCATTATATATGCCCTGAGTGCTACTTTACAGATTTTGACTCAGAGCATGTAAAACCATATCAGATGCAGGGACAGTCGGGCTGTGATATGCCGGATAGAGAATGTCCACACTGTGGTCACAAGCTGATTAAGGAGGGCCATGATATTCCTTTCGAAACCTTCCTTGGTTTTAAGGGAGATAAGGAGCCGGATATTGACCTTAACTTCTCCGGAGAATATCAGCCTAAGGCTCATGCCTATACTGAGGAGCTCTTTGGTAAGGGCAAAGCTTTTAGAGCAGGAACTATTGGTACTATGGCAGAGAAGACTGCCTTTGGTTATGTATATAATTACTTTAAGGATAAGGGCTTGGAAAGCACTAAGAGACGCTGTGAGATGGAACGAATAGCTGAGGGCTGTACAGGTGTTAAGAGAACCACCGGTCAGCATCCTGGCGGCATGATAGTTCTTCCTTCTCATGAGGAAATCTATTCATTTACCCCTATCCAGAAGCCGGCAAATGATATGACTACTGATATCATTACCACACATTTCGAGTATCATTCCATTGACCATAACCTACTTAAGCTGGATATACTTGGGCACGATGATCCAACCATGATTAAGAGGCTTGAGGATCTAACCGGACTTGATGCAAAGACTATACCTTTGGATGATAAGAAGGTAATGTCTTTGTTCCACGGTACTGAGGCGCTTGGTATTACACCTGAGGATATAGGTGGAACAAAGCTGGGATCTCTAGGTGTTCCTGAGTTTGGTACGGAATTTGCTATGCAGATGCTTATAGATGCAGATCCGCAGAACTTCTCTGATCTGGTTAGAATTGCCGGATTATCTCATGGTACGGATGTGTGGCTGGGTAATGCCCAAACTCTTATTCAAGAGGGCAAATGTAAGCTTGGTACAGCTATTTGTACGCGAGATGATATTATGATATATCTTATTAATATGGGACTTGAGTCGGGTATGGCATTTACCATTATGGAGAGTGTTCGTAAGGGTAAGGGCTTAAAGCCTGAATGGGAGGATGAGATGCTTTCTCACGGAGTGCCTGATTGGTATATTTGGTCATGTAAGAAGATTAAGTATATGTTCCCTAAGGCTCATGCGGCGGCGTATGTTATGATGGGTTGGCGAGTGGCCTACTATAAGGTTAACTATCCACTGGAGTACTATACCGCATTCTTCAGTATTAGAGCCTCGGCCTTTGATTATAAGCTTATGTGTCAGGGTAAGGAAGCTTTAGAGGTTGAGCTTGCTAATTTACAGAAGACACCTAAGGAGAAACAGACGGCAACCATTAAGGATACCATCAAGGATATGAAGCTGGTTCAGGAGATGTATGCTCGTGGAATAGAATTTATGCCTATAGACCTGTATAAGGCAGATGCTCACAAGTTCCAGATAATTGATGGAAAGATAATGCCAAGCTTCAGCTCTATAGGAGGAATGGGTGCTAAGGCTGCAGAAACTCTTCAGGAAGCTGCAAGTCAGGGCGAGTTCATGTCTAAGGAAGATATAAGAGTCAGAGGAAAGGTATCTAAGACAATTCTTGATGATATGGAGGAATTGGGACTTTTGTCAGGACTTCCTGAAACTAATCAGTACGATTTCTTTAGTTTGCTTAATTAAAGAGTTGATATTTTGATGTAAATATATTAAAATGTTCCTATATGTTTAAAGGACGTGATGAAATGACTAATCAAAATACCCAGGATATAGGAATAATAAGAGAATCTACTATAGAAGTAACGGAGATATTGGCTCAGGTTTACGGTGCGCTTTCTGAGAAGGGATATAATCCTGTGAGTCAGATAGTAGGTTATGTAATGAGCGGTGATCCAACCTACATCACTAGCTACAAGAACGCTAGAAGTCTTATTATGAAGGCTGAGAGAGATGAGATCATAGAGGTTCTTCTTGAAAACTATATCGAAACAAGATTAAAATAACAATCAATCGGAAGATAGATTAAAGCACTTAATTACGGATATAATCATAGGGATACAGTCATATGAGTATGGTCACAAGTATAGTCATATAGAGATTTCCTGTTGGTTATATCCTTAATTACTGTGAAGAGGGCGATGAATTGAGAGTAATAGGACTTGACTACGGAACAAAGACAGTGGGAGTTGCTATAAGTGATGAGATGAAGCTCATAGCACAGCCTCTTGTTACAATTGAGAGAAAACAGGCTAATAAGCTAAGACAGACCTACGCTGCCATAGAGAAAATAATTGTGGAGCAGGAGGTGGAGCTTATAGTGCTTGGATATCCTAAGAATATGAATAATACCTTGGGAGAAAGGGTAGAGGCCACAGAGGAATTTAAAGAAGGCTTAGAGAGAAGGACCGGACTTCCTGTGGTACTGGTGGATGAGAGACTTACTACCGTAGAGGCCAATCGTATATTAGAGGACACAGGCGTAGCTGTAAGTGCCAGAAAAGAACATATTGATAAGATGGCGGCTGCTATTATATTACAGAACTATCTCGATAAGGAATATAACAAGAAGAATAATTAGACTGATATTGCATATGAGTGGCGATGTTGGAGATAAAGGGCTGGTGGGGACTGGTCTTAGGCTGTGGAGATTTATTACATAAGATGGAATAGGTGATATTTAGGAGGATATAGTAATGGAGAATATGAATAACGAATATGAGAAGATAGTTTTCAGTACAGAGGATGGGGATGAGGAATTCTATATTATCGAGCAGACTATGCTTGGAGGAGTAAATTATATTTTGGTTACAGATGAATTAGATAGCGATGACGCTGATTTTATGATACTTAAGGAAACTAATTCTACAGAGGATGAGTATGTTGACTATGACATTATTGAGGATGATAATGAGCTCAAATCCATAGTCGCAATTTTTAATGAATTAGTGGATGATTTTGATTTGGAGGTATAGATTTGAAAAGTAATGACAAGAAGTCAGTTAAGATAATTCCATTAGGCGGACTTGAGCAGATTGGAATGAATATAACTGCTATTGAATATGATGATACCATAGTTGTAATAGACTGTGGACTTGCGTTTCCGGAGGATGAGATGCTGGGAATAGATTTAGTTATTCCTGATGTAACCTATCTTAAGGAGAATGCGGATAAGGTAAAAGGCTTGGTTGTAACTCATGGACATGAGGATCATATAGGTGCCATTCCATATATTGAGAATGAAATTAATATGCCTATATATTGTACTAAGCTTACTATGGGACTTATAGAGAACAAGCTTAAAGAACATAACAACCTTAATAATGTTAAGAGAAAGGTTGTAAGTCACGGACAGATTATTAATCTTGGATGTCTTAGAATTGAGTTTATTAGAACAAACCATTCTATAGTTGATGCGGCAGCCTTGGCTATATATACTCCAGAGGGTATAATTATACACACAGGAGATTTCAAGGTAGACTTTACACCGGTATTTGGTGAGGCTATTGATCTTCCAAGATTTGGAGAGCTTGGTAAGAAGGGTGTTCTTGCTCTTATGGCAGATTCCACTAATGCGGAAAGACCAGGTTATACTCAGTCAGAGAAGACTGTGGGCAAGACCTTTGATAATCTGTTTTCAGATAACAGAGAGCACAGAATAATTATTGCTACATTTGCTTCAAATGTAGACCGAGTTCAGCAGATAATAAATTCTGCGTACAAGCATGGCCGTAAGGTTGTAGTTGAGGGCAGAAGTATGGTAAATATTATCAACACTGCCACAGAGCTGGGATATATCAGCATACCAGATAATACTCTTATTGATATTTCTCAGATAAAGAATTATCCTGATGAACAGATAGTGCTTATAACTACAGGAAGCCAGGGGGAGAATATGGCTGCGCTTTCTAGAATTGCAGCTTCAATTCACAACAAGATTACTATAAAGCCAGGGGATGTAGTAATATTCTCATCAAACCCAATTCCTGGTAATGAGAAGGCTGTGTTCAAGGTTATTAATGAGCTTGAGATGAAAGGGGCTCATGTAATATTCCAGGATACCCATGTATCGGGACATGCATGCCAGGAGGAGCTTAAGCTTATGTATGCACTTACTAAGCCAAAGTATGCAATTCCTGTTCATGGTGAGTATCGCCACTTGAAGAGACATGCAGAGCTGGCTGTTGAGATGGGTGTTAAGAAGGATAATGTAAAGATTCTATCTACAGGTGATGTGCTTGAGATAGGTGAGGGTATATTTGAGGTTACAGATAAGGTTGTTGCTCAGGGTATTATGGTAGACGGTCTGGGTGTAGGCGATGTAGGAAATATCGTATTAAGAGACAGACAACACCTATCACAAAATGGTCTTATGATTGTTGTTGTAACCTTAGAACAGGGAAGTAACCAGGTATTGGCAGGGCCGGATATAGTATCCAGAGGCTTTGTGTATGTTAGAGAATCGGAAACTCTTATGGATGAGTGTAGAGAGGTGGTTCAGGCAGCTCTTGAGTATTGTCAGGATAAGGGTATTACTGATTGGGGTAAGATAAAAACAACTATTAAGGATTCTTTAGGAGAGTTCCTTTGGAAGAAGACTAAGAGGAATCCTATGATACTGCCTATTATTTCAGAGGTGTAAGAGGATAATATATGAAGGAAGTAATAATTGAGAGCAAGCGCCTCAATACAGAAATCAAAGCTACAACAGAATACAAAAGGTATATTGACACCAAAAAGGCTTTGTATGATAATAT
>JAZPXZ010000012.1:0-6938 GCA_045543915.1 Wujia sp.
TTATATGTTATTGCAATAATCCCATTGATTTTATCGTGGTTCAAGTTCGGTGTAATTCCAATCTGGATAAATCATGTTTGATTCTTCAGTTCCACCAGCATAAATTTTATATGAGTTGGTTCTTGGTAAAAAGCCAACAAATAGCTTGTCACCATTGGAAAGTTTGGTTTTGAAATCTTCTCCTAGAATTTGTTCCATCATACTGTATCCTGCATCGTCGCTTTGATGAATAAATTCTAATTCAATAAGATACCAGGTATTTGTGTCCCTTCCAAAAGTATATTTATATTCTGAATTAGCAATTGTCTCGCACATTGCTTTTACTTGTTCGATTTTTTCATAATCATTTTTTATCTTTTCTTCATTATTGGTCTTTATTTGATTGAAGATAAATAATCCAATTAATGCGATAATAGCAAAGGTTAGTATTTTTTTCATCATATTATTCCTCCTATATTACAAATGATATTAGCATATTATCTGTAAAACAACAATTACAGATTTACATTAATTTGACCTATGAATTTTTTTGTGCAACTATTTAAAAATATTTTTAAATAGTTGTTGACTTTCTTGTTATAGGGTGTTAGATTCTATTTAAAGAAATTTTTAAATAGCTTGGAGGAATAATATGGGATTAGCGGAAACATTTAAAGCCCTTTCAGACCCACAAAGACGAGATATATTAACAATGCTTCGTGAAGGACGATTAAATGCAGGTGAAATATCCGAGAAATTAGGCGTAACACCAGCAGCGTTGTCCTATCATTTGAAGCTTTTGAAAAGTGCAGAGTTGGTTTTAGAGTATAAAGAGAAGAATTTTATCTACTACGAGCTTAATACAACACTTTTTGATGAGGTGGTTATGTGGATGAAGCAGTTTGGAGGAAATAAGGATGAATAGAATTAAGAAGGATATAGTATTTTGGATACTGTTTGTTATACCTTTTATTATAACGGCTGTATTTATGGTTTTATTACCAGATAAGGTTCCTTTGGATGCCTTTGACTTAGAAGGAGAGTGGGGGTCTAAATATTATTATGTTAAAGTAAGTATTGCCATGTCTATTGTAGAGCTAGTATATTATTTCGGATATAGATGGCTCACAGGAAAAAAGCTTATGAAAATTACTGATGAAAGAAAACAGGCAGTAATAAAAAATGGTCAATCTCATAGCAGGATAATGATGCTTGCTTTGTTTTTGATGATAACAATTTTGTACTTTGTGATTTTACTGACAAAACATTTGGCAATACAGGGTTATGATATAAATATGGCTGATATAGTTGGAGTTGTAACCAGTATATACCTAAGTATAGCGTGGATAATGATGGGTAATTATATGCCTCGAATGCATGAATATAAGGATCCTATAAGTAAGAAGTGGAAAACAGCAAATCCTAAGATATTGCGAAGTGTTAATCAAATATGTGGAGCGGTATTAATGCTATGTGGCATTTTAACCCTTGTTATAACTCTTATCCTTCGTAATATGTACACATTGATAATTACCATGGTATTAACGCTGATTACAGCAATAGTGCTTTTTGCAGTATCAAATATTGTATACAAGAAAGAGGAAAAGGAGAATAAATAATGGAAATACTAAGAGTTGATAATTTGGTGAAAACCTTCCAAATCAGTAAAGCACAGCAGAAAAAGCTAGATTTGCCAAGCAATAAGAAGACAGCGGTAAATGGAATTAGCTTCGAAACTCGTTCAGGAGAAATATTCGGAATCTTGGGACCTAATGGAGCTGGTAAAACAACAACTATGAGAATGTTAGCTACCCTTATTAAACCTGACAAAGGTGATGTATTCTACAATGAGACTAGCGCAGTCAAGAACCCGGAGGAAGTTCGCTCTAAGTTTGCATTCTTAACAACTGACTTAAAGCTTGATATGAAGTCTACAGCAAGTATTATGTTTGATTTTTTTGCAGAGCTTTATCATATTCCACAGGATGCAGCTAAAAAGAGAAAGGAAGAATTGTTTGAAAGCTTTGGGATTACTTCCTATGCAGATACCAAAATCAGCAAGCTGTCCCAGGGCATGCGCCAGAAGGTGTCTCTTGTTATATCCGTAATTCACGACCCTCAGTTTATAATCTTTGACGAGCCTACCAATGGTTTGGATATCATAGCGGCTAAGGATGTTCGTGATTTTATTCTTCAGATGAAGGAAGAGGGCAAATGTGTTATTATCTCAACTCATTTGTTTGATTTAGTTGAGAGAGTATGTGATAGAGCAGCTATGATTATAGATGGTAAGATTGTTATCTGTGATACCTTGGATAACTTGAAGCAGGGCAAATCCTTAGAGGATGCCTTCTATGATTTTTATACTAATTATCAGGCCGAGGAAAGGGGAGGTGCACAGTAATGAGTTTTAGAGATATATGGACAGTTGCCAAGAAGGAGCTTAAGGCTGGATTTACAGATAAAATAGTATTGTTACAGATTATATTTATGCCATTTGTAATTGTGTTTGGATATGCATTTCTGATGGTAGTTATGGGAGAAGCAAGCGAGGGGGCTGAATCTGAAAATGAACCTAAAGCCTATTATGTAAATGCACCGGAGTATATGGTTGAAGGCTTAGAGGAATTAAAGCTACAAAGTGCTTCGTTAGATATGGTAGAAGACTTGAAGAAGGATATAGAGGATAAGGAATGTGAGTTAGTTGTAGTTTTTCCGGAAGGGTTTGTAATGGCTGACGGAACAAGTGATGAATTATCTAACATAGAAATTTGGTATAATTCAACTAGCTCAAAATCTTATAAATTATTTAATGATATTAATATGTATTTTATAGCATTACAGCCTAAGCTGTTTTCTGTAAATGCTGTGGAAGATGTAGACTATGATATGGGAGATGAAGACGCAGCCCTTAGAGATTTGCTTGCAGGATTAATGCCTATTATGCTTCTTATGGGTGTATATATGGTGGTTATGAACTTAGCTGCTGAGTCTGTGGCAGGTGATAAGGAGAGAGGTTTCCTTAATACTATGCTAATTGCACCAGTAAAGCGTAGTAGTATAGCTGCAGGTAAATCGGTTTATCTTTTAATAGTATCTGTAATTGGAGGTTTATCAGCCTTTGTTGGTATGGCACTTTCATTACCAAAGCTTGCTGATTCTATGGGTATAGACAGTAGTTTTAATTATACAATGAAGGAATACGCGCTGTTATTCGCAATTACTATAACAGCAGTCTTTGCCCTTTCTGCTATGCTACTTATCATTTCCACACTTTCAAAGGATGTGAAGCAGGCCACAAACGTAGCACCAATAGTAATGATGGTACTAATGATTGGCGGTATGTTAGCTACAACAGAAGGCTTCAAGCCTATGATAGAGGATCTTGGAATGGTAAATAATTTGATTCCAGCATGGAATACCATGATACTTATGCAGGATATTATCAATTTGGAATATACTATGAATCCGATTTGGATATCCTGTGGTATTAACCTACTGTTTTCTGTAGTTTCGATTTATGTAATTGGAAAATGCTTTGAAAGCGAGAAGATACTTAATGGTTAGTTTAATTGAATAAGTGATATTAAGGATAAGGCAGTGACCAGATTGGTTGCTGTCTTATTGGTATAATGATATTGGAGATATTCAACGATATAACATCTTCAAATTAAGAATGTTAGTAAGGTATGATGAAGATGGTAAATTATATTTATATGATTTTTTGAGAACAAAAAAAGAAACGAGTAGCCCGCTTTGGTAAAAACTGTACGGTCGTAAAACCCATTTCTTGACCACTATATTACATAGTTATCAGAAGAATGTCAATACTATGTTTTTTGTCATTTACTTAATCTATTTTGTAATTTATATGATTATATATGAGATTAAAGATAATAGACAAATGAAGATATAAAATATAAGCAAAACTCCACTGATTTGATAATCAGTGGAGTCTATTTTTTTAAAAACTATATTGACAATGAATCAAACATATGATTAAATGTTCATACAAACAATATATGAATAAATGTTCATATATCAAAATAAAGGAGGTTTTACATATGAACTCTAAATTATTTTATAACCTAACAGCTTGGGCATATGGTTTGCTTGATGTGATATATTTCAATAATTATGAAAGAAGTCCTAGAAAAGCGGTTTTAGATGCAATTAATTTGGAGGATACGGTACTTGATATGTGTACAGGAACTGGAGCGAATGCATTGAAAATAGCAGAGAATCTTCCGCCCGCAAGAGTAATAGGTGTGGACCTTTCTCAAGGAATGCTTAAGATTGCTAGAGAAAAAGTAAAGAAGGAAGATGTACATAATATTAAGTTTTACCAAATGGATGCTACAGATATGAAGTTCAAGGACAGATGTTTTGATAAGGTTTCTATTGCATTGGTTCTTCATGAGACATATGAAGAGTTGGCAGGCAAGCTTATATTAGAGGCAAAGAGAGTCCTTAAAGATGATGGAGAAATAATTATAACCGAATGGGAGCCAAGTAAGCAGTGGTGGAGAAGAGTATTATTTGCACCGGTAGCTTTACTTGAACCAAAGATATATAAGGAATTTATTAAGAAAGATTTGGATGATTATTTCAAGAAGTTCGGTTTGGAAGTAGTTAAAACAAAGTATTGTGATTATACAAAGGTACTTAGAGTTAAAAAGAATAATTAGAGAGAAAAAATATAAAGGAAGGATTGAAATTATGAGTAAGAAGAATAAAAATATTAACAAGGATAACAAGAAATTCTGGCAGAGGTACGCACCTATATATTCATTGTTTATGAAGAAAGTGGATGCTGAGTACAACGAGATATCTGACAACATAAAGCCATATTTGAGTAAAGATATGAATGTATTAGAGCTTGCCTGTGGAACAGGAATGTTTACATATATACTTGCTGACAAGGTGAATACATGGAAGGCAACTGATTTCTCTGAGAATATGATTAAGGAAGCAAGGGCTGCGGGGAAGAAACACAAGGTAATACCAGGCTTGAGCTTTTCAGTGGAGGATGCTACAAATCTTCCTTATGAGGATTCTAGCTTTGATGCAGTTATGATTGCAAACGCACTTCATATTATGCCTAACCCAGAAAAGGCGTTGGCAGAGATTAAGAGAGTTCTTAAGGAAGATGGTATGATGTTTGCGCCTACATTCGTCCACGGTGAGGGAGTGGGATTTAAGCTTCGTACTAAACTATTTGAGCTGTTTGGATTTAAAGCATTTATCAAGCCTACAAATGACGAGTTTAAGAAGTTTATAGAAAGTAATGGATTTAAGGTTATGGAATATGATAGAGTTGGAAGTGAGCTGGCACCTATTTGTTGCATGATAGCTAAGAAGTAAGGAGGGATTGATATGGTTTTATTTGTTCAGTGTGTTGTTTGTTGTATATTATTTACCTTAATGGTTATGCCATCTTTATATAAGAATCCTATTAATTGGGTTATGGATTTTCCACCAGAGATTATCAAAAGAGTTGAATCCCTGCCACAATATAAGGATAAGATAAAGAAGAAGGAAAAAAGACATATAAAGAAGAAAATATTAGCAATGGTTGCTTTCGTTCTTGTGTTATCATCTGTGGCTTATTTTTCAGGATGTAGAAGCTTCTTAGATACTTTTCTACATGTGTTTATAATATTTGTAGCTGTAAATTTATATGACTTGATTGTTTTGGATTGGGGAATTGCTTGCCACAGTAAGAAAATAAGAATCCCAGGAACAGAGGATTTTGATAAGGAATATAAGAATTATTTGTTTCATACTAGAGGTTTTTTCATAGGCTGCGTGCTTGGCTTGATAGTTGCATTGCTGTCTGGTGGTGTGGTTCAATTAATTAGTTTATTATAGAATACATACTAAAAATACGAGAGGAGCAATACATATGATAAAAGTAACCACCCTTGTTGAAAACACATCAATTTCTCTAGACTATGCACATAAGCATGGCTTGTGCTTATATATTGAAACTTCAAATCACAAAATACTCTTTGATTTAGGTTCTAATGGCTTATTTCTTGAAAATGCAAAAAAGCTGGGAGTAAATGTTGCTGAAATTGATACTGTGATTATATCCCACGGACATGCAGACCATGGTGGTGCGTTGAAGCTATTCTTGGAAAGTAATAATACTGCTAAAGTATATGTTAGGAAGAATGCATTCAATAGTCACAAGATAAAGGTGCTGGGGTTACTCTTTAGTGTAGGACTTGATAGTTCACTTAAGAAACATCCACAAATAGTTTTGACTGATGCAAGAACAGTAATAGATGATGAACTGATGCTATTTTCTGATATTGATACTCACAAGTTCCCTACAAAAGCCAACAAAAAGCTATATGCCCAGATAGATGGAAGGATGCAAAATGATGATTTTACCCATGAACAGAATTTGATTATTACAGATGGTGCTAAAAAGACACTATTTGCAGGCTGTGCTCATGCAGGTATAGTAAACATTAAGGATAAAGCGGAGAAAATCATAGGTGGAAGGCTTAATTCAGTGATTGGCGGATTTCACCTATATAATCCCGCATCAAGAAAGAGAGAAAGTGATGAGTTGATAGATGGAATAGCTGATAGCTTAAATGATGGCGTTACAATGTATTATACCTGTCACTGTACTGGAAAGAAGGTATTTGAAATGATGAAGAAGAAGCTTGCGGATAGGATTCAGTATATTTCAGTGGGGGCAATATTGAAATTATAGATGCCAAGCCTTAAGAATTTATATAATATGATTATAAAATGAAAGGAATGAAATTATGGAAGTTAAAGAATACGAAGAAAAGTATGCAAAAGGCGTATCGGAAGTTATTTTAAGTAATTTATATACTATTAACATAAAAGATCATGGAAAAGAAATAATAGATAAAATTGCTGTTCAATTTACAGAAGGCGCTATTAAAAAAAATTTTCCCAAAAGAACAAAATGTTTT
>JAZPXZ010000013.1:0-69679 GCA_045543915.1 Wujia sp.
CGCAACGCCAGCGTAGCTTTCACATACATGGATGTATGATTGAAAGCGGCCCTCGTAACTAGTCAATATCTTGCCCGAATATTCAAAAAATCACCCCGACAAAGCGTGTTATAAAGTACCCCTTCTGTATAGCCGGAACAAAAAACACCTGCACATACAAAATGTATGGCATGTGCGAAAACCTTTGCTTTGTATTCCCATAATGTAATTCATGGGAAGGTTGATTTTGTGGTTGTTTTATCTTATAATTGGCAAGTGCAAGGAGGTACCCTTATGCAGGAAGCATATTCAAATTTTGCCGCTTGTTATGACCAGTTGATGGACAACATACCTTATGATGAGTGGTTTACCTACCTTCAGGAATTACTGAAGGAATATAAAATTGAAGATGGCATCATAGCAGAGCTTGGATGTGGCACTGGTAATATTACAGAGCTTATGGCTAAGGCTGGCTATGATATGATAGGAATTGATAATTCTGATGCTATGCTAGATATAGCAAATGAAAAGAAGGCTGAAAATGATTCTAATTCTCTTTATCTCCTACAGGACATGCGAGAGTTTGAGCTGTACGGAACCGTTAGGGCTATAATCAGCCTATGTGATAGTGTAAATTATGTTACCGACAGCGAAGAGTTGCTTAATGTATTTAAGCTTGTGAATAATTATCTGGACCCTAAGGGAATATTTATATTTGACTTCCATCCTAGATATTATTACAAAGAAATTGTGGCTGATGCCACCATCGCCGAGGACCGTGATGATATAAGCTTTATATGGGATAACTTCTACGACGAAGAGGATAATATCAACGAGCTGGCTTTAAGCTTATTTGTAAAAGAATCTGATGGCGACGGTGACCATTCAGGACTTTTTAGAAAGCACCAGGAGCTTCATCTTCAGCGCGGATATACCTTAGACGAAATGAAAGCTTTGATTTCAAAGTCAGGCATGGAGCTTGTGGCGGCCTATGATGCATTTACAAGGAATGCCGCAACTGAAGATTGTGAACGAATATATATTATTGCTAGAGAATGTGGCAAATAATTCATAGATGGAGGAAATAAAATGTCAGATTATATAATCAGAGGTATGGCAGCAAACAATCAGGTTCGATTCTTTGCCTGCAACTCAACAGATACAGTAGAAAAGGCTAGAATCACACACAACACCAGTCCCGTTGTAACAAACGCATTAGGAAGACTTCTTACTGGTGGTGTTCTAATGGGTGCAATGTGTAAGAATGATACAGATACACTTACCATAAGACTTCAGTGTCAGGGGCCAATTCAGGGAATGCTTATTACTGCAGATTCAAAGGGAAATGTAAAGGGTTATGTAAGTGAGGCTCAGGTTATGCTTCCTGCAAAGGATGTGGCAAAGGCTATTGACCTTGGTGTTATGAGCGTTATAAAAGATATCGGACTTAAGGAGCCTTATGTAGGCCAGACCCACCTTGTAAGCAGTGAAATTGCCATGGATTTAACCTACTATTTTGTGACCAGCGAACAGATACCTTCATCAGTAGCACTTGGAGTTTTGCAAAATGCAGATACAACCGTATCAGTGGCTGGAGGATTTATAGTTCAGCTAATGCCTTTTGCAGAGGAACAGCTTATATCAGACTTAGAAAAAAGACTTGAAAATTTCTCCTTTACAGATTTGCTAGAAAAGGGATATTCCGTAGAACAAATTATAGATCAATTATTCCAAGGCTACGATACCGTAATCACCGATACTCTTCCTTGCAACTACTGCTGTGACTGTAGCAAGGACAGAGTTGAAAAGGCGGTAATCAGTATGGGGCGCAAGGAAATTGCTCACATGATTGAAGAAGGTGAGCCTATAGAGGTTGTCTGTGACTTCTGCCATACAAAATATGTTTTCTCTCCAGATGAGCTTCTAAAGCTTCTGGAGAAAGGATTAAAAAATTAGATAAATAGAGCGATTGCATTTTATTTTACTGGCAATCGCTCTTAGCTTGCCATTCTTTCTTCCATCATATTTCTTGCCATATTGCTTAGCTCAGTAGTGTTATGAGCTCCAACAGTCTCCTTGTCTATCACTCCAATGAACTCCAGATATACATGAGTTCTCTTCCACGGAGTATTCTTGGATATATTTTCAGCGTTTTTAATTATTGCTACAACAATCGGACAATCCGCCTTCTTGGCAATCTTAAACGAACCACTCATAAATGGAAGCAAACCTTCTCCAGTTTTATTTCTAGTACCTTCAGGATAAATTCCTACAGACGCCTCCTGAGTCTTAATCAGCTTACTGGCACGAAGTATGGTCTTAGCCTGGCTCTTCATATCATCCTTATCAAGTCTTGGACAGAAGCATCTATGCATAAGTCTTCTAATAACAGGTACCTTGTATATAGCCTTCTTGGCGATAAAGCCTGTATTATATTCACGAAGAACTCCCATAGTAAGAAGGGGGTCCATCGCAGATTTGTGGTTACATACCAGCATAAACTTCTCATTAGGAAGACATTCCTTACCCGAATAGTGAGTCTTAATGTTCATGAAAATCTCCAAAGACTCAATGATATTATTAACAAAATATCTATAAAATGGACTATGGGTATCATAATCCTTGTCCATATCTATAAACGCAGCACTAATACTGCAGAACAGACACCAAAGCAGCACCAAAGCAACAAAGGTTCCCACTAACACAAGTGGCACCAAATATATTTTCCCCGGAACAAACCATATGCAGGATACTCCTGCAGCAATAAGGGAAATAACTCCAAATCCTTTAAGTAGCATATTAATCCTCCACAAAAATAAGCTCTCCCATGTTTATCACACCGGAGAGCTTGTTAAATAATCTAGCTATACTTCTCTAGTATGTCTTTTAACGAATTCCTCATCTTGTCTCTCAGGTGGTCAGGTCCAATAACCTCTACCTTATCACCTAAGCCAACCAGCCAGCCAACAAATTGCTGACTTATAACTGCATCTACATTTACGGTAAATGCATTCTCACCCTTAACAGGAATTAAATTGATATCCTTACCAAACTGGTCAATCATTACTCCTGCCAATCCATTATCAACCTTAAGCTTAACTGATTCGTGCTTGCCACCAAACATTCCAAATACCTTACTGTTATATGTGGCAATATCAAAGTCTGGGCTTTGTCCAACATAATCATTCTTGTCATCACAAATATCCAGCTTCATAATCTTATCAATACGAAAATTCTTATCCTTACCTGCCTCATGGTCATAGCCTACGAGATAGTACTTCTCGTCATCCCATATTAGAGCCCATGGGCTTACATAATAAAGCTTACCATTATGTCTTGGCACCAATTCCTTATTAGTGTTAAATTCACCATATACAAATTCTACAGGCTTTCTATCATGAATGGCCTTATGGAGATTATCTACATAGATATACACCCTTTTGTTAGGAGCCTTAACTCTATTATGAATATGTACCTGACGCTGAAGCTCCTTAGCCTGATACACACTAGTCAATCCTTCAATCTTCTTAATCAGCTGTTCTGTGGTATCCGCAGTAATAAACATAGCCGACTGGACAGAATCAACCAAAAGCTTAAGCTCTGCCAATTCAAACTCTCTGCTTAACAACTTGTAATAGGTTTCTCTTCCCACTTTTTCAGTGTTAATATCCAGTCCATAGTCCTTAAGGCGCTCTATATCATCATAAAGAGACTTTCTCTCAGCACCAATCTCATTACCTTCCAGATATTCAATCATCTGCTTAATAGTTATACCATGCTCTTCATCTGTATCCTTCATAAATTTATCCATAAGATAAATCATTTTTAGCTTTTGATTCTCAGATTTTGCCATATTCTAACCTCTTATAATAGCTTTCCAAATTCCAATACCTTTCCCACATCGCCATCAATCTTAAGCTTACCAAGAGTAAATGCAGCCACAGGATCAAGCTTGCCCTCCATAAGCTTAATAAAGTTCTTAGACTTCATAGTAATAAGAGCCTGTCTGTCATAATACTCATATGGCTCCACAGAAAGCTTACCATCCTTAACCTCTACATAGAATGCGCCAGCACCCTCCTCAGTAATATTTACCTGTATTGCAAGGAAGCCTTCCACCTTACTTGTATCTGCATCCTTTAATCTCTCTCTTACCTGTTCAACAATTTCTTCGTATGTCATAATATTCTTCTCCTTTCGAATATGATACAAAAATTATATAATAATCAAATTAATTAGTCAATAATCAAGTCCTATAAATTACCCTATATTCCACCATAGTCAATTAACCTATCAACCGTCAACCTTCTTCCGCTTCTATTTCTTTGTTTCTCTTCTCCCAAAGTTGCGAAAGCTTATTTACGATAAAGATACTCAAAAATGCTATTATTGTTCCAATAAGCGCTCCTGCGATAACATCAGATGGGTAATGAACTCCAATATATAATCGGGAATATGCCATAAGTATGGATATAATAAATATTGGTACTCCGAACTTCTTAGGCATCATTATCAGTATTACCACTCCCACTGCAAAGGCATGAGCAGAGTGACCGGAAGGAAAGGAAAAATCATGCTGCTTCTCAACCAAATTAATTAGTCCATCAATAACCTCATAGGGTCTGGTTCTGGCAACAGCATTCTTAATTCCAAGATTAACAGTCAGAAAGGTTATAATAAGGGCCACAGCAGAGGTTAATCCAACCCTTCTGGTCTTATTCAATACTAAAAACAACACTGTCAGAACTATCCACAGCGTTCCATTATCTCCTAATCTGGTTATTCCCTTCATAATAGTTGTCATCAAATCTGTTCTCATATTCTCCTGTATCCACAAAAGAATAGATGCATCTAATTCAAGCAATGCGTCCATATATCTCTCCTCGTAGATTTTATTTTATGAGTCTTAATACCACTTAAACCCTGTGGTATTTTTTAACATTTCCCATTAACATAATATAAAATATATTCTCTCCAAGTCAACAAAAAATATAGCTGTTATTTATTGTCTTTGTAAAAATCTTTTGTTATGATTACAATGTTTAGAAATGAGGTGTTAATATGGATTTAATAGATTTACATGTACATTCAAATGCGTCCGACGGTTCTCTTACTCCCACAGAGGTGGCTGATGAGGCAATAATCATGGGACTTAAGGCTATAGCCCTTACAGATCACGATACCATGGATGGAGTTGCAGAAATACTTGAATATACAAAGGATAAGGATTTGGAGGTTGTTCCCGGTATCGAACTTTCCTGTTATTACAAAAATAGAGAGATTCATATACTAGGTTTCTATGGCGATTATGAGAACGAAGAGCTTCAAAAGGAGCTAGACCTGTTAAAAGAAGCCAGAGAAGGACGAAACAAAAAGATGGTGGAGCTTATGCAGGCAGACGGAATAAATATCACTATGGAAAAACTTCTCCACGGCAATCCAGACAGTGTAATTACCAGAGCTCATTTTGCCAGAGTTTTAGTGGAGGAAGGGATATGCAAAACCAAGGACATAGCCTTCAAAAAATATATTGGAATCGGATGTAAGTATTATCTTCCAAAGCCACAAATCACCTGTGAAAGGGCTATGGGCATATTAAGAAAGTATTTCAAGGCAATATATCTGGCTCATCCACTGCTTTATCATTTTGGGTATGCTCAGATTGAGGAGCTATTAATATACCTCAAGGAGCTTGGATTGACTGGACTTGAGGCATACCACTCCTCTAATAACAGCTATGAAAGTGACAAGCTTCGCTCTATGGCACTAAAGCTTGACCTAGGTATATCCGGTGGTTCTGACTTCCACGGGGTTGTTAAGCCTAATATTAAAATGGGCATAGGTCGTGGTGGCATGAGAATTCACATGAGACTGCTTGATAACATCAAAGCACAAATAGCAAAAGATGATGTACAATGAAAAGAAGGAAAGGTTGCCTTAATCGGCAGCCTTTCCTTCTTTTTTAAGCATCTCGTAATGATTCTTTTTATTCTTATACATACAGGTATCAGCCTCTGATATAACCTGTTCTATATTTTTTCCTTCTCCTACAGCATATCCAACCGATGCAGATATAGGAATCTTAGACGCATTATCCTTTTTATCTATAGAACTTTGAATTTTGACAACCATCTCACCTATATTCTCAATGGTAAGACCCTCGCCAATAACTACAAATTCATCTCCACCTATACGGAAGGCATTACATCTATCTCCTGCAAATTCCGATATAGAAGAGGTAACCGATGATATGAGATAATCACCGCTATCATGTCCCATAGTATCATTGACCTTTTTTAGTCCATTTATATCCCAGAACATTACACCAACATTACCAACATTAGGATAATATTCATGAATCATCTCAAGGTATTTGTTTCTATTGTAAAACTGAGTCATCATATCTGTCTCTCCCAGAATCCTAAGCTCAGTTTCTCTTCTGGCATTCTGAGTAATAACATTTGACAGGTGCTTAATCATAGGTACTGTAGCCAAAAGCACAAGACATCTTGGTACTGCATAGTAAACAGGCAATGTTCCCCATGGATTGGCATTCACTGTGGTAAGAGTATATGCACCAGTAACTGAATCAATATAGTGGTCCTTAGTGTGACTGGTAAGAGTCAGCATATTGGCATCACAGATACCAAAGTAATATCCTCCCATAACCATAATAAACATACTAAGTACTGTCAAAAAGTAAGCATAATTTATAATCTTATTATTCTTATACTGTGCTGAGCACAGAATAGGTATTACACTTACCAGTATAATATGATATGTAAGAAACACTCCCAATGCAGTTACAAACATAACCATAACCAACAGCAACATATATTTGGGTATAGGCTTGTCTGCCATAAATTTTACTATAAGAGCCGAAATAATAGTAAATACAATACACACCACAAAGCTTATATACATAAGCCGTGGCTGTATTATAAAGATATCTAAAATATTCAATACCACCGCTAATCCAATAATAAGGGTCATAATCACCTGACACTTTAATGTAAATCTATTATTGGCAGCTTCTCCCGTATCTATTGTAGCGTTATTCATCCTTTGTTCCATTCTATTACCTCTTTATCTGTTGGATTTATAATCTACTTTCTTTTACACACTATGTCTGCTATTTTACACTACTTCACTAAATTGTGCAAACAATCCAAAGATAAGTTTACAAACTGTTAACAATTTTCTACATTTTTCACGGAAGTTTATTCATATAATTGAAGATACCACTCTACTATGATATTATAAATTTATGCGTATAATTGATGTAATTACACAAACAAGGAGGCAGCTATGGAAAACTGGACATCACACCCAAGACCACAGATGAAGAGGGATTCTTTCCTGATTCTCAAAGATAACTGGACTCTAAACCGTATGCCTATCACCATGCCCTACCCACCCCAGTCAAAGCTTTCAGGCTTTAATCACGGCGTGGGAAACATACTTAATTATAAATGTACCTTTACCATACCAGCTTCATTTACCAAGAAACGAATATTGCTTCACTTTGGAGCAGTGGATCAGCTGGCCACAGTCAAACTTAACGGCAGACACATAGGTGATAACGAGGGTGGATACATACCTTTTTACTTTGATGTAACTGACGAGATTAATCGATACGGAGAAAATATACTAGAGGTAACAGCTACAGACAAATTAGATACTGACTACCCTTATGGCAAGCAGTCCAACACGCCTTCCGGAATGTGGTATACTCCTGTCAGTGGCATCTGGCAGAATGTCTGGCTGGAAAATGTTCCCGATACATATATAAATTACCTTGGCTTTGATGTGGATTTAAACTCTGTAGGTATCGAGGTGAAAGCAAACAAAAAGATTGAAAATTTTCACATAAGTATCCAAATACCTGATAGAGACAATTTAGAGAAAACCATCTCCGGTAGCTATGGAACCATCAAAATTGACAACCCAATTCATTGGAGCTGTGACAATCCTCATCTTTACAAATGCACTGTTAGCTGTGGCGAGGATGTGGTAGAAAGCTATTTCGGACTTAGAACCATAACCATAGCAAATATTAAAGGCATTAACAGAGTTTGTCTCAATGGACAGCAGATATTTTTGCATGGAGTACTTGATCAGGGATATTTCCATGATGGTTTGTTTATCCCTGAAAATGAAGATGGCTACGACAGAGATATTCTTGCTATGAAGGAGTTGGGTTTTAACCTGCTCAGGAAGCATGTAAAGATTGAGCCGGAATATTTTTACTATGCCTGCGACAAGCTAGGCATCCTAGTTATGCAGGATATGGTAAACAGTGGCGAATACTCATTTATGAGAGACACTGCCATGCCTACTGCAGGTCTTAAGAAGCGGGAGGATGTATTACTTTCTAAGGACAACAGAAGAAGGCAGATTTTCGAGAAGCAAATCAAATCTGTAACCAAGCATCTATACAACCACCCTTCCATTATAGCCTATACTATTTTTAACGAGGGTTGGGGACAGTTCAACAGCGATGAAATGTATGACCTACTGAAGGATTTAGATAAAAGTAGATTGGTGGATGCCACCTCTGGATGGTTCCACCAAAGAAAAAGCGATTTTGACAGTGAGCACATATATTTTATGAACAAAACCCTAAAGCCAAAGGAAAGACCTCTGTTCGTAACAGAATGTGGTGGTTACAAATTCATGGACTCCGACCATTTCTTCGGCAACAAGGAATATGGCTACGGAAGCTGTAAAACCATGGGAGACTTTATGTGCAAAATAGAGGAAATGTATGAGAAGATGATTATCCCTGGTATGAACAAGGGCGTGTGTGGTTGTATTTATACCCAGCTTTCTGATGTGGAAGGGGAAATAAATGGACTATATACCTACGACCGAAAGGTGTGCAAGGTAGACAAAGGCCGTATGAATGTAATCAAAGAGAAACTGACCTTTGTATAGTTATGTAAACCAAAAAGAGATTTCAGATGTATTAATCTGAAATCTCTTTTTAATTGCTATTATTATATCCTTATAGTTGTAATGTTGAAATAATATTCTCAGCGCCAAACTTAGGATGAGCTGTAAGTATTCCCTCAAAGGCAAGCTGGTTGTCTTCGGAGTGCTCCACCTGTCTGGAGTAGGAATAGGCACATCTAAGCTGCTCATCTATAGTAAGTTTCTTATCTCCTTCAAGCCACTTAGCCATACCCATCTCTCTTATGATAAGGGTGCTTACAACTGCAAGCTTCACCATACCAAGGATGTTATAATCATATATTCCGCCCAAAAAATAGGTGTATATGAAGTAGTTTAAAATGTGCTCATACTCATACTCTCTGTCCTTCATAGCGGATATGAACTCTGACTTTATCTCCATATATTCTTCCGATGTATGCCTATGATACAAAAGGCTTATTATCTCACCCATGGTTTTAGGCCAATCCTCGTTGATATTCTCTAATCCCAGGAACATATCTATGTATTCCTTCATAAGCTGGTGGCCTATATGATTCTCTCCTTGGGACTGGTCATCAACCTGTCTTATAACTATGTAGCTCTTCTTTTTCTTCTTGCTAGACTTGGCATTAGCACAATTCTCATTCGGATTATTTAAATCCATTTGACACTTGCTCAGTATATCATCAAGCTTTTGGAATATTCCCTTAGAAAATGCACTAAGCCTTCTCTTAGCTCCTAGCTTCTCGTAATCAAATACAAGTGGCTGAACCTTCTCTGTAAGAAGAAGAATTTCCTTCATACGCTGGTCTATAGACTTAGTTCTATCTGCTGTAATAGCGAATATAAGCTTTCTGACCCTAAGAAGGACATCTAGTAGCTTCTTATCTACCTTCTCTCCCTTATTCTTAGTCTCATCAACTCTACACTTAAACCTATCTTTGTCAGGATTATTAATTATAAGACCTGCTGCCACAGGACAGCTCATAGAAAGGGCAGCCTCAACCAAGTCACCATACTCCTCAAAATGTCTAGGGTATCTGGTGCAGGTTTTGCAAAGCTTATCCTCTCCCTGATTAATAATCAAATCGCAGAGATTTGAATCATTAAGAAATGCGCAACGCTCTCCACATCTCTTATATATATTTTCCTCAAAATCAACCTTATCACTTACATACTCACCAGCTTCGCCAGTCATATTCTTATAGAACTCTAAAGTCTTATTATCTATGACTATAGCCCAGCCTGCACAGCAGGTATCAGGACACTTGTCAGCGATGCATTTGAACTGGTTGTAGTAGGATGGCATTCGAAATTCCATAGTTACTCTCCCCACAGATACTCATACACATCAAAGCATCTTACATTTAACCACATCTGGTTTATTTTCTCGTTACCTTCCTTGTCGAAGTACGCCATAACCACACTTCTATCAGTAACCTCCTCTGGTGGGTACTGGGCAAAGAGCTGTCTTCTTGTTTGCTCCTCCCAGGTTGTAAGGGTATATTCAGCGATTTCCTCCTCTGTAAGCTCATCAGCGTGCTTTCCTGTAAAGAAATGACTTACAGGATACTCTACCAGATCCGCTGGGTCTTCCTCCTCTGGGTCAGCAGAATATAGGAATTCAATATACTGGAATATGGAATCATCCTCACCACCTGCTATAACGGAGGTATATCCGATGTACCACATATTTCTAATCGCATTATCTGGTCTTGAAACAAAGTTTACAAATGCTTCCGCAGCCATCTGCTTATCAGGATCCTCTTCAATACCATCCTTAAGCATTACCCAACCGTCAAACCAAAGATTAGTTGCCTCTTCAGGTGCTGAGTAACAAAGGATTACTCCCTCTTCCTCCGCCTGATCTAGGGTATAAACTGCATCTCCTGACCACTGCTGGTTAGCAACCACCTTACCTGATACCATATCTGCCTTACCACTATCAGTCTCAAAGGAATAAACATTTTGCTTAATATTTGAAAGGATATCCTCTGTAGCATCTATGGTTTTCTTATCAGTAGCATTGAGAAGCTGTTCCATCTTAGCATAATAATCATCTGAATTAATAAACTCCTCTGAAAGAAGTAAATCCTTATTATAGATACTATTACCTGCAAAGTACGCATCTCTAACACTATCCTTAATTGTAACCTGCTTAGTGTATTTTTTGTTAAGAAGTAAATCCCAATGACTTGCTTCCTCTGCACTTATAACCTCAGGATTATATACTATACCAAGAGTTCCCCACATATAGCCTGCAGCGTACTTTGAAAGTGGCTCTCCATCTATAGAAAGCTCATCATATACACTTCTAATATATGGTGATAATCCCTTTGCGTAGTAATTTGTCTCAATGCTTGTATCGTAAAACTCCTCTGAATAAGGAATAAGCATATCTTCAGTCATAAGCTTCATAATCATATACTCTGATGGACAAACTAAGTCATAGGTGTCACCCATAGACATCTGATTGTAAAGCTCCTCATTAGTTCCAAAGGTTGAGTACTCAACTCTAACCTCTTTGCCATAGGTCTCATAAAACCATGCCTCAAAATCTTCTACTATACCTGTTTCCGGGCATATTACTGTGCCGTTTTCAAGCTCAATGGTTTCCTCCTCCGGATCCCAATCACCCTCATCGATATATTCCTCCCAATTACTTACACGGAGAACAATTACATCATCATCGGAGCCGCCTTCTTCACTACAGCCTGTTAATGTGAAAGCATTTCCCACAAGCATAGCAAGGCACAGGATATATGTAATTAATTTTTTACTAATCTTTCTCAATTTTTCTTCTCCTCTTTCTTAGCTATTACATTCTGCGCAACAACATAAAGTGCAACCAACACAAATATTACTGTAGACAAAGCCCAAAGTGCCGTCTTAATATCTGTCTGAGCGCCCTTTGTAGCATTTACAACATAAGTACTTATGGTGTCAAAGGTTGCCGGTTTAGTATAGGTTGTGATGAAATAATCATCCAAAGAAAGAGTTATAGCTGTCATAAATCCCGATATAATACCTGGAACTATCTGAGGTATTACTACCTTTCTAAGAGCCATGGAAGCATTACAACCAAGATCTAGGGCTGCCTCATAAAGCTGATGATCCATCTGCTTTAATCTAGGTAGCACTGACAGATATACAAAAGGTGTACAAAGAGCAGTCTGACCAATAATAAGTGGTAAGAATGTCTCCTTTCTAACCTTGAAAAATACTATCATAAGTATACACATAGAAAATCCTGTCACTACATCTGCATTAATAACAGGTATCTGATTTGCCATCTCAATTACTCCTCTAGTTCTTCTCTTAGAGTAAAATGCACCGATAGCTCCTGTTGTTCCAAGAATTGTAGAAAGCACCGCAACTCCTATAGCAAGAGTAAATGTGCCGATAATCATTTCCACTAATTCCGGTGTGGTAAACAGGGTTATATAATTTTGCATAGAAAAACCTTTGATGGTTCCTATCATAGTGGAATCTGTAAAGCTGTACACCATAAGGATTAAGATTGGTGCATACAAGAACAGCAATACAAACCATATAAATATATGCTGAAAAAACTTTAACATCCTAATCTCCTATCATATCACCATATGTTGTCGAAATGCCTTAATAGCATATACAACATAAGAAAAAATCACTTAGTAACTAACGCACTCTAGCGGTCACCGCATCATTCTCCGTATATTTGTTAGACAAATATGTTATAGCAAGAATAATGAGCAGAAGCACTATGGAAATAACGGAACCATTGTGCCAATCATACGCACTAAAGTAGCTTCCTATAAGACTTCCCATAATATATGTACTGTTATAAATCATATCAAGCACTACATAGTTAGTCATACTTGGAAGAAATACCATAGTTACACCACTTACAATACCAGGTACAGAAAGTGGCAGGATAACCTTGAAGAACACCTGTCTCTTGCCTGCCCCAAGGTCTCTAGCTGCCTCTATAAGTCCATCATCAAGCTTAGTCAAGGAATTATAAAGAGGCATCATCATAAATGGTAAAAAGTCATATACCATACAAATAATGGTATTCAAAAACTGGTGATAAGCCAGATTACCTTCAATAAGTGTAAGCACCTCTTTTAATGCTGTTATACGAAGGGTAAAGTTAATCCACATTGGAAGAACAAATATCATAAGGAACTTCGCCTTCTTGCTATATGCACCCTTTGCTATAATAAGTGCTACCGGATAAGCCAACGCCAAGCAAACTATAGTAGTTATAATGGCTATAGCAAAGCTATATATCAAAGTTCCTACTGTCTTACCATTCTTAAAGAAATTGATAAAATTCTCAAATGATGGCTGTCCGTCACCATTTGTAAATCCATAATATATTACAACCAGCAGCGGTAATACCACGAAAAGTAGTAAAAAGATAGCATATGGTATGGCCAGTTGCTTTCTTAAATTATTACTCTTCATCTGCTTCTCCCTCTATTATCTTATAAGTCATCTTATCCATAGGGATAATTACACCAACATAGTCCTCCTGGTTCCAAAGATCCTCATCATTGACAACATAGTCCTCCTCAGACTTAGTACGAACTGTGTATCTATAATGGTCATCAACATAGATAAATGAGAAGATATTACCCTGTACAAGACCCTGTTCTGCATCATCTGTAAGATCTGCATCTGATGGGATAAATGAAGCCTCAACTCTAGTACCCATAAGGTCTATGCTGTTACCCTCTGCATCAACAACCTCCCAGTCCTCCATAACCGCACCCGGAATAAGAACCGCTGGGTCGATATCCACTTCGAAGTCCTCGAACTCCACATGAACCTTGTCGCTAAGCTTAGCAGTAACAACCTTACCTTCATAGTGGTTAATACTGCTATCGTATGGAATAAGGTGTATATTGTCAGGTTCAATACTCATGCCAACCTTAGTTCCAATAGCATAATTATTCAAGCTGTGAATCTCTATCTCATTCTTACCTGCCTGAACTACAACTATATAAAATGTTCCCTTAAAATCACAGGAGATAACCTCACCTGTAAACTGTCCCTTGCTTTCATCAGTAATCACTATATCCTCAGGACGAATTACTGCATCTATAACCATATCCTTATCATAATCATCTACACAATCAAACTCTGTACCACAGAAACGAACCTTGTGGTAACCAAGCATTGTTCCCTTAAATATGTTACTCTCGCCAATAAAGTCAGCTACGAACAGATTCTTAGGCTCGTTATATATCTCCTCAGGAGTACCAATCTGCTGAATCTCACCATCTGCCATAACAACAATCTTGTCCGACATGGTAAGAGCCTCCTCCTGATCATGGGTTACAAATATAAATGTAATACCAAGCTTCTTATGCATATTTTTAAGTTCAACCTGCATCTCCTTACGCATCTTATAATCAAGTGCACTAAGAGACTCATCGAGAAGCAAAACATCAGGTTCATTAACAACTGCACGGGCTATAGCAATACGCTGCTGCTGTCCACCTGAAAGTGTATGTATAGCTCTCTTCTCAAAGCCCTCAAGGTCTACAAGCTCCAAGGCCTTCTTAACCTTTTCGTCCTGCTCCTTCTTTGAAAGCTTCTTAAGCTTAAGTCCAAATGCTATATTATCATAAACATTTAAATGTGGGAAAAGAGCGTACTTCTGAAACACCGTATTGACAGGACGCTGATTAGGTGGAAGCATACTTATATCTTCACCGTTCATCATAATACTTCCTGAGGTTGGTAACTCAAATCCGCCTAATATCCTAAGCATGGTGGTTTTACCACAGCCCGATGGACCAAGCAAGGTTACAAATTCGCCTTTTTTTACCTCCAGGTTAAAATCCTCAACAACTACCGTGTCATCAAAGACCTTCTTTACATTCTTAAATTCAATAAGTGTTTCGTTCATTTATTCAATGCCCTCCAAAATAAAATTTTTTATATCGGGGGTGCTTTAGTGCTAATTTTCTCTTTGTCGCGCTAAAGCGATACCGTGATTAATAATATATAATAAAATGCGCAATTTTACTACTATTTTTTTCGATTTTTTCAAGGTTTTTTTGTCGAAAAAAATAGAACCTCTAAACACTAGTAAACTCTAGCATTTAGAGGTTCAAATTATATACCAAATATGCTTCTAAATAAGCTTAGCTCTATCCACAAGTGAGTAAAGACCATCAGCTCGAGCAACAACACCCTGCTCCACCAGTTTATTAAGCGATGTGAGAACATCCATCATAGAAAGGTCAGAAACTCTTTCCTGAATATTAGAGGCTGACACAGGCTTACCACCAGCATATATAGCATCAACAATCCTTATATCGACCTCATTAATCTCTTCAGCCTTCTTGTGCTTAGCTTCCATGATTTCTTCTATTCCGGCAAGATTCTCTTCTATGTATTCTTCTTCAGGCTCTTGAACCTTTGCTACTTCCGGATCTGTCTGCATTTTAAGCTCCTGATTAGCCTTTTCTAAGATTTCTATCTTGCTAAGAGCCTCGATCAACAGCTGGTCTCTTTCAGCAAGTGCCTTATTAGCTATCTCTAAAGCTGACTCAAGCTCTGCCTCAAGTGCCTTAACCTTGGCTTCCTCAGCTGCCTTCTCCTCTGCTGCCTTAGCCTCCACTGTAGCTCTTTCATTTGCAACCTTTGACTCAAGCAATGCTCTCGCCTCTGCCATAGCCCTAGCCTGTGCTTCCGCCTTTGCCTCCTGAGCCGCTTTTATCTCCTCTGCTGCTTTAGCCTCTGCTATTGCACGAGCCTCCTGAGCTGCTCTTATCTCCTCTGCCGCTCTTGCCTCTGCCGCAACTCTTGCCTCTGCAGCTGCTCTTATCTCCTGGGCAACCTTTGCCTCTGCCTCAGCCTTAGCCTGTGCTCTTGCCTCTGCGGCAGTTCTAGCTAATTCAGCCCTTCTTGCCTCCTCAGCAAGCCTTTCTCTCTCAGCAGCCTTTGCCTCCTCTATGGCCTTTTCCTCTTCGGAATACTCAAGCAATACAGCCGTACCTGTCAATGTAAGCATGAGCCCAAGCTCTGTTGAGGTTGTTATATTGGTTTTTACACCTATAACCGCATTAGCCCCAAGCTTTGCTGCAGTATTCTCAAGCTTTTTCTTGGCCTTTCTCAAGCACTCATCATAAAGATATGCCTTGCCAGCTTCCTCTCCTGCCAGCATAACTCTAAGCGAGCTTATCTCAGTACTCATAACAAGGCCTAATACATCTTTTATCTCTCTATTCGCAATATTATCTGTGGTTGCAATATACATCCCAATCTCCTCCATACATTATTCTAGCTTACATTTCCCACATGTAACCGATTTCTCCCTAACCTTAATATTATACAAAAGCTATGACAAATGCAATATGGCAAATATACAGAAAAATAAGTAGTGAAATTGTATTATTCTTCTATTTGTATGGTCTTTATAATATCATTTTTACACCATCCCATTTAGTTCCTTTAAGACCTCAATAGTCTTCAATATTTCAGCTAATGATTTTGGTCCTAAGTTTCTGACTTTTCTTAAATCCTCCTCTTCCATCTTAATTAGGTCTGAAACATCCTTTATTCCAGCTCTGTTTAAACAGTTATGAGCGCGCACAGATAGCTCTAGTTCGTCTATGTGACCTTCTGTTATAGATACATCCTTTAGCTTTGTTATGCAATAATAACTATGGGCTAAATCAAGATTTTGAATTGCTTTATCCCTTATGTCAGAATTACCTTCAAAAAATGTCTTAAATTCTTCTGTTGTCTTTACTTTTGCATCCACATACCTATTCTGTAGCTCTCTGCTTATCTCCAGTTGCTTCTGAAAATATTCTTCGCATATGTTTCTATTTAACAGACAGGATAATGCACTATTTTTCATAGTTTCATCCTCATCAACATTCATCATAATAAGGTTGTAAAGTATAATTTTTTCGTCATTTCCCACACAGTCCTTAGCAATAAAACTATGAAGTCTTCCACTTAATTTATATCCTATTCCAGTTTCCTTGAGGAATTCATAATTCCCAGAAAAACCTATGTAATCTAAGAAGTCTATATATACCTTTGCAAGCTTAAGACTCCTTCTTCTATAACAATTAATATCATCATCTGTGTCTGATATTATTTCTCCTTTTTCCAAAGCTCTATACTCAGCAATTGCTATATCTACCACATCATAGCTATTATAGTAATTACAATCACTGCATTCATAGAACCAATAGCCTGCACTCACATCACTTTTGTGACACCTTGCACAAGCATAGTTATTAAATCCTTCATATACTATTTTTTTCTCCAGCTTATCTATCAGCTCTGATTCAGCTTCCTTATCCAGTATAATTGTCTCGAGATATAGGGACTCACCTACCTTTTCCTGTTGCTGTCTAAGCTCAAGAAATCTAAAGTTTCCATCTAGTATCATACCATCTGATAATGTTATAGCTATATAGCCCTGTGACATTAAATATAACAGTTCATCTTCTTTATCTCTCTCCAGACAAACATTCTTACTGTTAGACACTATATCATCCATCAACTTATTATAAGCTTCACTATCATTAGCCTGACATAATTTTTCCAACGCTCCAAATCCATGCTTTGCTTCATAACTTGCAACAGCTGACGCAATATGATAGTTATCATAATTATAGTGAAGCATATCAAGACGCACCTGATATACCGGATAGCTTATAACCTCACCTGTAAAACAGCCTTCAATCATAAGCTTCTTTGTCTTATCTGTCTTCTTAACCAAATTCGTATCTGTAATTGATAATAAGTTTATATTTCTCTCCATAAGCATTTCCTCCCATTCATATATGTATTGTTTTGTATTTAATATAGTATATCAAAACTCCCTTGTTTTATCTATTGTGTCCAGCTCATCATAATCCGCTACGCCACATTGCTCTAGCTATCAGCCTTCTTGGCAATGTGTTCTTAGCCACCGCTTCGGCTTATCACCATCTTGGCAGTGAACTAATCAGCTAATTAATAGACTGGGATGAACTTGTCAAGGTACATACTTTGCTTTATAACTATAATACTCAAATGGGACTTGCATCTCTTCACACGAGAAATGAAAAAAGTTGAACACATCACAAGGCATTTGCCCAATATGATGTGTTCAACTCTTTATCTTATTACATTCGCAATGTGACTTCCTCTCCGCTTCGCTTCGACTCAGTCTCGTGCATTCGCACTATAAATTCATAAGCATTATCGCTTGTTTGCAAGTAAACTTGCACAAGTAATATGCTATGAATTTGCATTGCTCACTATCTAGAACTTTCCAGCTGTAGCAGCTTCCTCGATAGAAACTGCAACTGCAACAGTCATACCAACCATAGGGTTGTTACCAGCACCGATAAGACCCATCATCTCAACATGTGCAGGAACTGATGAAGAACCAGCGAACTGTGCATCTGAGTGCATACGTCCTAAAGTATCTGTCATACCGTATGAAGCAGGACCTGCTGCCATATTATCTGGGTGAAGTGTTCTACCAGTACCACCACCTGATGCAACTGAGAAATACTTCTTACCCTGCTCGAGGCACTCCTTCTTGTAAGTACCAGCTACTGGATGCTGGAATCTTGTTGGGTTAGTTGAGTTACCAGTGATTGATACGTCAACGCCCTCCTTGTGCATGATTGCAACACCTTCGCAAACGTCGTTAGCGCCGTAGCAGTTAACCTTTGCACGAAGACCCTCAGAATATGACTTTCTGAATACTTCCTTTACAGTATTTGTATATGGATCATACTCAGTCTCTACGAATGTGAATCCGTTGATACGAGCGATGATCTGAGCTGCATCCTTACCGAGACCGTTAAGGATAACTCTAAGTGGCTCCTTACGAACCTTGTTAGCCTTCTCTGCGATACCGATAGCACCCTCAGCTGCTGCGAATGACTCGTGACCAGCTAAGAAAGCGAAACACTTAGTCTCCTCCTCAAGTAACATCTTACCAAGGTTACCATGTCCAAGACCAACCTTTCTTGTATCAGCAACAGAACCAGGTATACAGAATGACTGAAGTCCCTCACCGATAGCTGCTGCAGCGTCTGCTGCCTTTCTGCAGCCCTTCTTAATAGCAATAGCAGCACCTACTACGTAAGCCCACTTTGCGTTCTCGAAACAAATTGGCTGAATACCCTCAACCTGCTTATATACATCAAGACCTGCGTCCTTAGTAATCTTCTCAGCTTCCTCTATAGAAGCGATACCATACTCAGCAAGCTTAGCCTCGATCTGCTTAATTCTTCTCTCATATGATTCAAATAATGCCATCTTCACTTACCTCCTACTGCTCTCTTGGATCGATGATCTTAACTGCATCTGCAACACGACCATACTGTCCCTTAGCCTTCTCCCAAGCTGTGTTAGGATCGTCACCCTTCTTGATAAAGTCAGTCATCTTTCCAAGACTAACGAACTGATAACCAATAATCTGATCCTCAGCATCAAGAGCGATACCAGTAACATAACCCTCAGCCATCTCAAGGTAACGAGGTCCCTTCTTAAGAGTACCATACATAGTACCAACCTGTGAACGAAGACCCTTTCCAAGATCCTCAAGACCAGCACCGATTGGAAGACCATCCTCTGAGAATGCAGACTGTGTACGACCGTAAACAATCTGTAAGAATAACTCTCTCATAGCTGTGTTAATAGCGTCACAAACAAGGTCTGTGTTAAGAGCTTCCATAACTGTTCTACCTGGAAGAATCTCAGATGCCATAGCAGCTGAGTGAGTCATACCTGAACAACCGATAGTCTCTACTAATGCTTCCTGTATAATACCTTCCTTAACATTAAGAGTAAGCTTACAAGCACCCTGCTGAGGAGCACACCAGCCTACACCGTGTGTTAAACCTGAAATATCTTTTACTTCTTTTGCCTTTACCCACTTTGCTTCTTCAGGGATTGGTGCACAACCATGGTTTACACCCTGAGCAACTGGGCACATGTTCTCTACTTCATGTGAATAAATCATTTTGAGACTCCTTTCAAATGTATATAATATCTTATGGGATGTTCCTTTATTACTAGAACATCATCCTCTATATTTTCGCATAAAGCGACGAAATAGTCTACCCTTTTTTGAGAATTTTTTTCAAAACTAATACGAGTATTACAAACATTTTTATAATTACAGTACCATAATTTCATTTGAGATACAGTCCTTGTGGGTACTGTCACATATTTTCACATTAAAATACCCGCCACACTCAGTTTTTTCCTCTCCTGTGGGTATTTCAGCCTTTAACCCATACAAAAAGAGCTGTCAGTGAGTAACCTCCCAACAGCTCTTTTATATAAATCATCTTTATTCAGCTTCCTCGTCCTTAACGACTGCTGAACCAGCTTTTTCAACCTCGGCGATTGCGCTCTTGTGCATTGGTATTCTACAGTTCTTGTTGTTACCAAACTCAACGATTACAGTTGTATCATCGATGTCGAGAATTGTTCCATAGAAACCACTTGTAGTCATAATACTATCACCTGGCTCCATAGCACTGTAAAGCTCTTCCTTCTGCTTCTGCTGCTTCTTCTGTGGCTTAATAATCATAAAGTAAAACAGAATTATCCAGAACGCTATAAGTAATACCATACTAAGTATTCCACCACCTGCTGTTGCTCCTGCACCTGCTGCTTCTAAAAACATGTTATGTCCTCCTAAATATTTTTCTTTAGTACTGCAACCTTTGTGTTGCCGTACTATTGTAAGCTTTTATATATTAGCTGTTAAAGCCCTCTAGCTTCTTACGCTTATACTCAGAGAAGCGATGCTCCTCTATAGCCTCCCTAATCTCTTCCATCATATTATTATAAAAATATAAATTATGCAATACACAAAATCTCATGCCAAGCATTTCTTTTGCCTTTAAGAGATGCCTGATATAGGCTCTTGAATACCTCTGACAAGCAGGACATCCACAGCCCTCCTCTATAGGTCTCATATCTGTCTCATACTTTGCATTGAAGAGATTTAGCTTTCCATGATTAGTATATACATGGCCGTGACGACCATTTCTAGATGGATACACACAATCGAAGAAATCAACTCCTCGTTCCACGGCTTCAAGTATATTGGTCGGCGTTCCTACACCCATAAGATAGGTTGGCTTATTCTGAGGGAGATACGGAACTGTTGCCTCGATTATTCTGTACATATCCTCATGTGTCTCACCTACAGCCAGACCACCAATGGCATAGCCATCCAAATCCATCTCTGATATAACCTTGGCATGCTCTATTCTTATATCCTCGAATATTCCACCTTGATTAATACCAAATAGCATCTGTTTTTTATTAATAGTGGTGTCCAAGCCATTAAGCCTATCCATCTCAACCTTACATCTTTGTAGCCATCTGGTGGTTCTATCCACCGAAGGCTGAATATAATTTCTATCCGCTGTAGCTGGTGGACATTCATCAAATGCCATAGCAATGGTAGATGCAAGATTAGACTGAATCTGCATACTTTCCTCAGGTCCCATAAATATCTTACGGCCGTCTATATGTGAGTTGAAATATACTCCCTCTTCTTTAATTTTTCTAAGACCTGCCAGCGAAAACACCTGGAATCCACCAGAGTCAGTAAGTATAGGCTTGTCCCATGACATAAACTTGTGTAGCCCACCCATCTGATGAATCAGCTTATCACCTGGTCTTACATGAAGATGGTAGGTATTAGAAAGCTGAACCTGTGTCTTAATATTCTCCAAATCCGCCGTAGAAACTGCACCCTTAATAGCCGCAACAGTTCCTACATTCATAAATACCGGAGTTTGGATAACACCATGTGGGGTATGAAATTCTCCTCTTTTTGCACTTCCATCTGTAGTTATAAGCTTATACATTTATTATCACCACTTTTCATATTAACCATACTAAATAGTCCCGTCATCACAAGACACTTAGGGTATTCTATCATATAAAATATATTTATTCTACATATTTTTTCCTTAAAACCATAATTAATATTAAATATATTTTGATTGATATTTTTCCCTAATATTCATATAATAAACCTACCAAAGCTTAAGGAGTATGCTATGTTTAGAATGTGGGGCAAATTAGTGAAAAATGGAAAAATCATTCAGGATCATGTAGTTTGTATCGAAGACTATTCTCTGACCAGAACTAAGAAGGTATACCAGGCTCTAGATGAGCTTTGTCAGGAATTTAATCTTGCCGTACCAATATGGCTAGACCTTAACAAAAAGGAGTTTATCTGTCACTCCAGAACAAAGTTTACGCAGGATAGCTTTATTGAGACTATAGAATTTGACTATCTGGATTTTCATCTTATTGAAGACGAATATTAAATAAAAACAGGGGCGTGGATTTTAAATCCTCGCCCCTTCTTATATTACTCTTCATCTTCAGGTACTTCATCTGATTCCTCATCATCCCAAGAATCTTCGCCCTCATCTGTAAACTCTTCTTCTGGTACCTCTGAGAAATCCTCCTCATATGCTTCCTCTACTTCTTCATCATCTGTAGCTTCTGCATATTCCTCTTCAGTCTCTTCTACTTCATCATCCCAAGAAGTCTCTTCCTCTGGTACCTCTTCGTACTCCTCTTCAGCTTCTTCCTGATACTCTTCTTCAGTAGCCTCTTCTGAATATTCGTCTTCTGTCTCTTCTACTTCATCGTCCCAAGAAGCCTCTTCCTCTGGTACCTCTTCATACTCCTCTTCAGCCTCTTCCTGATACTCTTCTTCAGTGTACTCTGAATATTCCTCTTCAGTACCTTCCATAGCTTCTTCCTCAGATTCCTCGGCATACTCTTCAGCTTCCTCGGTTTCAAAACCATCCTCAGTTTCCTCAACCTCATCTGCTGACTGTTCCTCTGCCTGATATTCCTCATCATCTTCATCTGAGAAATACTCTGAGTAATCTGTTGTATCTGCATCCTCATCCTCAGTCTCAAGTCTGGTTGCCTCTAGCATTTCGTTAATCTCGTCTAGATTACCATTCTTAAGACTTCCTATAATCTTTGCAATCTGATCAAGCTCATTAATAACATTAGTAAGCTCTTCAAGATTAGTCTGACAAAGATCTGCAGATGACTGTGCATTTGCTGCGATTTCCTCGCTGGCTGCCTGCTGGTTAGCAAGGCCATCTATAATAGAATTATTAGATGCATCAAGTGTTCCACTAAGCTTATCAAGCTGCTTCATATTACCATCTAATGCATTAACCATCTCTGATATACTCTGGAAGGATGTATCTGCCGCATCAATATACTTTGACTGCTCCTCTACTGCCTGTACACTCTTGCCTACAAGCTCTGAGGTGTGATTAGCAAGGTCTGTAACGCCCTTAAGAAGCTCTGTAATACTGTCAATTGAACTTCTTGTATCATCTGCCAGCTTTCTAATCTCATTAGCAACAACTGCAAATCCTCTACCTGCCTCACCAGCTCTTGCTGCCTCTATAGATGCATTTAACGCAAGAAGGTTTGTCTGTGTAGAAATGTTATATATGATACGAGTAATCTCTTCTGCTGAAGCAATCTTTTCACAAAGCTCCTCTGATACTCTTGTAACATTCTCGTTAGCAACATTGATATCCTCTGACTTTTCCTTAAGACCACTGATAATCTCCATACCGGTCTCAACTGCCTCTACCGCCTTGTCAGTTGATTCAACTGTATTATCCTTAACATCAATAAGGTTATCGATAATATCCTGAATCTGCTGTGTCATAGAGGTTGAATTCTCCATATTCTCAGCTGACTCAGTTACTCCGTATGATATAGCATCAACCGATTTAGTAACCTCTGATGTAGCTGACTGGAAGTTATCAAGCATAGACTGAAGCTGCTCGATATGAGCATTACCACTATCCACAACCTTAACCATATTACCAGTAATTTCTTCCTGATACATAACATGGTACTCAATCTCCTGCTTATCAGTTTCCTGCTCTCTAAGTGTAATGCTTGTTGCAAATATGAGTCCTAATGTAAATACTACGCCAAGTAAGAAGAACTCTATCCAAAGTGCGGATGCTCCAAAGCCATGACTGGCAATATTAATTATCATGCTCACCAACATACCTACCAAGGAAATACCACAGGTCACCTTAGTATGAAAATCATCCATATATAGTATACACATACCCATACATACCAAAAGTGGCAAAGCATCTATCAGTTCTCTAGTTATAATTACACTTACGGAACCAAGAAGCGCGAATAGGGTTATAGCCAAAAACTTTGTAAGCTCGCTTCTATCATCCTTAAAATTAAACACAATATTACCTGCTACAAACAATATAAAAAGAACCAATAAAAGGGCAAAACACTCCTGATTCTTAACATTTATAATCATAGATATAATCTTGGCTACGGCCACAGCAACCATGACTTTCACAGCCAACGCATTCTTCTTAGCTAATCTTGCTCCGTTCATATAATGACTCTCCTTTGGCGTATACTTATATTCTTACAAATTATAACAAATATTTTAATTAAAGTCTATTATTTTTACCGATTTTTAGACATAATAATGCTTGTCTCTTTTTCTTGTGCTTTGTAAAAAAAAATGTTATGTTTATACATAGTTTTATATTATAACCGGGCATTAGAAGAAGAATGCCCACAAATGTATCGGATTGGAAGTGATTCAAATGTTCAAACTAGATAATATATCAAAAAGCTATGGAAACAAGGAAATTTTAAAGAATATTTCTCTGGAGGTATCCCCTGGAGAAGCTATAGGAATATTAGGTATTAACGGTTCCGGCAAATCTACTCTCCTTAACTGTATAGCTAAGCTTCACCCAGCTAATCACGAGCTGAAGCTAGGATATGTACCTCAGGAAAATCCTTTATTCGAGGAGTTAAAGCCAGTGGACAATATAAGAATGTGGACAGACCTTAATCGTTCTCAGATAGCCATGGCACTGTCACTACCACCTCTTAGCGAGCTTGGAATATCCAATTTTCTGGATACACCTGTTAAAGCTATGTCCGGTGGTATGAAAAAGCGTGTTAGCTTAGCATCCGTTCTTATCAACTGTCCTGATGTACTTTTGCTTGACGAGCCATTTGCAGCCCTTGATTTAGTTGCAAAGCAGGATATATTAACCTACATGGGTGCATTTTTAAAGGGTGGCGGAAGTATTATCATCGCCTCCCACGAAGAGGAAATATTTAATTTCTGTCACAGAGTATTCCTACTTAAGGATGGCACATTATTTGACACTAGAGAATTAGCTCAACAGGGAATCAGCTACATTGACATGCTGAGAAGCTAGGAGTTAATTAAAGTCTAAGGAGCTACAAATATTGTTATGAACAAATTTCGTTTATTAGGTCGCCTAATTTTTACAGACCTTAAAAGACTAAAAAACTACATAGCATCTATCATTATTGCAACTCTTATTATCGGTACAATCTGCGGGGTAGCAGGAGGTGTTATCTCCCAAAACATATACAAGCAGGGAACTAAGGAAATTATAGGCATCGGCTACTACATCCCTGCCGACGGTAAGGAAGATATGAATAATATGGGAATTAGTATGCTTCAGGAGATGGAAAGCATGAAGTCTACTGCTACTCTTATTCAGGTAGCTTCTCCAGAGGAGGGTTACAAGCTTCTTGAGAGAGAGGAAATTCTATATCTGGTTATTGTACCTGAGAAGTTTATCTCAAGTATAATGAATGGAACCAACACTCCTCTCGAGATAGTTGTGTGGGATAATTCATCCATAACCTCCTATATTGCAAATGAAATGTTTATGTCCTACGCAAAATACCTAGGACTTGCCCAATCTGCAGTTTACAGCACCATCGACGCTGCCTATAACCATGGACTTTCTAAGGAGGAGCGAAACCCAATAAGAACCACCGTGAATCTTACCTTCCTTGACAGATCACTGAATAAGGATTCCTTCTTCGAGGTCATTGACGGCTCAAAGGAGGGTCAGGCAACCCTTTTGCAGCATTATCTTGCTGCTGCCGTTATGCTTAGCTTAATCTTCATGAGCTTTGTACTTATGCCACTACTTCAGGGCTACAACCGTTCTATGCAAACAAAGCTTAATACTATGGGAATCGGAAGAATACACATTTTTATAAGTGGCTGGGTAAGCGCCGTAGCCGGTTTATACCTTAGCTACCTAATTTGCTTTATTGCAATCAGTATCATCGCCAAGGCATTTAATCCATTGGGGCTTATTACTGCATTTCCGTCCATTATATTAATAGGTGGTATTATTTCCGCAGTTGCAAGCATTTCCAAAAGCATTTTTGCAGCAAACATGACTATGTTAATTCTCGGTATATTCATAGCCTATATAGGCGGTGGAATCATACCAAGTGCTATGCTTCCAAGCATAGTCCAGCAGCTTTCTAATTTTATGCCAGGAAAATATATAATAACTAATTTAGCCGTTGCCCTATTCGGCTTATAAGAGGTAACTATGAAAACAGCTAACAGATTTATAGCTTTAACAAAAAGAATATTGTGCAGAAAAATGTATATATCCATTCTTCTGCTTATAGTTGTTCTTACTGGAATATACAAGCTTCTTCCTGCTAAGAGCCAAAGTGCGGATATTAAGGTTGCTCTTTACTCACAGGAGACTTCTGCATATTACCAGGAGCTTACCGACTATCTTAAAGGCATTAACTCCATCTATACATTTTATACAGTAGACAGCAAGGAACAGCTTCTTAAAGATGTAAAGTCCGGCTATGCTGAATGTGGATATTATATTCCTGAAGGCTTCTTTGAAAACTATGTCTTAGGCACTGCCTGGAGTAACCCCATAGAGCTTTACATTACTCCTGCCTCTACCTTCCATGCTGTAATCAACGAAACAGTATTTAGTGCCATGGTAAGTGTGTGTGCCGAAGATATTCTTCTTCATGCAGTTAATAATCCCTCATGGAATCGAGAGCTTGCAGAGGGTCTGGAGTATTACAGAAATAGCCCTGAGGTGTTCACCATAGCTGACACAACCTCCGGAGAGTTTTCCTTCGAAAGCATGGTATACCACATAAACCTGCCAATTACAGAGGTTGTAAGTCTACTACTTCTTTTCTCAGGCTTGTTGGGTCTACTTTTATTCCTTCACGACCAGGAGAACAAAATATATGTGTCCTTGTCCCATAGGGAGGTTATTCATGTAAGAGCCTTATCAATTATTACCTCAATTCTTCCTGTGGCAGCCGTTGGAATACTTAGCCTTATCATAAGCTTCGGCTTCAGCCTACACATAATGTTCGGAATTGTGGCAGCCATACTTAGCTTCATAATCGCTATGGCATTAGGCTTTTGCATAAGAAAAAGCACCCTACTTGAAAAGGTGCTTCCTCTTATAATGCTGACTGCTTTAATTGCAGTATTTATTAAAACCATTATCTAACCAAATATTTCATCATATATTGTTAGCTTAGCTCTTGCTCCCGTTGCCTCAGTAATATCATTTATGATTTTACCGTGAACTTCAAATGGGAGCTCTACTTTTATTATGACCTCTTCTGTAAATATAGTGTCCACAATGTTTACAGAAGCCGTATTAAGAATGTACTGAATCTTGCCCATATCTGTGTAATTTGTAGCTATATCTACAGGAATAATTCTCTGCATCAGCTTGGTCTCACAATTTTTAAGTGCTTCCTTACTGGCATCGGTATAGGCTCTAACCAAGCCACCTGTTCCAAGTAAGGTTCCACCAAAGTATCTGGTAACAACTATACAAATATTGTGAATTCCCGAACCGTTAATAACCTCCAACATAGGCTTTCCAGCAGTTCCCTGTGGCTCTCCATCATCAGAAAATCTCTGAAGTGGCATATCCTCACCTACAGAAAATGCAAAGCAATTATGTCTTGCCGCGTAATGCTTCTTCTTAATCTTTTCAATAAAGGCATAAGCCTCCTCTTCAGTTTTAACAACCTCAATCTGACCTATAAAGCGGGATTTTTTCTCTACGATTTCTCCCTCTCCACCCTTTATAAGATTAATGTAGCTTTCTAACATAATTTTCTCCTACTTATTGTTCAGTAATTCCTTAAGCTCGCTCATAAATGTATTTGCATCCTTAAACTCTCTATAAACTGATGCAAATCTTACATATGCAACCTGGTCTAGATTTTTAATCTCGTCCATTACTATCTCACCGATTTTCTTGCTTTCGATTTCCTTAACCTCAAGGGTAAAAATCTTGTTCTCAATGTTATCGATACAGTTTTCAATCTGATCTACAGATACAGGACGCTTATGACAGGAGCGTACTACTCCAGATTCAATCTTGGCTCTATCATAGGTTTCTCTGTTCTTATCCTTCTTAATTACGATAAGAGGGATAGTTTCAACTTTCTCATAGGTTGTGAATCTTTTACCACACTCATCACACTGGCGTCTTCTTCTGATTGCTTCGTTATCATCAGCTGGTCTTGAATCAATTACTCTGGTGTTATCATCACCACAAAATGGACACTTCATATACTTTTTCTCCTCTTCACATTCCTTAGCATTTCTTTGTATCAACCTTTCTAATATCGCAAGCATCTATATCAACCAACACAATATCGGGACCAATTCTTACGATATTAGCAAATCGTATATAGTATTCTGTGCACGAGCCAAAGCAGGAGAAAAGCTTCCCCGGGCTTGGCACTATTATGGCTATAAGCTTCCCTGTACACGGGTCAAATTCTATATCCGCCACACAGCCTAGTCTTTTGCAATCCTTACAGTTAATGACTTCCTTTTCCTTAAGCTCTAAAAATCGCATATTTACACCCTAAGCATTTTATATTATTATATTCAAATTTTTATCTTGTGTCACCCATAAAGAATATTGCCAGGCCACCTGGACCTGTATGGGCACCAATGGTTGGAGAAATGTAGCTTTTAATTATTTCCTTTGGATTATATTTTTCCTTAATAAGGTTAATGCAAAAATCTACATCCTCATCACAGTCACCATGACACACAAGTATCATCTCCTGCTTGTCAACATAACTTCCCATAGCATCACCCATACCATCAACCATCTGAGTAAGTGCCTTCTTTCTACCACGAACCTTAGCCTCTGCGGCAAGTTTTCCTTCCTCATCCACATGAAGCAAAGGTTTCAAGCTAATCATAGTTCCAATGGTTGCTGCTGCCTTAGATATTCTACCACCTCTCTGCAAATACACCAAGTCATCTACAGTAAACTTTTGGATAATGTGATGCTTAATCTTCTCAAGACTTTCCATATTCTCCTTAGCAGACATTCCTTTTTTCTTATTCTCAACGGCATGGTACAATAGCATTCCCTGACCACCTGCACAGCAGATAGAATCCATAACACATATGTCCACATCAGGATATTCCTCTGACACTTCATCCTTTGCTATATACGCATTATTTAATGTGCTACTTATGCCTGATGAGAGGCACATAAAAAGGATATCCTTACCCTCCTTGGCCCATTTTTCAAAGTGTTCCTTTAGCTGATAGATATTTGGAGCTGCTGTCTTGGTCATTTTACCGGCTCTCATTCCATCATAGAATTCCTTCATTGAAAGCTGTCTGTCAATACCATACACCTCATCATCTAGCTGATATATAATTTTCACTATATCTACATTGTTTTCTACCGCAAACTCTGGCGGCATATCATTGGTTGAATCCGCTATTATCACATATTCTCTCATCAGTTACTCTCCCATTCAAATGATAGTCAATCTCTTTATTAATATGCCTATAAATTAGTTACAATTTTCTTGGCCTACTGAGTTGTTTTATACATCTCCTAATCAGCTACTCAATCACCTTAACAGGACACTTCTCCTTACAGGTTCCACATCCTGTACATTTAGAATAATCCACCTTTGCAAGGAAGCCTTCAACTGTTATAGCTCCCTCAGGACAGTTCTTCGCACATATTCCACAGCCTATACAGCCTACTGAACATGAAGCCTTTACATCCTTACCAAAGTCTTTAGAGTTACACTGCACTTTAGCACCTGCATCATATGGAACCATCTCGATAATATTTCTAGGACAGGCTGCTACACACATACCGCAGGACTTACATTTGTCCTTATCCACTACTGCAATTCCATCTACGATGCTAATTGCGCCAAACTGACAAGCCTTAACACAGGAGCCATAGCCCATACATCCATATGAGCAAGCCTTAGGTCCTGCTCCTGGTGTGTTAGAAGCTATCTTACAATCCTGTGGACCAACATACTCATAAGAATCCTTGGCTTTATCACAGTTGCCAGCACATTTTACAAAAGCAACCTGCTTAACAGCTGACACCTCTCCACCTACTATCTGGGCAATTTTACTTGCCACCTCTGGGCCACCTACAGGACAGGCGTCTGCTTTAGCCTCACCCTTAGCGATAGCTGCTGCAAGACCATCACAGCCCGGATATCCACAGCCACCACAGTTATTACCAGGGAGCTCGGCTCTTACAGCCTCTTCCTTCCAGTCTACCTCTACCTTAAACTTCTCGCTGGCTATTCCAAGGAGAACAGCTGCAAGAATACCAACTGCACCAATTACAACTGCTGCAATTACAATTGACATTACATCCATCTTTATTCCTCCTTATATTAAGCCTGCAAGTCCCATGAAAGCCATAGCCATAAGTCCAGCTGTAAGAAGCACCATAGGAGCTCCCTTGAAGCTTTCAGGAACATCATTGTTATCAATCTTTTCTCTGATACCTGCAAGTATTACTATGGCAATGGTAAATCCAATTGCCGAGAATAATCCATTTAAGGTACTCATTAATATGCTATATTCCTTCTGAACATTAGTAAGCGCAATACCAAGCACTGCACAGTTAGTTGTAATAAGTGGAAGATATACTCCAAGTGCCTGATAAAGACTTGGCATCATCTTCTTAAGAAGCATCTCTACAAACTGAACCAGGGCTGCTATTACTAATATAAACACTATAGTATTTAGATACTGAAGTTCAAATGGTACAAGCACCAGATAGAATATTACACTGGTAACAGCTGATGCAATAGTCATTACAAATATAACCGCTGCTCCCATACCTGCTGCAGTACTTACCTTCTTAGATACTCCAAGGAAAGGACATATTCCCATAAACTGACTAAGTACTACATTGCTTACAAGGGCCGCCGATATGGCAAATAATATAATATTCATAGCTTAGTCCTCCTTTCCCTTTCTACCTGCGCAGGCATGATTCTGACAGCTTGCACAATCTGCAAGCTTACAAAGCTCTGGCTTCTCTCCTGTCTTCTTAGCCTTCTTAATATTTCTGTAGTTAAGAAATGCTATCAAGAACGCCAAAACAAAGAATGCTCCAGGTGGGTTTATAAATATTGAAATCGAATTTAGGCTTTCCGGATTAACCAGATAGCGAAGCTGCTCGTTCTTAATTCCATCGAATGCATTTACAAAGAACTCTCTTATTGGTGTGAGCAAATCAAAACCAAATATGCTACCACTTCCGAGAAGCTCTCTTACCGCAGCTATACATGTAAGACCTATAGTAAATCCAAGTCCCATACCTATTCCATCGAAGACAGATGGAAGTGGCTTATTCTTAGATGCATAGCTTTCAGCACGGCCTAAAATAATACAGTTAACAACTATCAGTGGTATAAATATTCCAAGGCTCGAATAAAGGCTCGGTACAAATGCTTCCATGACAAACTGAACTATAGTAACAAATGAAGCAATAATTACTATATAAGCCGGTATTCTTACCTTGTCTGGAATAACTTTTCTAAGTATAGCTATAAATAAATTACTTAAGGTAAGAATCACGGTAGTAGCAAGACCCATTCCTATTCCGTTAATAGCTGTGGTAGTAACAGCAAGTGTTGGACACATACCAAGCATCTGCACAAAGGTTGGATTCTCCTTAACTATACCATTGTATAATCTCTCTGATAATTTACCCATTACTACACACCTCCTAACAAGTTAACAATCATTACTGCTGCATTGATTGCATCAACAACTGCTGATGTAGTAATTGTAGCACCTGAGATTGCATCTATCTGACTGTCACCGGTTGCACCAGTCTTGGTGTATTCAAATGCAAGAACCTGCTTGCCTACGAACTGATCCTTAAACTCAGGCTCCTTGGCATTAAGACCGAAGCCTACGGTTTCATTAATAGTTAAGAAGTCAATGCCCTGAACTGTTCCGTCCACACTGATACCAACCATAACCTGAATGTCTCCACCATAACCTTCTGAAGTGGTTGCTGTAACAACATAGCCTATCTGCGCGCCTGACGCATCAAGAGCTACTGCCAGCTCATCAATATCTACTGTAGGATATCCCAGCTGATGTAACAAATCGTTAATTGTTGTGTAGTCTACTGAGTCGCTTGCAGCCACCTTGGCAGCTGTTGGATAAACCTCCTTATAGGCTGCTTCCTTAGCTTCCTGCTTAGTCTTAGCAATCGGCTCCTTAGTGATGTTATTTACAACACCAAGTGCCGCTCCCATAACAAGTGTAATTGCGAAAAGCACTACAATAGCATTTACAAAGCTCTTAGCGTCAAAGCCCTTAGCTTTTGAAGTTTCATTCTCCTGGTCATCAGCTTCCATAATCTGCTTGGTCTCAGCCTGCTCATCCTTCTTAGCCTCTTCCTTTGCAGCCTTTGCCTTTGCCTTAGCTGCCTTCTTCTCTTCCTTAGAGGTCTCAGCACCATAACCAAAGGCCTTAGGAGCTGTAACCTTCTCTATAAGTGGAACTAAGAGGTTAGAAATAATAATCGCATAGGATACACCCTCTGGTGTTCCACCAAATATACGAAGTACAAATGTAAGCAATCCAAGAATTACACCGAATACAATCTTACCACTTGAAGTAATTGGTGAGGTAACATAGTCAGTTGCCATGAACCAAGCACCAAGCATAAGTCCACCACCGCAGAGATGTGCAAGGGTAAAGTCCACTACATCATAGTCCTTTGTTGCTGCATAAATAGCTATACAAAGAGCAAAGGTTCCGATGTAAATCACAGGTATCTTAGGACTGATAACTCTCTTAATTAAGAGATATGCTGCACCTACCAAAAGGGCAAGGGCTGAAGTCTCTCCTATAGTACCTGCTGTGTATCCAAGGAACATATCCTTGATATTTACAGGCAATCCATTTCTAAGGTTTGCAAGTGGTGTAGCCTGTGTAACACCATCTAGCATAAAGTTAGTCATATATGAACCAAAGGAAAGAACCAAGAAGCATCTACCTGCAAGGGCAGGGTTCATAAAGTTCTGTCCTAAGCCACCAAAAAGCTGCTTAACAACTATAATGGCAAATACTGTACCAACCATAGCCATCCACCAAGGAAGTGTAGGTGGCAGGTTAAGTGCAAGAAGCAAACCGGTTACTACTGCTGAATAATCCCCAATAGTTACCTTCTTATGCATAGCCTTCTGGTAAATCATCTCTGACAAAAGTGCAGTAAGTATACAAACCGCAACTAAAACTCCTGCTGAAAAGCCAAACTGGTAAATACCAAATGCCGTTGCAGGAACCAAAGCAATGATTACATCAAACATAATGTCAGATGTAGTTGCCTTACTTCTCACATGAGGAGAAGCGGATATTTTTAAATTCATCTCTTCCATTACAAGTTCCTCCTATTTCTTACGGCTTGCAAGAACCAGCTTTCTTGCACCAGCTATAGTCTGTGTCAAATGTCTCTTAGCAGGACAGATATATGAACAGCATCCGCACTCACAGCACTCCATACCATTTAAGGACATAAATGTATCTATGTCATCTCTTTCAACTGCATTTGCAAGTGCATTAGGCATAACTCTGCCTGGACATACATCCACACAGCGACCACATCTTATACATGCACTTGGCTCGAATTCAGCCACTTCATCCTTAGACATTAGGAGTATTGCTGATGATGACTTTGTTGCAGGAAGGTCAAGCTCATATATAGCTTTACCCATCATAGGTCCGCCTGCGATAATCTTCTCAGGTGTTCCCTTAAATCCACCTGCTGCCTCTATAAGCTCCTTGTATGAGGTACCCATTCTAACCACAAAGTTGGTTGGCTCCTCTACGGCATCTCCTGAAACTGTTACAATTCTATCTATAAGAGGTCTACCCTCTCTAACTGCCTCGTATATTGCGTAAACAGTATCAACATTGTGTACGATACAGCCTGCATCTGCAGGAAGCATCTTGGAATTAATGTATCTTCCTGTATTAGCATAGATAAGCTGACGCTCAGCACCCTCCGGATACTTAGTCTTTAAAGCATTGACAATAATATCTGTTCTACCTGCAAGCTTATCCTTAAGAAGCTTTATAGCCTTTGGCTTATTATCCTCGATACCGATTATTCCTTTGGCTCCAGGGAAAAGCTTAAGCACAAGCTCCAAACCTCCGATAACCTTGTCGGCCTCGTCAATTATTCTTCTGTAGTCTGATGTAAGATAAGGCTCACACTCTGACGCATTCACAATGATTGTGTCAATCTTATCAGGCTCCTTTGGACTAAGCTTTACATGAGTTGGGAAACCTGCTCCACCCATACCAACAACACCAGCTGACTTGATTGCATCTAAAATCTCCTCATTTGTAAGCTCATCAAGTGGCTTAACCAATGCATTAGCTGCAAAATCTGCTTCCTCAAACTGTCCATCATTTTCAATTACAATGGAATTAACCTTTGAACCTGAAGAGGTTAAACGATTCTCAATTACCTTAACGGTACCTGAGACTGACGAATGAATATTCGCCGATACAAATCCACCTGCCTCAGCAATTAGCTGTCCAACTAAAACTCTGTCACCCTTTTTGACAACAGGCTTAGCAGGAGCACCAATATGCTGGCTTAGGGGATAAACCATATCTCCCTTAGGAAGATACTCTTTTACATCCTTATCCTCGGTGAGCTCTTTGCCCTCGTACGGATGGATTCCACCTTTAAAAGTAAACTTCATCTTTTCGACCCCACTATATTTGATAAATTTTATCAATATTTTACAATATATACATTGGATTTACAACTAAATAAAACAAAGAAGTAACAACATTTAGTGTTTTTTTGTGGGAATTTTGCTATTTTTTTACTAAATGTGCTATTATGTATATTCTTCGCCCCCGCGGGTATTTTTGCTTGATTTCCTGCTTAAATACCAATTTATGCTTGCTTCCTTCACCCCCGCGGGTATTTTTGCTTGATTTCCTGCTTAAATACCAATTTATGCTTGCTTCCTTCGCCCCCGCGGGTATTTTTGCTTGATTTCCAGTCAAATACCCACGTAAGCATGTTTTTACACAATTCGCGGGTATACAGGAATGTTTTTAATCCCATATACCCGTGGTTTCTCATTCATATTCAGTTTTGGGGTATTTACCATGGTTTTTCTGCTTCTATACCCACAACAGTTCATTATCATAACTTGTCAATTCTTGGCACGAATCATAAGCACTCTCATCCAAAAGACTGTGCGCATACAATTTACTGGCTTGCCAGCTTTTTTATAGTCTTCTACATCCGTATACTCTTAATTATCATCCCTGACAACAATCCAATTACAGTTCCAGCTACTGCACCTGCTATGGCTAGGACTATCATGTAGTACATTATATTCATGTTTTCCAAACTTATAACCGCCACTATTATCTGACCAAGGTTGTGAGCTATGGCACCACAGATGCTTACGCCTGTAGCAGAGAATATCTTGGTATTCTTCACCAACACCATCACCAATATACTAAGAAATGCTCCTGCTAAGCTGTAGATGATTATCATCATATTGCCAAAGAGTATTCCTGACAGCAAAATTCTTCCCATACTTATTATTATAGTATTCTTCAAGCCCAGCTTATAAAGCGAAACTATAGTAACCAGATTAGCCAGTCCCAGCTTAATTCCTGGCACTGCAAAGCCTATGGGAACTAAGCTTTCTAAATAAGATAAAACCATTGCCAGTGCAATAAAAACTCCAGTAAGAGCCATCTCTTTATTGGACTTACCAGAGTATTTTTTTGACGATATAGAATTATTATTAGCTTCTTTCTTCATAACCTCTTATCCATACATCACTCAACTATCTCTATCACCAGCTTGTGTGGCAGACATATTATGGTTTCTCCCACACTATCTATAGGCACATGATTTGCACATACCTTGTCACGGCAATCTGCCTGGGTAACATCTACCACACCGTCTTTGATTACAACTAGATTTGTGCCGGTAGCCGTAGTTACCAGATATTCCTTATCCTTTGATAAGGAGAAGGTTTCAACTACCTTACCATCTATGGAAATCTGAACACTTGCGCCTGGTTTCCTAGTTAACATAACGCCCGTCAAGACTAACACAGCTATCCCTAACACTACAATTAGAAGCACTACATCAGACTTCCTAATCACCTTGTTATCTGCATCTGTTAATTTTGTTTCTGTCTTCTCCATACAACTCTCCCGGACACAAACTGATTCTGGTTCCACATTCCTTAATTATTCATATTCTTAAGCTGCTCCACCAGCTCTAAATCTTCCTTGGTAACTCTCATATTTGTACAGAGATTTCTTCCCTCTGCAGTTGTAATGCTTATCTCTATAATACTTCCCTCACCTACACTTCTTGCCGCATCATTAAAGAAAAGCGGTATCTTAGGATGATTGGTCTTAAACTTATCAACTAATCCTTTTATCTTCATTAATGTCATTGGATTCATAATTAATTCTCCTTATCTCCTCATAAAGTTATTATAGGTCATTGACCCAATCTATTTGTTCATCATGTATAACACAAAACACATAAAGCATATTATAAACACGCCCATTAATATCATACCAATGCCTGTTCCTACAGATTTATGGGGTTCGTAAAACTGCATAGGATTCTTTGAATTTATGTATAATTCATAATTTTGCCCCAACGAAGGATATGTTCCATTTGTATATATGTCATTGCTAGACTTATAGTACTGCCCGTTATAGTAATAAGAATACACAGGGCACCACACCTCTCCTCCGTCACTATTGGTTGTCTTTAAAACATCCACACATTCCGCGCTTACATATTCTCTACAAACAAGCTTTAGATAGAAACTATTATACAAGCCACCAATTATCAGCCCTACTCCAATAACCACAAACAATATGATAAATATGTATGGCAGGACAGAATAGCTCTTACTTTTTAAGTCCTCACTTCCAAATTGATTTATCAATCCATAGGAAATTGCTCCTAAACCGATTATTGGAAATATAAGTGTTGGCGTATGTTTTAGTTTAAAACCCCCATTAGAAATTGTGGAAGCTATACTTATTATTCCGAAAACCAAAAAATACTGTCCCATCAAGGCTATCACAAGGGAATTTTTTCCTGTTTTTCCTGCAACAACAAGACCTATTATTGATCCGACAAACCATATCAAGAATATCATGGATATTATTGCATCAGATGCTTTACTTTTACCATTATTGTTCATTATTTTTCTCCTTCCTTTGCCCAATCAAAAGCACAGCCCACTGCCTTCTTCCAACCCTTTAACATTTTCTCTCTTGTTGCTTCATCCATATTAGGTTCAAAGGTTCTATCTATACCGTAATTTTTGCTAATATCCTCAAGGTCATCCCAGTATCCCACTGCTAGTCCTGCTAGATAAGCAGCACCTAAAGCAGTAGACTCAATACAAATTGGTCGGTTAACCGGTACATCTATAATATCTGCCTGTGTCTGCATAAGATAATTATTTGCACTGGCTCCACCATCTACATTTAAGGACAATAGATTAATTCCCGATGCCTCTCCCATGGCGCCAAGAACATCACTTACTTGGTAGGCAATAGAATCAAGGGTTGCTCTAACTATGTGGTTTTTATTAACACCTCTGGTAAGACCAACTATTGTACCTCTAGCGTAAGGATCCCAGTAAGGTGCACCTAAGCCTGTAAATGCAGGAACCACATAACAGCCGTTTGTATCCCTTACTTCTAAAGCAAGCTCCTCACTTTCAGCCGCATGTCTTATAAACTGCATCTCATCTCTGAGCCATTGAATAGCAGCACCTGCCACAAATATGGAGCCCTCTAAAGCATAGGTAACCCTTTTATCATTACCCGTACCGATACCCCATGCAATGGTTGTTACTAATCCATTATCGGTAAATACCGGCTTCTCTCCAGTGTTCATAAGCAAGAAGCAGCCTGTTCCATATGTATTCTTGGCACTTCCCTTAGTAAAACAATTCTGCCCAAAAAGCGCAGCCTGCTGATCTCCCGCAGCACCAGCAATAGGTATCTCTCCGCCTATAATACTTGCCTTTGTGTAACCATATATTTCACTGCTACATCTAACCTCTGGAAGCATAGCTTTAGGAATATCAAGAAGCTTCAATATATCCTCATCCCATTCTAGGGTGTTAATGTTAAACATCATAGTCCTTGATGCATTGGAGTAGTCTGTCACATGTACTACTCCTCCTGTCAGCTTCCATATTAGCCAGGTTTCCACAGTTCCGAAAAGAAGTTCTCCTCTCTCAGCCTTTTCTCTGGCACCCTCCACATTATCTAATATCCATTTTACCTTGGTGGCGGAAAAATATGCATCCACCACCAGGCCTGTCTTTTCTCTTATAAGTTGTTCGTATTTTTCTTTAAGCTGGTCACAATACTGGGCAGTTCTTCTACACTGCCAAACGATTGCATTATACACAGGCTTTCCAGTATTCTTATCCCACACGATGGTGGTCTCTCTCTGATTAGTAATTCCAATTCCCGCTATTTCAGCAGGAGATACTCCACATTTACTTATAGCCTCCACAGCAACCCCAAGCTGTGTGGACCATATCTCCTCAGGGTCATGCTCCACCCAGCCCGGATTAGGAAAAATCTGTGTAAATTCCTTCTGTGCTACGGAACAAATGCTTCCTGTTTTATCAAAAAGTATGCACCTGTTACTGGTTGTACCCGAATCAAGTGCCATTATATATCTCTTGCCTCTATCCATTTGGAACCTCCTTAAGATTACCAAGTATCCTCTGTATTCCATAATTTAGTGTGACCGTTGACTTAACATCGCTTTGCTGACAGTCCTCCCTGCCACAGCTTGCACAGATTCCTGCACAAATTTGCTTAGGATTATCTGTTAGCAATGCATAAAACACCACACTTTTGCTAGGTATTAAAACTCCGAATTCATTTGCTATAATTTCCCTATCCTCCATAGGTTCATTATCATATATATCATCTAGTATGGTCTGCATATTAGTTAAAGGTATAGTGTCACCTATAAACACATACCTGTTCACATATCTTCTGTGGAATTTAGAATATTCTTGATTGAACACATCGTACATTCGAAGTAACATTTCTCCCGCCAGACAGTCCGCCATATAGGCTTCATCAAGCTTCTTCTCCTCTTTGTAGGTATCTAACAATGTATCAAGCTTCTGACCCATTGTAATGGCGCACACGGCAGTCTGAGACTCATCGATGTATCTTATGCCTGTAGTCCTATGGTTGATTCTATAAATTGCATAGGGTTGACAACTATCCGCTATCTGATCATATATTTCCCCTAAGGTCTTCTCATCTGTCTCATTAAAATGATACTTCTTAAGTGTGTTTCTTATAAGCAGCTCTCTGCCCATATCACGAATTGATATACTAAATTTTAACATAGCTCCACCTTATTCCTTGATAAAATTATATATATCCTTATATACCCTCATTTTGTCCTTTTCATTCAGAATCTCGTGGCGCATTTTTCCATATAATCTTGCTTTTATGTTGTTATAGCCCACAGCTTTAAGCTTGTGAACACTCTTACCAAAATTTCTAGGTCCTAGGTGGCAAGGGTCCTCCTTGCCTGAAGCTATAAGAATGGGTATATCCGGATTCTTAAGTCCCCAGCCATCCTTAGAATAAGTCTCCCTTGTAAGCTTTGCCAGCTCCTCATAGCCGGATATGGTAAATGGGAATCCACATTTTGGATGTTCATTAAATCTCTTAACCTCTTCCAAATCCGAGGTCATCCAAGCAAACCTAATACCCTCCTCCTTAAACTTACTCTCATAAGGAGAATCCACTGTAATCCAATCAAGAAGCTTAGAGTGATTCTTCTTTCCCTTTATAGCACCTAAGGCTTTCGCAATATATATTCCCACCTCAGTAAGGGCTGGCTTGGAAGGATTACCTACTAAAATCAGCTTATCTATGTGGTTGTCATATTTTTTCATAAACACTCTGGAGGCTAATGCACCCATGCTGTGTCCAAGAAGTATATAAGAAACTCCCGGTGCAAGGCGAGCCTTCACTGCACCCATAACCGTTAAAACATCCTCCACCATGGCCTTGTATCCGCCATCATAAAAATAACCCATATCCTCATCAGACTTTACACTTTCACCATGCCCTCTATGGTCATGAATTACGCAAAGATAGCCCTTATTCGCCATATATCCCATAAATAGCTTATAGCGCTCCTTAACCTCACACATGCCATGGGCTATCTGAATGACGCCCTCTATCTTATCAGGAATGCAGGCAAGTGCATCTAGCTGAAGGTTATCTCTAGTTGAAAATAGTTTAAATTGCTGATATCTGTATGTCATACTTACACCTCTTTTCAATATAAAATGCTACTGTATCAGTTAGCTTGGGAAATCAAAATTCTCTCCCAATTCATTGTAATCCTTTATTACGGCCTTTACAGCTTCATAATCCTTCGCCTCAAGCTTTGGATTATCTCCACTTACCCCAATAATATATTTGATGCCTGCTGCTGTGGCAGATTGAATTCCCACCTCAGAATCCTCGAACACCATACATTTCCCAGGTTCCTTATTTAGTAGCTTGCAGGCCACCAGATACTGGTCAGGAAAGGGCTTGTCCCTTAGTCGCTTGTCATGAAAAACTAACTTATCTGTATCAAACCATCTATACAAATCGAAGGTTTCAAAATAAAACATCATATTAGACAATGGAGCTGTTGAGGCAATAGTTCTTGGCACATTATATTCTGCAAGATAATCCAAGAATTTCTCCAATCCCGGAGCTAATCGAAGATTATCCTTATCCTCCATACAAAGCCTTCTATAAATATTTTCCTTTTCCTCAGCAAGCTGCTCGTACATATCATCAGATATTTCATAGCCCAGATAATACTCTATTAGCTGTCTTCCTGACATTCTACGAACATATCTGTTTATTTCCTTCTCAGTTAGCTCTTCCCCTGTTATCTCCTCGATATACATAGCCCAGGCCTTTATATGTTTTTCTGAATCAAAAAACATGGTTCCATTAAAATCAAATATTATTCCAATTATATCCTCTACCTTTAGTTTACTCATCTAAGTCCTCTCATTCCGGTTCACCTAATATATGGCTACACTCCTACCTTCTTGCACACATCATTTAAGCAGCACTTGTCACAATAAGGCTTTGTTCTGGCGGTACACACCGCTCTTCCATGATACACAATCCTATGGCAGAAATCATTGCCTTCCTCTGGTGGAAGTATTTTCCACAGAGCCATCTCCACCTTCTTCGGATCCTTTGTACCCTCCACCAAACCAATTCTATTAGTAATTCGAATACAATGTGTGTCTGTAACTATAGCCGGCTTTCCATACACATCTCCAACTATAAGATTTGCACTTTTTCTACCAACCCCCGGCAAGGACAGTAGCTCATCAAAATCAGAAGGAACCTGGTCGTTATATTTTTCATGAATTATCTTCATGCAGGCACTTATATCTCTAGCCTTGCTTCTTCCTAGGCCACAGGGTCTAACTATTTCTTCAATCTCCTCAGGAGTAGCTTCACTTAAAGCTTTAACTGTAGGGTACTTGGCATATAAGCCCTTCACCACCTCATTAACTCTGGCATCGGTACACTGAGCCGCAAGTCTTACCTCTACAAGAAGCTTCCACGCCTCATCATATTCTAAGGAGCACTCCGCTATAGGATATTCCTTTTTTAGTCTATTTATTACCTCTAAGGCACGCTGTTTCTTCGTCATACAATCATTCCTCAATAATAGATTAATCCTCTAAGAGAATGGCCTTGGCCTTGGCATATCTTTCAAGAAGGCTTGCACTCTTCTCCTTACCATTAACCAACCTTGTAGGATCTGAATTGTGAGCAAGATCTAGAAGCTTAACCTTCTTAGCAATAGGGTTACTCTTTACCCCTCTCACATAATCTAAATACTCTATATTCTTATCTCTGGTGAGAATCCCTACTGCCTCCACAACCTCCTGTGGGAAGCCGGCATTCCTAATATCCTCTAAAGTAACCTCTGTATCTTCAACCACATCATGAAGCAATGCAACACAGATATCATATTCATCATTAAGCTGCTCAGCAAGGTGATATGGATGAAAAATATAAGGAACGCCACCCTTATCATATTGGTCCTTATGAGCCTCATAAGCAATCTTCATAGCCTTATTAGTTAACTGTGTATATAGCATAGCAACCTCCTACCATATTTCCATAATTCATATCCTCTAAAACTACATATATCTTAACAGAAATATGTCTAAAAGTAATTATAAAATTGTATTTTTTAATCTTTACCCGGATATTTTTGACTTTTTTGATTAATTGTACTATAATGGACTATAGTTTTACTACGGTCATTTTATTTACTATATAGATTATTACGACAATTAATTGATAATTTGGAGGGTTTAGTCAATGGATTTAAGAATTCAAAAGACAAAAAACAACATATTTAATGCATATATAGAACTGCGTGAGAAGAAGCCTATTGAGAAAATTACGGTTAAAGAGCTTACTGACAAAGCTCAAATTAGTAAGCAAACCTTCTATCTCCACTACAAGGACATTTATGATTTAACTGACCAGATTGAACAGGAGCTTATAGCAGAGATAATGAAGGATGTTGAGTATCCTGAAAATGTACTTAACAGCTTAAGTGAAATTGCATTTAATATATTCAATAAGGCACTGGCTCTTGGTCAACCTTTCAAAACTCTTTTTAGTGGCTCTAGAACAGGAGTACTTACTACAGGTATAGAAAATGGTGTTAAAGCGGCTATTTACAAGCAGCATCCGGAGCTTCGTGCAGATTTAAAAACTAATATTTACATTACATACCTGGTACACGGTTGCTACAATGCATATCAGCAGTACAAAACCATCGACCAGGAACGAGTTGTTAAATATATTACCGAAATAACTGATATTATCAATGCTTCCTACAGGAAATAGAATAATCAAACAAGCGTAAATGGCGTCAGCAGAAGCTGACGCCATTTTCATCCTTGGTGTATTAAGATTTTCATCATTAAAGTAAAAAATCCGCTTGGGGAGAGCGGATTTTTCTGCGTTATATTATAACGCGAAGGAGAAATGTGTGTCTTTAAAAGACACTAATATGAATCTTGGGGGGATTCCATATTTATATACACAGGTTTGACCCTGCGATACGCTAATTTTCATCACTGAGTACTCCCTCAGTTCGATATTATTTTACAAAATAATATACCATTTTTATATCATTTTTATATTCTTTTTTACATTTTTTTGTTGTACTATGTCAAAATTATGATATTATTATAGAGTATTCTGCATTATAGTTCAAACTATGTACTATAGTTATTTTCATATAGAAAGGTCATTATCATGAATATAACCAAAGAACTAAACAAAAATATTTTTCTCAATAGAGAGCACAATATAAAGCATCCCGAGCTGGATCATGAATTTGGATTTTATAGAGCAATAGCAACGGGTAACAAGGCTATGGTGGATGAATACAAGGATTTATTCGCCAAAAGTAACAACTTCGAGGAGAACGAGCACCTTCAGGGTATGTTATCCGCAGATCCTGTTCAAAGCCAGAAGTATCATTTTGCAATACTAGCTGCACTTATCTCCAGACTATGCCTTGAGGAAGGCTTAGACCGTGAGGTTGCATATGGTATGAGTGATTTATATATTCAAAAGGTAGATACTCTGACAACCGTAGCTCAGGTTTATGAGCTTAGAGATAAGATGGTGAACGACTACACCAACACTATGCATAATTCCAAAAAAAGCCCAGGATATTCTCGCCAGATTTCTAAGGCCATAGATTATATTAGTATTAATTTAAATTCAAAAATCACTTTGGGGGATATTGCAAATGAGCTAGGCGTTACTTCCTCGTATTTGTCAAAGCTTTTTTCCAAGGAAACAGGACAGTCTCTTTCTGTTTATATCAAGGAGGAGAAGCTTAGAGCGGCAGCCAATATGCTCCAATACAGTGATCTTACCATCACTGATATTTCAGAGTATTATCAATTTTCTTCGCAAAGCCATTTTACATCAGCATTTACAGATTTTTATGGTATTACACCGAAGAAGTATAGAGACAAATATAACAATAAAATTTTCGTATAATAAAATAAGGGCTGTGCGGACGGAATATAGTTTATTGGCACAGCCCTGTTTGTAGTTTCACCTTACATTTCTTTATCTGATATAATTAGTTCTAATCTTTGGTTCTCTTTCCGGAATATTTATTCCAACCTTCCTTCCAGCTTCAATACATTTTAGTAACCAAGCCATATTGTCGGCAAGGATAGTCATAGTCTGGATTCCTTCCTCATCCTGAAGTACCTCTTCAGGTGTATTGCCGTGCACCTGGTTCCAGTAGTTTGAAGATACTATAGGCATGTTTGATATAGTGAAATACTTATTTAGCTGGTCAAATGCAGCTGATGCTCCACCTCTTCTGCAGCTGACAATAGCCGCACCTGGTTTTCCCTGCATGGCTGAGCTTCCTGAGTAAAATGCTCTGTCTAAAAATGATGTCACATGTCCGCTGGCTCCGGCATAGTGTACTGGTGAACCTACAATAAGACCATCTGCAGTTCTCATTTTCTCCACAAATTCATTAACTCCATCATCTACGAAGCATTTTCCATTGCTTACACATGTTGCACAACCAATGCAGCCTGCAACAGGCTTAGCTCCAATGTTATATATTTCAGTTTCAATTCCTAATTCATTTAATCTATTTGCAATTACCTCAAGAGCTGTGTATGTACACTTGTTTCCTCTTGGGCTTCCGTTTAATAATATTACTTTCATATTTTTCCTCGGCGCTACAAATGACTTCAATACATTATTTTGCGTACTCATTCTTCTTGTAGCACTAACTCCTTTCTATTTTTTTGATTATATTATCTTATTAATTCAATAATAAAACCCACTTTAATTTTGCGTAATTGTGAATTAAATTCTTTTCCGTCGATATTAGCTATACTATGAATCAGTTTCGTTTCTGTGCTTCAATTGCTGCTGCCAGCTCCTCTAGGTACTCCCAACGCTCCATTTTCTCAAGGAGCTTTGTTTCAAGTTCTTCCTTCTCCTTGGTTAGGTCGTTGAGCTTTGTAAAATCCCTAGCGAACTTGATTATGTCACTTTCAACCAAGGCAAGCTTTTCCTCTAACTTCGCAATATCATCCTCGATGGTTTCATATTCCTTTTGCTCATTGTATGAGAATTTTAGTTTCTTCTCACGAGGCTTTTGCTTCCAATTGTCTGAGGAATTTGTATTCTGCTCTGAGTTGCTTTCCTGTGACTTAGACGAGCCACTGGCTGTCTTTGGATTCCCACTGCCTACAAGCTCACGCTTTTCAAACTCCACTCTAATTTCATAGTCTGTATATCCACCCTCGCTTTGTCTAAGGGTCCCATCCCCATTAATGGCAAATATTCTTCTAACAACTCTATCAAGGAAATATCTGTCGTGGGATACAGTAATCACTATACCATTAAAATGGTCTAGATAATCCTCTAGCACTGTAAGAGTTGTAATATCCAAATCATTAGTTGGCTCATCAAGTATAAGAACATTAGGCGCAGACATAAGCACCTTACACAGATAAAGTCTTCTTCGCTCTCCACCGGACAGCTTTCCTATAAGACCATACTGGTCCTCTCCCTTGAACAAAAATCTCTCCAAAAGTCTGGTTGCAGTAATCTTGCCATCCTCAGTCTCCACATATTCCGCTACATCCTTTATGTAATCGATAACTCTCTGGTTTGGATCCATATCCTGCCCAAGCTTTATCTCCTGAGCAAAGTATCCTATTTTGACAGTCGAACCAATCTCTATGTTACCAGCATCCGGAGTGTACTCACCCATTATCATCTTAAGAAGAGTGGATTTTCCTGCACCATTAGGACCAATAATTCCCACTCGGTCATTCTTCAGGAAATTATAGGAGAAGTTATTAATTATTGTTCTTCCATCAAAGCTCTTACTTATGTTATGAAGCTCAATTGTAGTCCTTCCAAGTCGTGATGCCATGGAACCAAGCTCCACACTGTCATCCTTCACCGGTGCTGAAGTATTCTTTAGCTCCTCGTATCTCTCAAGTCTGGCCTTTTGCTTAGTTGAACGGGCTCTAGCACCACGCTTTACCCACTCTAGCTCGACTCTAAGTATGGACTGACGCTTTCTCTCCTGAGCATCTGCTATATCCTCTCTCAAGGTCTTAAGATTAAGATAGCCTGAATAATTCTCCTCGTAAGAGTATATGCTTCCCTTATCCACCTCTATGATTCTAGTTGCAACACTATCTAGAAAATATCTATCATGAGTTATCATAATTATGGAACCACGATAACCCTTTAGCTGTTCCTCAAGCCATGTAGACATCTCATTATCCAAATGGTTTGTAGGCTCATCCAAAAGTAATATATCCGGCTTAGCAAGCAGAACAGATACTAAGGCTAATCTCTTTTTCTGTCCACCTGACAAGTGTCCGCACAGCTCTTCAAAATCTTCTATACCAAGCTTGGTCATCATGGACTTTGCATCGCTTTCTATGGTCCACTGATTCTCTTCGGTTTTATTATCTCTTGTTACAGCCTGAAGCACAGTGTCAGAATCATTGAACACAGGTGTCTGTGGAAGATATCTGACTGTCAGGTTATTTGCCATTATGACACTTCCACTGTCAGGGTTCTCTATGCCTGCTATTATCTTAAGAAGCGTGGTTTTACCTGTTCCATTGATACCAATAATTCCTGCCTTCTCCCCTTCCTGAAGATAGAAGGACGCATTGTCGAAGATTTTCCTTACACCATATGCTTTTGTAATGTTGTCTACTGTTAATATGTTCATAGTTGGTTTCCTGTTTTTGTTATTGTTTTTGTTGCTGTCCTTTTCTGTTGTACTTTATTATTTTTTGCTTTGAGCATACGATGCACATAAGCTAAAACTTGTTATATTATATATGAGTCACTATGTTTTTTCAATTAAATTCCCCTTGTTGCTTACCTTTTATACTCCCGCGGGTATTTCGGGAAGCTTCCTGATGATAATACCCATGCCAGCTTGCTTTTTTGCTTCCCGCGGGTATTTCGGAAAGTTTCCTGATGATAATACCCGCTCCAGCTTGCTTTTTCACATCCCGCGGGTATACAGCTTAGTTTCTAATTCCAAATACCCATGCCAGCTTGCTTTTTTGCTTCCCGCGGGTATTTCGGGAAGCTTCCTGATGATAATACCCATGCCAGCTTGCTTTTTTGCTTCCCGCGGGTATACAGCTTAGTTTCTAATTCCACATACCCGCGCAAGCTTGCTTTTTTCCTTCCCGCGGGTATTCCGTGATGTTTCCTGATGATAATACCCACGCCAGCTTGCTTTTTTCCTTCCCGCGGGTATTTCGGGAAGCTTCCTGATGATAATACCCATGCCAGCTTGCTTTTTTGCTTCCCGCGGGTATACAGCTTAGTTTTTGATTCCACATACCCGCGCCAGCTTGCTTTTTCGCATCCCGCGGGTATACAGCTTAGTTTCTGATTCCACATACCCGCGCCAGCCTCCCCACGAAAAAACAGCAGGAAGCACAAGCTTCCTGCTGAATATACACACATTAAATCCATCAAGGGTTCACATTTCTACTGCAAAGAACTTGTCACAAGCTCTACTGTAGTTCCATCTAATGCATTGATTACCACAACCGGAAATTCATATGCATCGATGTTGTTAACATCTCCATCTGACATAAAGTAATACCATGCCGGTATAACTGCATATTTTCCATCCTGTTCCACCATTGCATATCCTAAGGTAATTCTATCAACATCAAATGCTGCTTCATAGGTATTGGCAAAATCCATTATGTAATCCTTTGCCACCCCATTAACAGAATTAAAATCTAAGAGATTAGCCGCTTCCGCCGTAACATTTACCTCAGTTAATTCATTACAGCTTTCATAGGCCGCTATACCATCACTGGTTACCCATACTCTTATGAACTCGCTTCCTCTCATAGTTACTAATTCTCCTGAAGCTGCATCCTCATAAGCCACATCATACCAATTCATAAACTGTTCTGAAGTAAATACAGTTTTGTAGTCATCATAGCCACGAGCCAGGTATACATTATAACCGTCAAGCTTTGATGAGTTATCATAGCCCTCTCCTATATAAACTATTTCCTCCCCAGCATCATAACTACTACTTAAAACATCTGCAGTATATACTACTGACATATTCTCTATGCCAAGTCCATTTACATAGTCAAGAGCTAGCTGCTGAGCCTCTTCCCTACTGTATTCACAGGAATTAGCCTCACCTGTCATATCAGCGTAACCAGGTCCCACATCTGTAGCAGCTTTGCCAGCATCGCTTAGCTTGCTTAATCTGACAAATTGATTTATCTTATCTCTATAGGCTTCAATTAGGTAATACTCTCCATCAATGGTTCCTATAACATTACACATCTCACATGGCACCAGCTCATTACCCATTCCTGCTATCACATTTAAACTTTGGAATTTCATCTCGTCAGTAATAGTATTATCACTATCAGCATATGCATCAACACTTGCGTCAAGCTGTGGTATAATCACATCATTTATTACACTACCAAGCCTTTCATCTGAGGTTTGGGCTGCAATGTTAATAAGCTTGTCCTTTGCATTTGCAATTTCGTCCTCACTATAAGGCATATACAAGAAGTAGCTACCCTCGTCAAATGTGCTCTCTACATAGCTTTTTAGCTCCTCATCTGACATAACAGACTTTTCTAGTTCAACCACCTTACACTGCTCATACTTCTGTGGCAGGCTAACATCCGCATCCACTGTTACAGTAACTCTATCGCAAACCACATCATAGGTTATGTGTTCAGGTGCCTCTTCGTACACTACCTCCCCAGTAACATCACTAGAAGCTCCTCCTGAAACCTCATCCATAGATGCTGAGCTCTCGCTAACATTTTGATTATCTACATAATCTACCTCCTTCTTCTCCCCACAGGCGGTAAGAGTTGTAGCCATGACCATTAAGCATGCCAATGCTTTTATTCCATTTTTCTTCATATTATTTCTCCTTATTTTATAATTTGTATTTTAATTTCCCCAAGTGTATAAATATAGAATCTCCCTTTTCGCCTCCTTTGTAATTAAGTATTCACTTTAGGTGTTTCCCACATTTTGTATTATATTATAGAAATGTATCTAAAATGTATCAAGCATATCAATAAAATGAATGCAAATAATATTCTACTGTGCCATCCAAGGCATTAATCCTTATGTAAGGAGTTTTGGAAAAATTAGACTCATGACTACTGTCATCATCAAACACATACCACACAGGCACCAAAGCATTCTTATCACCATCTATAACCATATCGTAGCCTAGTCTTATCTCATAAATATTAAGATCGGAACCATTACTCTGGGCATGTTCCTTGCCATTTTCTACTATTATATTCTCCACATCAGAATAGGAAATCATAACTGGCTTATCAGATAGCACCTGATTGAATTCCAATGGATTATATACCTCTACTTCACTGATTCCACGACTATCAACGTACACTCGTATGTATTCGCTTCCCTCTTCGAAAATTGGTACATTTCCAGGGGCCATATCAGTAGGATATTCTAATTCCTGATTAAATCTATATGAAAAATAAACCAAAGAATAATTCTCGTAATATCTTCCAAAGTAAAAATTGTAACCATCCACCTGTCTCTCTAACATGGTTGCGCTACTAGCCCAATAGTCTTCGTCCCAGTATTCTGCTCTCACATCACTAGTCCACACTACATCCATGGACTCAAAACCAAGCTGCTTAACATAGTCTCTTGCTATGGTCTCTGCTTCTTCTTTGTCATAGATACATACATTTCCATCCATCAAAACATCTAATGACTGTGAGCCAACATCCTGCATCTTAAAGTTGGTTGACTGCTTGAAGCGATTTAGCTTCATATAGCTATTACATTTGTCCTTGGTAAAGCTTAGAAAATAGTACTGTCCATCTATGGTTCCAAGCAAGTCACATTTCCATATACTTCTGTCATAATATGTATCATAAAGCTCATAATATTTTATATTCTGAAAGTCATCATAGTCCCCTTGGTATTGGGTGTAACCTTCTTCTAACTTTGACAGCTCATTGTCAAAGGCAAATTGCTCCGCATCATCTGTAGCAAGTAATCTCAGTTCACTAAGCTTTCCAAATAAAGCTCCTCTTTCCTCCTCGCTATAAGGCATATAAACAAAGTAGCTGTCCTTGTCAAATATCTGCTGGGCAAAATTTTGTACATCCTCGTCTGTGAAATCTATGTCAATGCATTCTATTACAGTACAGTTTTTGTATCCATCTGGAACGATAATATCTGCATCTATAATTGTTCTTGAATAAGCGCCTTCTATGGTCATATCAAGATGGGTAGGGATTTCTTCATTGTCAAAAACAGTGTCTGTTTCACTTGCACTACCTAACCCAGTTTGAACAGGCTCTGTAGCATCCGAATAATCCACCTGTTTTTTACCACAGCCTGTTAATCCCAGAACCAAAGACAAGGCTAGTACGCTATATGCAATTGTTGTTTTCAATTTCAATTCAAACACCAGCTAGCTATTACTCCTCATCCATAATAACTTCCACATTTTCTAGATTCTCTAGCTCTTCTAAACTTTCTATATCCTCTATATACATCACATTATCAGCATCCAACACTATGCTACCATCAATGGCATTTATTCTAAGCTCAACATTATTCCCACCAGAAAAACCTGCGATTTCACTAAAGAAATACCACATAGGAATTAAAGTCCTGTTGTCTCCATCGCTGACATAACCATAGCCTAATCTTATCTCAGATATATTTTTCTCTAAATGATATCCGTATATATCCTCATCTGCTATGATTTTAAATCTTTCATCAGCCACTGCTTGAACCTTACTAAAATCAAGAAACGCAACTTCATCGGACAGAGCACCTACCTCTTCCATAGGATTGAAGTAATACATATGTCTAATTCCCTTGCTATCAACATAGACTCTAATATACTCATGTATCTTTTCTTTGAAAGAACCATTTTCCCCGAACACAATCTGTCCATCAGTGCTGTAATCAGGACAGTAACTTGTTGAATATACATAAGAGTAATTATCATAGGTTCGTCCCAGATAAATACTATATCCGTCTACAGAAACCTCCTTGTCTCCCTCCTTAAACCAGTATTCACTCTGGGTGTTGTTTGTCTGAATAACACTGAAATCTTCATACCCAAGCTCTTTCACATAATCCAATGCAAGCTTCTCGGCTTCCTCCTGAGTATATGTACAGGTATTACCATTGGTTTTAAGATAATAATCATCTTCTGCTACATCCTCTAGCCATAGGTTTGGTGAAGTATTATCAAAGCGCTCTAGCATCATAACACAATTAGTTTCATCCTTGTAAAAGGATAGTACATAATATTCCCCATCTATAGCGCCAAATATCTGACATCTCTCATCAGCAATCATATTATAGAGTCTGTACTCGTCAAACATTTCCTCTTCTGTCTCAGGATAGCTTTCCGGCTCTTCCATAGCACACTCAAATGCATCTATCACTTTTGGGTCTGTTGCCTGCTTTAAAAGTGGCTCCATATTTCCCTTTATCTCGGCCATCTCTTCCTTGTTGTATGGCATATACAAAAAGTCTGTGCCCTCATCAAAGAAATAATCTACATAGTACTCTATATCTGATGTCTCAAATGTTTTCTTAGATAGCTCCATAACAGTGCAGCTTTTGTAAGCATCAGGAACTACCACATCAGCATTTACCACTACATCACTATATGCCCCTGTAATAGTGTAATCTAAATGCTGAGGTATATCACTTTCTACAACCTCGACTTGTCCCTCGGTAGCCTCTGAATAATCCACCTGTTTTTTATCACAGCCCGATAGCGGACAAAGCATAACAATTGCCAGTGTTATGGCTATTTTCTTATAGTTCCTTTTTATTTTATTATTAATCATTACATTTCTCCTAATATTGTCTCAAATTTATTTATCCCCATTTTAATTTAATCCCAAATAATAGTAAATATAAATTGCTTTTATTCATAAGTGATAACTGTTCCGTCTAAGGCGTTAATCATTACAATTGCATTCTGCTGGTAAAAGCTTTGATTATTCAAAGCATCCTTACCAAAATAATACCATACAGGAACCAAAGCCTTCTTACCATCCTCATCCACCATACCATATGCAAGCTGAATTGACTCAATCTTAAACTTTCCGCTATTTGCATCAGCATAGGCCTGTAACTCATCCTGAGCAATACCATCCACCTTATCAAATGGAAGGAAGACTATGTCCTCATTCATAGGACCTACCTCCTCCATAGGATTGTATACCTTCATCTCACAGATTCCCTGTCCATCTACATAAACTCTTATGCACTCTGTATTCTCAAATTTTTCTACAGGAAATTCTTCAAAATACATTGTGTTTCCTTCAAGGTCATTATATGCCATTATCCAGAAATCTGATGAATATGCCATCGAATAATTATTATAATTGCGACCAAGGTACACATTGTATCCATCTATACCTTGAATAAATTCGTCTGTTTGAATAATATTAATGTCCTTTGGTAATGTACAAGCATAAAAAGCTGTATTTGACTGCACTAATCCATAGCCTTCATATCCAAGCTTCATGGCAAATTCCATAGCCATAGCCTCTGATTCCTCTTGAGAATAGGTACTAGCATTACCTGATGTTCTCACATCTATGGAATCAGGACTATAATCCCCAAGCTGAAAACCTACAAATCTATCCCATCTTATAAGCTCCATGGCACAATTACTACCATTCTTCTCAAATGATAGAATATAGTATCTGCCATCTATAGCACCAAACACTCTACAAAAGTAAACATCTTCCTCAGCTTGATAGAACTTAAGCTCCTCAAAGTTTTCATCTAATGTAGAGAAGAAATCTTCCTCATCAAAATATCCTAATACATACTCAAAGGTACGAGCTTCCCAATCATTTGCGGCATTTGCAGAAGCCGTTGTAAGCTTATCACGAAGTGTGGCTCTTGCCTCTTCATTATAAGGCATATAGAGAAAATAGCTTCCCTCATCGAAGATTTTGTCTGCCATGGCCTTAATGTCCTCATCCTCGTATACAACCCTTGAAAGCTCCATAACAGTACATTTCTCATATTCCTCCGGCACCTTAATTTCTGCCGCAACATCGATGGTACCCTTGGCCCCTGTGATAGTGTACTCTATGTTCTCAGGAATCTCAATGGATTCCGCCTCTGTGGTTTGACTTTCCACCTGCACCTCACCATTTGCACTTTCTGTAGCGTCCGAGTAATCCACCTCTTTCTTGCCACAACCAATCAAAGAGAAAAGCATAATACCTACTACAACCATAGCTGTTTTTCTTCTCATAAATTAATCCTCCTAATGGTATATCTATTATAACTTAATAGCATGGTAGCATAGAAATGTATCTGAATTGTATCAAAATGTATGCATTTTACAAAAAAATCGAGTAGGCTGACTCCTACTCGATTACGTTAACGCTCACCTAGTATGCGTATAAAACTGTACCATCTAAGGCATTAATACTCATATTTGCATGTCTATAATATATTTGTCTGTCCTCACCAGAGTTACTATCAAATAAATACCAAGCTGGCACCAATGCGATCTTTCCAGCCTCTTTTACAAATGTATAGCCCAACTCTAGCTCTACTATATTGAAATTATTCATATAATTATCTGCATATATCTGTAGTTGATTCTTGGCAACCTCATTCATATCTTCAAAATCCAGTAACACTGCATTCTCAGTAACAACATCTTCCTCCACCAACGGATTTACTATATCTATCTCACAGATTCCCTGACTGTCCACATAGACTCCGATGAACTCATTTAAATCGGTTATACTAAACCAATCCTGGTTTCCTTCAAAGGTAGAATATTGGCCATAGCCAGTATAGTCACCATATCCCCAATAATTATCCGCTGTATATGTAAGAGAATATCCACCGTACTTTCTACCAAAATATATTTTGTAGCCCTCTATCTGCTCAGTACCTTTTATATCACCATCCACATGCACAGTAACATTACTACTTACGTTATCTGATTCCTTTACAGATATTACTCCACCGCTGGATTCATCTACGTATTTATATACGACACTCTGTTTACTCACATTAATTGATTTTACTACAGCTAACTCTCCGTAGCCCAAGCCATCCACATACTCTCTGGCAAGATTTTCAGCCTCCTCCTGAGTATATTCGCAAAGATTTCCAGTCAGCTTCATATCAAAGCTTTCCGCTCCTATCTCCTGTATAGAGTAGTCTCCAACTCGTCGCAAATACATGTGATAGTTAATATCATTTTTCGCAAAGGTAAGAGTATAATAAACTCCATCTATGGTGCCCATTAGCTGACACATATTGGTGTATTCTAAACTTTCATCATAAGGATTTGCAATCACATTATAAAATTTCAGCTCACCATCTATATCCTCATCCCCCGAGAGAAGCGTCTCACGATAATTTAATTTAAAAATATAGTATTCCTCTAAAAAGGCCTTAAAATTCTCATCCTCACTTCCAGAGATAATATCATTAATCTTATCTCTACAATAGGCTATCTGCTCCGCAGAATAAGGCATAAATAGAAAATAGCTTCCCGGGTCAAAGATTTTATCAGCATAATACTTTATGTCTGCATCCTCATATGGTTTCTTAGAAAATTCTACCACCGAACACTGGTTGTACTTATCCGGAAGCTTTACTGTGGCATTAACATTAATATATGCCTTTTTTCCCTCAAGCTCGTAAGTTAAAGTCTCTGGAATTTCTGACTCTATAGCCTGTGGGTTGTCAGCGGCTTCTGTAATCTCTGCTCCACCTGGAGTCTCTGTCACGTTGTAGTCCACCTGTTTCTTGCCACAGCCAGCAAGGGCAATTAGTGAAATTGTTGCTAATGCCAGGTATATTGATTTTCGTTTCATGGTGAAACCTCCTTGTAAGCTTTTATAGAAAAAGTTAATATATAGTTACGCTAAATGCATTTATATCCTTAGGTGAACCATCCATGGCATTATAGTTGGTAAAATCCATTCTTCCAAAATCAAAATTACTTCTATCCTCATCAACCATGTAAAACCATACGGGGATTAGTGCATACCTATCAGTTTCCTGATCATAGGTATAACCATAACCCAGCTCTATTTCATTAATATTTATTGTCTTAATCTGCATTCCATCGAAGGTATAATCAATATAGCTTTGTAGGTCCTCCCTAGCTATATTATCTATATTTTCAAAGGACAGCAGCTTAGCGTGATTATCTAATATCCGTTCCTCCTTCATAGGATTGAATATCAGTAGCTCACTTATTCCATCGCTATCTACATTTACCTTTATGTATTCCGTAGCTGTGTTATTACCAGCTATATAGCTGTCCCCTACTACATCTATAAAAAAGTCTGGGCAGTTTGATGTGTTAAATGCCAGATTATATCCATCTATCTTCCTACCAAAGTATATATTATAGCTATTCATTTCCCTAATATCCTGACTTGGGGCATAATTATTTTCCTTACAGTCAAATACTTCTATAGCTTCATAATCTGTATACCCCAATGACTGTATGTAATCTGTGGCAAGCTTCTTTGCTTCATCCTTAGAATACACACACTTATTTTCATATATCTGAACATCTAAGCTGTCCGGGCCTAGATTACCATTTGCATCATTATTCATATCTCTAAGCAGCTGTAGCTTCATGATTACATTTCCCTTATCTGCGCTCTGAGCTATTAGCATATAATAGTATCTGCCCTCTATGGTTCCTATGAGACAGCATTTTTCATATTCCGGATGCCACTCGTCCTCCTCCGGTATGGTATAAAGCTTAAGCTCTTCTATTTGTTCCATATCCGTAAAGGCAGGACTTAGATTTTTTATACGATTATCCAAATTGAGTAGCTCATTTTGCAGTGTGTACTTCTCCCTATCATCTGTTGATGCATCCTTTATACTTGTAAGCTTATCCTTAGCAAGCTCAATCTGCAGGTCTGTGTATGGCATATATAGAAAATAACTATCCTTGTCAAAAATCTGTTCAGCCAGTCTTTTTACATCCTCATCTGTAAATCGCAACTTAGAGTACTCAACCACAGAGCACTTGTCGTGATTTTCAGGGAGGATAATATCAGCATCTACTATTATGGTTCCACCCTCTCCCTCAAGCTCATAAGATACCTTGTCTGGAATTTCTGCTTCTGTCATAGCGTCAGCGGCTTCCTCTGTAGCCTCAGTGGTGTAATCCACTTGCTTCTGGTTACTACATGCGGCAAGAGATAATATAGCTATTGATATTAATCCTATAATTGCTGTTTTCTTCATGACACATTCCTCCTAATATGTTTTACGGGCAGTACAAGCAAGTTTTCCTCTATATGCCCGGTTTTTCCTATGCGCTACCTGCTAACCACTGGTTTCGTGGGCAGTGCGAGCAAGTTTTTCTCTATATGCCCGGTTTTCCCTATACGCTTCCTGCTCACCACTGGTTTCCTGGGCAGTGCAAGCAAGTTTTCTTCTATATGCCCGGTTTTTCCTATACGCTTCCTGTTCACCACTGTTTTCCCGGGCAGTACGAGCAAGTTTTTCTCTATATGCCCAAAATCCGTCATAATATTCTTTCTCAACATAAAGAATAACATCAAAATGTATCTAAAATGTATCAGAAATGTACAAAAAAAGATTAAGGACCAAAAAATACATTTTCAAGTCCTTAATCTTTTTATTATCCTTACTCTACCCTTGTATATGTTCCAGGCAAATATCCATATCCCACTATATTACCACTTGCTCCTTCCTCCACAGCGTCAAGCTTCATAGCGTTGTTGTAGAATATTGAATTGCTGGTATTGAATGCTCCCTGCACTCTCTCCACTGGCTCCTTAAGGGCAAATACATATATATCATAGCTATGTGTTCCTCCTGGAGGATATGGTCCCACATACTCCTCTTCTGGAGCCCAACCCTGAGCAAGCTCTGTCTCTGTCACATTCTTAGACTTCCAATGAAGCCAGTTGCCTGCTGAACTATCCACCATATATATAACATAGCAGGTAGCGTCCGGAACTGCCTCCCAGGAAAGCTGCGGTGATACATTTTTACCATCATCTACGCTAGCTATAACAGGATCCCATACACCATCATGTAAATCCTCTGAAGACAACTCAAAGGTAGGAAGTCCAGAATCCGCAAATAAATCTACACTTACCACTGCCTCCTCGGTGGTAGCCTCTGTAGTTGCTTCTGTGGTTGCTTCTGTTATAATTTCACTAGTTGTTGCTTCAGTATTTTCCTTGTCCCCGCATCCAGTAGCTACAAAAAGTAATGAGCAAAGTATTACTCCATTTAGAATTGATTTTTTAAATGTTCTCATAAAACGACTCCTTTAATATCTAAAGCTATGCTCCAACGTTCCATCTAAGGCGTTGATTATCACCTTGGCATTCTTGAAAAACATCACATCATTTTCATCACATATATCTGCGTAATAATACCATGCCGGTACCAAGGTTACACTGTCTCCATCACGTACCACTGTATATCCAAGCACCACCTCATCTATGGTATAGCCTGAGATATAATTATCTGTGTAATTTTCAAATTCGCTCTTTGCTATTTCATCAACATCCTCAAAGTCAATCATATTTGCACTGTCTGTTATAATACCCTTTTCCTCCCAAGGATTCCAAAGCTCAAGCTGACATACTCCCTGGCTGTCCACATACACACGAATAGATTCCGGACACTGGTAGCTTCCTATCATCATATTTCCATCTTCATCGAAAAAATATGCTCCACTTAACCAGCCCTCAAAATACATACTGTTAAAGGCTAAGGAATAATCCTCATAGCCTCTGGCAAAGTATACATTGTAGCCTTCTATGATATAGCTTTCTTCCCCTATATATTCATCCTGTGTAATAATGCTCTTCCTAACATCATTAGACTGAATCATTGTCATATTATCATAGCCCAGCTTCTTAACAAATTCGGCAGCCAGCTCATTTGCCTCCTCCTGACTATAGGTACATGGATTACCCTCAAGCTTTACATCAAAGCTTTCAGAGCCTATATCACTTACATTACAATAGGTATCCATTCTATCAATCAATATACAAGAATTATTTCCAGCCTTCTGAAAATTCATAGTATAATATTCCCCATTAATAGTACCTGCCAAGCCACAGGCATCTACATATTCAAAGCTTCCGTTATATTCCATGATTCCGTTAAGGTTATTCAAATCTGCACTATGTACGCTGTAGAAGCTAAAGTCACCAGCTATGGTCTCGCTCTGTCCACTAAGATTTTGTAAGCGAAAATCCATATTTGGCAAATGATACTCCTCTATTGCATTCCTAAGCTCACTGTCCGCTGTCTCGTCCTTGATGGTTGTAAGCTTATTCCTTAGTTCGCCGATTTGCTCACTATCATATGGCATATAAAGGAAATAACTATCCTTATCAAATACCATATCTGCATAAATTAGAATGTCCTTGTCCTCTATGTCCTTTGTGGTAAATTCCACTATAGGACACCTATCATGATTCCTAGGAACCTTTGTTTTTGCAACTACTGTAACATCAGATTGTTCCCCAGTTATCTGATAGTTAAGTATTTCTGGGCATATACTCTCTTCCGACTCTATGGGAATTTCTTCCAGAGTATTCTCTGCTGACTGAACTGTATCCTGACTGGTCTGACTGGTATATTCAACCTGTTTCTTTTGGTTACAGCCACAAAGTAGCCCTAGTGATAGACAGGCTATGCCTAGTTTTAAAGTGTTTTTTCTCATTTCATTTCTCCTTTTTGTCCCCGTATAACATAAACACACACATTTACAGATAGCATCTTAACATAGAAATGTATCTGAAATGTATCTAAAACAATTTTTAATAAAAAATCCCGACACTATCTAGTGCCGGGATATAAAATCTTTGATTTAGAAGCTAGCCATCAAAGCATCTACCTCTCTCTGAGTAGCTAAATCCTCTGAGAATGCACTTGCTGAACCTGCGCAGATACCAAGCTTAAGAGCCTTATCCATATCGCCATCAGCTGTGTAGCCTGCAAGGAAGCCTGCCAACATAGAGTCTCCTGCTCCTACTGAGTTAAGAACCTCACCCTGTGGTGCTTCGTGCTCATAAACACTACCATCTTCTGCTACAAGGATTGCGCCCTTCTCTGCTCTTGATACAAGAACATTCTTAGCACCCTTCTCCTGAAGCTTCTTAGCGTATGTAATAACATCATCCTTAGTCTTAATCTCAACATCGAAGAGATTACCAAGCTCAACCTCATTAGGCTTAATAAGGAATGGCTTATATGGAAGTACATTTAAGAGTAGCTCGCCTGTTGCGTCAACGATAACCTTAAGACCATTGTCCTTAAGTCTGTGGAGAATCTCCTGGTAAAGTGATTTAGGCATAGTGTCCGGAATACTACCTGCAAGAACTAAATAATCATCTGCGTCAAGGTAATCAAGCTTCTCGTAAAGCTCACCGATGTACACATCATCTACACGAGGACCCTGACAGTTAATCTCTGTCTCATCATCGCCTCTAAGTTTAACATTAATTCTGGTAAGACCTCTGTCTAACTTAATGAAATCAGAATTGATTCCTCGCTCTCTAAGTAAATCCTTAAGAACCTTGCCAGTAAAGCCTGATATAAATCCAATAGCCTTATTCTCGATGCCAAGATTAGTGAGAACGATAGAAACATTAATTCCCTTACCACCTGGTAAAATCTTCTCGGAAGATGCCCTGTTTACGCAGCCTGCCTTTAGGTCTGACACTGTCACCACATAGTCGAGTGACGGATTAAATGTAACGGTGTAAATCATGTCTTGCTACCTCCTTAAATGTAATTGTGTGTGTTTAAAAAACCCCTATGTCCATTATATAACATTTGTCGTATATTTCAACCATAATCAAATATTTTTTAGATATTTTACACAAATGAATGCATAATTAATTTATATTCACCAATTAATAAAAAATGTCAGACAGTAGCAGGTTATAATACCCACTAACGCCTGACAATTATCTGTAAAATCATCGCAATCCATGTTACAGTCTGCACCCATACTCCAATTGCTATTACAGCTCAACCTGAACCTCAACCGGACAATGATCTGAGCCAAGTATATCTGTATGAATTGCTGCGGACTTAAGCTTGTCCTTTAAATCCTCTGATGCAAGGAAATAGTCTATACGCCACCCTGCGTTCTTCTCTCTAGCCTTAAAGCGATATGACCACCAGGAATAGATGTCTGTCATATCAGGGTAGAAATGTCTAAATGTATCTATAAAGCCTGACTCAAGGAGAACTGTCATCTTCTCTCTCTCCTCATCTGTAAAACCGGCGTTACGTCTATTTGTCTTAGGATTCTTAATGTCGATTTCCTTGTGAGCCACATTTAAGTCGCCACAGATTAATACACTCTTCTTAGCCTTCAAATCATTAAGATAAGCTCTAAAATCATCCTCCCACACCATTCTGTAGTCAAGTCTTGCAAGCTCGTTCTGTGAATTTGGTGTGTAGCAGGTAACCATATAGAAATCATCATACTCTAAGGTAATAACTCTTCCCTCATGGTCGTGCTCATCTATACCTATGCCATATGCCACACTTATAGGCTCATGTTTGGTAAATATAGCTGTTCCGGAATATCCCTTCTTCTCAGCGTAATTCCAATATGCGTGGTAGCCTTCCTTCTCCCACTCTATCTGTCCCTCAGATAATTTAATCTCCTGTAAACAGAAGAAATCTGCGTCCATTTTATCAAAAAAGTCCATAAAGCCCTTGGTCATACAGGCTCTAAGACCATTTACATTCCATGATATAAATTTCATAATATACTCCTCACTATCTGCCTAAAACTGGAATCACATTCCTCTTATTCAAGCTAGTTCATATTTCTAATGTAATCTACACACTACTCCTGATTAATAAGCACTGCCCTAATTTCCTCAGCCTTCTCGTAGCCATTCTTCTCCATAATGTACTTTAGTGCTTCCTGCAGGTCATCCTCAGAAAGGATAATCTTCTTGCTGTCTGTAACAACTGTACATCCTCCACTCATATCACAGCATCGACCAGAGCAAGCAGCCTTTTGAATATTTTTCCTACTAACTGCACCTATTTCCTCAAGTACATTTAGCATACGATACACTGTAGCGATTCCAATGCTATCATCCTTTTGATGAGCCAATATATATATTTCCTTGCAACAGGAGTATTCCTCGTTTGCAACAATATCAACTATAAGCTTTCTCTGCTCAGTCAGCCTTAAGCCCTTTTCCTTAAGCTTTGCCAGAATATCATCCTTATTAAGGGATAGGGACTCTATAGCCTGATTGTCTTTCTCTGCCATACCTTTTATCCTTTCCTCCATTTTTTATCACAAATCCTATTAACATATCCAGGATTTGTACCATCAAAGCTTTATCTATATTACTCCTTGTAAATTCCTAATATCTTTACATCATTGCTCTTCTTAATATCCTGCAATGTATCTAGAATTATATCCAGTCGCTCCATCTTTCCATCAATTTCTATGTAGAAATTATAGGTTCCAAGCTCCTGCTTAGTAGGTCTGGACATAATAGAAATCATATTTATCTTCCTGTCATAGAAGCTTTGCAGAAGCTCAAACAGAATACCTGGTCTATCCTCTACAGGCATAACATAAATAGGCACTCGAACCTTAACACCTTGGGCTGGATTTGTAGGCTCATTTGTTGCCTTGTTGTCCTTGGCAAGTCCCTTTTTCACTATCAAAAATCTGGTGTGATTATGATCTGAATCGGTAACATTATCCACTACGAATCTGCCTGTCTCCTTAACTGCAATATGGTGAGGAACTATGGCTGCTGCCCCCTGTTCATCACCCAGCTTGTAGTAGGACTCCATATTGCTTTCTGTAGAGACAATTTTTGCACCCTTTAAAGAATTAATAAACTGTCTACACTGTCCGTTGGCCTTGAACTGAACATAGAGAGTTTTAATCTCCTCTAAGCTCTTAACATTTCCCACCAAGGAAAATTGCACTGATACAGTATTTTCATCTATGATGCAAACATTCTTCTCGAGAAGCAAATCAAGAGTTCTCTGAACATAGCCATCCAATGTATTCTCCACAGGTACTATACATAGGTCGCAGGACTCGTCAGCTCCCATATCATTATCAGAGCAAACCGCTTCAAATACATCATCTATAGTTGGATAATATTCGCCTTGAAGCTCTACTCCAATCTTTTTGCTATATTCCATATATGCCTTATCGCTAAATGTTCCTTCCGGTCCAAGTATTCCTATCTTCATGGGTAAATCCTCTTAATTCATAGATTATCATAGTCAGCCTTATCTTAAATCCAGTCGTAATTACCACCGGTAATGGCAAGACTTAAAAGTGTGTCCATCTTCTCCACATCCTCACCCTCAAGAACCTGAATAAGCTTTGCAGTATCCTTTAGGGTACTCATATCCTCATCCGGTCCAATCTCAAGGTCCACATCCTGCTCACAGTAGATGCAGTCAATGGTATTCATAGTCTGAAGTGAGAGAAACTTCTCTCCACAGCTTTCACATTGGTAATATCCGCACTTAGTAGTGCCCTCTGGTACATAGTACATATTTATATATTTCCTTTCTAGTTTACATAATTCATAAAGATTAAGGTAAGGCACAGCCCATGCACCACCTTCATTTACCCTTAATCATAATATTTTTCACAGGAGATTAATTTATCTCCCTCATAGGTAAGCTTCATATTCACAAGGGGCTTACCAGCTATCAAATCCTGAAGAAAGTATCTGTCGCCCTCCCACAGCTTCAAATCCATAATCTCACTTTTCTTAATCCAGGCTAATTCACCCTCACTGCAGCCCTCAATTAGAGTGCCTTCAAAATCTGATGCAGTGAACATAAACATTAGCTCATCCTCCCAGATATCTGAGATAAATGTAATAACTCCCCTAGAGATAAAGGATTTTAATCTTAAGCCCGTCTCCTCGTACACCTCACGAAGCAGGCAGTCCTCAGGACTTTCACCCTCCTCAAGCTTTCCACCGATACCCAGCCATTTGCCCTGGCTTTGATCCTGCTGCTTTTTATTGCGATAAAGCATAAGGTAGCTATCATCCTTTTCAATATAACAAAGTGTGGTTAGCTTCATATTGCCTCTCCTAGATAAAACAAGATTAATTCACGACTAATGATTATAACATAAATCCACATTAAAGTAATGCATTTTTTTGTGGTATTTTCATATACTATGAAAAACTATAATTTATTAGGTACAGGTGATTATTATGAACAAATCTAAAAATGGAATTCTAAGATATATAATTCTTGCCACCATGGGCGTTTTGCTTCACTTCGCCTATGACTGGTCCGGGCAAAATAAAATTGTGGGACTATTCTCCGCCACCAATGAATCAACCTGGGAACACCTTAAGCTACTGTTTTTCCCTATGCTGTTCATAACCATATGGGACAGTCTTCGTGGTAACACCGGCCCTGGTTTTTTAAAGCGACGCATAATGTCTATCATCGGTGGTATGCTAGTCATTATCGTACTATTCTTCACTGTATTTGGAGTAACAGGAAGGGTTATAGAGTGGTTTAATATAGCTACATTTTTCATTGGGTTACTAACCACCGTGGTTCTTGACAACATCATTACCGTTGATGATAACATATATAGCGCTTATACAGCTTTGGCTACATTTATATTATTCACAGTTGCATTTGGGGTATTCTCCTTTAAGGCTCCTGATGTGGGTATATTTTATCCATTTCCATCGGGAACTGAAAGCTTCCCTATAGTTTCCGGTGATTAATGTTAAGTTAAAATTGATTTTTGTCGATAATCTTTTTGACTTGTGGTAAAATTAAACTGTCGTAATTTCACCAACATATGAGGACTATACAATGAACACATATTTAAAGCTTAAGGGGGAAGAAAGAAGAAACTTTCTGCAATCTAAATTTTTATATTACAGAAAGTTTAATACATATGTAGTTTTCTTCGCATCCCTTGCATCAATTACATATTTTATATCTGACTGTCAGCTATTTGGTCGTTTTGCTCAGGAAACATTATTTCAGAGGCTTTTTATATTGGTTCCTCTGATTATATTTCTAATAGTTAATGCAAAGTGCACAAACTACTTAGTTATGTCTATTTTCTCCCAGTTTATGGCTCACATGATAATGTGGTGTACTATAGGAGCTATCTACTACCTTCCTATTAAGACCCATGCCAGCGAAGGATTTATTATTATGCATATAGTCTTCATGGCATGTACATTTGCATCACCATTTTGGATAAGCACTATATCACACTGTGGGGTATTCCTGAATATTATTATATCCCATCAGTTTAACCATTACGAAAATATAGATATTATGTTTTCACTTGGTCTTCCTTGTATGCTGGGAATTATTGCAACAAACTATGTAATGTGCGGTGTGTACTTCGACACCTACACCGTAAAGCACCAGCTGGAGGATTCTCTGGTTATGGACCCACTTACCAAGGTATACAACCGTCATAAGCTACCATCCATCACAACTGGCAGACAGTTTGCATTTGAGGACTGTGAGCACATAAGCATACTTATGACAGACATAGACTACTTCAAACAGGTAAATGATACCTATGGTCACGATATGGGTGACGAGGTACTAAAATCGGTAGCAGCTGTTATCAAAAGCTGCACTCGTTCCAATGACTATATAATCCGTTGGGGTGGGGAAGAATTTGTAGTAATTATGCCTAACTGCCCTATTAATCAGGCGGTAAATGTGGCAGAGCGTATCAGGGAAAAGGTTGAGATTACTGACAATGCTGTATGTCCAATTACAATATCCTTAGGTGTGTCAAGCTACGATGGAGTGAATTATGAGAATGCCATAACCGAAGCCGACAAGGCACTGTACGAAGCCAAGGAAAGCGGCAGGAACAAGGTGGTATGTAGGGCAACAAAAAAATAAGGATGCGCAACGAGCAATGCTTCCCAACCATGCAAGCAATGCTTGCATGGTTGGTATCGCGGCAGTCGCCGTATACACATAATAAAAAACACATACGAGCAAGTAAACTTGCGTATGTGTTTTTTATTATGTGTGCATGGCTCGTTGCTAATGCTTAGTAATTCTCTGGCTTCACCTGGAAGTAGCTCTGTGGGTGCGCACATACAGGGCAAACCTCTGGAGCCTTCTTACCGATGCAGATATGTCCACAGTTGATACACTGCCAGATTACATCGCCATCCTTAGAGAATACAAGATCTCCTTCGATGTTAGCAAGAAGCTTTCTATAACGCTCCTCATGCTCCTTCTCGATAGCTGCAACACCTTCAAACTGTCTTGCTATATCATCAAAGCCTTCCTCTTTTGCTACCTTAGCAAACTCAGCGTACATGTCAGTCCACTCATAGTTCTCACCAGCAGCTGCATCCTTAAGATTCTCGATAGTTCCCGGAACTGCTCCACCGTGAAGAAGTTTAAACCAAAGCTTTGCATGCTCCTTCTCGTTGTTAGCTGTCTCCTCGAATATATTTGCAATCTGTACATAGCCATCCTTCTTAGCCTTAGATGCGTAATATCTGTACTTGTTAGTAGCCTGTGACTCTCCTGCAAATGCAGCCATAAGATTGGCCTCTGTTCTTGATCCTTTTAATTCCATTATAATATACCTTCCTTTCCATAGAAAATGTACCTTAATTTTACCAAAGTTGAATGGTAAAATAAAGCAAAAATTGATAGTAAGTTGAAATTATCAGCTATCCTTTATTCTTCTTTAGTGACACAAAAATCCCCTTTTCTACATAGTTATCCTGAAAATAAAATATTACAAAGTACACTGTTATTGAAACAGCTATAGTAGCAAGCAGACTAATAGCATTTCCCAGACTTAGCTTAGTCAGTATGCTGTAGGATAAGATTGCCACCACTCCCATCAAAAGAGAAGCTATAATTGGCTTACCTATAAGGCTTAACACCCTCAGTTTACAATCAAAATATTTTTCCATGGACTTAATATTACTAAAGCACATAACCATAGAAAACAATACAGAGCCACCTACCAATATCCCCATAACACTACCGGAAATCTTTAGCATACCCACCACATAAAGCAGATGAATAATAAGGGCCTTTGTTACATTTTTAATTGCCAGAAAGCTTTTGCCCATAGCCTGCAATCCACTGTTAAGCACCGTTGCCACAGAGAAAAATAGAACAGATATGCTTCCCATGGTCAATGCGTCAGAGGCGGCAGAGCCTGTGCCCTTGAATAGAAGCTGCATAATAGGTTCCGCAAAAATCATAAGCCCCACCACTGACGGAACTGCAAACAAAACCACAGACCTTATGGATTTGCTAATTCTTTTCTTTACCGCCTCCACATCATGAGTACTAAAATCCACAGAAAGCCCCGGAAGCATGGAGGAGGAAATGGCTGAGGCTATGGTTATGGGTACATTTATCAAAACCAGGTACTGTCTGGAATATATACCATATATAGATGCTGCAGTGTCCAAGGAGTAGCCGGTATCTCTGGCCCAGTTCCAGAATATTTTCATATCCAGCGTAGTGCTTATATTGTAGATAAAGCTGGTTAGGATTATGGGGGAAGCATACACAAATATTACCCTGAATAATGTAAAATATGGCTCCGGACTTTTGGGCTCAACAGGTGGCTTGATACGGTTGTTTGGAGACTGACCCGGTAGTAAACTCTCACTAGTACTGCTGTATAGGCTTTTCCTTTGTTTTTTAGTCAACATAATATTTATAACCATATATAATAATGCAACCAAAACACCTATTAAGGTTCCCAAGGCACTACCCATGGCGCCATAGGCCGAGGCAGGAATCTCATCTTCAGCAATGCCAAGAAAACCCCGTATCCTAGCACCAACATTTCCATCAGCCAGCCTTACAAATAAATAGGCTAAAATTATGCTACATGCCGCATTGAAAATCTGCTCCACTATCTGAGATAAAGCGGTTGGCACCATGGTATTGTGAGCCTGAGTGTATCCTCTTAAGACACTTAAAAAGCCTGAGAAAAATATGGTGGGTGCCATAACCTTTAGAGCCAATGCAGCTGGAGCAATAACCATTTTATCTGCAAAAGCATAGGTGATATAAGCTGCTACTCCACCTACAACAACTACATAGGCTATACAGGTTTTAAACAATCTTTTACAGTTTACATAATCTTTCTCAGCCACATACACTGACATAATTTTGGATATGGCCATGGGTATGCTGTAGGCAGTGATAAGAAGCAGCATATTGTATATCTCGTAGGCAGTTCCATAGTATCCATTTCCCTCCTCACCAATAATGTGATACAGAGGAACAGCATACAGCAGCCCTAAAAGTCTGGATACAAAGCCTGCCACCGCCAGTAAAATTGCATGAACCAAAAACCTTTCCTTCTTCATAGAGGAGCCCCTTTGATAAATATTTGGGAATGTATGTAAAAAATCCCTGCCTCAGGTTATTTTTGCCTGAAACAGGGATATTTATTCACATTATATGTAATATTACATTTCTCGCAAATTAGGTTATCTGACATGGTATTTTTACATGCTATATATACTAGTTTATCTCTTCTGCAATTTCGTCAAGCATGCTCTCTGGATACACACCACGCTTTATGACTATATCCATAAGAAGCTTGCCCTCTAGCTCTGTATATTTGTTAAATGGTTTGTTCGGCTCATACTTTCTAAGAATCGCATGGGCACGAATAATGATACCCTCATCAGTTTCCTCAACAGATTCCACCTGGTCCATTATAATCAAATCACTATAGGTTTCCTCAACCTCAGCTATAAAATCATGGTTTATAATATTATTATCATGATCAAAATTGGCACCACACACCATACACCACTTGTTATCCGACATAACTCTAAGCTGGTACAACCTGCAGTTAGTGTTATCAATCTTCATAACAAACACATCACTAGAGCCACTCACCAGCAAATGTGACACTACTGCTGTTAAAATTGTTAAAGCTATAACAACCACAACGCCCAATGTACTATCAGTCAGATGAAGCAGCTCTAATATACCCGCAGACGCAAACATCACCACCAGTGTTGCAGCACCCACCACAAATTTATTGCCTTGCTTAGTCCTCTCATAGCTTTGAAGCTGATTCTTATTAGAATCCATCTGAACCAAGGAGCTACCCTTGCTTTCTCTAAACGAATAACCTCTCAGAGATTTATTCATCACATAATCTAAATCCTGCTGAAAGGACACATCACAGGTTGTATATATTTTATCCTCAAGATTATCTATCATCATAGTCCTCCACAGGTTAATTAACTATCCCTACATCTCCCCTTGTTTACGAAGGTAATCAAGTAATCCCTCACAGCCCATAACCACATCATTATAGGTAGTCTCAAAGCGACCTGTATACCAAGGATCAGCCACATCACGATTAATACCTGCAAACTCTAAGCACATCTTGATTTTGTTATCAGGGTCACCACCAAGAATTCGAAGGGCGTTACGGACATTTGCAGAATCCATGCAGATAAGGTAGTCATACTTACTGTAGTCGTCCTTACGAAGCTGAACTGCTCGCTTCCCTTCGCAGGAAATGCCGTGCTTGACTAGTTCCTTCTTAGCCGGTGGATAGACCGGGTTACCTACTCCGTTCCATATTTCCTCAGTGCTGGTGGCACAGGAGGCAATGTGGAATAGGTGGGAGATATTCTGTTTTGTTACCATGTCCTTTAGGACGAACTCTGCCATAGGTGAACGGCAAATGTTGCCGTGGCAGATGAATAGGATGTTTATCATAGTTTTTGTTTACTCCTTTTTGAATGTGAATGCCTAAATACAGGATTTATGAGAATATAATCTGATAGATGTTTTCTTGTGAACTAAAAAAGTCTTCAACGGTATCATATTCCTATTTTTTGAATATAGGTTATGTACTAAATCCACATTACTACTCCATCTTACTATTCAAATGCCAACTATTTTGATATCACAATTTCTTTTTCATTGTAATCTCTACTCAATAATGCTTTTATCCATCTATATAATCTAGCTCTTCTCTCAGAAAAGAATCTCTCAGTTGGTTTTCTATATATCTTTCCATCAACTTCTATTTCCTCAGAATAGTTATCATCATTCATCATTTCCTTTATATCTTCAATCAACCAATGATTTTGACACATAGCATCATAATAAACCAGTGCTTCATACAATGGTCTATTATCTTTTGAATTATTATTATCCTGATCTAAAATCATAAAGTTTCCTAATCCATTTACCCACTTTGCCCTGTCATCGTTATTATCTTTTGGAACAAAATAATATGCCATAGAACTGCCATCTGGTGGATTATTAGCTTCCAAATGATCTAAACTTAGCTTTTCG
>JAZPXZ010000014.1:0-57760 GCA_045543915.1 Wujia sp.
ATCATATGATAATAATTTTATCAAATTTTCCTTATATGAATAATGATTTATATCACTTTCTGAATTTGAATCCAAAACATCTCGTATTATACTTACTACGCTTGATTCGAATTCATAATTATAATCTTTACATATATCAAGAATATTATTGCATACATTAAAATCTATGTCTAAATATACAAACATACTCACAAGTTCCTGCGCAACTAATTCTTTAACATCATCGCAATATCCATAATATTCGTATAGTATGTTAAATACATTAATATTATTAACATCTCTTTTGGTTTTATAGATACAATATATATCCCAAAATTCATCCTTGTTGACTGATTTACATATGCATTTCATAATAAGCTCTAGCACATATTCATTAAATTTATCAGATTCTATAACAGGTTTAAATAATGACATAACTTTTTCATTAATTTCATCTGATAGCAGAGAAAAATCCAGTAAACCTATTAAACTGATTGCAGAAGATGAATTATCATTTATGTTAAGCTGAGCAATATCAATTATGTAATCTGTCAACCCCTCCTTTCTGTCAGGTGTAAGCTCTAGAACCTTTTTAATAAGCTTAATCTTATTATTATTGTCATAATTCTTAGTGACAACGGAAATCCAATTCGTAATCTGTTCATCTGAAACCAGCTCAGGATTAACAACTGCTTCAATCAATGTACAGTCAATTGATGTATTTTTATATTCATACTTTGACTTGAATTTATGGCATATAGCTTTAATATCCTCAGTATCAAAACCATATACATACTGATTAAATAACCCTATTAGACGATAATCAAATTTCTTATCTAAGACATAAAGAATATATTCTGCAAAAATGTCTGTATCAATATAAGATTTATCTAAATTACTCCACAAAAATTCATCATATTGGTGCTTATCAATAACCTCACAAGAAAACAATAGGTGAATATAAAAATTAAAGTCCTCCCAATCCTTGTTTTCCTCCCAAAATTTCACAATCTGATTATATTTTTTTAAGGAATATAAGGCTTGAATAAACGCGCCTGCATATGTATTGTTATATTTGTAATTAGGAAAACTATAAATATAGTTAGAATATATTTCTATAATTTTCTCATAATTTTTCTGAGCAGAATAAATCTGGAACAGCAAGAAGCTTGATTGCATCTTAGACTTCTCGTTATAATCAATATACTGCCAACACAGACCCTCTGCTATATTATTCTTATTTTTTTGATACAAATATACTCTCTGAGCTACCTGATATCCTTCAGTTGTACTAACATTTTCATTTGTAGTATATATTTTCGCAATTCTTTCAATTTCTTCAGGAGTATAACCTAGCTCTACTAATAAATTAGCATTTTTTACATAATTCCTTATGCTTTCATTATCGGAGTTAATAATTGCCTTTTCAAAATCATTGTTCTTTGTTGTCTGCATATATGCTTCTAATTGAACAATTAACTTCTTATCATTTTTTGATTCTGCTATATTTTTTAACCTTTTAAGCACAATTAAATCTACCTGGTTCTTCCAAACATCCTTAAGCTTATCATAGAAAATTTGATCATCCTTTTCAGATAAGCTCAATGCAATATAATAAAATCTATCAGATATCTTAGGGAACACACAAAATTCCTCTTCAAATTCATAAAGTGCAAGAATCAAATCTCCTCTCTTCTCTTCTTCCAAAAGAGGAAATAATCTACTTTGCATATCCTGCTTATTTTTGTGATATGCCCCAATCAAGAAGCGTTCAGCGCTATGATTCTTATTTTTTTGAAGTGCTATAAGCCTTCTCATAGGATAATATTGAGGTGTATTATCTAACTCAGCTGCTTGAATATCATTTATTTCCTCCTGACTATATCCAAGCTGAGATAACATCTCAATATCTAAAACATATTCTTTTATAGCTTCTATGTTACCGTTAATAATTTCATTTTCAAATGCATTAAATTCCTTATATACACCTACACTATCAATATGAGCCTTGAGACGTTCTGCCTGGGGTGACAGTTCTATACTATCATCATAGCTATTATCAAAAGCCTTTTTATACTTTTTAATAATTAAATCATCGCACCACAAAATAGGCATCCTAGGAAGAATATCTAATATATATTCCTCATTTTGAGAAGATACCATCATTTCAGCCAGTATATTTGCATGATTTAGATTTCTTGCAATAAAAAACAGTGTATTTTCTGCCAGTGTAAAATAAAGCTCTTCCATATCATTTTTGCTATAAAGAAATAATAGATACGATATGGATTCATTGGAAGGAAGAGAAAGCAGCATAGTCTTTTCCTCTTTTTCTTCCTCTATGTTCTCATCACATTCCGATATTCTAGAATATAACAATTCAATCTCTTGAAGCTTAAAGCTCTTAGTTAAATTCTCATACTCTATGGTTTGCTCTATCTTTTTTATAACCTTTACATTATCCCCTATAATTCTTCGGAATTGCTCGATATTATTTTTCAACCCCTCTATGTCGTTATCCTCTACTAGGGAATTGGCATAAAGCACCCAATATGAATTATTTCCCCTTAGTTCATTTTTATTTTTTTCAAAGAAATCAATATAATCTCTTGGTCCAGCTTCTCTTTTGTATGTTGCTAATACATTTATAATTTTACTTGTTGTTTTCTCGTCCGATGTAAGTAACGCAGCTTCATAAAACACCTCTGCTACTCTATTCTTATTAGATTGTAATTGATTAATTCTAGCAGCTGTTTTATAAATAGTTTTATCCCAGCTTACCACTGCTACACTTTTTTGAGCCCTCTCTATTTCTTCCTCTGTATAGCCTAATTCCTGTAATTTAAGACTATCTGCTATTATTGCTTTAGCTGTGGCAACATTTTTATCCTTTGGATCTACAAGTAATTTTTCCAGTTCATTTAGAACAATTTGCTTTTTATTTAATAAAATTGATGTGTACTTTTTATTAAATTTATTGATTTGTTCAAGTCTGTGAGCATTACTTTCATAATAATCACAAAAACCATCCGGATCATTTTTTAATATGTCGTATAGCTTTGCACTTATTGAAGAATATATATTATCAGTATAATTTTTTGTCTGATACGCCTTTATATAATAATCTCTAGCCAAATTATTCTTATTCTTTATAAACAAATACAATCTATCAGCTATAATATATGTTTTTTTACCAAGCGGAATATCCTTTCTATTACTTACTATATCTTGAATCTCCGCATCACTATAGCCTAGCTTCCTCAGCAATTCCGAATCATTAACATATCTATCTATAGTATTAATATCGCACTCAATCAATGCCTGTTCAAACTCGTTTGGTATATATTCCTTCTCAGCCGCTTCAACTTCTTCTACCTGAATTTCTGTAGTCTCAGAAACCTTGTAAGTTTCTGGCATCTCTGCATTTACTGTAGCCTCTACAATCTCTGAAGCAACAGGCATAGAGCTGCCTTCACTACTTATATCTTCTTTCTCTTCCTTCTCTGGAATCGCATCAACAATATCATTTGCAACAACCGCTTCAGCTACATCAGCACTTACAGCAGTAGTATCTTTCTTTTCAGAATCAATATTATTCTTTATATTCACAGCCTTATTTACCAACTCAATTGCTGTAATCTGGGACTTATGCACCTCATAGGACTGAGTCTCGGTAGTGATGGTAACACTATCCTGTGATATTCCAATCAAAACACACTCCATGCTACTACCATTTGAAAATGTAATTGTAACCCTATTAAGTAAGTATGGAGTAAAATCAATATATCTTATAATTTTCGCAGAATATATATCAGCTATGTCTAGCCAAAATGATGTATTATATGCATACATCTCAATTCTTGAACCTTCAAAACGGTTTATATAACCCACATAAACCTGTCCTGCATACAAGGTAATACTTATAGCTTCTCTAGTTCTTAAAGCCTGTAAAATGTTTTGAATATTGGTTACTGTCTTGTTTTCTTCTACAAAGCTAGAACCACCACATGATATGCAAAACTTTTCATTATCATCACATATTTGATTACAAATCGCGCATCTTTTACTCATCCCTTAGCCCTTCCTTTTATTATAAATTTTACCATAATATTATATAATAATTTGACAATATTATCTACAATATACATTAATTTCCGACACTTTTTTTATAAACAAAAGGTAAGGGTATAAACGCTTATATATACCCTTACCTTTTGTTTGTATTATTTAATTATAGATTTGGCTTATATGCCGGCATTAGCTGTAATTTAAACAAATTCTTCTTGTGTAAATCATCTATTCTAGCCTTCTTAGCCAGATCTTCAATCTCTCCAGTACGAATATATCTATCAAGCTCTGCATAGGTAAAACCAAGATTATCCTCATCAGTCTTTCCACAGAGTCCATCAATTGGCACCTTATCAACTAAAACATCCGGCAGACCAAGAACTCGTCCAATTTCTTTAATCTCCTGCACTGTAAGATTGCTCATAGGAGAGAAATCACCTGCCGCATCGCCGTATCTTGTTGAATAACCTACCCAGTCCTCTGACAAATTACAGGTGTTTACAACTCTTCCATTTACACTCTGTGACACTGCATAGAGAGTAGACATACGTATTCTAGGCGGAAGGTTTGTATTTGCCTGAACAGAAAGCTGTAAATCCTCAGGAATAGCTGCTTTTAGTCCTTCTATACATGCCTCAATATTTACCTCGTAATGCTTTATTCCAAGGTGATTTACCAGCAAATATGCCATATCTATGTCATGCTGCTTACCACATGGCATTAATACTCCAACGACCCTATCTTTTCCTAAAGCTTCTACGCAAAGTGCTGCTGCTACAGAACTATCTTTTCCGCCCGATATTCCAAGAACCGCATTACAGCCCTTTCCATTTTCCTCGAAGAAATCTCTTATCCACTGTACGCATTCATCCTTTATTTTAACTGCATCAAACATATTTTGTTCCTCCATTAAAATCTTATATTAGAACTTTCCATTATGAAGAATATTTCTAATCTCCGCCAAGCTTTGCTCTCTCACCATTTTACCATCTTTGTAAATAGTTACAAGCTGATTTTCAGCCTTGCAAGCTTCCTCCCAGGTATGTCCATCAGTGAAAATGTATTCTCCTTCGTCATTCTTAGTTACTATACAGCAACCCTTCTGTGACTTCTTAAAACCACCGTCTTTAGGATTTTTGAATATTGGATATGGATTATGAGCTATTTCACAATAGGTTGCCTTAATACATGAGCTGAAGGTATCTCTTGTAAATGGCTTGAGCATTCCTTCCTCCTCCACACATTGCATAGAGAATGAACCTACGCCAAGTGCTACATTAGAACAGGCAAAGCCTGCTTCCATAAGTATCTTATATATTTCCTCGCATCGCTGAATTGTAATAGAGTCTCCATAAATTGCCTTAACATGTGGGTCAAGCACCTTGTAGCCCTTGCTGTTAATTGTTCCTCCGAACTCATCCCAAAGCTTAAATACAGTCTTGGTAACAACCTCTACACAATCTCCACTATCACCACGCATAAGCATACATCCATTGTGCGCCATAATCTCAGGCTTTAACTGTGGAAGTACATTTTCTATAATATTCCAATAATCATATGAATCAAGCACTGCTGAAAATGATGTATTAGGGTAAATCTCAGTAAGTAGTCTTCTGAGCAATGTAATCTCATCACCGTCTATAGCATAATTTGAACACATCACTGAGTGTTCTGTACTTGGACTTCCATATGCCACAGGCTCCTTTGTACAGTCACAATTATAGTTTGCCTCAAGATAAGGAATAGTTGGTACTGTTGCTGTATTAAGGAAGGATAAGCACCAGCCCGCTCCTGCCTTTATAGCTGATTCTGTACATTCCTCACCTCTAAAGTCAAATGCTCCCAAAGCCTTAGCTCGTGGCAATGCATCATCACAGGTTAATTCATAATACTTATCAACTATATCTCTATATGTGGCTCCAACTGTTGCCGCAAGCATTGGATGCCAGCTTTCAGCCGAAATCAAACTTTCTAAAGATTGAGGCAACCATGCAAATTCCTCATGAGTATTGGTTATACCAAACATAGGAACATGCATTGGTACCCTGGCACCCTCTGGAAGAGATATAATTTCTATTGGAAGATAGCCTAGCTTATGCAGCTTTTCAATTTTGTCTATCTTGTATGCATTCTCCCCAAGAGCAGCATCCATTATTCTCCTATATTCGCCTATTACCTCTTCAAAAGGTCTCTCAAAGAACGCTTCGTTAAAATAATCTATAAGATATGTCTTAATAAAGCCCTGAAGCCCAAACATTACAACCTTATCCCACATCTTTACCCTGCTCATTCTAGGAGTAAAATAAGACACAGATTTTGTAATTTCCTTAGGAAGCATCTCTGCATGAACAGCCTTGTAAAAATCTATTAACAGCATAGGATTAATCTTATTCATTCCAATCACCTCATTTAAATTATTCTACAACAACAATATTGTCGTGTTCTCTATCTAACAACATAGTGTTAGCAGTATATATTTTATCAAGTGCGTATCCATTTCCCTCTTGCTTCAAAAGCTTACCTGCAAATACTCCATTCTCACAATGACTTATGTAAAATGCCACCTTAGATGCACCCTGTTCCTTCATTAGCATTGCTCCGTTATATGCAGTACCACCCAAACAGCAGATATCATCAATAATAAGAATCTTCTTATCCTTTAAATCAGGCACTTCAATCAATTCATAATCCTTGATTCTTCCCTTATTCTCTAAGTCTCTTACTTTTGCTCCAAAGAAATACGGTATATCAATATTCTTAAGTATCTCTGGATATTTTTTCGCAGCACCCTTATCAGGATAAAACAGATAATCCGGTTTAAAATCCTCTATAACCTTATTAATATAAGATTCCAAATCAAGTATTTCAACATTCATCCCCTTATCCTTAAGCTCATTCACACATACCTGACTGTGAGGATCCAATATTTCTATGCTGTCAAAATCAAATTTGGCTAATATTTCAGCAAAATATCTCATAGAAAACAACTGATCATTAATCTCTCTGTCCATTCTCTCATAAGGACAATATTTCATAATAAGCTTACATTTAGCCAATGGTGCCTTATCCTTAAGCCATTGTCTTGCAAAAAGCACAGCTGTTATATCTCTATTATCCTTAAAATTCATCTCTATGATATTAAACTTATCATCTAACAACTTCACTCTTTCAAAGATTACTTCACCATTATGAAACTCCTCATCTTTGAAGGCTAATCCATTAATTCTAACCATGAAATCCCTCCCTATAATATTCAACCTATGTTAGACATTTCATATACATAAAATGTATTTTCATTTCAACAGTAACTAATTATATACCTCACATACTAAATCACATTAATCTGACACATCTTCATAGTTGTAAGTGCCGCATCATGACTTTCAGGAGTTACACCTGCACAACAGCTTGAATCAACAGTGATTTCCTTCTCAGGATAATTAGCCTTTAAAATAAGTGTATTAGATACAACACAGATATCTGTACAAAGTCCAACAAGCTCTATACTAAAATCCTCACCATCAGTTGCCTTAAATATCATATCAGGCAGATCAACTGAACCAAATGTAATCTTTTCCACAGGGGTATATTTCTTTCCACTTAGAGCAGCTTCAACCTTTGCATCTAACTTCCATCCATCTGTACCCTTTATACAATGTGGTACAGGAAGCTTCTTGCCCTCACTAGTATTCATATAGTTATCAAAATGTGTATCATAGGTAACAAATATATCACCCTCAAAATCATTTATCTTCTTAACTACATTAGGAACTATTGCTACTGCTTCCTTAGTTCCAAGTGAACCATCTACAAAATCCTTCTGCATATCAACAACTACTAAAAATCTCTTCATAAAATCATCCTCCTTATATTTAAAAATTATTTTCGTTTAAATAGCTTAGCTGGCCTATGACCTGCTCCGGTCACATATTCATCTGTTTCCTGAACAAATTCAGATATCTTTCTTCTAAAGTTTGCCGGAGTTAAAGATACCTCTGTTATAGTTTCAATAACATCCTGCAATGCGGTAAGTGTAAAGGTTTCAGGAAGGAAATCAAATATCAAATCATAATCCTTAGCACTATCCCTAAGAAGAGTAATTGCTGTACCAATTATGCCAGCATGGTCAAATGCCAAATCTTCTCCTTCAATTATCTCAAAATTAGTTTTCTTAAATATTGTTTTTACTTTTTTTAATTTGGCTTTTAAAACTACATCATCACTAGTTAATGTCATTGTACAGATTCCACTATCTTCACAAAATAAAACATCAAACCACCTTGCATCTATAGCATCCGTTCCTCCCTTTGGAACAACATCTTCACATATAACTGATAAATATGCATTAGATATAATTCTACCTCTGGGATCGCGACTAGGATTGCTAAATATGCCAACCGGCATCAGTGAAATGGGTTCAACTGTTGCCTCTTCCTTAATCTCTCGATAAGCACATTCTTCAACAGTCTCATCCTTTCTAAGAAACCCTCCAGGCAATGCCCACATATCCTTATATGGATGTTCTCCTCGTCTTACCAATAGTATAGATAAGGTACTTTTTGAATTATGTCTGTAGGTATCTCCCGTTACTGACCTAATCTTAAATGCTACAATATCCGTAGTAACAGATGGTCTGTCATAATCATCCATACTATAGCTTGATAAAAAGGATTCTTCGTCGCAATTTGTTTGTGAACCATTTTCATTAGATATCATTTTATACCCCCTTATCTGTTATTTCTATATTGATATTATCATATTGATAATATCTTGTAAAGAGTTTTTTCAAAAAAATACCCGAAGAGATTTTTCTCCTCGGGTATATCACTGTTCCAATATTAATTTGTTACCACAAGCTGCTGTGCCATCTCATTCAAGCCCTGAATTATCTGACCAACCTCTGTTGTAATTTCACTATTTTCAGCACTACTCTCGTATGTCTCTGTAGAATGAGCAGTTACCTCCTCTGTAGCTGCTGATATGGTCTCTATACCCTCTACAATAGCCTGGTTGGTAATTGCAAGCTCTTCTACAAGGTTCTTAAGATTATTAGACTCTGAGAACACCTCTTCAGCAGAAACATTAATAACCTCAAAGCTATCTGCTACATTATGCGCAGCATCACTTTGAATATTACTGTTACCAATCATACCCTCAACAACCTCAACAACCTGCTCAAGCTCTGTAGAAATATTACCAATAAGTGCAGCAATACTTTCAGTAGCCTCCTGAGTCTGTGTAGCAAGTCCTGAAATCTCAGTAGCAACAACCGCAAAGCCCTTACCGGCTTCACCTGCACGAGCAGCCTCAATACTTGCATTAAGAGAAAGCAGGCTTGTCTGACTTGTAATTGATTCGATTAAGCTTACAATAGACTGCATCTGACTTGCATATTCATTAAGCTCAGCAAGCTCCTTAGATACCTTAGCATTCTCACTGTTAGATATATTCACTCTTTCAATAAGATCATCAATATTCTTCTGTGCATTCTCAAGCTCTCTCTTAGTATTATTTAAATTGCGTTCAATCTTATCAGAAACCTGGTTAACCTTCTGAATAGTACCCTGTATTTCTTCTGTTCTTTCCATCTGCTGCTGTATAGAATCCGCAGTATCACTTGTTCCCTGAGCAACCTCTTCCATGGAAGACATAGTCTTATTAGCAGAATCCTCCAACATTGACATCTTACCAGTTACTACCTCTATATCAGAAGTAATTCTCTGAGAAGTATGAAGAAGATTATTCATAAGCTGTGCTGTTCTCTCCTTCTCACCATTAATCTCGTCCATTTTTCTCTGATTAATCTTGTTCATAACAACACTTGAGAGAATCATAAATACCATAAATAATACAACTGAAGCTACACGGATTTCTATGTTTGCCAATTCTTCTTTAGCAATCTGTCCTGACACTCCAAGATATGCCACATGTACAATATTACCTAAAGCTATCAATCCAGAAAATGATATAGTAAGCTTCAAATCATTATATACAAGTAAAATAATAGCCATTAAAAATGCATATATATATGCAATAGGTGATGTGGTTGTGAAAATAATAAAAAGATAAAATATTCCAAAGCCTATCATAATAACATATTTTATGACCGAACTTTCTTTATTCTTAAAATAAAGCAAATATGTAAGAATCATAGGAACTAAGGCAAGTATACAAAATACTATAAAATAGCCCATTGTTCTTGATCCCTTAACAACCTCAATCAAGTAACATGCTATTAAAATCACATTAATAATTGTGTAGCATAATCTACTGGCAGCATTACTCATAGCAATATCAGATGTAGCATTCTTAAACATAGCATTACCTCTCTTCGTATAGTATAATCAATCATCAATTATATATATTTTACTTTATTACACTCATTTATTCAACAAAAAATACCAAAAAACGGGATAATTATTATGTTCAATTATCCCGAATAAAAATTATATTTTCTCTATTGGTGCTCTAAAGCTAAGATTTCTAGTAGTAGACAGCTTATCAAATTTTATAATATAGGCAGACAAATCCTCTCTAACATCGATTATCTCCCCTTCACCAAACACCTTATGAATAATCCTATCACCTTTTCTCAGTGCATCATTAGATATTATACCCATTTTCTCTTCATTACAGGATATAAATGCCTGAGCACTTTTTACCAAGGCTTCATCAAGCTCAACCTCGTACTTGAGGTATTCTTTGGCAGTATTAAAAATAAATCTTGAAGGATATCTATAGCTACCATCAAAGTTTGTTCCTTCAGAGTCAGTTAAAAACAATGCATTCTCTGCCCTGGTATATGCTACATAAGCAAGGCGTCGTTCCTCTTCTATAGCTTCCTCTGTATCTGCATGAGTTGTAGGAAATATACCTTCATTCAAGCCTGTCACAAATACATAAGGAAACTCAAGTCCCTTAGCTATGTGTATAGTCATTAGCTTTACAGCTTCCTTCTTCTCCTCCCGGTCAGAATTAGTATATAAGGCAATGCTCTGTAAATAATCATCTAAGCAACATACCTCTCCCGCATTCTTCTCATATTCAAATATGGAATTTTTAAGCTCAGATATATTCTCTAATCTTTCATCATCGCCAATAGATCTTAGCATAGCCTCGTATCCACTATCATTTAATACTCGAGTTATAAGATCCGAAATCCTCATATCCTTATAACATCCTCTGTATTTTTCTATAACATTTACAAATTGGTCGGCTTTGGTGGAAGCAAAAAGCTCATGAGTCATATTATCCAAAAGTGATTCATATAAAGTTAATCCTGTACTATCAGCGTATGCACGCAGAAATTCCATACGCTTCTTACCAATATTACGTCTTGGTTCATTAACAACTCTTGCAAAGGACAAATCGTCCCCGGATACCATCATTCTAAGATATGAAAGAATATCCTTAATTTCCTTTCTCTTGTAAAATTCTATTCCACTAAAAAGAACATAGGGAAGCTTCTCTCTAACAAAAACCTCTTCTATACTTCTTGAAACAAAATGGGACCTATACAATATAGCAATATTACTGTAGGAAACACCATTATCAGCTAGAACCTTTATCCTATCAGCAATCCACTTTGCCTCTTCCGTTGCAGTCTTACCATGATAATAAGCAGTTATTATATTGGACTCTCTTGTAGCCACAACCTCATTCGGAATTCTATATTTGTTATTCTTTATCAACGAGGAAGCAGCACTTAAAATCTCAGGGGTAGAGCGATAATTCTTATAAAGCTTTATAGTCTTAGTATTCTCATGCTCCTGAGGAAATTCCATAATATATTTTACATCAGCACCTCTCCAGGAATAAATAGTCTGATCAGGATCACCAACGATAAATAAATTATTATGATATCCACTAAGTATCTCGGCCATCTCGTAATTAAGACCACTCACATCCTGAAATTCATCTACCATGACATACATCATTCTTTCCTGCCATTTAATTCGTTTTTCATCACTATTCTTTAAAATATATAATGATACTGTAATTAAATCATCAAAATCCAGGGCAAAGTTTTTCTTCTGCTCATACAAATAACCATAGATAACCTTCTTCTTTAAATTAGTTTCTCTATTAAATGCATTCAAAAGCTCTGTATTATCAAGAGCCGACAGGTAAGGGATATGTTTAAACTGAGATTTGAAAAATTCTATAGACTTTCTAGCCATATCAAAGGTAAGCTGACTGTTATTAATATTAGCCTTCTCATACACAGTCTTAAGAATCGCTTCTGTATCCTCAGTATCCATAACCACAAAATTATTAGGATAATTAATAAAATGTATATCTTCCCTAAGAATATAAACTCCCATACTATGAAATGTACATATATAACCTGTATCATTATCACCTATCATAGTCTTTATTCTATTACGCATCTCCTTGGCAGCCTTATTAGTGTATGTTGCACATAATATATTAGACGTTGAAATACCTAACTCATTAACCAGATACGCGTACCTATGAGTAAGAGCTTTAGTCTTGCCAGAACCTGCACCTGCTATAACACGAACAAAGCCTTCTGTGGTAGTAACCGCCTCTAATTGTTCTTCATTAAGTCCTTCTAATAAATCAATCAAAATAACACCTCATAACCAAAATATTACGCAAACATCTGTTCTAAATAATTATACAGCATTACTACATATAAGTAAATAAAAAAGTCGATAACTATTTTAAACCTGTGGTTTAAAACAACTATCGACTTTAGTTATTATATTAAATTAATGTGTCAAGTATTTGAATAATTACATATTCATTTGAGCTGCAACCTCAGCTGCAAAATCCTCATTCTTCTTCTCAAGACCCTCACCAGTCTCAAAACGAACGAAGTTCTTTACTGCAAGATTACATCCAGCTGCCTTTGCTACATTAGCAACATACTGTGCAACTGTTTCCTTATTCTCAGCCTTAACATACTCCTGCTCAAGAAGACATACTTCCTTAAGCTCCTTAGCAAGACGACCCTGTACCATCTTCTCGATGATATTATCTGGCTTATTAGCATTCTTAGGATCATTCTTAGCCTGAGCAACAAGAATCTCTAACTCATGAGCCTTGTACTCCTCTGAAACATCAGCAGTTGAAACATACTTTGGATTCATAGCTGCAACCTGCATAGCAATGTTCTTTAAGCACTCCTCAACCTCAGCACCTGCTCCATCAGTATCAGCCTCAACGAGAACACCAATCTTACCACCAGCGTGAATATATGATACTACCATACCATCAGTGTTAACTCTTTCAAATCTTCTAATATTCATGTTCTCACCGATCTTAGCGATCATAGCTGCAAGCTTCTCGCCTACAGTCATAGACTCATCAAGAGCCCACTTCTCTTCCTTGAGCGCCTCAACATCAGCTGCATCAGAAGCAACGATCTGATCAAGAACCTCTGAAACAAAGCCCTGGAATACATCATTCTTAGCAACGAAATCAGTCTCAGCATTAACCTCAACGATAGCTGCAGTCTTTCCATCGTTAATAACTGTAGTCATAACGATACCCTCTGCTGCAATTCTTCCTGCCTTCTTCTGTGCAGTAGCAAGACCCTTCTCTCTAAGCCACTCCATAGCTTTATCGAAATCGCCGTCAGTTGCTCCAAGAGCCTTCTTACAATCCATCATACCGGCGCCTGACATTTCTCTTAACTCTTTTACCATACCTGCTGTAATAGCTGCCATTATTATATCCTCCTAAATAATCATTTATAAAATACAAGCCATGCCTGCAAGTTAGCAAGCAAGCATGGCTTCTTATAAGTCTAAATCTTACTCCTCAGTTGCCTCATCAGCTGCCATAGACTCAGCTTCAACATCTGACATAGCATCTGCACCCTGATTTGCCTCGATAACAGCGTCTGCCATCTTACCAACAATAAGCTTTACGGCTCTGATAGCATCATCGTTACCTGGAATTACATAATCAAGCTCCTCTGGATCACAGTTAGTATCAGCAATACCAACAAGTGGAATTCCAAGTGAGTGAGCCTCCTGGATACAGTTCTTCTCCTTACGAGGATCTACAACAAAGATCATATCAGGAATGCACTTCATCTCCTTGATACCGCCAAGGTTCTTCTGAAGCTTATCCATCTCCTTCTTAATCTCGATAACTTCCTTCTTAGGTAATACATCAAATGTACCATCCTGCTCCATTGTCTCGTACTTCTTTAACTTCTCAATTCTAGTCTGAATAGTCTTGAAGTTAGTAAGCATACCACCTAACCATCTCTCGTTAACGTAGTACATACCACATCTCTCAGCCTCTGACTTAATAGCATCCTGAGCCTGCTTCTTAGTACCAACAAAAAGTACCTTTCCACCATCAGCTACGCAATCTAAAATAGCCTTGTAAGCCTCATCAACCTTACCTACAGACTTCTGTAAGTCAATGATGTAGATTCCGTTACGCTCAGTATAAATATACTCAGCCATCTTAGGATTCCATCTTCTTGTCTGATGTCCAAAATGAACACCTGCCTCGAGTAACTGCTTCATTGAAATAACGCTCATAATATACCTCCTGGTTTTAACTTCTGTGGAATTCAATTCTTAGCATGAAAATATTTACTAAAAACGAGCAGAAACCATCGCGTTTATGGCACCAATCTACTGATTCTTCCACATGTTTTTTCACACGAAGCTGATTATAACATAAAAAGAAAGTGCCCGCAAGCACTTTCTTATTGAATTTACTAGTTTTCTTAAATTATTGCTTATCTTCCTTTATTAATGCCTCAGCAAGTTCCTGATATGTCATATTACTGTTGAATGAATAATCATTAATTCTAATCTGAGTTGAATAACCGTTTTCATTAAGATAAGCATCAAAATCCTCATAATCTTCAATTATTCCAGCATTCTGTAACAACAACGCAACCTCTGATGATGTCATTCCGCTTGTAACAGAAATCTTTGCAGTAACATATGTGGAATCAGCTGTTTCTGTGGTTGTATTCTCTGTAGTTGTATTAATTGATTCATCCACAACTCCCTCTATTGAGACATCTGAATCAGAGATAATCTCTTCTGTAGAAGGGGACTCTGTGGTTGATTCCTCTGTGGAAGCTACTTCTGTTGTTGTTTCTTCTGTTGTTACTTCCTCTGGTGTTTCTGTTGTTGCCTCTGTAGTGTCCTTTGAATCATCCTTTATATCTTGAATCACTAAATCTTCCTTCATTACCATTCCGAGATTCTCGGCTCTTTCAATTATTTCCTTATCCGATAGCTTTCCTGCTCCTGTGGTAAGATATGCTACCATCATTATTAGAGCACCAAATATTATACCTACGCCTACTCCGCGTAAAAAATATTTTAATTTCATTATTTCGCATCTCCTCGATATAAATCTACTACAAGCTTAACCTCTCCAACTCCAAGTCCAAGATGCTTAGCGATTTCTAATATACTTAAGCCAGACTTGTGCATCTCAAGAATTATATCCTTGCTTCCATCAACTGAGGCCTCCTCTTCGGCAGCTTCATTAAGTATTTCCTCATCTATCTCAGAGATAGCCTCCTTAAGTTCTTCTTCCTCAGCCTCCTGCTTTGTCATTACAAGCTCCTGCTTATTTTCTAACATAGTTTCGATTTCTTTCTTGTAGCCATCAATCATCTCCACTGTAGTCATAAGCTCCTTCTGCTTATCGCAAAGCATACTATATAAGAATGTTACTTCATTGTGATTCTTTTCTATTTCCTCGTTAACGGTTACTGCATAATCGCCTAAGGCTAATGTTTTTTGATTAACTATTTCAGCAAACTTCGCTTCTATATCATCAAGCTTTGTATTGATCTGTTCATCCATATAATCATTAATCAGCTTATTAATCTGTGCCTTTTGCTCATCTGTTAGCTCTGTAGGAATTTCTATAACATCCTCCTTGGGCTCTTCCTTTTCGAATTTTTCCGCAAAATAAAAGCTTACAAATATAAATATTATTCCTATGATAATTAGTACAATAACTGCTGGTGACATATATTTTCTCCTATTCCGTCTTAGATTTTTATATCAAAATTTACACGACTAATACCGGGAGTATTTATTGACTTTTCCTCAGGATTAGCTTTCTTCTTTTTCTTATCATAAAGATTCTCGTATTTGTTCTTACCTTCTTCCTTAGCATCATGTCGCTGATGGTAAAATACTGCCTCTTCCTTTTGAACAACTGTCTCCTTAGCCTGTCTCACCTCTTCTTTTACCTGATTCATGGCATTTTGACTTTGTAGGATATTTTGTCCATCTTTATGCTGCTGAATACTTGCTACAGGTGTTGAGCCCTGCATTGCAATAATTGGTGGAATCATATAATCAACCCCTTCTTCAACTACCTACAATTAAAATACTGTAGGCTTTACTTCTCCATCTACTATTTTATACCAACCATGAGATTCCTTATCCTTGACAATATATATACAACTGGCAATAAAAATTGTTACTCCTCGATAGGTATTACCTAAAACCTTTACACTGCCCTTTTTACCTTTGTCAAGCTCCTGACGAATCTCAAGAAGTCTTTCATTCTTGTCCCCTCGTTCGTTATTAAGCTCATCCAATTTTGCATTATACTGCTTAATTAGCTTCATATTCTCAGGTGTAAGCTTTGCTCCATTTTTAACCTTTTCTCTATACACATTAAGATAGGATGAGGTTTCCTCAATTTGATTATTAATATCTGTCACAAAGGTTACCAGACTTTTCATTTCCTCATATAGTTCAGGCTTAACTCCAACCTTTATCATGGTTTGAGTTTCCATACGATTGCCTATACTATTAACTTCAACATAGGATTCACATATAATCTCGCCACCTACAATGAATCCCTTTCTGCCACTGACAATAACTCTTCCTCCAGAAGATATGTTACTGTGAAGTATGGAACCTGCCATAACATCGCCCTTCGCCTCAACATTTGCACTTTCAAAAAACTGCGCACAAATATCTCCTCCTGCAACAAGGCGTCCCTTTGTCATGCCCTGAACTCCTCTTTTAATAACGATATTTCCTCCTGCAATTAAGGTTGCTCCCTCAACTACACCATTAACCTGAATATCGCCCTTGGCTTTGACTGTAAATCCTGTCCTGACTGTACCAGGAATCATTACACTACCATCATATTCGATATCTCCTGTTGAAGCATCAACATCAGCAGCAACAGTATAAGTATCTGAAACAAACACAGTATCATCCGATAGGGTTACATTTCCATTTACCATGCTTGTGATTACAGTTTTATCTCCTGAAATGCTTATATTTCTACCATATTTTAGTATTTTAATCTTAGGCTTATTTTGAATAACCTGTTGACCATAGATATCTTTTCCAGGCGTACCTAAATCATGAGGGGTAAGCACCGCTAACACATCACCCTCGCTTACTCCTGTAAATAAATTAAGCTCGTGAAAATCAACACTACCATCCTCAAGCACCTTAGGCTTAGACAATGGCTTAGTGTTAAACTTATACTCTATCTTAGTATCAGTCCCGTGTACAGGCTTATCTCCCTTAACTATAGGTATATTTAAACAATACTGTCTAGCCATAAGGAACACATCTATAACCTTTTCAACTATACCGTATGATATATTTTCTCTCTCAAGCTCAGCAATAATTTCTTTCTTGGTCATAAGATTACCACCAGTTGAAGGCGGATAAAATCGTGCATAAGCAATCATTTTATCATCTGATACGATTATCTTAGCCGACTCATCAAATTTTTCCATCTTCTTATCACTGATTTTCACTTGTATAGGCTTTTGATCTAATGAATCCAAAGTCTTTTTTATTACAAGCGGATTATAATAACCAAAGGACTTCCCATCCAAAAAGTCAGTTATCTCTTTAATATCCAGTCTTTTTCCATCATTCATAGGTGGAAAAACATCTAAATAAGTACCATCTTCCTTTAATTCAATTCTAAAAAAAGAATTTTTGTATTTCATCAATATCTACCCCATTAATATAGCAAAATCTTCTCCCAAATATCCTCGCATTTTTTTCAGCGCCTTTGAATGAAGCTGAGACACTCTGGACTCCGAGACATCCATTACATTACTTATCTCCTTCAATGTTAATTCTTCATAATAATACAGAAGAACAACGGTCTTTTCCTTCTCTGTAAGGCTTTCCAAAGCATTCATTAAAGTTTCCTTCAGTTCTTTTTCTTCAACTACTGCCTCAGGTTCAACTCTCATATAACCAAGAGAAGCACTAGCCTTAATTTCATTACCCTGCTCTACAAAATCCTCAAGGGATGAAACATTAGACACATTTGTTTGACCAAGCCAATTTAAATATTCATCTTCAGATATACCCAGTTCTCTAGCAATATCCTCATCAGTATAATTTGGTCCCACTTCTGTTTCTAGTTTTTTTATTGCAACATCAATGGATTTCTGTTTCTGTCTAACTGAACGAGGTATCCAATCCAATTTTCTTATCTGATCTAAAATAGCACCTCGTATTCTTAAACTGGCATATGTCTCAAATTTAATTCCCTTGCCATAGTCAAACTTATCAATAGCATCAATAAGCCCAAAAATACCATAGCTTACAAGCTCCTCATATTCCACATTAGAACCAAGATAAACTGCCAGTCTTCCTGCAACAACCTTAACAAGTGGAACATATTCAATTATAATTTGCTCACGTATAACACTGGTTTTGGAATGAGAATACTCTATCCAAAGCCTTTCCTTATTGTCTATAACCGCCATCTACACGCCACCCCTTATTTGTGCATTTATGACCTTCTCATATAAAGTAAAAATTCAAATGCTACCCATTACTTTCCTGAGCAGTCTCTTCATCCTGTTCTTCTTGATTATCCTCTACCTCTTCTACCTTGGTATCCATAATTCTAATCTTATCAATTAATTTAATGGCAATAGTAGAAATAACATAGAACACTAGTATGACCACAAGCATAATAATCAATGATCGAATAATTTCTCTCTCGTATCTGATATTTAGTATTAATGTAATCAAAGCAGACAGAAGCACTACAAATGCTCTGGCATATCTGTATTTGTTCTTTAAATCCAACTTTATCTACCTCAAGCTTATATTATATTAATCTGTTTACCCGCCTTAATAACAGAGAGTTCGCAGGTTTCGGGATCAAAAATAATAGTTCGTCCATAGTCAAGGCCTACATCCTCACTGACAATTTTAATATTGTAGCCCTTTAATCTGGCTCTTACAGCTTCGATATTTTTATTACCGATGTTACCTATATCAGAATTGCCTGAATTAAATGAGAACATTTTAGCACCACCGGCAATTTTAGCCTTAAGAGATCTACGATTAATTCCCATACTTTCCAGCTTCTCTATAAGCAAATCTATACCTGTATCGGCAAATTTCATTTTATTTTGATTATTCTTAATTTTTGTACTGTCAGGCAACATTACATGAACCAAACCGGCTGTTTTAGTATTACTATCGTACAATACCGCACCTATACAGGAACCAAGTCCAATGGTAGTAATCTTATCAGGAGATTTGCAAACATTCATGTCTGCTATTCCGACCTTAATTACATTACCCATCTATGCCTCCAATCCCCAGTCGATTCAGCAACGCATCAAAGGAATGTACCTCGGACATCATCATAATGTATCCGTCTACTTCCTTCTCACCTGCCTTAAACTGTGAATTAATAAGTAACGCCTTATCACTTATCTTTCCGAATTCTATACATGGAACACTTAAAATGGCTCCTGCCATATCAATACAGGATTCCGGTTGCGAATACCTCATCTTCATTCCTGTTAAGGTTTCCAACGAAGCTACATAGGAGCCTATGATAATATTAGCAATTTCACCGATAGCTGAAATTCCCATCTCGGAATGCCATTCTACTTCCTCACCCATAAGAGCTTTAACAAGATTCTCAGCATCCTCCATACCTACAACAAACAAAATCATGGCATTCATATCACCGCCAATGGTACTTAAAACTCCCATAACAGTGGCGTCAGGACCGCCTAATATATTTTCAAGGGAATTAAAATCATATATATCTACCTTAGGCGGAGACATAGTTAACTTAGAGTTGAGCATAACAGACAAGGAAGTTGTCGCGTTGCCAGCTCCAATATTACCTAATTCAGTTAGGGCATTAAAGGCCTGTTCTGATAATCTATCACTCATACGCTTATCTCCTAGAAATCATTGTCAATGTCATTAATAATTACACCAATATTTAAAAGTGTAATTAATGTATCATTGTACTTACCAACACCAGCCAAATATCCTCTGTTTGAATCTGGTGAATCACTTGATATTTTCTCAATATCATCATCTGAAAGAGTAACAACCTCTTTAACCTCATCTACCAGCATACCTATCTTAGCATTTCCCTCATATTTGATTATAAGAATTCTGGATGCATTAGTATTATCCTTCTCCTCTAAATCAAATTTTCTTCTGAGACTCATTACTGGAATAATTTCACCTCTAAGATTAATAATTCCTAGGAAATACTCCTGAGTATGAGGCACTCTAGTTATAGGCTGAAGTCTAACAATGTTATCAATATAAGCAATATCAATACCATACTGCTCATTATCAAACTTAACCATTATGTACTGCTTTGTATCATTATTCATTGCATTACTGTCCATTATTACACCTCCATTATACTAAAGTGTTAGAGTCAATAATAAGAGCAACCTCACCATTACCAAGAATAGTGGCACCACTTATAAGCTTTGGAACTCTAATATACTTACCTAAAGGCTTGATTACGATTTCCTGTTGTCCTAAGAGTTTGTCAATAACAAGTCCTGCCTGTCTGTCACCCTTCTTAACTATAACAACGATAAGACCCTCGTCATCATTCTCATCTCTTTCCATTGGCTCAATATCAAGAACCTCATTAAGTCTAACAAGAGGTATAACAGTACCACGAAGATTAATAACCTCCTTAGTCTGTACATACTTAATATCCTCTGGAACTATCTCCTCAATAGTAACAACTGAATTAAGCGGAAGTGCATACATCTCATCTGAGATATTAACCATAAGTGCCTGAATAATTGCAAGTGTAAGTGGAAGTCTTACAATAAACTTAGTTCCTTCACCAAGCTTAGTTACAACCTCAACATCACCACCAAGACCCTCTATCTTATTCTTAACAACATCAAGACCAACACCACGACCGGATACATCAGAAATCTTCTCAGCAGTAGAGAATGCAGGAGCAAATAATAAATCAACAGCTTCCTTATCTGTCATAAACTCAGCCTGCTCCTCAGTTATAGTACCCTTCTCTATAGCTTTACGCTTTATCTTCTCAACATCTACACCAGCACCATCATCTGATACCTCAATAGTAACATTGTTACCATCCTGATATGCATCGAGTCTGATAGTACCAACCTTTGGTTTACCAATCTTTAATCTGTCAATAGTAGACTCAAGGCCATGATCTGCTGCATTTCTAAGCATATGCATAAGTGGATCGCCAATCTCATCAATAACTGTTCTGTCAAGTTCAGTATCCTCACCAGTCATAATAAGCTCCATATCCTTGTTGAGCTTCTTAGAAAGATCACGAATCATTCTAGGGAATCTATTAACAACACTTTCAATAGGTACCATTCGAACCTTCATAACAGACTCATGAAGATTAGTGGTAACTCTTTCAAGGTACTCAATCTGCTCATTAAAGGTCTGTACCTGAACTCTAGCATCACCAGTAACAGAAACAAGTCCATTCTTAGCAATAATAAGCTCTGACACAAGATTCATAAGGTCATCAAGCTTTTCAATATCAACTCTTACTGAACGATTTACAACTGGTTTAGATGACTTACTGCTTGAAGCAGTTGACTTCTTCTCCTCTTTCTTCTCTACAGCAGCCTTATCCTCTGTCTTAACCTCAGTAGCCGCAACTGCTGGAGCTGTGTCCTGTACCTCATCAGGGATTTCGAAATGCTCAATTACAGCTTCCTCAATCTCTGAAACATTCTCTATAATCTTCTTTATTTCTTCAATAGGCTTCTCTGATAATATAAACATAGAAAAATCAAAATCAAATCTTTCATCCTCTATATCCTGTACACTTGGAACAGACTTTATTATCTCACCCTTACCTTCAAGACCCTTAAATACTAAAAATGCTCTAGCTGCCTTAAGAAGACATGTTTCTTGAATATAAACAGTAGTTGCATACACATTCATACCATTAGCCTTAGCCTCAGTCATAGCATTCTTCTCAAAATCTGCTATAGGAATCTGAAGATATTTCTTTCTATCCTCACTACCTGCTGGAGCCACCTCAGCCTTTGGAGTCTCAACAACTGTCTCTGGCTCACCGGTACTACATTTTCCTTCAAGGGCTGCGTTAAGTAAGCCAATCAACTCCTCGTTATCTTCAGTACCCTCATCAGATGACTCAACAATATTAGACAGATATCCTTCAATAGCATCAAGACACTTAAACACTATATCAACCATATCTGCGTTGACATTAAGCTTTCCATTACGAACCTCTGAGAATACATTTTCCATATCATGGGTAAGTCTCTGCATTCTTTTGAAGCCCATAGTACCTGCCATACCCTTAAGAGAATGAGCGGCACGGAAAATCTCATTTACAGTATCGATATTCTCAGGCTCTGCTTCTAAGATAAGAACCTGTTCATTTAAGTTCTGCAAATGTTCCTTAGTTTCATCAATAAAAATCTCAAGATATTGACTTAAATCCATTATAGCACCCCTACTTTCTTTACTATTTCTTCTGCAATTTTATTAAGATCACAAACAACATCTGTCAAACCAGACTCATATATTGCCTTTGGCATACCGTAAACTGTACTGGATTTTTCATCCTGAGCAATAACATGTAGCTTTTTATGACCTGCAAGCTCTGTTATTCCTTTAGTACCATCTGCGCCCATGCCTGTTAGCACAACACACACAATCTCATCGTAACAAAAAAGATTGCATATGCTACTGTACATTATATTACCACAAGGCTTTAATCCACCAATAGGTGGGGTATCATCAAACACAATTGATACCTTTCCTCGTTCTTCCTTCACTGCTAAATGGGTACCACCCTTCGCAATATATACAACACCATTCTTAAGGATATCTCCTTCTACAGCTTCCTTAACCTTAATCTCGCTAAGCTCATTCAATCTGTTAGCCATGGTATCAGTAAAGCCTGCCGGCATATGTTGAACAACCAGCATAGGTGCTGCCAAATTTTTAGGCAGCTTAGGTATAACTGATTGTAAAGCCTTAGGGCCTCCAGTAGAGCAAACTAAAGCAACTAGCTTTCTTGTATTAACGCATAAGGTGTCTGTAGCTTTCTTGATAGTATCTATAGTAGCTTGGTTAACCAGTGGTTTGATATCGGTTTCCACTTTGCCATGAAAACTGGATGTCTTTCTGGTAGAACTAGATTTGTGGGTCTTGTATGTAGCATCAACGACGCCCTCCGTGTCATTAACAGAGCTAGCAATAAACAATGCCTTATTAACCTTATCTCTAAATTCTACATCCACAAAAATCCTATTAGGTTTTTTTATAAACTCCATAGCACCAAGCTCAAGAGCTGTAAATGTATCCTTAGCATCACCTTGAGCACTAAATATAATAAAAGGCGTTTCAATCCCTTTTTCTTTTATTATCTTAAGCAACTCAAGCCCATTCATCTTAGGCATATTAATGTCACAAAAAATCGCTACTATGTCATCCTTTTCTTCAATAAGACGAAGGCCTTCCACACCATTAGCTGCAGTGTAGGCAACAATATATTCATTTGTATTACCAATTATATCAGACATAACCCTTCTCATGAGTGCAGAGTCATCTATAACCAGAACTTTTTTCATTATATCATTCCCATTTCTTTTGCTCTATTTAATCTTTCGCATTCAAAGATATACTTAATGATGTTATCTCTTTCATCTTTAGTAATTTTTAAGAACTCTAGTCTTTGTTCAATTATCTCCGAATGATTCTGTACATGTACACTACTTAAAACTCTTGCAAATAAGCTTAATCTAAACACATAATTTTCCACAGACAATACAAACTTTAGCTTTACTATTTCATTCTTGTCTAAAAACTGCTTTTGAAAAATTTTAGCTCCACCACCGCTAATATCCAACAGCTTTGCGTCATTCCATTCAAGATCATCCTCAGATATCACCTCTACATCTGGCTTACCTGTTTCGTATTCCTGATCGGATACAACTCTTACCTTAGCATTAAGCTTGCATACATATCTATAAAACTGTCTTCTTTGAACCTTTTCTAACTGTCCTAAAATAAGAACCTCTAGAAAGAACATATGACCTTCTTTATATCTAGCTGTCACAATAACATTACACTGAAGTAACCCCTTATCAGTATAAAAGCACGCAGAATATTTATCACTTATACTAAGTGGTACGATTTTACCTTCATAAATTGGCATAGCAATCTGAAGCTTATTGCCAGGCAGAATATCAAATATCTTGCTTACATAAACCTTTTTGTTTTTTTCATTTCTAATAATGTCGTCCAACATTACAAGTTCTATTTTGTTACCAATTGAAATTCCCATATATACCCCTTTATTTATTTAGCTTTCTTCTTGAATTTAATAAAATCCAAGAAAACCTTAGCTATTCCATCCTTCTTCTTGTATTCCTCCTGCGTACTATCAACAAGTTTTCCTGCCAGCTCAACTATGGCCTTTGACGCCGGCGTGTTTGGATATGCTGATACAACTGGTTTTTGTTCTATAATAGCCATTGATGCATTTTTATCCTGTGGTATAGAACCCAAATATTCCAGCTTTGTGTTCAAAAACTTTGATGAAACTGTATTCATCTTGGAAAATATCTCATTACCCTCATCATCAGAATTAACTCTATTTGATATTACCTTAATAGTTTTATATAAAGGATTAAAATCATTTTTCCTTCTAAGAACCTTAAGCAATGAGTAAGCATCTGTAATTGATGTTGGCTCCGGTGTTACAACAAGAAGAACCTCCGGGCTTACCATAACAAACTCCATAACTGAATCTGTTATGCCTGCACCAGTATCGATTATTACAATATCATACATTTTATCAAGCTTGATCATCTCAGATATTAATAGTTTAATACTGTTTTTATCCAAAGACGCTAGCTCCGATACTCCGGAACCTCCAGATACAAACCCAATCCCCATAGGTCCTTTTGTAATAATTTCTGGCATTGTTTTATTATTATGTATAAGGTCCAAAAGATTATAGGTAGGTCTAATTCCAAGCATTACCTCCACATTGGCAAGTCCAAAATCCGCATCGAATATAACAACCTTTTTACCCAATTTAGCCATTTCCATGGCTAAATTAACAGATAGGCTGGTTTTTCCAACTCCACCCTTACCACTTGTAACCGCTATTACTCTTGCGTTACTTGACTCATTAGACTCCTGAACCTTCTGCCTTAAGCTACTGGCCTGATCCATAGTTTAAGCACCTCCCAACAGTTTCTTAGCAATTATCTGTGGGTTTACTGTTCCTATATCATCAGGTACATTCTGTCCCCATGTCACATAGGACAAATCCTTACCTGTATCTAGCTTAAGATTAAGAATATTCCCCCATCCTCTTGTTTCGTCCAGCTTGGTAAATATAAGCTTGTACGGAAACATCTCTTCATAGGTCTTAGAAATACTCTTAAGGTCGTTGTATTTTACAGTAGCACTTACTACCAGATATACTTCCTTCTCATAATCCTTAACTGAATCTATAATTTCTTGTAAATCCTTCTTCTGCTCATCATTCCTATGAGAACGACCAGCTGTATCCACAAATATATAGTCGCAATTTTTATGCTTTTCAACCGCTTTAATCATCTCATCAGGAGAATATACAACCTCCATAGGTACTGATAAAATATTCGCATATGTTTTTATCTGATCTATGGCTGCAATTCTATATGTATCAACAGAAACCATAGCTATATTTCGCTTTTCATCAAGCATACACTTTGAAGCAAGCTTTGCCATAGTTGTTGTTTTACCCACTCCAGTATTACCAACAAAAAATACAATCTTAGGCTTATTCTCTCCTAATTCTAGAGGCTTTATTTCTCCAAGCTTAAGAACTATTTTTTGATATACCTTTGACAAGATGTTATCAATAGGAACACTTCCTGATTCTGAAGCAAATTCATCAATAATACTCTTTGAATATTTTTCTAGAACCTCATTATCTTCTAGTTGTTCCTTAATAAGCTCTACAACTTTATTATCTATAGGCTTTGGTTTTTTATCATCTTCCTGTGGAATGGACTCTTCAGACTTAATGTTCTTTACCGCTTGGTTATAAGCCTCTTCCATAGTTTCTGAACGCACACCTTCTTTACTGGCATTCATCTGCTGCTCTAATAATATAGCAATATTATTTATCTTCTCTTCTATTGCACTCTGAGCTTCCTGGCTATAATTTGTAGACGAAACAAAGCCTTTAACAAAATCGGAAGATTCCTCTTTCTTATCCTTAGCAGATACAAAACCTGCCTCCACCCTTTTCCCAGAAACATTGTCATCAATAGCGGCAGTAAGTTCAACCTTAGACTTTTTGAAAAAAGCAAAGATTCCTCTTGGCTTAATAGTTTTAACATTCATAACTATAGCATCAGAACCAAGCTCTTCTCTGGCCATAAGCATAGCTTCCTTTTCAGTTTGTGCATTAAACTTCTTAATTATCATCGATTGTCACTACTCCTACTGATTTTAATTCAATATTTGAATCAATTTCATTATATGAGATTACTATCAAATCCTTAAAGTAATCATTAGTAAGCTTCTTAAAATACATTCTCACTATAGGAGATGTTATAATAATTGGCGCTTGACCCTTATTCTCCAGCTTTTGAACCTCAATCTCAGTGGATTTAAGTATCTTCTTGGTAACAGCTGGGTCAAGGGAAATATATGCTCCCTGCTCAGTTTGCTTGATGGAGCTCATTATCATCTGTTCAATCTTAGGGTCAAGAGTTACAACAGATGTCATATCACCATCCCCAAAGTACTTGCTAGAAATAGCTCGTTTCAAGCTCTGTCTTACATACTCTGTCAAAATATCTGTATCTCTACTTGTTGCTGCATAGTCTGCAAGAGTTTCAAAAATAGTAATCAAATCTCTAATGGATATACCCTCTCGCAAAAGATTCTGCAATACCTTTTGAATATCTCCCACGCCAAGTAGCTTTGGAACAAGCTCATCAACCAGAGTTTTATTAGTTTCCTTAATGTTATCAATAAGGTTCTGAACATCCTGTCTGTTGAGAAGCTCATCCAAATGCTTCTTAATTATCTCTGTCAAATGTGTAGCTATAATAGACGGTGGATCAACTACTGTATAGCCAAGAGACTCAGCTCTTTCCCTCTGTGATTCAGTAATCCACATAGCCTCTAGATGAAAAGCAGGCTCATAAGTTGGAATACCTGTAATTTCATCCTCAACATATCCAGGATTCATAGCCATGTAGTGGTCGAACAAAATCTCTCCCTCACTAACCTGAATACCTTTTATCTTAATAATATATTGATTTGGATTAAGCTGTATATTATCTCGAAGTCGAATAATCGGCACAACTGCACCAAGCTCAAGGGCAATTTGACGTCTAATCATAACAACTCGATCAAGCAAATCTCCACCCTGATTAACATCTGCTAAAGGTATTATACCATATCCAAACTCTAGTTCAATAGGGTCAACATGAAGAAGTGAATTTACATTCTCGTGTCGTCTTACCTCTTCTGCCTGAACCTCTTCCTCCTCTACCTCTTCCTTAATTGCCTGCTCCTGCTGATTACCTTTAATAGCAAAGGATAAAACTATAAAAAGTATTCCATAGGCACCGCAAAAACCAAAGCTAAGAGGTGTAGCCACACCTAGACCTATCATAGTAATACCAACCATAAGAAGAACCTTTGGTATACTAAATAGCTGTCCAATTAAAATATCACCAATATTTTCCTCCTTAGATGCCTTGGTTACGAGGATACCTGTAGAAAGTGATATAAGCATAGATGGTATCTGAGATACAAGACCATCACCTATAGTAAGTATGGTGAATTTTTGAAGAGCATCCGTAGCTGTCATACCCATAGTGGTCATACCCATAACAAGACCACCAACAATATTAATCACCGTAATTATAAGACCAGCTGTTGCATCTCCCTTTACATATTTGGATGCACCATCCATGGCACCGAAGAAGGCTGACTCCTCTTGGATTTTCTGTCTTCTGGCAATAGCCTCCTGATCAGTTATGGCACCCGAGTTAAGATCCGCATCAATAGCCATCTGTTTACCAGGCATAGCATCCAGTGTGAATCTTGCTGTTACCTCTGATACTCGCTCAGAACCCTTATTTATTACCATCATCTGAACTATAATAAGTACAATAAATACAATTGCACCAATTACCAAGTTACCTCCACCTACGAAGGATCCAAAGACCTCAACAACCTGACCTGGATTACCTGTTGAAAGTATCAATCTTGTAGACGATACATTTAAGGATATTCTAAAAACTGTTGTAAAAAGCAACAAAGTAGGGAAACCAGACATGTTAAGTGTTTCACTGGTAAATAAACAATTAAATACTATAATAAGCGACATAGATATATTGAATAATATCAAAACATCAAGTAATGTGGAAGGTATTGGTATAATAAGAAATACAATTGCGGCCAACAGGTACACACCCAAAAATATGTCGTTTTTCTTCACTACCACTACCTCCTTTCGTATTAATACTACATTTACTAACTAACTTTATTTCTCTCTCCATACACATAGGCCAGAACCTCCGCAACTGCCTGATAAAGTTCTGCCGGTATTTCTCTCCCTATGTCTACATTACTATATAGTATTCTTGCCAAAGGCTTATCCTCGTATATCACTACATCATTTTCCTTGGCAATTTCCTTTATCTTAAAAGCCAAATAATCAGCACCCTTTGCGACAACCATAGGTGCCTGATTGACTGTATTATCATATTTAAGTGCAACAGCAAAATGTGTTGGATTGGTGATTACAACATCAGCCTCGGGAATACTTTGCATCATTCTTCTTCTAGAAGCCTGTTGCATTCTCTGTCGTTGCTGAGACTTAATCTTAGGATCTCCCTCTTGATTCTTGTATTCTTCCTTAATCTCTTGCTTTGTCATCCTAAGATCCTGCTTGTGTTTCCACTTTTGAAAAAGCAAATCAGCCAACGCTAATATAAAATAAACCAGAGACACTTTAATTCCTAAATCCATAACAATATCAAACAATATTGCAAGAGATGCCTCAATTTCCAAATCATATAGTGTCAACAAAACACTTAAATTATCCTTAATAACTGATTGACAAATTGCATAAATAATTGCAATTTTCACAATGGATAAAACCAATTCAAAAAGAGCTTGTTTTGAAAACATTCTTTTAAAGCCCGATATGGGATTCATCTTACTTAACTTAGGTTCAAGGGGCTTTGTTGTTACCATCCATTTAAACTGAACCTTCTGAGATAAAAACGCTACCAAAAAGGATATTACAAAGAACGGAAGGCACGTTATAAGAATATATAAGATACCATCTGTCATAATTTGCACAACAGTAAAGGAATTAAATGCACTATTTGCATATACATCCATCTCGTCCCAAAAATTAAAGAAAACACCAATTAATCTCTCGCCAAGAAATCCCATAAATATCTTAAGGCACAGAAAAACAGCTAACAAAGAGGCAGCTGTAGATATTTCCTTACTCTTTGCAACCTGACCTTCTTTTCGCGAATCATCAATCTTCTTGGCAGTAGGCTCTTCTGTTTTTTCACCACCCTCATCATTGGCAAATAATTGAAGATTTAATTTAATTAAGCTTTCTTCATATGGGTTCAAACTACATTCCTCCTAGAAGAGACGAAAGCATACTGTCCATCTTTTCCATAAGATAATTTGTAATATTAGGTACGAACATAATCATAATGGCAAGAGCTAGCATACCAAGAATTATCTTCATCTGTATACCTATAGCAAACATATTCATCTGAGGTGAGCTCTTTGTCATAACACCGAGAATAATATTCATAATCGTTGCTGCTATAAAAATCGGCATAGCAATTCTAAAGCCAATAATAAAAAATTCAACCACAAATCCAAGTACCTGTGTATACATTACAGGCACATTCATCTTAAAGCTCCCAAGAGGCACAACCTCAAAGGATCTTACAATAGCCTTTAGTATGTAGTAATGAAGATTTGTAATCAGAATAATAAGATAAATCAGCTTATCATATAGATTAGCTGTAATTGTAGTCATTCCACCTACATTGATATCAAAGGTTTGAGCCATAGAAAATCCTATTTCTCTGTCTATAAACTCACCTGCCATTGTAATAATAGCCATTACCAAGCTAGACACAAAGCCAAGAGATAAACCAACAGCAGCTTCCTTAATCAGCAAGAAAGAAAATCCAAATACCGAATCATATTCTGGCATATCAGGGTCCATAGCAGTAAAAACAGTAAGAGCAATGCATGCAGCAATAAGTACTCTTAGCCGAGCATTAATACTCTTATGTCCAAACACAGGAGCAACTGCAACAAAGCAGGCAATCCTAACTAGAACCATCAAAAAAGCCTCTAATTTAAGGGTTTCTATACTTAAATCCATAGGCTATTACCTCACAAAATCACCGAATTTGCCCCATAATTCCTGTATAAATGACAATATGTTATTAAGCAACCAGTCACCTGTAAGTATAATCATAAGAAACATTACAAGAATTTTCGGAACAAAGGTTAAAGTCTGCTCTTGTATAGAGGTAACTGTTTGAAAAATACTTATAACAAGACCAACTATAAGCGACACCAACAGAAGTGGTGTTGAACATTCAATTATAATCCATATAGCTTCACTAGCTATATCTACAACTTCTCCTGTTGTCAAAGTAATCACCTCTTATCACAAATTAAAGGAATTCACCAATTCTCCTATAACCAGATTCCAACCATCTGCTAATACAAACAAAAGAATCTTAAACGGCATAGAAATGGTTGTAGGTGGAAGCATCATCATACCCATAGACATCAGTACCGACGCAACTACCATATCAATAACTATAAACGGAATATAAATCAAAAATCCTATTATAAAGGCAGCTCTTAGCTCACTTATTATGAATGCCGGAATCACAATTGTAAGAGAAAGCTCGCTGGCACTCTCTACAGTATCTACCTTAGCAATATCCATAAATAGTCGTAAATCTTCCTGTCTGACCTGCTCTAGCATAAATGTTTTCAGGGGATCAACACATTTTTCTATCGCTTCCTCCTGAGTAATTTCATTTGCCGACAACGGATCTATGGCCTCTTCCTTAATTTGTAAAAATATAGGACTCATAATAAATAGGGTTAAAAACAAGGAGAGCCCTATCAATACATTATTAGGTGGGGATGATTGGGTACCTAAAGCTGTTCTGGTAAAGCCAAGCACAACAACAATCCTGGTAAATGAAGTCACCATAACTAATATTGATGGAGCTAATGAAATTACTGTAATAACCAATAAAATCTGAAGAGTTCCAGATAAGGTGGTATCATCAGAATTAGAATTTAATGTCAGTCCAACCGACATACCCTCATCATCTGTAATTGCCTCATCTAGTCCCTCTTCAGCTTCTGTTTCTGGAGTAACAGTGGTAGCGTAAGTATTAGATCCTGAAAATATGACCGAAAGAGCCAGCGGAATTAAAAATAAAAGTATTAATTTGCGCAGCTTTGCATATTTCATATTACTACCTACTTTTTATCTGTATTTTCTTGTTCGTCTTTTTTATTAATGTTCTGCAAAATATCTTTGAAGCTACTCTTCGTAGTACATAGGGACTCATCAGGAAGCACAATACTATCTTTATCTAACCGATCAATCATAGTAATCTCATCCTTTCCGAAGCCCATAGCAAAATAATTCTCACCTATCTTTACGATAGAAATAAACTTATTTCCACCAAGTCGAAATGATTCAATAATCTTGATGTTCGCCCTTTTATTAAGAGAATTACCCTGTAGCTTAGCTGTAAGCTTTGCAGTAAAATAAGCTAATATTAATATGAAGATAAATATTAATATCAAAGATATAACATTATATAGAGAACCATCTCTAATATTCTCTGATAAAAAAATATACATATTATTCAACAGCTTTCTTAACAGCTTCAATTACTCTATCTGGCTGGAAAGGCTTAACTATAAAGTCTCTTGCACCAGACTGAATTGATTCAATAACCATAGCCTGCTGACCCATAGCAGAACACATAACAACACTAGCATTAGGATCAGCTGCCTTAATTTTCTTAAGGGCCTGAATTGCATCCAACTCTGGCATTGTAATATCCATAAGAACAAGATCAGGCTTAGTCTCGTTATATTTTTCTACTGCCTTTAATCCATTCTCTGCCTCACCTGCAATATTGTAACCATTCTTAACTAATATGTCCTTAATCATCATTCTCATAAATGCCGCATCATCACATATTAAAATACTCTTTGCCATAACTTATACTCCTTTATGTTATATTTTTTCCTTAATAATCTCTGTAATTCTTATACCAAAGCTTTCCTCAATTACTACTACCTCACCCTTTGCAACAAGCTTTTGATTAACCATAACATCTATGGATTCTCCCGCAAGCTTGTCAAGCTCTATAATAGTTCCCGGTGAAAACTCTAATATTTCCTTGATGGATTTTCGTGTTCTTCCTAATACTACTGATACCTCCAATGGAACATCCATTATAAGTTCAATGTTCTCCTGCTGTGTTACAGGATTGGCTATAGGATTAAACGCCTGGAATTGAACATTTTGAACATTAACATCGGGTTGCATCATCATAGGTTGTCCCATCATCATAGGCTGTCCCATCATAGGCTGTCCCATCATAGGTTGTCCCATCATAGACTGGTCCATCATAGGTGGTGTCTGCTGCATCTGTGGAACTGCTTCAGGCACAGGCTTAGGTGGCTCAGGTGCTGCTTTAGGTGGTTCCGGAGCTGCAGATGCAACCTCCTCCTCACCAGAAAACCTTCTATACAATTCCTTCGCCAATTCTATAGGATACAACTGCATTATGGTACTATCAACCAAATCACCTATAGTCATCCTAAAGGTTACACATGCGAAATCCTTCTTCATAAAATCTGTAACCTTTGCCTCATCTATATCTCCAGCCATATCCACCAAGTCCGCCTCAGGTGGACTAATATCAATCTTAGTGTTAAGCATTGATGAAAGGGATGTGGCTGATGAACCCATCATCTGGTTCATAGCTTCACATATAGCACTAAAGTGAAGCTCTGATAATTCAGGAGCTGGATTCAATCCATCTCCACCCATCATTAAGTCTGTGATGATTTTAACATCATCTTCTTTAAGAATTAAAACATTATTACCATCTATACCTTCCTTGTAATAAATGTTAATGAAAACGCATGGTCTAGCATAATCAGAGGTCAGCTCTTCCCATCTTGTTATATTTACAACAGGAGTAGTTATAACAACCTTCTGATTAACCAAGGAATAAAGTGTTGTTGCTGCAGTACCCATACATATGTTGGATATTTCTCCTAATGCGTCTTTTTCGGAATCTGTAAGAGAACCATCACCACCAGATGAAGCGCTTGGTATTCCGCCACCTAAGAGTGCATTAATCTCTTCCTGAGATAACATTCCGTCCATATTCTTTATTCCTCCTCTCTATATATTTCTGTAATCTTAACTGCATAATTATCGCTGAAGGAGCCCGGCAATGCCTTAAACTTAACTATATTGCCCACATAAACATCAAGTTCTTCTTCAACATTTCTATCCAGCTTTATAATATCTCCAACCTGGAGATTAACAAAATCAATAACTGTAATCTGGCTTTTTCCTAAGTATGCCGATACAGGAACAAGGGCTTTGTTAATAGCTGTTTCAATAACATCCGCATAGCTGGATTCATCCTTATTCTGCATAGTTGAGAACCAATACTTTGTATTAAGCTTATCCATAACATCTTCCAATGTCATAAACGGAAGACATATATTCATAAGTCCCTCAACACCACCTATGTTAACATTAATAGTAACTATGGCTATCATCTCTGTAGGAGATATTATCTGAGCGAACTGTGAATTGGTTTCTATTCTCTCAAGATATGGCTCTATCTCAACAACATTCTTCCAAGGTTCTCTCAGTAAACTAATAATTATATTAAATATTCTTTCTAGAATAGATAATTCTATTTCCGAGAAATCTCTGTTTTTCTCTAAGGGCTCTCCTACACCACCTAACAATCTATCAATAATGGTGTATCCTATATTAGTTGCCATCTCAATAATAATATTGCCCTGCAATGGGGACATATTGACAACCCCTAGTAAAACAGGATTTGATAAGGCGTTAGAGAACTCCGAATAAATTACTGCCTCAGAATTCATAACCTCTATCTGCACATTCTTTCTAAGATATGCGGGAAGATTGCTACTTAATAATCTGCCAAAATGCTCAAATATAATTTCAATTGTTCTAAGATGCTCTTTTGAAAACTTCGCAGGCTTTGAGAAATCATATTCTTTAACCTTAGCACTTTTGTTTTCTTCTATATCATCAACATCAAGCTCGCCTGTAGATAACTGTTTCAATAGAGCGTCTATTTCATTTTGTGAGAGTACGTCAGCCACGCTTCTCACCTCCTGATTTATAGATTACTGTGCTACCCAATTATAGAAGCTAACTGAATATATACACTCTGTATTAAATGTTTCCTTTAAGGAAGCCAATATCTCGGCTTTAATTTGGTTTTGAACATTAACATCGATGACCTGATCATATGTATATTTACCGATGATATTTCTAGCCATATCATACACGAGAGATGTTGAATTAGTAAGGTTGGTAGAAACTTCAGAATAATCAGCAGCAGTCTTATCAAGATTAATAGTAAGACCATACTGAACAACATGAAGAGCTCCCGAACCATCAGCTGCAAGATTAATTGGATTACTCTGTTCAAGCTGGAATGGTGCTAAATTACTAACATCGAATCCATTGTTACCCGAACTTTGAGATGCTATCTCTAAATCGAGCACTGCCATAATATCACCAACTAATTTATTAGTTTTCTTAACTGATGGCAAAAATGTAAACACCAATAAAATATTAAATGCAAGATTAATAATACATAATGCAAGTATAAGAACTGTAATTAAATTCTTCTTCATGATACTAACATGCTCCTTCTTAATTACTAATTTGAATTTTGCTTATTATATATTTTTATAGATACTCTACGGTTCTTTGCCCTACCTTCCTCAGTGGAATTTGAAGCAACAGGTCTACTTTCACCATAACCCGCAACCTTCATATTAGCATCTATAAAGTCTTCCTGACTCATAAGGTATTCATACACATTTCTTGCTCTTTCAGAAGAAAGCTCTCTATTACTTGAATACTGTGCAGAATATATAGGGACATTGTCAGTATGCCCTTCAATTTCAATAATACAATACTTGTATTTTGTTAAGATTCTAGCAATTTTCTGAAGGAAAATCTTCGAATCCTCTTTTACCTGAGCCGATCCCGATTCGAATAATATAGAACCATTCAACTCAAGTTCAACATACTGTTCGTTATAATCAATACTAATCATAGTATCTATACTATATGACTCGGCCATTTGCACAACCTCCTCATACATTTCTTCTGATTGTTCTTCACCACGCCTATCTAACTCAGCCTTAAGTTCTTCATCCGAAAGCTTTTCTGCGTCATTTTTCGTCGCTGTTACTTCCTTACCAGAATCAGGGTCAACATTCTGCCCTGCCTGAGTCAAAACGGCCTGAGCATCAGGAACCTGGCTTACACCACCAGACAACATACCTCCTTCAACCAAGGATATAGACCCTTGATCTATAACACTAAATGTCACATTATCAAAGGATGCTGCAATCTTCTGTATCTTACCTTCATCCATAGTAGAACTAGCAAAAAGCAAAACAAAGAAGCAAAGCAAAAGATTCATAAGGTCACTAAATGTGGCCATCCATGCTGGCGAGCCTTCCTCAGGTGGTTGTTCTTTTCTCTTAGCCATATTTAAGCACCACCTTCATCACCAAAGCCTTTTCTTTCAGTTGGTGACAAGAAAGATTTAAGCTTCTCTTCTATAACTCTTGGATTTTCGCCCGCTTGAATCGACAAAATACCCTCTATCATAACCTCTTTAAGTTTAATCTCCGAATCATTAAAACTAGTTAGCTTATTGGCTACCGGTGAACAAATCCAGTTAGCAAGCACCGAACCATACAAGGTTGTAATAAGGGCAACCGCCATATTAGGTCCTATAGAATCAGGATCAGACAAATCCTTAAGCATGTTTATAAGACCGATAAGAGTACCTATCATACCCCAAGCAGGACCCATAGCTCCAAGATTCTTCCATAAGCCAATATTTTTTTGATGTCTTGCATCTATATTAATTATCTCTGCTTCTAGAATACTTCTAACCAACTCCGGGTCTGTACCATCCACTATAAGCATAATACCCTTCTTCATAAATTCATCATCCAATGTATTAGTTGATTCTTCTAATGCAAGGAGACCCTCTCTTCTGGCCAAATTTGACAACTCAATAATAGTCTTAATTGTATCTGTTTCATTAGCAGCAGGTAGCTTAAAAACCAATCCAAAGGTCTTAACACCCTCAAGGAAATCTTTCATAGTATTCATGGCCAATACTGCACCGAATGCTCCACCAAATGTAATAAGTGCAGATGGCATATTAAGGAAGGTATCTGTAATTACACCAAAGCCCTTACCATCAACCATTCCATATATCATAAGCACAAGTGCTGCTATAAATCCAATAATAGACGCTATATCCACTATGTCCACCTCTTATGTACAACTATAAAGCTGTATGTATCTTTCTCTTGTAATTAATTACTAAATCTACTATCTCCTTACCGCTCTCAGAAACCACCAATTTCTTTCCTCCGGTAAGCGTAATAACTGTATCAGGGGTTTCCTCAATACACTCAATAAGCTCAGCATTAAGTATTATTTTGGTCCCTCTAAGTCTTGTAACTTCAATCATATGTCCACCTCGAAAAAACTACATAATTGTCGACACTACAGTTAGGATTATTATAGCATAATACAATTTTTATGTCTACAAAAATAAAAGCAGGAAGACTTTAAATACGACATTTTTTTCGTTTTAAAATCTTCCGCTTAAATTAGATTAAATTAAATTATCTCTTAAGATTTACCAATTCCTCAAGCATAGCGTCTGAAGTAGTGATAATTCTTGAATTTGCTTGGAATCCTCTCTGAGTAGTAATCATCTCTGTGAACTCTGCCGAAAGGTCTACATTTGACATTTCCAAAACACCCTGTGTCATGGAACCACCACCATCATCCACAGATGTACCAATACCATCAAAATCTCCTGAGTTCTGAGTTGTGGTGTACATACTATCACCAATCGACTCTAAGGCCATCGGGTTTGTAAATCTTGCCACCGCTATCTGACCCAGAAGCTTAGTCTCACCATTTGTGTACACACCATAAATCTTACCTGATGTATCAATGCTTACATCACTGAGAGCTCCCATCGCTCTACCACATCCCATAGAATCTGTTGTACCACGAATCATCTTAGCAGTAGAATTACCATCTGACTCATACATGGTAAGATTCGAGAAATCTACAGTTATACCATTAACCGGCTCACCATTAACAACAGAAACAAAAACATCTCCCTTATCTGCCGAATTAGGTGAAATCTCAAGCAAAGCAGAATCAGTATCAGCCTGTCCAACATACTCAAATGAACCATTATCAGGATCAAATTTTATCTGAATAGAGTTCTTGCCAGCTATAGTTGCTGTATAGCCACCTTCTTCAATGTCATCAGTTGAAGCATCGTCCGCCCCCAATATCTCAACATTATTCGAATCCTTAACAGACATAATCTCTAAATTATATAAAGATCTATCTGCCTGGTTCTCATCCTGGGTAAGCTTGAACTTTACTGTATAGCTATAACCAAGGGAATCATATATTGACATAGATATTGCAGCACCATCTACAGATGTAAGATCTGGATCAGTAAGGTCAATATTTCCTGTCATGTATGCATCAGTTGTCTGCTCAGGAGATGAAACCTTATTTGCTTCACTCTCCGGATAAAGTGCAGAAACAGTATCCTTCTTAATTTCTGATGGATTCTCAGGATCAACCTGCCAACCCATAACCTGAAATCCATTACTTGTTACAAGACATCCAGCTCCATCAACACTAAAATTACCAACCTTAGTAAAGTTATTAACTCCTCCACGGCTTACAATGAAGAAATCCTCACCATTAAGCATAAGGTCATATGGGTTATTTGTACTTTGTGCCGCTCCATTATCTGTCACACTTGTCTGGATAGATGATACCTGAGTACCAAGACCTATCTGAGATGCATTGGTACCACCAGTACTTGCAGTTGCTCCTGTCGCTGTAGCTGTTGTCTGATATAATACATCTCTGAAAAGTACAGATGATGATTTGAAACCAATTGTATTAACATTAGCTATATTGTTACCAATTACATCCATTTTTGTCTGGTGAGTCTTAAGACCTGCAACACCAGAATAAAGTGATCTCATCATAATTTTGTCCTCCAATATTTTTATACTAAAATCCCTTCTGTCAGTCCGGGATTACAGCCTCCATATCGGTCCGGCTGTTAACTCTAGTTACTATACAATTACTGCACCATCAATGTTAGTAAAAACATTACTGTCCTCATTTGATTCTAGGGCAGTTACTACAGTGTTATTCTTTATATTGACTATAAATGCCAAGTTATCCATCATAACAAGGGATTCGTTAATACTCTTATCTCTTGCTTTTGACACACCCTCATTAAGCCTTGTCATCTGCTCCTTTGATAGATTTATATTTCTGCTCTCCAATCTTTGATTTGCATGCTTTGAAAATTTAACATCTTCTATGTCGCTAACCTTTTGATTGAAAATATCTTGAAATGACAATCCTTCATCGGAAGCTTTAGTCTTTATATTATTTTTATTTTGAATCAATAAGTCTGTAGCCTGCTCTATAGAAAAGATTCTGTCTCCTAATCCATTCATAAAACCGCCTCCCGACTATTATTCAGTGGTATTACCTGTACCCGATGTTGTGTTATCAGAGTTTTCTCCTGAAGTCTGATTATTAGACTCCTCAAGCTTATCACTTGCTATCCCCTGAAGATATAAATAATAATCATAATCAACCACTGAATCAAGATCTGATGCAGGATAATATGTATCATTGATTGAGAGAAGTACCTCTCCATCCTTGACTGTGGCATATTCTACAAGTCCACTTATCATATCTGTATTACCAGCCGAATCCGTAGTATTCATAATTACATACTGACCTACAAGATTAAGTCCATTACCTTTATCAAGAGTTGTACTAATATTCATAGTGGCCTCAAGTGATGAGTACTGTGCCAGCTGTGACATATATTCTGTACTATCTCCTGGATTAAGCGGATCCTGATACTGCATCTGAGTTACAAGTAATTGCAAAAAAGCATCCTTATCCAAGTCATTAGAGCCTGTAGTTTCCTTCTTTGTAGAAGTATAGGCTGTATCTGTTTTATTGGCTTGAATATTATTAATTATCGCATCTGCCATATAATCTCCTTTCCGGCTATACCGTATAGCTTACAGTATTACCTTTTGATTTCATAATCTCAACCTCTAAGACTTCTTCATCAGTTAATTCCTCTTCATCTAAAGCATTAACATTCACTCCACCGATAGCCTTTGAAGTATCATTAGTTTGTTCCTCGTTATTAAAATCGCCACTCTGATTTCCCTCGAAGAAACCGTATGCTGCAACCATTACCTCGATTGCTTCAACCTTAAGCTCGCTGGTAGAAAAGTTTTCCTTAAGAATTGCCAAATTATTCTCTATGGCATTCTTCGCTGCCTCAGTCTCTGCAACTATCTTGGCCTGCATCACACCATCCTTAGCTTCAACATTAACATATACCTTACCAAGGTTTTCCGGATTAAGTTGAACCTCCATGGACTGTATTTCTTTTCCTGCATTGACCTTAATTTGATCAATTATCTGTCTGATAATATCAGCTTCCTGAACCTGGTCTACAAATGTTGTTGCATCAACAGTAACATTTGTATTTACTGTATTATCAATCGCCTGATTAAAGTTGGCGACTATCTGCTGATTGCTCTGCTGACTTGACTTATCCTGAGTCATAGACTGACCACTCTCTGATGTATTTGTTACCTTAACCTTACCAGCAAGGCCATCATCACCAATGTTGGATTCTACTTTGTTGTCTAAGATTTTTGTGTCTGACTTAGATTCTTCATAATCAACTTCTGCAACATCCACCTGATTGTTTTCTTCAACCACTGGTGTTTTATCAGCATTCACACTAATAGCATCATCAACAATTATATCGGCATCTTTGACATTATCCTGAAGCGCAAATTCAACTGTTTCTGCATTATCAGCAACAAACTGTTGGAAATCAATTCCATCAATGGAATTATAATTCTGAATTATTTGGGACACCTCATTAGTTATATCAGCAACAAGATTAGCCAAATCTTCGTTAACAAGCAAATCTACAGTAGTTGCACCCTTAAACTGAAGAATAAAGTTCTTAAGATTGTCACCAATCAAAAGCTGTGACGCATCAATACCCATATCAGCCAACAAGCCTTCAAGCTCCTCGTCAGTTAAATTAAGAGCATCCTTAAGAGTTGCCTTAACCTCCTTAATCAAAGCAACTGCTTGATCCACAAGGCTGTCTTCCTTTTCAACCTCAGAATCTGTTGTTTTGACATCAGCAGCTTGAGTATCCTCCTTAACCTGAGACTTCTCAGTATCCTTGAACTTATCCTCCGATACTTCAACCTGTTCCTGCTTGCTATAGGTCTCATAATCCTTAGCTACATCCTTTGCTGGGGCAACCTCTGATACATCCACATCTTCAGCCGGTAACACACCTTCCTGTTCCTGATTACTTGAAACCATATTCATAAGACTTGCAAACGCATCTACAGCTTTTTCCTCTTCTTTAGAAGCACCCTTAGCTTTAGTATTTGCAACAATATCCATAGGTCCAATTCCACCTGTCGAAATAGTAATCATCCCGTGCCCTCCTTTCTCAAATATTAAGTGCTATGGCAGAAGCTTCTTAGTAACACTAGCTGCATATTCCGGATCCATCTCTGCTAAAATCTTGCCTTGAGACTCTGTACTCATATTATTCATAATAAGCGCTACAGTGTCTAAATCATTATTCATGGTTTCAAGAATTCCAGCTGCATCCTTTGGATCCATGCTTTCATAAGCCTTTGCCAGGTCTATAATTTGCTGATCTGATGTATTAGCCGCAACTATTTCTCTATATACCTGCTCTGCATACTCAGGATCAAGCTCATTATACCACTCAACATATATATCGGTATCTGGAGCGTTTTCTCCATAGACTATTTCATTAAAAAATTCAGTTTTTTTCTCTTCAAAGGATTCTTGCTCAGCCTCATACACAGAAAGTCTGGATACTTCCGCCTGTAATTCAGTCACCTGATCTGTCAAAAGAACTATTTCAGCCTCTTTACTTCCAACAGAAGCCTCCAGTACGGCAATCCTATCTAAAGCATCTGCCAAATTTGTATACGAATAGCCACTTTCTTTAATTATTTCCTCATCGCTAGCCTCAGGAAGGATATATTTTATAATAGGCACATCCTTAAACACAGGTCTAAGCACCTCAGAGCCAAAACCACCCACATCGCATTTAATCAAAAGCGCCATAACAGAAAGCCATGTTGTGATAATAAGAATTATCATTATAACACCAATACCTTTATTACTATTTTCTTTATCCTTTATTTCCTTGGACATACACTATTCCTCCGTATCTTTATTATTATACTGATAGCTGACAACCTGATCCGTTTCTTTCGCTTCCTCAGCATTAATTTCCCTTTTAAACTCTTCGAATTTATTTTCCTTAAGCTTTTCGTGCATTTTCCTTTCCTGCATCACTGTATTAAGCTTAGCTCGGGCTTTTTCAACATCCTTACTTTTTTCTCGCACAACCTCAATCTGCTCTGCAATCTTTTCATCCATTATATCCATAGCATTACCACATTCATCAATCAATACAAAATCCAACCGTCCTTGAATAGATTGATTATAATCCAGGTAATAACCATATCTACGTTGCTTTAAATGCTCTAGCTTTGCCTCTTCTTCTTCAAGAATATGAACAGCATCTGCATACTCCTGCTTAGCAGATTCTTCCAGCTTATATTTTATATCCAAAATATTTTGCATACGGTATATAAATTTAGCCATAGTATCACCTTGTCCCCATCATAAACAAATATATTTATATAGGCAATTATTCAAATACTTCTTTTAGTAGCTTAAGTTCTTCATCCAAAAGGAATTTTGAATTCACATCCTGTCTCAAAAATCCATTAACCTTATCAATTTTCGAAATAGCATAATCGATATCCTTATTAGAGCCTGCTCTATATGCTCCAATATTAATCAAATCCTCTGCATCGGTATAGGTTGCAAGAACATTCTTAAGATTACCCGCCATTTTCTTGTGTTCATCAGTAGCAATAGCACTCATACATCTGGATATGCTGGCCAAAACATCTATGGCAGGATAATGATTTTTGTGTCCAAGCTTTCTGGATAATACAATATGACCATCCAAAATACCTCTTGCAGTATCTGTTATTGGCTCATTGAAATCATCACCATCTACGAGAACCGTATATAGACCTGTAATAGAACCCTTATATGTATTTCCTGCTCTTTCCAAAAGCTTAGGCAGTTCTGAATAAACCGATGGTGGATAACCTCTAGTTACTGGTGGCTCGCCTGAAGCAAGTCCGATTTCTCGCTGAGCCATAGAAAATCTCGTAAGAGAGTCCATCATAAGTAAAACATCCCTTCCCTGGTCTCTAAAATACTCAGCTATTGCAGTGGCTGTTTTCGCCGCTTTATTTCTAATAAGAGCCGGTTTGTCAGAGGTGGCTATAACAAGCACCGAACGTTTTAAACCTTCTTCTCCTAAATCTCGCTCAATAAATTCTCCAACCTCTCTGCCTCGCTCACCAATAAGAGCAATAACATTGATATCTGCCTTTGTGTTACGGGCAAACATACCAAGAAGTGTACTTTTACCTACGCCAGAACCCGCAAATATACCTATTCTTTGTCCTTTTCCTATGGTTAGCAAGCCATCTACAGCTTTAACGCCTAGAGGCAAGATTTCACTAATAAGCTTTCTCTGTAAAGGATCTGGCGACGGCGCATCTATAGGATACTCCAGAAGCTCATTTATCTCTCCCTTGTCCATAGGTCTACCAATACCATCAAGAACTCTTCCCAAAAGAGATGGACCAACCTTAACAGTAAGACATTGTCCTGTATTTCTAACAGTTGCACCAAGACCTATACCATCCACACTATCATAAGGCATTAATAGCACCTTATTATCCTTAAATCCAACAACCTCAGACATAACTTTTGTCTGACCATCTCTGGAAATTATCTCGCACATATCATTAAGCTTACATGGAGGTCCAACCGACTCAACAGTAAGTCCAACAATTTTGCTAACCTTTCCATAATGCATTGTATAATCTCTAAACAAAAGAGGTTGATATTTATCTACACTGAACTCCTTAATCATAATACGACCTCGCATTTGTATAGTTAAACACAATATCCCCGATTGGAGATCGGGGATATTCATTACTCAGATAACATTTTAATGGCAGTGATTAAATTTCTAACCTGTATATCCATGGACAAATCAATAATTCCATTTTCCGATTCAATTATACACTGTCTCTTATTTAACTTAGAATCACTATATATCTCTATACTTATATTGGGATTTGTAGCCCCAGATATTCTATCTAGATTATCTGTTAGGTAAGAATAATTTCCTTCACTAACCTTAATAGTGAATTCCTTGCTATTATCGCTCTCGTTAAGAGCATTATTAATAATATAAAGCATTACCGACTTATACTCGTCCACAAGAATTCCAGTAAGTTTTTCTATAAGGGCGCAGCTAAGATTAACCAGCTTATCCTGTGTGTCTGAAATATTCGCTTCCAAAGTTTCCTGATTCTTTTTATATAAAGCCTCCTGCTCCTTCTGCAAATTTTCCATATATGCATCAGCGCGCTTCATAGCTTCCATGCTGCCATCTTCTAAGCCCTTTTCATAACCAACCTTATAGGCGTCATCTTTGATCTTTTCCGCCTCTAATTCAGCATCTTCAATAATCTTCGATGCCCGGTTTACAGCATCCTCTCTAAGCTCCTTTGCCATATCCATAGCCTCATTAAGTATTTCTTCATTGGCAATGGTAGCTTCAGATACATTCTCCTCATCCGACTTTACCTCGTCTAAAGGACGAATTATTTTACCTGTTGTCTCTGGCATGCTTATCTGCTTTTTATTGCCGTCAACAATAAAAGGAGTTGCATCTACTGATTTTATTCCCGGAAATCCGGACTTAAACAAATTAGACAACTATCTCGTCACCTCCACCACGGGAAATAACAATTTCTCCTGAATCCTCAAGCTTTCTAATAATATTAACAATCTTCTGCTGAGCCTCTTCAACATCTTTAAGTCTAACAGGTCCCATAAATTCCATGTCCTCTTTAATCATAGTTGCCAGACGGGACGAAAGATTATCAAAAATAACTTGCTGAACATCTTCATTTGCATTTTTAAGAGCAATTGCAAGTTCATTGTTATCAACCTCACGAAGAACAGTCTGTATAGAACGATTATCTAATATAAGGATATCCTCGAATACAAACATCTTTCTTCTGATCTCGTCTGCTAACTCTGGCTCCTCTATCTCCAAGTTCTCCATAATATGTTTCTCTGTACTTCTGTCTACAGTATTCAAGATATTAACGATAGAGTCTACACCACCAACAATTGTGTAATCCTGATTAACAAGAGATGCTAACTTTTTCTCGAGAACACGTTCAACTTCTTTAATTACATCAGGACTGGTTCTATCCATCATAGCTATTCTCTTGGCAACATCTGCTTGCTTCTCAGGAGCAAGAGCACTTACAACTGCTGCGGCCTGTGACGATGGCAAATAAGCAAGAATAAGAGCAATCGTCTGTGGATGCTCATCCTGAATAAAGTTAAGCAACTGACTGGCGTCTGCCTTTCTAACAAACTCGAACGGTCTAACCTGTAGAGATGCTGTAAGTCTACCAATAACATCTCTTGCTCTATCCTCACCAAGAGCCTTATCAAGAAGCTCTTTAGCATAAGCAATACCACCCTCAGCAATATACTGCTGAGCAAGACATATCTCGTAGAACTCCTCTATTACTTCATCCTTAAGCTCTGCAGGAATACTTTTAGTATTTGCTATTTCTAGGGTAAGCTGCTCTATCTCATCATCCTTTAGATGTTTAAATATCTGCGAAGAACGCTCTGGTCCTAAAGCTATGAGCAGTACAGCTGCTTTTTGTATACCTGTAATTTCTGTATAATTATTCTTTGCCATAATTATCTACTCCCACTCATCAGTTAACCAGTTTCTAAGAAGCGCAGCAACTGCTTCTGGATTCTCATCTACAAACTTATCAATCTGCTCCTTAGCAGCTGACTTCTCGCTAAATTCAATATCATCAAGAGTCTGTCCTTCCTTAGTTGTAGCAAGAAGTGCTTCAACTGAAAGCTCAGGTTCAACCTCGACAACCTCATCAGGCTTCATACTCTTAAATACTACAAAGAGTAACAACCCTGCTATCAAAAGAGCAAGTCCTATAGTAACAATGCTTTGAACAGGAACCTGGCTTTCCTCTATAGGATAAAATACAGGAACAATTCGTTCAACCACATATATGTTCTCCGCTTTAATGCCTGTAGCTTGAGCAAGCATAGCAACCATCTCTGGAGCGTTAGAAGTTTCTATAACCTCTGAATTAGCAGCCTTAAACTCCGCAAAGCTCTGATCTTCAAGAAGTCCATCCTTTTCCATCTGAGCTTCATCATATATCTGATACTTAGTGAGGTAAAGAGCCATACTGGAGCTTTCCATATCAACCTCACCAACAGGATTAATCTTCGTTGTAGTAGTACTGCTTGTATTATATTCTTCCTTGATTATATTAAGTGTAGACTCTCCATCTGCATAATCGAGGAGATTGTAATCTGTAATTTCTTCCCCATTTGCATCTGTACCAACCACTCCACCTGTACCATCAACATTTTCAGCAAGATAGTAATAATAATTAGCTTTTGGGCCTGTATCATCTTCATCATTTGAATAATACTCAATATTCTTAATTTCTTCAGGAGAAATATTTACAGAGAGATTCGAAGCGACAGAAACCTCATCATACACTCCCGAATTCACCATAAGATTCCAAATCTTACTGTTGTAGTATTCCTCAACCTGCTGTTCAACTGATAAGGTTGTAGTAAGAGAAGATTGAGTACTTGCACCTGAATATAAAAGATTACCCTTGTTATCAATAATAGTAACCTTATCCGTACCCGATGCTCCAACACAGGTTTTAGCATACTCTGCTATATTATAAGCCGCATCCTGAGCAAAATTAGTATCTGTTGTAATCATAATACTAACCGAAGCTTCCTGTTCGTTGGTATAAATAGAGCTTGTAGAAGCAGGAAGATCTATTGTAACAGACGCCTTAGAAATACCATCTATGGAACGAAGGTCTGTCTCCATACAATTCTCCAGATACATCTTAGCCTTAAGCTTCTTCTCAGAATCTGTAGTATTAAAGCTGTTATCATAAAGCCATGCAAGATCAACCTCACTGGTTGTTGTTGTAATTCCATTTTGTCCCAACAAAAGTCTTGCATCTGAAACCTGCTCCTCTGCGACTTCAATCTTAAGAGCATCATCAGAAACCTTGATTTGTATACCGTTTTCTTCTAAAAGAGTTGCTGCTTCCGCAGTAGCTCCTGTATCTTCAAATACAGATAAAGTCACATAAGTGGTTCTATTAAGCAAGAAAAACAGAGCCACCAGGGTAATTATTACCGCCGCTGCCACTGAAAAGAATAAAACCTTTTGTCTAGCTGTATATTTATTCCAAAATTCTGCAAGCTTCTTAGGAAGCTGCTTAAACCACTCACCCATAGTATCCTCCAAAGGTAATTAAGTATTATATCTGCATAGCCATTAATTCCTTGTATGCAGAAACAACTGCATTAGTAACCTTAACTGTATACTGCAAGGAAATATTTGCCTTCTGCTGAGCAATAGCCAAATCATGTATACTATCAGTATATCCAAGAGCAAAGCTCATCTCTGCCGACTCAGCTGCCTTCTGCAAGGAATTGGCCTCACTATATATATCGATAGCCGCATTCAATATGCTGTCGAAGGCACTACCGTCCTTCTCAGTTGCACCTACACTGTGGGTAGTCTTAGATGCACCATTTATATTATTTATTGTTGTAAATTCATCACTATATAAAGCTACTGGTGTAATTGACATATTATCACCTTAACCTTTCACAAGTATTATACTCCAAACATCTCTAAGCCCTTCATGGCCATACTCTTGGCTGCATTAAAAGATGTAACCGAAGCCTCGTAGGCTCTACTGGAATCAATAAGGTTAGTCATCTCTGTAACCGTATCAACATTGGGATAAGCAACATATCCATTCTCATCCGCATCAGGATTATCAGGCTCATAAACCATTCTAAAATCGGATTGGTCCTCAACTATCTGTGTAACCTTAACTCCATTAGCCTGATAATGGCTCATGTATCCATTCAAAATATTATCAAAGGATGTTGTACCAACCTCTTCAAATACTACAGTTTTTCTTCTATAAGCCTCACCATTCTCAGTACGAGTAGTGCTGGCATTTGCAATATTTTCTGCGATTATATCCATACGTAGCTGCTGAGCTGTCATAGCTGTGCCTGCTACATTCATAGCTGAAAAAACTCCCATATTATAACCTCCTTATCCTAACTAGCTTAAGATGTCTGACTAAGCACTGTCTTATATCTGGAAAACTCCTGATTCATAAGATCAACTAAAGCCTGATACTTAATCTGATTCTCGGCAAGATACGCTTCCTCAGTGGCAATATCAACATTATTACCATCAAGCCTATAGGAAAGCGAGGAATTGTCTGTATATACCTGAGGATCCAAGGAAGCTAAATTCTTATTAACCTTTGATACCTGTTCATTAAGACTAAAGCCACCTGCCAGTTCTGCCTGAAGTATAGACTCAAAATCTAAATCCTTACGCTTATAGTTTGGTGTATCAACATTAGCAATATTATTACTTAAAAGCTCATTTCTCTGAACGGACGCATCAGCAGCTTTATCTAAAACATTTATGTAATTGTAGATGTTGGAATTAATCATTATCACTACTCCTCCTGTTAGATTTTTGCACGCGAAAAGGACTCGTGAGTCCTCCCACAAATCCTTTTGCCTAATCTGAACATCCATTTTCAGAAATATTAATATATCTAGTATATCGACAGCAAACCCTAGATAGTTAAGTTTGACAAATATGTATTGTAAAAAATTATCGTATGAAAAAGCAATGCATTTTCATACGATAATTATACTACCATATTTAGTGGTTGTCAGCAACAAATTTCTACAAAACCACTAAATATTTGCCTTTTTAATAAAAAATCCTTATTTGTTGTTTTTATTACAGCTATAACCACAGCCATCCTTTGAGCACATAAGCTTACTGCCCTTATCAACCATATAGCTATCACATTCAGGACATTTTTCTGTAGTTGGTCTGGCCCATGACATAAAATCGCACTCAGGGCTAGATATGCAGCTAAAATATTTTCTGCCTTTTTTCGTTTTTCGGATAACAACCTCCTGACCACACTGTGGACATGGTACATCTATTTTTTCAAAATGCGGCTTAGTATTTCTACATTCCGGAAAGCCAGGACATGCCAAGAATTTCCCATGTGGACCATACTTTATTACCATCATTCTACCACACTGGTCACATTCTGTATCAGATATCTCATCCTCAATTTTTACATTCTCAAGTTCCTTTTTAGCGTTTTCTACAGATTGAGCCAAATCAGGATAGAAATTTCTGATTATAACCTTCCAATCAAAATCCCCGCCTTCAATATTGTCAAGTAAGGTCTCAATATTGGCCGTAAAGCTGGTATCTACAATAGCAGGAAATGCCTTGCACATAAACTGATTTACTGCTTCTCCAAGCTCTGTAACATACAGATTTTTATTCTCTTTTACCACATATCTTCTATTTAATATAATAGAAATGGTTGGTGCATAGGTTGATGGTCTACCTATACCAAGCTCTTCCATAGTTTTAACAAGCAAAGCTTCAGTATAATGAGCCGGTGGTTGAGTAAAATGCTGCGTTGATTCTACATTTTCAGCCATAAGCATATCTCCAAGAGAAATACCTGCAAGCTTTGCATTCTCCTCCTTGTCGTCATTCATTGAGTATACAGCCATAAAGCCCTCAAATTTCACCTTGGATGATGAAGCCTTGAATTTGTGTTCTCCTACACTTGCAGTCATGGTATTTGTTTCATACACTGCCTGTGCCATCTGACTAGCTAAAAATCTATTATATATAAGCTGATACAATCTAAATTGATCTCTGGATATCTTATCCTTCAACAAAGCTGGCGTAAGTGTTACATCCGTAGGTCTTATAGCCTCATGAGCATCCTGAATTTTTTTAGTTGAAGCTTTTGTGGTACCCTCACCTACAAAGTTTGCTCCAAAATTATCTGTAATATAATCCTTTGCATTCTTTGCTGCTTCTTCGGAAATTCTCGTAGAATCCGTTCTGAGATAGGAAATAAGACCTATAGTGCCCTTGCCCTTAATATCAACACCTTCGTACAACTGCTGAGCGATTCTCATAGTTTTACTTGTTGCAAAATTAAGCTTTTTTCCTGCCTCCTGCTGCAATGTACTTGTCGTGAAAGGAAGTGGTTGCCTTTTGGTCTTCTCTGACTTTTTAATATCAGTTATCTCAAACGCCTTACCTTTAACATCCTTAAGCACTTTATCCACATCATTCTTAGTAATCTTATCCTTTGCATAACGGAAAGAAACAGCCTTAAGATTAGCATTTGGCTTCAAATTTGCATCTATACTCCAATATTCCTCAGGTACAAAATTATTAATCTCCTCTTCCCTGTCACATATAAGCTTGAGGGCAACAGACTGAACTCTACCTGCACTTAAACCTCTTTTTATCTTCTCCCACAAAACAGGACTTATAGTATATCCCACCATTCTGTCAAGACACCTTCTAGCCTGCTGTGAATCAACAAGACTCATATCAATATCTCTAGCCTGTTTAATTGAATTTTTTACTGCATTCTTAGTTATTTCGTTAAAGGTTATTCTCTTATATTTTTTCTTATCAAGCTTTAAGGCAACTGTAAGATGATATGAAATCGCCTCACCCTCACGATCAGGGTCTGTCGCGAGATATATCTTATCCGCCTTTTTTGCAGCCTTCCTTAAAGCAGCTAATAATTCTCCCTTACCACGGATCGTAATATACTGTGGTTCATAATCATTATCAACATCAATTCCCATTCTGCTCTTAGGAAGATCTCTAACATGTCCATTAGAGGCAATTACCTCATATGAGCTTCCCAAAAATTTTTTAATTGTCTTCGCCTTTGCAGGTGACTCCACTATAACCAAATTATTTGCCATATAACTTCTACCTTCTTAAATATACAGTTTACATTAATCATTTACCCACTGTTTGAATCCCTCAAACGATTCAAACTATACAATATTATTTTTCAAAAGGCAAGATTAATTTTAAATATGTAAAATATAGTACCCCTTGTTTGGTTGCTTTATCAGCTTTTTTTCTTCTAACAAATACAACACGCTTATGGTTTTTGTTACTCCCAAATGTGTTTTCTGCATAATTTCATCAATATAAACAGGCTCAAGACTTAAACAGGATAAAACCATGCTTTCTTCATTGGTTAAATTAACAGAAGTTTTCACATCAGATTCATAGGACTTATTCTTACTTTCCTTGTTTGGAGCTGTGGAATTAGAAAAGTCGCTTGCATCTTCAAGATGAGTTAATCCTACCATATCCTCTATTATATCTTGGGGCTTCGTGACGCATATAGCACCCTCTCTTATAATATTATTGTTTCCCTCACTGGTTTTATCCATCAATCTACCAGGAACAGAGTAAACCAATTTGCCCTGTTCAAGGGCGTGCTCCACTGTAATCAAAGAACCACTCTGCGCCCTAGCTTCAACAACCAATATTCCATCTGACAATCCACTTATAATTCTATTACGCACAGGAAATTGCCACGGATTTGGTGCAACATCCAATCCATATTCAGATATAACAGCACCATTTTCTTCAATTCTCGCATATAAATCAATATTACTTCTAGGGTAAGCCACATTAATTCCCGAGCCAAGTACAGCCACAGTATATGTTCCTTTGTCAAGTGCTGCTTTGTGTGCTATCCCATCTATTCCCTTAGCTAGTCCACTTACGATATTAAGCCCTGCATCAGCCAAACCTTCACCAAAATATCTACATATTTCCTTACCATAGACTGAAGGATTTCTCGACCCCACTATTCCCACAGTCTTGTTATATTCATTAATACATTTTTTTATTCTTCCTTTTATATATAAAAGTTGCGGAGGTACATAAATGTTACGAAGCTTGTCAGGATATGAGTTCTTCTCTGGATAAACTACAGAAATCCCCTTTTCCTCTAATCTGTCATAAAGCTCAACAATTTTTCCTCCTGCCTTAGAATTAGCTATTCTTTTAGCCACCTTATCCGATACAATCTGCTCAAGTACACTTTCACTGGCATCATAAATATTCCATACATTTCCCAACTTTCTTTTTAGCTGTATGATATGTGTCGGCTCCACGCCTTCTATATTATTTAACCAAAGGTGCTTTATGACAGAATCATAGCCTTCCTCTAAAAATCCCATCTGCTACACCTCCTCATTATAGAATTTTCCATTATTCTTATAGAATATGGCTTCCATTAAATGTACGCGATTGATATTCTCAGAAGCATCCAAATCTGCAATAGTTCTTGCAAGCCTAAGTATTCTATAGGTTCCCCTAGCACTTAATTCATTCTTTACAAATGTATCCTTTAACAATTCCTCCTCTAAAGGACCTAAATGAATATACTTTTTCAGCACCTTCCCATCAAGCTGAGAATTGAAGTTTATTCCTTCATTCTTATACCTTTTCTGCTGCCTAAGTCGAGCATCCTCCACTCTTGCCCTAATGGAAGCCGAGTTTTCCTCCTTAACCTCCATAAATAAGTCACCAAAATCTATGGGCTGAACCTCCATAGTTATATCAATTCTATCAAGCAAGGGTCCGCTTATCTTACCTTGATATCGCCTTATCTCATAAGGGGTACATTTGCATTTTGATAGATTTGGGTAATTACCACAAGGACACTGATTCATCGCTGCAACCAGCATAAAATCCGCTGGAAATACATAGGATGCATTTACTCTTGATATAGTTATAACCCTATCTTCTATAGGTTGCCTCATAACCTCAAGAACATTTTTATTAAATTCAGGAAGCTCATCCAAAAACAAAACTCCATTATGTGCCAGGCTAACCTCTCCAGGTCTTGGCACTGCCCCTCCGCCCACCAGAGCATAATTGGAAATAGTATGATGAGGGGATCTAAATGGTCTTTTGGTAATTAATGCATTACTATTATCCAATAGGCCACTTATGCTGTATATTTTTGTAATATCTATGCATTCCTCAAAGGTAAGCTTCGGCATAATTGTCGGAAGTCTTTTAGCTATCATAGATTTTCCCGCACCTGCAGCACCAGTCATTAAAACATTATGAAAACCTGCTGCCGCAATCTCCATGCCTCTCTTTAAGGTAGATTGCCCCTTTACATCAGCAAAATCCAGATTATCATCCAGTTTTTCCTCAACCATAGTATCCCGAAGGCTAATCAATGGATCCAGGGAAATCATTCCCTGTATAAATTCAGCTGTCTCCTTAAGACTTTCAACACCGTAAACCTTCATTCCCCTAACCAAAGCAGCTTCCTTAGCATTATCCTTTGGCACAATACAGCTTGTTATTCCCATTTTCATACAGTGATATACCATAGGCAACACACCAGTAATAGGTTTTACCTCTCCATTAAGACCTAACTCACCTAATATTAGAGTCTTATCCATGTCAATCTCCGGAAGAATACCTATAGACAATAAAACAGCTACAGCAACAGGCAAATCAAAACCTGAACCATCCTTCCTTATATCCGCTGGGGACAAATTGATAGTTATGCGCTTAGGTGGCATATGATACCCTGAATTTTTAAGTGCAGTTCTGACTCTTTCGCCGGCCTCTTTTACAGATGAGGATAGAAATCCGACCATAGTAAACACAGGTAAACCATCGTTTACATCAGCTTCCACACTTATTACCTGGCCGTCTACTCCTAAGACGGCACAGCTTGTCACTTTACTAAACATATTTAGCTCCTGTTCTACCTCTCCAAGTAGCAAAAGCTTTTATAATAACATATGCAACATATGTCATTTACTCTTCTTTTTCTGAACACTATATCCAAATTTTCCAATATTCTCACCCAGGGTAAAATATTGGCCATGGGAATAAGCAACCAGATTGGATGAATTAAGATCAAATTTGCCCTTCTCATCCATATATTTTTCGTCAGCCAAAACCGCTGTAACCTCAGCTAAGAACATATCATGACTTCCCAGCTCAATTACTTCCCTAACCTTACATTCAATATTAAGGGGACTCTCATCTATGGTAGGGACCTTAACTGTACTTGCTTTGCCCTTAGTAAGCTTCATAGCCTTAAACTTATCCATATCCCTACCAGACTTAACTCCACAATAATCCATAGCAAAGGTTAAATCCTTAGTCACAAGATTAATAACAAACTCTCTGTTCTTCATAAGAAGCTCATGAGAATATCTAGACTTTCTCACAGAAATAGAAACCATAGCAGGATCAGAATTAATAGTTCCTGCCCAAGCTATAGTAATAATATTATCATTACCCTCTCCATCACCAACTGTAACCATTACAGCAGGTACAGGATAAAGCATATTTCCAGGCTTCCAAACTTGTTTTGACATATATACCTCCACAAAATACGGCTGGCTAATCCAGCATATTTCGTATCTCTTGCATCTTATAATCCATAGCAGTTATAGTATCTGCACATTTTTTAAGCTCCTGAGCTATTATCTCTGGATGCTTAAGATTATCCTTCTTGTACTTAAGCTTATGATCCAAGCTTGCCCAGAAGTCCATAGCTATAGTTCTAAATTGAACCTCAACCTTCATATACTTCTTCTGCTTTGACAAGAAAATCGGAACATCAAGAATAAGGTGAAGACTTCTGTATCCATTAGACTTAGGATTCCTTATGTAATCCTTTACCTGAACAACCTTAAGATCATCCTGCTTTGTCAAAAGCTCCGAAACTGCATAGATATCCTCAGGAAAAGAACAAATAACTCTAACACCTGCTATATCTGTAAGATTCTCCACAATGTTATCTATAGTGATATCTAAGCCTTTTTTCTTCATCTTACCAACTATACTCATTGGCTTTTTTAGTCTACACTTAATGGACTCAAAGGGATTTCTATTGTGTTGCATAGCAAACTCGTTATTCAACACCTTTAGCTTTGTCTCAATCTCCATTAAGGCACATTCATAATACATCATTAAATCCATGAAAGGTTGCATATTTTGAAGAACCTGCTCTGGATTCTCCGAAGTCATAAGCACCTCCATGCTCATATCTGATACCATACTCATTGTAAACACCCCTAATCAGTATACTTTACTTTCTCAAGGCATAGCCCATTAGCCGGAGCTAACAGTGTAAAGCTCTGCCTATCCTTTTTATCTAAAATATCCTGTATATCTTTTATATTAAGTCTTCCTCTGCCGGCCTCAACTATAGCCGCAGTAAGCTTTCTAACCATATGATATAAAAAACCATCTCCGGTAAACTCAATATATATTATATCATTATTTTTGCAAATTGTAATTCTATCAATATTTCTTATAGAAGATTTTTTTGTTCTCATATCTGAAAAGCTTCTAAAATCATGCTTACCGACAAAGCTGTTTGCAACAGTTTGCATATAATCCACATCAAGTTCTTCTTTTATATGCCAACAATATCTTCTTATAAAAACATCCGGTTTATCGCCATTAAAAATGGTATATTTGTAGGTCTTGCTTTTTGCACTAAGTCTTGCATGAAATCTGTTATCCACAATCTTTACTTCAAGAATTCTTATATCAGCCGGCAGATATTTATTAAGATACTCTTTAATATATTCAGTATCATATGCGGCATCAAGTCTAACATTCGCCATCTGACCTTTTGCATGTACACCTGCATCCGTTCTACCAGAACCGTGAAGCTCAATATCAGTTTTGCAGTTACACATCAGCTTCAAGCAATTAGCGATTCTACATTCTATAGTGTTATCCGTATTACCCTGTCTTTGCCAACCACTATATTTAGTTCCATCGTATTCTATGCAAAGCAAGTAGTTCTTTTCCATATCTCAATCCATCCAAAAAACAGCCTTGTCACCTATTCTCAGCAGCCCCTACACAGCAAAATATAGGCCCATACAAGCAATGCAACTGTAATAACAAACTCTATAAATCCAGCCACAAAATAGCCTATAATTATCCCAATCGCAATAAATAACATGGCATATCCAACTAATGCTCTCATATAGCACCACCCTACATAGCAGTCAGCATTTCTTAGTTAAGTATATGCCTATATTAATTTAAAGAGAATTAAAATGTTTCCTCATTTGATACTTCAGCTATGGCCTGTTCAACCAAAGCCTCTTCCTCCGGATTCTTGCCACCCTTTCCAAGAGAAGTAGCTATTTTATCTACAACCTCAGGAATCATATCAAGAATCTTTGTCATAGTATCCTGATCCTTCACACTAACCATCTTAGCTTTGCCATTCTGTATAACTAATACAGCTGATGGAGACATCTTACCTCCCATACCGCCACCTGCCGAATTTTTACCACTATCCTTTGCGAATGCACCTGCAGCAACACCAAAATTAACATCCACAAGTGGTAAAATAATTGTATCTCCTACCTGAGTAGGCTCTCCTACTACTGTCTTAGTAGTAAGCAAAGCATCCATCCCCTTAAATAATGAACCAACTGTCTGATTAAAATCTGCCATATTTATACCTCCCTATTCTTTACATTACCTTTCTTTCTAAAAATTTTCCTTGCTACTAAAATTGTTCTCCATATATTAATATTTAATACAATTCTTACAATATATCCTAATCTAATCCTACCTTTTATCAGCAATTCAGTATCTATTATCTTCTCATAAAAATCTGGTTCTAGTGAAAAATGCTTACTATACACAAAAGGCAGCAAACTTAAATATCCTGTAATTTGACCTGTCTTACACGGATCACCAAAACCATATCTAACATATCCCTTTACCTTTCTCGGACCTATATGCTTAACAAGACCAACAAGGTACTTTTTAAGATAATTTCTAGTCTTTACAGTACACTTTAAATTCCAAAAACGCTTAATCTTATTAATTAATTTCTTAAGCTCATCCGACTTGCTTTGAACCTTTTGCTCAATATTATCCGGTGAAAATTCCTCTAGCTTTGTTTTTAGATTAAGTATCTTATTCTTAAATCCAATAAGGAAAGCTTTTATTCTACCAAGTAAGCTCTGCTGTTCCTTAGGTACATCCTTATCTATATCATCATCAAACAAATCGAAGGCTTCTATATCATCAATATCATCATGATTATCAATATTATCAACATCCTTAATTCCATCCTGACCACCTATATTATTAGAATCTTTAACTTCAGCCTGGCTACCTATATTATCAACATCCTTAATTTCAGCCTGACCACCTATATTATCAGCGTCAGTAACTTGATCAATGTTTTCCTCACCAGCTACAGCCTCACTAGACTGTCCTTTAGATTTCTTTATCTTCTTAGGTTTCTTTTCTTTACCTAGATTAAGCTTTATTCCTGCAAGCCTAACACTATATTCAAACCTTTTGCTTTCCTGGTCAAACATAAGTCTAACCGTGGCTATAAGAAAGCTAAGCTTGGCGTGTACTAAAGCACTGCTGTGATATTTTGCATCTATTTTGTATTTAATAGGCGAAACTAGCACAAGCAAAACAAGAAGCAACACCAATCCAAGTATTGCAAGAATAATCCATAATAAAATTTTTAGTATTGTAAGGATTACATGTAGCATATTTTACACCTATATTCCAAAAAATCTCCTAATATCAAAATTACAATTTGCGTCATACAAATCCTGGGTAATACTAAGAACAATCTCATTAGCGCCACCCTTATCTGGAGCAAAGCCAAGTACTACTACATCTTTTTTTATGGATTTATAAAACTTTTGTTTGAACTGCTTATAATCATATATTTCCATAAGACCATCTCCAAACAAGGGCAGACACACC
>JAZPXZ010000015.1:0-11411 GCA_045543915.1 Wujia sp.
CAACCTTAAAGGGCTGGCTACACAATCCTAATATTTTATTTCATACTATCTCGGAGCTTTCAATAACCTATTAGTTCTATACTATCATCAAGCTGACCTTCATAGTGTTCCAGCATATCTTCCGAAACAAATACCTGGTTGAGAAATGTGCACTCATTTAGAATTGATACATCTTCTATATAAACATCTTTCATATCAATAATTCTAATTGGCACATTTACTATTGTCTCTGGAAATTCCGTAACACCTGTTGAAGATATTCCAAGATATGTTAGTTTCTCCATCTTTTCAATACCTTCCAAACTTTTTAATCTTTTAGTCCCTGCAACTTCTACACTATCAATATTTGTTAGTTTAGATAATTCAGTAAAATCAGTAAAGTAAGATTCCGTCAAAGTAATATGCTTTAAATTCTTTAGCTGTCCTATCCATTGAACCAAATCTTCATTTCCTGTATTTAAGTGTAATTCCTTTAAGTTAACAAAATTCTTCAACACATCATAATCGTATACTTCACATCCATTTAATTTTAATATTTTCAAATCCATACCAACCAAATATGATAAATCATTTACATCTGAGTTAGTGAGATCCAACTCACTTAATCCCTTCATATTCTTCAGTGCAGATATATCATTTACATTAGTTTCCGCAATCCATAAAATTGATAATCCTGTTTGGTCTTCTATATTTCTTATATCTGATATTTCATTTTTGCTTATGCTTAATTTATACAATTTTAGATGCGATAAATCTGGCATTATTGTATATCCCTGATTATCAAGAGCTAGCATAGTTACATTCTTAAATTTATCAATATCATCTTGAGTTACAGGACTGGAGGTTGGTGTGGCACTATCCCATTCATACCAATACCCAGCTCTATATTCAGAATATTGAGAAAATGAATCAAAATACATATCTCCAAAAATAATAATAGATGTTATTTTATCTAATTCTTTTTCATAAATCGGTTCATCTTCCTTTTTATTTAGCTTTTTTCTCACATATTCTTCCAATGTTTCTGAATCAAAGGATACAATATCATTAGTATCTTTCATTTTCGTTTTTTTGCTATGTATCATAAATATGGTCCCGACCAAGCACAAAAATATCATAATAAAAATCCCAAGAAAGAATGTCTTTTTTCTAACCTTAAAATTCTTTACATATAACAAATCTGTTTTTAGTTCACTAACATCCTGATACCTACTTTCTGGAGAAAATCTAGTGCACTTGCGTATTATACGACCAAGCAGATTTTTCTTCAATTTATTACTCTTCCCTCTTTTGATTTCTCCTGTTAAAAGGTAATGCATTAACATGCCTAGTCCATATATATCACTTCTCCTGTCAGTTTGTGCATAACCGAATTGCTCTGGAGAAGCTGTTTCCTTTGTACCCAGCAGCAATGTATCGTACTCTTCCCCCTCCTTATATATCCTTGAGATATCAAAATCTATCATTGCAATTTTACCATCTATAGTTTTAATTAAATTTTGAGGTTTTATATCACGGCAAATAATACAAGGATTATTTTTGTGTAGCTTGTTAATTACATCGCACACCGCTATCATAGTTTTTATGGTTTCTTTTTTACTATATGGGCCTTTTCCATCTATATCATCAAATATGGAATTGCCTTCAATATATGATCGTATCAAAAAATACTCATTATCCTCTTCATAATCTTTATAGTACTTTGGAAACGCATCATCATTTAGTATATTTAATATTGATTTTTCATTTTTTAATCTATCAATATATCTATCCTTTCCACATTTTAAAATATATTTTATTTTGTTATTAATTGATGAAAGCAAATAAATTTTAATGTCATCTCTATACTTCAGGCATGATAGTACCTCAAATTCATCTGTAATTATTTCTGGTAATTCCAAACCATATTCATCGTGATTTTTTTCCATTTATATCTCCTATTATAAATCATTATAAAAAGCAAAAAAGCATATAGGAAATTGTATTATTCCTATATGCCTAGTATATATTTATACATAAAAATATTCAATATTTAAAGTAATCCCTTTTCGCCAAGAGAAATCAAAAAATCATGAGTTTCGGCAACATTTCTTTCTCTTAGAATGGAACTCATTATTATCGCATCTCTTTTAACCTTTGGATAAAGTATCCCCTTTTCACCTAACATAAGAAGATGTTGAGTTTCATCGAGAGATAAGGTTGCGGCAATGGCAATCTTGATTATAATGTCTCGACCTGGTTTTCTTTCTCCTGAAAGAACCTGATATACATATGATTTACTTAATACTGTTTCTACTATCACTTGCTGTGTTGTTACATTATGCTTTTCTAGAAGACCATTCAGTGTCTCACAAAACCCTGGTTCTTTATCTAAAATTTGATTATTTTCAACCATGCTTTCAAAGCTTTTCGGTGAATTTTGAATAAGATTTAATAACTCTTCTGTACTTAATATATTTTTTTCTACATTAGTTTCTGTATTTTTTTTCATCTTTACACTTCTCCCACTTCGATATTAACTTATCGAATTAAAGTACCATATCACTCCTTTATAATATCATTTTTTGAAATTTATTGGTACGCAATTTGCAGACAATTAATAAATACATATTCTGTATTTACCATATTTTATTGTTTACTAAAAACTCTAAAATTATAAGATTGTATTGAACAAAAAGTCTGCAAATTGCGTACCTATTATATTCACCCTTATTGTAAAATATGTGTAATATGTACAATAGGAGGATAAATTTATGTTTAAATCATATAAATTCTTAAGATATTTCTTGATTATTGTCATTGTTTTTAATATCTCAATATGTCAATATACCCCTTCAGCATCTAATGACAGCATAAATCAACTTATACCTGCGATTATAGGCTATAATTCACAAGGAGAAATCGTTGCTTTGTGTTCAGCAACGCCTTTATACTCCGAAACATACGGTCAAATCCTAGTTACAAGCAGTGTATTAATTGGCGATGATATACAAACTTACAAAATGCACGCATCCTCTAGCTATGACTATTATCTGAATGGTATGAGCACTGAAGGTCAAGAAGTCATTTTAATTGCTTACGACAATTCACTTGGTATAGCCATATTTAGTGCAAATGAATGCACAAACTTTAACTTTGCTTTCCCTGTTAGTTCTCTAAGCGAACTAAGCACCAATACCCAGGTAGGACAGGTATTGTACGATGGTGAAATCGATTCTCTTACTTTAACCACTAACATTTATACAGGCAACGATGGTAGCTTTTACACACTACAAAACTCCTTCGAAAACTATATGCCAGGTAGCCCTGTTTTAAACACCTCAGATGCATCAGCTATAGGTGTAATGATTTCAGATTCCACCGGATATCATTTTCTTGATATGGATAACATAGTCTTATTCATTGATGCATGTTTTAGTTCAACAACTAATCCAGAAGAAGCACCTTCCACTACAACTACAGATACTACAGATACTACAGAAACAGTTGACACACCCCCTTCTGGATCTACACAGAACCAAGATAATACGTCAGTTAATATATTTAGTGACTTTTGGGGAGTTGTGGTTTTAATAATAGCAATTGTATTAATCATTCTCCTTGTATCACTTAAGAAGGATAAAAATGATGATACCGATTTAGATGAAAGCGAGTCAGAAAAAATCCCTAGCTTACTAATTTGCTTAAGCGGACACCATCAAGGTGCAGAATTCCCACTTTCTGATACCTTCTTCCTAGGAAGAGACACTTCAAGATGTAATATTGTATTTCCTGAAGACTATAAACAAATAAGCAGTATTCACTGTAAGATTCAAATGGTCAATGGAAGAGTTGAAATTACTGATCTTGGTTCCTCAAATGGTACCTTCTTAAAAAATGGTACCAAACTTAAACCACATGTACCACATCAATTAAATATAAACGACTGTTTTTATCTGGTCAATGAAAGCTATTTATATAAAATAATTTAGTTTGGGAGGGAATTATATGGGAAATACTGAATTTTATCAAAATACCAGCAACTTAAAAAAAGATTTCAGATGGAGCGATATTTTTTCTGATGTTACAAAACCTCACACGCAAGAGGATAAGGACAAGCTTCTTGTATCTGGCTGTACAACATATATGCCAACAGAGGCTAGTATGCTGAAGGATTGGACAAAGCCATGGCTTTTTGCCAGATTTGCATTAGTTGGAGTATTGCTAGTTGTTTTAATGTATGTATTTCAATATATAGCCTTGTCCTACGCAATAATTGCAATGCTTATGTTTGTACCTGCTTTTATCGCACCTATTACTATTCTTCTATTTTTTTGGGAAATGAATATACCTAGAAATATTTCCCTTATGGATATTTTAAAGTATGTGATGTTTGCAGGCGCAACAAGTTGTACACTTACATTTATTATTAGAGACATTATGTTAGTCAGTAATGACTCACGAGCGTACATCGTTGCTCCAATACCAGAGGAGCTGGCAAAATTCATATTAGTATACATAATTATAAAAAAATTAGATTGTAAATACATTCTCAATGGATTATTGGTAGGAGCCGCCGTAGGCGCTGGTTTCGCCGCCATAGAGTCAGCCGGCTACGCATTCAATATCTTACTTACAGACGGAACTATGGCTAGTTTACATCATATTAATTTATTAAGAGGCCTATTGGCAGTTGGAGGTCATTCAGTTTGGGCTCCAATGTACGGTGCTGCCCTTGCTGCTTCAAAGAAAAATAAACCATTAACTATGAGTCATATTGCAGATAAGCTAGTAATTATAACCTTATTTAGTGCCATTATTTTGCATACAATATGGAATTTTAATATAGATGAACTACTTGTACGATTTGCAGATTTACCAATAGCCTACTCTCTATCATATTTTCTTACTGTTTACTATGGTAAAGAAATCATTTTGATTATTTTAGCTTGGGTTATAGATTTTAAGCTTCTTAGAAAAGGTATCATCCAAGCCATTAGCATTGGAGAAAAGGCATCTGCTAGTAAGCAGCAAAATACAACTCCTAATTTTGCGTCTCCTACTCCACCTGTTATAGCTACTCCTATGCAAAATGTCATATCAGTAAGTTGTATAAATGGCATATTTAGCGGACGGAGCTTTCATATGAAGGATAATGGAAGTATTACCTTTGGTAGAACTAATCTTTGCACGGTTGCATTTCCTTCTGATACAAAAGGAATTAGTGGTAACCATTGTGAAATCAAAATCAAAGATGGTGTGCCGGTTCTTATAGATAGAGATTCCACCTATGGAACCTTCCTTATTGATGGGACTAAACTCACATCAAATGTTCCTGTCAAAATCACAAACGGTATGCGTTTTTATCTTGCTAGCAATGATAATGTATTTCAAATAAATATATAAATATTATTTTAAAAAGCGGAGGTATTTTATTATGGAAATGAGAAAATGTGAAAACGGTCACTATTATGATGCATCAATCAATAACAATTGTCCTTACTGTGCATCAGGCACTGCAGGAGCTACTATGCCACTTAATTTTTCTAATCAAAGCGGAAAGACTATGCCTATTCAAGCAGAAAATCCTGGTGCCACTATGCCTATGGACTATTCTTCAGATGCAGGAAAAACTATTGCGGTAATAAAGGAATCTATGGGTTTAGACCCAGTTGTTGGATGGCTTGTATGTACTACTGGTCCTAACAAGGGTATGGATTATAGAATACATGCTGACAATAATTTTATAGGTAGAAATCAGAATATGGATATATCTATTCAGGGTGATGACACCATTTCTAGAGAAAATCATGCCATTATAAGCTACGATACAGTTGACGGCGTATACTACTTCTCTCCTGGAGATGGAAGAAGCATTGTACGCTATAATGGTAAAGCTATATTCCAAACTACCGAATTAAAATCTCATGATCGTATAATTGTTGGAAAAACTGAATTTATCTTTGTTCCTTTATGCGTAAACGATTTTGCATGGATGGAGGATGACAATCAATAATGATTAGCTTTAATGTAATCACACCGTCCGAACCATTAAGTACTGAAGATGTTAATACTACTGAGTCGATGATTAGTACAGATGGCGACTCTTCAACAGAGTATATAACAATTACAGAAGAAGAGGTTTCCAACCAGCATACATTCAACACCGAAGAAGTATTGTCAACAGAGGTTGCAACAGGTAGTGATATTTCTATTTCCACTAGCACTGATTCAACTATGTATGATGACCCACATAATACTGTTGGATTAACCGGTATCATAATCATTATAGCTTGCTCTCTAATTGTAATAATTCTTCTAATTACAGGAAATAACAAAAAGAGCAAATCAAAAAAAGCCAACACAACCTTAGAAATTGATACAAAAAAAATCTCTAAACCTTATGATGTTGGAAAGCTTCACAACATAGGAAATCGTAATAGCCAGCAGGATTCTTTTGCTGTGTCTGACATTTCCGATGAATACTTGCTTAAACAAAATGGTATTATGGCAATAGTAGCTGATGGAATGGGAGGACTGGCAGATGGAGATAAAATTAGCTCTATGGTTACTTTATCTTTATTCAAGTATTTCCATGAAAACACTATAGCTAATCCATCCGAAGCACTTATGAATATGCTAAAAATCGCTAATGATGAGGTAAATTCCTTCTTAGGCAACAATATTACCAAGTGCGGTTCCACTCTTGTTGCAGGAATAATCAAGGATAAAACATGCCATTGGATTTCTGTAGGTGATAGTCGTATCTATCTATACAGAAAAGGTAGTTTAATGCAACTAAATAGAGAACATACCTATAAGGATGAGTTAGATGCAAAGGCTGCCAATGGTGAAATAAGTCGTGAAGCTGCACTTAATAATCCTCAACGAAATGCATTGACAAGTTATATCGGTATGGGTCGACTTGAAAAAATCGATTCCAATAGTCTCACTCTTTTAAGCGGAGATCGTATTTTATTTATGACAGACGGTGTATTTGGCACAGTTAATGATGACAAAATATGTGATGCAATGAACCTACCACTAGACCAGTCAGTAGACTCCCTGGAAAGTATCATAAAATCATATAATAAAACAAATCAAGATAACTATACTGCCTTAATATTAGAATGTAATTAACTAGGAGACTTAAATGATTAATCCAGATTTACTATGCTTAAAATGTATGAATCAAATGTCTAATCCTAATTTTTGTACTTGCTGTGGTAGTCCAACGCTTGTTAAACAAGAATTAGATTCTGCACTTCCTTTAAGAACTATCTTAAATGGAAGATATCTTATTGGCTCTATGTTAGGAGCTGGAGGATTTGGAATTACATATACCGGCTATGATCTTGTTAACAATATAAAGGTAGCAATTAAGGAGTTTATGCCTACAGGTCTTGCAAATAGACACCCAGGCTCAACTATAATTAATATTCAAGGCAAACAAAATACATTTAACGATAGTAAAATACGATTCCTTGAAGAAGCCAGAATGATTTATCAATACAAAAATCATCCTCATATTATTCAGATATACAGCTTATTTGAGGAAAACAATACTGCTTACTATGTTATGGAATATTTATACGGATATGATTTAAAGCATTATATAGATATGTCTGGAGGTAAACTTTACTGGCAAACCCTTTTGCCAATAGCCGGGCAAATAATGGATGCATTATATGTTCTTCATAGAAACGGAATTGTACATCGTGATATTAGTCCTGATAATATCTTTATTGGTCCAAATAATCGAGCTACCCTAATTGATTTTGGAGCATCAAGACAGTATGTTGCAGGAAAACAACTAACAGTCATCCTCAAACGCAAATATGCTCCCATTGAACAATACAAAACTAACGGTAATCAAGGGCCATGGACAGATATATATGCACTTGGTTCAACTATATATCACTGTCTAACAGGAATATTACCACCTGAAGCCACTGATCGTGTTCACCAGGATCAACTTATACCCTTTGGCAATCTTGGAATCCAATTGCCTCATAATATCGAAGCAGCAATATATAAATCCATAAATGTATTGCCAGAAAACAGATATCAAAATGTAATTGATTTTAAAAATGATTTATTTGGCATTAGTATTTCAAAAAATCATACCTTAGTATGCCACAACGGTATATATAAAGGTATGCATTTAACACTAACGGAAAACTTAACAATTGGCAGAGATCCTTCTGTATGCCAATTAATATATCCTGGACAAGCAAAAGGTATAAGCAACTCACATTGCGTTTTAATATTTGATAATAATCGTAATACTGTTTCAATATGCGATCTTGGTTCCACCTATGGAACATTTCTAAATAGCTTGCCTATACAACCTAAGCAATATTACACTCTCACACCAGGTGATATGATTTCCTTTGGGGAAAATCAGGTATGGATATACAACTGTTAAATATTTACGGAGGTTTACCATGATGGATAATAACAAAACTATTGACAGATCACTTCTCATCAATTGGGATAAGGTATGTCCTGGATGTATGCGAGAGCTTACCGATGAGGAATTAATAGACGATTCTTGTCCTCACTGTGGCTTTAATAAAATACAAGAAAAAAGAAATCAAGCTTTACCATCTCTTACTATTTTAAATGGTAAATATATTCTAGGCAGACTTTTATCCATTGGCGAAAACCAAATTACATATTTGGGATATGATTTAAATTTAGAAACACTTCTACAGATTCACGAGTTTTTCCCTGAAAAGCTTGTTAAAAGAAATACTGAAACCAGAGCTGTTGCTATAATTAATTCAGATAATCAAGAAACATATAACCAGGAGTTAGAAAACTACAAGGACAACTCCAAAGCTTTGATTAAGCAAAACACACAGGCTGGAGAAGAAATCACACTTAGAGAAATATTCGAAGAAAACAACACAATATACAGAGTATTTACAGCTCCGCAAAACGATACGAATACTGAGATATTAAGAAGCTTTTCTAATGATCCTAACTTAAACCTAATAAGCAAGAAGCCAAGCATTAGCTTACGGTTGCTAATAATATGCATTCTCAGCGTCATAATATTAGGAATAATTATTTTCTTTTGTATTAATGCCAAAAATCCGGATTCAGAACCATCAGAGGTCCATTTTTCCACAAATAGTGATGCGGAAGCATATACATATTCTGTCAATCACGGATTAATGCTGGGCGGTTATTACTCTCCTAAAAACATTGCAATATTCGCCATTGAAAATAGCATATATTTTTCTAATATTAATGAAGATAACAGTCTTTCTGAAATTGTTCCTCTTACCAGCATTTCAGAAGATCAGGTACTAGTTGCGCTTTGCTGCGATAATAATTATATTTATTACATTGATTCAACAGGCACAGGTGTATATCGAATTAAAATAGCATCTGAAACCATTACCTCAGAACAGCTAACCTCTAACAGTGCTTGGGGGTTTTCTCTCTATGATGATTATATTTATTATTCAAATATTTCATCTTTGCACCGAATAAAAAAGGATGGTTCTAACGACATTGTAATTAGCACTGCTGCTTCTGACTACTTCACATTCTATAATGATTATATTTACTATTATAATCAATCTGATAGCTGTATTTACAAATGTGATTTAGATGGTAGTAATAATAAACTCATTATCAAAGCCGATGCTGTTACAGGAATGATTACAATGGATGATTCTATTTATTTTAATTCTAATGGTAATATTTATGAATTAAATCCTGAAACAGATACTTATGCTACTGAAGATAGCATTTCATCTGTCAGTATCTATACTGAAATGTTTGTATACAATAACGAATTATATTTTATCAACCAGGATGACAGTGCTGTGATGAAATATAACACCGATAAAAACGAGGTTGTACCTATATTTGAGCATGCTGGTTGTATGTTAATCGCTCCTATGGGTAATAGAATCTATGTAATGACCATTGACGGCGAATACTACAGTGTTGAACCAGACTCGAAGGAAGCTATCAAGCTTTCTATCAACTACAACGCTCCTATACCTGAGCATAGCAACTAAGAAAGGACACTATTATGCAAGATACCAACAATAGCATTCATCAACTGAATTCTGGAACTATTCTAAACTCAAAATATAAAATTAATAGAGTTCTTGGGGAAGGTGGCTTTGGAATTACATATCTTGCCATCGATACTACCCTAGATATTCCTGTTGCTATTAAGGAGTTCTATCCCAATGGTTTTGTATCCAGAGATAGTTCCTTCTCAAACACCGTTTCCTGTCTGTCCGGAAGAAAAAAAGAAGTATTCGAGTCAGGACGCGATAAGTTCATTCAGGAAGCAAAAACCCTTGGCAAAGTATCTCACCTTCCAGGTATTGTCTCTGTAAGAGATTACTTTCAATGCAATAATACTGCATATATTGTTATGGAATATCTAGAGGGTACAACACTAAAGGACTATATAGAAAAAGCTGGTGGTATACTCACAGTCGAACAAACATTGTCACTTATGGAATCAGTTATTAAATCTTTAGCTGAGGTACACAAAAACGGAATGATTCATAGAGATATTAGTCCGGATAATATTATGATATTACCAGATAATAAAGTTAAACTGCTTGACTTTGGCGCGGCAAGGGAATTTAGTTCAGATGCCCAAAAAAGTCTTTCCGTAATGCTTAAGCCTGGTTATGCTCCTGAGGAGCAATATCGTTCCAAAGGACAACAAGGACCATGGACTGATGTTTATGCCCTTTGTGCAACTATATATAGGTGCATAACAGGTAAGCTTCCTCAAGAATCACTAGAACGAGTTATAGAAGATGATTTGATACCTCCAAGCAAATTAGGGATTGATATTTCTTCAAAGGTAGAACAAATATTAATAAATGGAATGGCAGTTTTTAAGAACGACAGAATTGAAAGTGCATCTTCTTTATACTCTCAATTGTATGATAAGAACATCACTATACAACCTTTAAATACAAAGAAAAAAACACAAGAATTGTCATCCAACACCAAAAAGTCTTCTAATACCGGTAAAATTATTGGTGTATCAGCATTTGTGGTTATCCTATTAATTAGTAGCTTAGTAATACTTCTTTATATAAAAAACAACAAAATTGAGGGGCGCACTTATCTTCCACAAAGTTCTTCACAAATAGCTGATTATAATCAATCTCTGGCTTATATAAGACAAAGAGACGGAATAAGCATTGGCATGTTAGACGAATTTTATAATATTACAGAAGCTAATGTACTATTAGAGGACATCCAATTAGGAAATATATTGTTATATTCGGATGGCTATGCATACATAGTTTTCCCTGAATCCGGAATAATTAAATTTGAAGGAAGTACTGCAAAAAATCTTGAGTATATAGTTGATTACTCTGTCGAAAACGACTTTATTATCGACAGTAATACGCTATATTATGTGCGAAGTCGGA
>JAZPXZ010000016.1:0-42133 GCA_045543915.1 Wujia sp.
ATGCGCCATCCATGGCTTGTTGCGGCTATTTTGGCATCCGTGCCAAAATGTGGCCTGTATATTTAAGCTGGGCAAACAAAATCTACCCACGACTTCGCTATCGTAGCTTTAAACACCCATAGCCTTCAAGCCTTACAAATTTGTAAGCCAAGCACAATGTCAGGGCGTCGACTTTTCAATGCCTTCGGCAAAGCAGCTTTATCAGCGAAGGTGATATTGAAAGTTGAATTCCCAGTACATTTCTTTGTGCTGGGAATTTTTTCTTGGTTGGAGTGGTGGGGTATCTGCTAACACGCAGTCTTCGGATTGATTTTCTACGGTCTGAGCAAGTTTATCGTAAGGTGACGGGGGCCGCCTTTGACGGTACATCCATGTACCCAAAGGCTACGCCGACATCCTGTCGGCCTGTGCCCCCTGTATTACGAACTCAGACCTAGAAAATCTAATCCTTGATGCTATGGTTAGCAAGATATCCCCACTTTACTCCAACAGTAATTACATTTATTTCAGCACAAAGAATGTACCGGTTCAACTTTCACTATCACCTTCGGTGATAAAGTCACTTTGCCGAAGGCATTGAAAAGTCGACACCCTGACCTTGTGCTTGGCTCACTAATTTGTAAGGCTTGAAGGCTATGGGTGTTTTATGCTACGATAGCGAAGTCGTGGGTAGATTTTGTTTGCCCAGCTTTAATATACAGGCCACATTTTGGCACGGATGCCAAAATAGCCGCAACAAGCCATGGATGGCGCATTTGCGGCGGTGGTCGTGAACTGCCGTTGAGTGTATCTGGGCATTACAAAATCCCCACAGCGTAGCGTGTAGCATAAACACCCATAGAATCAAGCCGAAAAAAAGACTAACCCTAAGCACAATGCGTCAGGGTTAGTCGACTTTTCAAACGTCTATAGTGTAAATTATCTTAGTTGCCTCCGTTGATGGAAGCGAATAGTGCTGCGATTTCGTCGGCGCTTAGCTGCTTGTTTGGATCGAATTCCTCAGCGATTGGTGCTTCCTGCTGTGGAGCTGTCTCTTCAGCAACAGGGAAAGGAATTATTTTATCCTCCTCTGTGGTGTCAGCCACAGCTTCCTCGGTATCTAGATTGCCGAGGAGTGCGTCAATAAGGTTTTGGTCCATAACCTCAGGCATATTAGCCTTATCAAAATCCTCTTCAGACTTGGCTGTTCTCTCTTCCTTAGAAGCGTTAAATAATGCTGCGATTTCATCAGGGGAAAGCTGTCTGTTAGGATCGTCATTAACAGGAGCAGTGGCAACCTCTGGTTCCGGTTCAGGCTCCTTGGCTGGAGCGTTAGCACTGAATAAAGCAGCAATCTCATCTGGAGTAAGCTGTCTGTTAGGATCGTCGTTAACAGGAGCAGCGGCAATCTCTGGTTCCGGTTCAGGCTCCTTGGCTGGAGCGTTAGCACTGAATAAAGCAGCAATCTCATCTGGAGTGAGCTGCCTGTTAGGATCGTCGTTAACAGGTGTAGTAGCAACTGCTGGTTCAGGAACGGCAATGACTTCAGGGGTTGGCTCCTCTGCTACCTCTGAAGCAGGCATAGCTGCTTTGAATAAGGCTTCTATAGCATCCTGAGTTAGCATCTGATTGTCATCTGCTGGAGTTGGGATGGCTTCTTTTTCTTCTGCTACCTCATCCTGTACATTTTGCTCAGGAGCTTTCTCGAACTCATCAAAGAAGCTGTTAACAGCTGCATCCTCTTCGGCCTCTGTAATATCAGGTGCAGTATCCTTAGGAGTGCTAGTAGTCATAGAGAATACATCGATTCCATTAGGAAGGGTGTCATCCATAACTGTGTCTTCAAGAATTGTCTTAGTATGTGGCTGAGCCACAATGTTTATGCTGTCGATTCTGGTACTGATATCATCAAGTGCTGTGGTGATATCCTGCATCTTAGTGGTAAGCTCATTAAGTGCATCAATAATATTTTGATTATCTGTTTTATTGTATTTTATTATGACCTTTGCGGTGTTGGCTATGGATTCAGTAACAGCCTCCTTAAGGGAAAGTGTAAGAGCAGTATAATTATCGATGCTCTTAACTGAATTATAGCTGTTGGCCTCTGCTAGTGAGGTGAGATTTGAATTAACCTTTCTTAGCTGTACATAGGTTGCCTTGGCAAGTCTCTCTGCCTCTATAGCTCGGTCTAATTCTGCTTGCTTTGCTGCAGGGTCAGGAACTAGATTAGAAAGAGTCTGGTTAACTGTGTCCTCTATATATTTTCTTAGGTTGTCCTGCTTAGTTAAATGCAGACTTATAATTGAATTTAGTAAAGCATATAGGGATATAACTAATACAAGTGAAAGACATACCACATAAATGGTCTTTTCTCTATAGGCTAAAACGCAGTAAACCCAAGCCAATATAGCAGAAAAGCTAATCATTCCCATGGTTACAATTCTTCGATACAAATTGTTCATGAGGCACCTCCTGAAAATCTATAATAAATTACATAAAATGACAAAATAATCCATTACTTATTTTAACACAAATACATATATTTTACTAGCCTAAAATAGCTTAATGTACCAGTCAAAATAAATATCCTATTGTAAGAATTCTATCAAAAATGTATAATGGTTGTATCAAGTGCATATTAATTGTGCGTATCTAGGGAGGGTTACCATGGACAACACAAATTTTTTAAAGATTTACTCAGATTATAATAATTTAATCTCATTAAATATTGCACCAGGTCATTTTGCTACTTCATCCTCACATATCAACTATTATATTGACATGACTACACTTAAGTGTAGAAGTAACGAGGCGAGAGCTGTGGCAAAGGCTATGGTTCAGGAATATGTAGCTTCAACTATTATTGATACCATTGTATGTATGGATGGTACAGAGACTATAGGAGCTTATCTTGCGGAGGAGCTTTCCAATGCTGGAATAATGTCTGCAAATTCACATCAGACAGTATATATTGTGACACCAGAGCAGACTACTGCGGGACAGCTTATTTTTAAAGATAACTATATGCCTATGATTAAGGGCAAGAATGTGTTGTTGCTTTTGGCTACAGCATCAACAGGCAAGACGGTAAAGACAGCCTTAGAGTGTATCCAGTATTATGGAGGAGCAATTGCAGGAGTATCATCTATTTTCTCTGCAGCCCAGGAAATTCAGGGTCATAAGATTAATACCATATTTACTACTAAGGATTTTACAAACTATGGAACCTATTCGGCTTCAGAGTGTCCTATGTGCAAATCAGGTATGCCAATTAATGCATTAGTAAATAGACATGGGTATTCAAAGCTGTAAGTTGTTTTAGATAACCAGGGGGGTAGCGTATGGCAGAAAGAACTAAGGTTATGGTTGAGTTTTATGCTGAAGAGCCTTTGGAGAATGTTATGGCGATGATAAAATATCGCCCGGAGAAGATAATTTTCCTAGGTCACAAGGATAATATGATAACCAAGAGAATTAATGATCTAAAGGATTTCAGAGACAGAAAATGTCCTGATACAGAGCTTGAATTTATAGAGGTTCCAAAGGATGACCTTAATGGAGCTATTGATATTCTTACGGATATAATGCGAGACAATCCTGGCGTGCGATTCGAGCTTACCGGAGGAAGTGAGCTGATACTTATTGCCCTTGGCTGTATAGCAGCCAGAATGAACATAAGCAAGCTGAGAATCGATCCATTTACAGGTAAGGAGATTGATATTAGGGGAGACCAGGTGGTTACCTCTGACTATCATTTCAATATAAGTATATCTGAGGATATCCTTCTTCATGGAGGTGTGCTTACAAACCAGACAGGTAGCTTTTCAGAGTGGAAGTTTACTGATGAGTTCAGAGAAGATATTAGAACTATGTGGGACATTTGCAAGACTTACAGAGGAAACTGGAATAAATATTGTGCCATAATAGATGAGCTGAGAAAGAATACACCTAATCAGAATGAAGGCTGGGTGGAGATTTACAAGAATCCGTTAGGAGAGGCCATTACCCTCATAAGAGACCTGGAGAAGGAGGGGCTTGTTAAGGATTATTCAGAAAGTAATAAGAGAGTGTCCTTTAGATTTAAGAATAATATGATTAAAAAGGTTATCGGCAAGGCAGGTAACATTTTAGAGCTTCATGTGTATGAGGTTGCAACTAGAGACAACTATGTATTTACAGATGCTGTAATTGGTGCACACATTGACTGGGATGGAGAGGTTCATGATTTTGCACATCCGGGCTATGACACCATGAACGAAATCGATGTTATTCTTATGAAGAATGTATGTCCTATATTTATATCCTGCAAGAGTGGAAAGGCTGGTGGACATGCACTTCATGAGCTGGAGACCGTAACCAGAAAGTTTGGTGGAAAATATGCCAGAAAGGCTCTTGTCTTAGCTAAGGCCTGTGATAATACCACAGGAACTATGTATTTTAAGCAACGGGCTAAAGATATGAAGATTTGGATTATAGATGATGTTTTTAGACTCAGTGACGAACAGCTTTTCAATAAGCTTAAGAGAATTTAGAATATTGATAATGATAAGTGGCGCAGGACTTAAAGTGACTGGCGCCGCTTTTTTATTTCCTGTTTAAATTATGTTACATGGAAATTCTGGAAGAAAAATGTAACCATTAACCTTATGTAAGTGGGGTGCTAGAAAATACTACACTTGCATACATTTGTTATTAAAACAAGTGGAAGGTATTATATTTTGGATACGAATATAATTACAGACGAGAATATTACTCCCTGCACAGATTATATCTATAGGGAGGATTACATTGGCTACTTTATTAGATATGACAATGACCTAAATAGTGTTAGAAGCATTATGAATCCGGATTGTATAGATATAGTGAATAATAGATTTTTGGTGGCCTATAAAAAAGCTCCGGCTCCGGATGATTTAGAAAGCTTTTATGCCTATGGCTACAACAATTTGCCTAAGGTATATGGTCTGACGGATGTGCCTGCTGTGGAAGATATAGGGGCCTTTGAAGTAAGAAACCTTCCTGGACTAAAGCTGACGGGAAGGGATGTGCTGGTCGGTTTTGTAGATACTGGAATAGACTATGGTAATCCTATATTTAAGGATAGGCAAGGAAATACCAGGATTGAGTATCTGTGGGACCAAAATCAGGAGGCCTATGGGGCAGGTCAACCTGTGTTTGGCTATGGTGGTGAGTTTTCAAAGGAGGATATTAATCGTGCAAATGCATCGGATAATCCTCTGCAGCTTGTTCCATCTAGAGATTCCATAGGACACGGTACATTTATGGCATCCATAGTGGCGGGAAATGAAAGCTTAGAGGAAAATTTTAGTGGTGTGGCTCCCGAATCATCCATTATCATGGTAAAGCTAAGACCTGCACCTAAGCCTCTTAAGGATTTTTATTATGTTGGACAAGACAAAAACTGTTACAGTGAAACTGATATAGCCCAGGGTATTAGGTACTTGATTAATAAGGCAGTTCAGCTGGCAAGACCTATGGTTATATGCTTGGGAGTGGGTACTAATCAGGGGGGACATGACGGTAGCAGTAATCTGGAGCTATATATTCAAACCCTGTCAGGCTTAAGGGCTATATGCTTTGTCTGTGCCGGTGGTAATGAGCTGGGAGGACGAAAGCATTTTCAGGGTATCAGTGAGGCTGTAGAGATAAATGTGGAGGCTGATGTTGCCGGCTTTACCATGGAGCTATGGGGCAACGCACCGGGTTTACTTGAAATAATTGTGGAATCCCCCTCCGGAGAGCGACTCAGTAATATTGTTACAAATGACACAGGAGCCATCAGAGGAGATTTTTTGTTTGAGGGAAGTCAAGTCTTTGTGGAGAATTTTGTGGTGGAGACAGTGACAGGAGATCAGGTGTATTTTCTTAGATTTTCTAAGCCAGCACAGGGTATTTGGAGGGTGATGGTATCAGAGGCCTTTAACCAGCTTGGAGGAGGTTTTAATGCATGGCTACCAATAAAGGAGTTTTCGGGAAATGAAGTCACTTTTGTAAAACCGTGGCCGGAGGTGACCCTTACCAGTCCGGGGAATACCACGGGATGTATAACTGTTGCTGCCTATAATAATAAAACCAGCGCAATTTATGTGGATTCGGGGAGAGGATTTACCAGAAAGGGTGGAATAAAACCGGATATAACAGCCCCTGGAGTGGATATAAAGGGGGTGTTTGCTTCGGGAGCAACAACTCTGTATATTAACAAAAGTGGAAGCAGTGTGGCGGCAGCATTTGTGGCAGGAGCCGCAGCTCTTATGCTACAATGGGGAATTATCGATAGGAATAATCTAGGTATAAATACAGAGATTATAAAACAGCAGCTTATTAGAGGCGCTGACAGGGCGGATACCTTATCATATCCAAATAGTATATGGGGTTGGGGAACTTTGGATTTATTGCAAACCTTTCAAAATATGAGACAATAATTACACATAATTACCAAAATTTTACAGAAAAGTTACTAAAATGTTGTCTTTGCTTGACAATATTTTAAAATATAGTATGATTATAACTAGTTATGTAAAACTATAAGGTTTTTGAACGGAGGTAAAAAAATGATTTGTGAATCATGTAAGTTTGACAACAGAGAAGGTGCTTTGTATTGTGCAGAGTGTGGAAGACCTTTAGCTGCTGCCAACAAAGAAGCTGAGAAACCAGAGGTAAATAACGAGAAAGATTCTAATAAGACAGTTATCCTTGATGAGGTAGTAACTAACAGCAAGGAATCTGTTGATAGTGACGATAGTGAGGCTAATACAACAGTTCTCACAAGTGATATGTTAAAGCCGGCTCAGGCAGCAGCTCCACAGAGCTTTACACCAGGACCTGCACCTATGAAGCCTATGAGTCCGAATCAGGCAGCCCCACAGGCACCAAAGATGGCAGCTCCACAGCAGACACCAAATGGTCAGCCGATGCCACAGGCACCAAAGATGGCAGCTCCACAGCAAGTAGCAGGTGGTCAGCCAATGCCAATGGCCCCACAGGCGCCAAAGATGGCAGCTCCACAGCAAGTAGCAGGTGGTCAGCCGATGCCACAGGCACCAAAGATGGCAGCTCCACAGCAGGCAGCAAATAGCCAGCCGATGCCACAGGCACCAAAGATGGCAGCTCCACAGCAGGCACCAAATGGTCAGCCGATGCCACAGGCACCAAAGATGGCAGCTCCACAGCAGGCAGCAAATAGCCAGCCGATGCAACAGGCACCAGAGGGCGCACAGCCATTGCCACTTGATTTAGATAAGCCAGCTAAGGCAGATAAAAAAGCAGACAAGAAGGCTGCTAAGGCTGCTAAGAAGGAGAAGAAGAGTGGCGGAAGCAAGGCGTATGTAGTTATTTCCATAATTCTTATGTTAGCTATGGCAGGTGGCCTTGTATATGGTTATTTTTATCATACAAAGAAGATGGATGCAGCTAATACGGAGATAGATAACCTTAAGGCTTCTAATTCAGATGCTCAGGCAACTATAAGCCAGAAGGATAATGAGATAGCTAAGCTTTATGCGTCATCAACAGATGCACAGACAACTATTTCTACATTGGAGACACAGCTTGCAGAGAGTCAGGCAGAACAGGAGACAGCACAGGCTACAGCTGCTACATATGTGGCTTATGATCCGCTTATTAGCTTTGTAGAAAGCAGTTCAGCTGATTCTAACACAGATATGCTGGTAAGTGATACAGTGGTATCAACAACTGTAGATTCAACAGTTACAATATATGTATATTTCCCAAGTGATGAAGGTCACCTTAATTACCTCTTATCTGATTCTGCTAAGGCAGAATGTGAGTGGGGCGAAGAGTGGGTAAATGGTAATGTTTTACCACTTGAAATCGTGGCTAAGGAAGCTGGAGATATAACAATTGAAATTACTAACGATCAAAATGATGTAAGTGAGGAAATCTTCGTACACATTAGATAAGTTTAGTAGATTATATAGAAAAAGGAGTCTTGAAATAATTTCAAGACTCCTTTTTTGTTGGAATACTAGATTATCGTATAATTACAGCCATATCATCCATGTCGTGGTAGATAACTTCGAAGTCATCTCTATCTCTATAGACGATACCTGCTATAGGATCATAGATGGTTACGCTGTTTGCCTTTAGATCGTATCCTGTAAGTACCACGCAGTGCTCGTTGTAATCCCAGGCATAGGCATTGCCCTCTTCATCGTAATTATAATGTCCTTTATTACAATATGCCATATTGATAGTTGACCAAATCAAAATTGGATGTCCCTGAGCAACATACTCAAGAAGTGTATCAAAATCTGTTCCGGTAATATTTTCAGCGGTATGCTTGCCACCCTGAGCTTCTAGAAAGTTATTAGCGGTTATGGTCATTCCCGGTGCGTAGCAGCCACCTCCTGTTGAGTAGGAGTAAGGGTCCCCGCAGTAGCCCATTACAAAATTTCCTGAATATACCAGATAGTCATCTACAATATCAGTTTTATTCAAATCATATCCTAAGTAATTAAGTATCATAGTTAGAGAAACAGATTCGCAGCCTGCCGGAAGCTCCGGGTACTGAGACATTATCTCAAGCTCTAAATCAAAGCATTCCGGGAATTGGGTGGTAGCATCGTCCGGGTCTGGCTCCGGGCTACCTGTTGTGGACATTATTAATTCGCCCAGCTGAGAATCACCCTCTAGATCATCATATCTTAGACTGTCATCATATGAGACCTCCGTCACAGCATCGTTGCTGCTTGCAACGGCTTCCTCTTTCGGACTTGTACTTGTCTCCTGGGATATGTCTTCCGTAGCTTCCTCTGTGGTGGCTTGTTGAACTTTATATCCTGATAATTCTATTACGCATATGCATCCTATAGCGCATGCCATTATTATAAATAAAATAACTAAAATGGTTTTTTTCATGTCTAATCTCCTTATGATTGCCTAGTTGAGTATAGTCCCAGTGGGATTTATAAGTCAAGATTAAAATTTTATATTTTTTCTAGATATATATTAGATGGAAAATGTGATTAAATGGTGACATTTTAGGAAAATGGAAAATATAGACATAAAATTTCTTTGCATATGTAGGTGGTAGATGTTATTATTGTTTGTAGATTTTAAGAATAGAATTAGCAGGTAGAGAAAAATGGAAGATGCAATTAAAGAACAAGATAAAAATCCATTAGGAGTAGAGTCCATTCATAGACTTTTGGTAAAGTTTGCGGTACCAAGTATGATAGCTATGATAGTCAGTGCTCTCTATAATATAGTGGATCAATTTTTTATAGGGAGATATGTGGGAGAGCTGGGAAATGCAGCTACAAATATTGCTTTTCCGCTGACAACCTCCTGTACCGCCATTGCACTTTTATGTGGAATCGGTGGTGCCTCAGCCTTTAACCTAGCTATGGGTGGGGGAAGAAAGGATGAAGCAGGTCATTATATTGGCAATGCAATTATGACTATGCTTTCCCTGGGAGTAATACTTTGCGCCTTGGTTCAGCTGTTTTTAACTCCTATGCTGGAGTTTTTTGGTTCTCCTAAAAATGTATTACCTTTTGCTGAGGAGTATACAAGCATAACAGCATGGGGCTTTCCCTTTCTCATTATAGGAACCGGTGGAGGTCATCTTATGAGAGCGGATGGAAGTCCGAAAATGACCATGATATGTAACCTTACAGGTGCCATTATCAATACTGTTTTGGACTATCTGTTCGTAGGTGTATTTGACTGGAAGATGACAGGAGCAGCATGGGCTACAGTTATTGGTCAGTTTGTGGCGGCTCTTCTGGTATTTGGCTATTTTTTGAGATTTAAGACTGTGAAGCTTACCAGAAAGCATCTTGTGCTTAAGGGTAGAATTATAGGTAGGGTGTTGTCTCTTGGAACTGCCCCATGTGCTAATCAGCTGGCTATGATGGTGGTTCAGATAGTACTTAACAATTCTCTAAAGTATTATGGAGGTCAGTCTATTTACGGAGAGTCTATTCCTATAGCTTGCGTGGGTATAATATCTAAGGTATGTATGATATTCTTCTCCTTTGTAATAGGAATATCTCAGGCTCTGCAGCCAATAGTTAGCTTTAACTATGGAGCTGAAAAATACGGAAGAGTAAAAAAGGCATACAGGTTAGCTTTAACTGCCAGCTTTGTAATTTCCCTGTTGGCATTTTTTATGTGTCAGGTATTTCCTAGACAGATAATAGCCTTGTTTGGAGATGGGTCAGATGCTTATTATGAATTTGGAATAAGCTATTTTAGGATATATATGCTTTTTATCGGATTAACCTTTATTCAGCCTATAACCTCCAATTTCTTTACAGCTATAGGCAAACCTATAAAAGGTGTATTCTTATCACTTACAAGACAGATACTGTTCTTGATTCCGCTCATAATAATATTGCCTAGATTTATGGGCTTGGACGGAATACTTTATGCGGGTCCTATAGCAGATTTTGCTGCTATATCAACAGCAACGGTTATGGCAATTATAGAATTTAGACGAAGCGAATATAGACATGTATAAAATAATGAGATGGAGGTATTAGTATGTATGATATTATCATAGTAGGAGCAGGAACAGCAGGTCTTTCAGCAGCAATATATGCTACAAGAGCAGGGAAAAGGGTTCTTGTTCTAGAGGAAAAAAATTATGGCGGACAGATTGTAAATACTCCTGAGATAGAAAACTATCCAGGAATTGCTAAGATTTCAGGCTTTGAGTTTGCCACTAATCTGTATAAGCAGGCAATCTCCCTTGGGGCTGAGATTAGAATGGAAAAGGTAAATCGTATAGAAAATTCAAAACGACAGGAGTATGACTTTGATGGTGTTGGGATGGTTCCTTGTGGAGAGCCTATTGATGTTAAGGTGGTTAGAACTGATGAGGATAATTACTGCTGTAGTGCTTTGATTCTTGCTACAGGAGCTAAGAATAGACCTCTTGGGGTGGAGGGAGAGCAGCAGCTTATAGGAGCAGGAATATCCTACTGCGCTACCTGTGATGGAATGTTCTTCAAGGGAAAAAATGTGGCGGTTGTTGGTGGTGGAAATACGGCTTTAGAGGATGCCAATTTCCTATCTAATTATTGTAATAAGGTTTATGTGATACACAGAAGAGATGAGTTTCGAGGTGAGGAACGGTTAGCTACAAGAATTAGACAGAAAGATAATGTTGAGCTTATTATGAATAGTAAGGTTATTGCTTTAAAGGGTGAGGGACAGCTACAGGGCGTTGTTCTGGAGAATACCATAGATAAGGCTACAAGTGAGCTTAACATAGATGGTCTTTTTGTGGCCATAGGTCAGATGCCGGATAACGAGAGATATTCAAACCTAGTAGAGCTTGATAATCTAGGCTATATAGTGGCAGGGGAGGACTGTAAGACCAGTGAGCCTGGAATATTTGCAGCAGGAGATTGTAGAACAAAGACCGTAAGACAGCTTACCACTGCAGCGGCAGACGGAGCTGTGGCAGCACTTGCTGCATGTGAGTTTTCGGACTGAAGTTAGTTATATGAATGTGTGGAAATTAACAGGATAAAATAGCATATATTAAGTAAAAGAAGCATACCTTGTAACAAGAACGTACAGGGTATGCTTTTTATGAGAACATATATTGAAGAACGGGCTATGGCTATTGCCACATATATAATTGATGAGGGGGCAACTGTAAGACAGGCGGCCAAGAAATTTGGAGTAAGTAAGTCCACAGTACATAAGGATGTATCAGACAGACTTAAATTTATCAATCAGGCCCAGGCTAAAGAGGTAAGAAAAATCTTAGATGTCAATAAAGCAGAGAGACATATAAGAGGAGGACTGGCCACCAGAGAGAAGTATTCCAAGGGGATTTAACACCACAAAATGGATTGATGATAAAGATTGCACTTGAACAACTTTCGTATTATAATGTATTGAGATTAACTGTGCTTAGAGGTGCAAAGGATGAAATTTTTACATTTAGCTGATGTTCATATTGGAGCCACTCCTGACAAGGATAAGATTTGGGGAAGCAGGAGAGGGGAAGAGATTTATGACAGCTTCAAAAATATAATAAAGGTTTGTGAGGAACAACAGGTGGATTTGTTGCTTATTGCAGGAGATCTGTTTAATGCACCTCCAACTATACAGCAGCTTAGAGAGCTTGACTATCAGCTTAGACTTATGCATGGCACCAAAACCATTCTTATAGCTGGTAATCATGATTATATTGAGGAGGGCTCTCCTTGGGAAACCTACAAGTTCCAGGCTGATTTATTTATTATGCCTAGAGATAAGGCCGCCAATGTTTACATAGAGGATTTAAATGTGTGTGTAACAGGCTTTAGTTATGGCAAGCCTGAGTACCCGGAGAGAATTCTAGAGAGACTTAAGCCAGGAAGAGAGGGCGCCTATAATATATTGTTAGGTCACGGTGGAGATAAGCAGCATATGCCATTTTCTAAGGAGAAGCTGGCAAGCTTAGGCTTTGATTATATTGCCCTAGGGCACATTCATAAGCCAGCTCATCTGGTTAAGAATAAAATGGCATTTTCCGGTTCCTTAGAACCTTTAGACCACACAGAAACAGGAAGACGAGGCTACATTTTAGGAGAGCTTAGTGGGGCAGGAAATACACTTATTCAGTGGATACCTTGCAATAAGAGAAGCTATGTGAATATGACTTTAGAGCTTACTCCTGACATTGTGAATGCTGAGATAATTGACAATGTTGAGGAAGAGATAAAGCGAATTGGAAGAGATAATATTTTCAAGATTAATTTAAATGGCTGCATAGACAGTAATCTACAGATTAATCTAAGCGGATTATATAGAGAGTACAACATATTTGAGGTAAATGATAACACTCATTACAACTACGATTTAGGTGAGTTGCTCACTGTAAATGAGAACAATCTGCTGGGAAGATTTATAAAGACACTTAACGATCAGGATAGCCTTGAGGCACCGGAGATAAGAGAGAAAGCTATGAAATACGGTGTTGAGGCTCTTCTTGGAATTGGAGAAAGCTAATGTATTTAAGTAAGTTACTGCTTAAGGATTTTGGAAAATTTAATAACAAGGAAATTGACCTAAAGCCTGGATTAAATCTTATATATGGTGGTAACGAGGCTGGAAAAACCACTGTTAAGGACTTTATTGTTGGAATGCTGTATGGTATGGAAAAGGCCAGAGGGCTCAGAGCTAGATTTGATGATTATGAGCTTAGAAAGCCCTTAAGTGGAAGAGGCTTTTCCGGTAAGGCCTATATTAAGAAGGACGATAAGAATTATTTCGTAGAGAGAAGCTTCCTAAGACACAATAGAAGAGTAACTGCCATGGATATTAATTCCGGTAAAGAGCTAGACCTTAGGAATACCAACAGTCTTCAGGGGGAGCTTTTTGATTTGGATAAAAATACCTATGAGAATACTCTGTGCATAGGAGAGCATGGAGCTGCTCCTGGTAAGGAGCTGGCGGACAAGATGTCCAACTACTTATCTAATCTTGCTACAACCGGTTCAGCAGATATTGATAAGGATAAGGCTATTCAGAGATTAAAGAATGAGAAGAAAAAGTATGACACTTCAGGCTATAAAGCAAAGGCCAATGCTATATCTGATGAGCTGATTGAATATCAGCAACTTGATGAAGAGCTCAAGGAAATTCGTGGCAAAATTGCAGAAGTAGAGCAGGAATTTGCCATGGAGACTGCCAAAAGAAAGAGAGAGGCTCGTAAGCTTATCGAGTCTGAGAAGGGAACAACCTATGAGGACAATGAAGAGCTTAACGATAGTATGGATGAGCTGGCCAAAAAGTCAGTTTTCTTAGACGCGGATCTTATTAAGGATTATAAGAAGGAGCTTCCATTAACCGATAGGGTTTGGGTTATACTCCTAACAGGCTTATTTGTAGTGGCGGTTATTGCTGCTATGGTTTATATATTGCCTTTTGAAAAGAGTGTTAGACAGCTGTTTATCATATGCACTATTCTCTTCGTCATAGTAACCATAGTAGAGGGTATGTACACAAAGGGTATGCTGAATGGAGACATATACACCCCTACAGAAGAAGATTTCAAGAAGATGATATACGAGCTTGAGCGTAAGCAGGAAACCTTCGAGGAGGTTGAAATTGACATGACCTTCGCTAAGGAGTTTGTAGACAAGAAGGCTGAGCTTTTAGTTGTAGAGAAGGAAATACTTGACAAGAGAGAACGAAGAAGACAGCTTGAGGAAGAGCTTAATGTGGCTAATGCGAAAGTAGCAGAGCTTGAGAAGGAAGTGCATATAATCAATCTTGCCATTAACACAATCAACCAGGTATCAGCTGAAATACACGGAGACCTAGGATTCTTGATTAACGATAATATTTCCGATATCGTATCCAAGATAACCGACGGCAAATACAAGGATGTCCGCATGGACGAGAAGCTTCATGTTATGGTAAAGGATGATGATTCCTATGTGGGAATAGAGTACCTAAGCGCCGGCACCATTGAGCAGATATACTTGGCTGTTCGCCTTAGCGTGGCAAGACTTCTTTGTAGAGACAAAATGCCCCTCATCATAGATGACATATTTACAGCCTACGATGAGAAGAGACTTGTAAACACTCTTGACTGCCTCAAAACCATAGACACAGATCAGATTATCCTTATGACCGGCAACCCACATATCGGAGATATGCTAGACGACCTGGACATGGATTATAATTATGTAGAACTGTAAATCACCGAAAGTTAGAGCAAAGATTTTCACACCTGCCATACATTTTGTATGTGCAGGTGTTTTTTTGTTCCGGCTTTACAGATGGGGTACTTTATACCCCGACTCCGCTAATGTTATTTAAGTACCCCATCTGTATAAAGCCTTACTAACTCAAGAAAGTGCACATACAAAATTGTATGGCAGGGAAAACCTTTGCTATCGCCGTAGGCGATAGTGAAAGTTGAACCAGTACATTCTTTGTGCCAATACATATGTAATTATAGTTGGAGTAGTGTGGGGATATCTAGCTAACCATAGCATCAAGGATTAGATTTTCTAGGTCTGAATGCGTGATACAGGGGGCACAGGCCGACAGGATGTCGGCGTAGCCTTTGGGTACATGGATGTACCGTCAAAGGCGGCCCCCGTCACTTTACGATAAACTTCCTCAGACCGTAGAAAATCAATCCGAAGACTGCGTGTTAGCAGATACCCCACTACTCCAACTAGGAACAAAAAAATCCTGGCACAAAGAATGTACCAGGATTTCAACTTTCACTTAAACTTCTATAGTATAATTTATCCCTCGTTAGGTTTATAATACTTTTCAGGGTTTGCAAACTTGGTGTACTTTCCTATCCATCTAAGGTCTACACTTCCAGTTTCGCCACTACGGTTCTTGGCCACAATAATCTCTGCGGTATTAGGCTTTGTTGTGGTCTCAGGATTATAGTACTCATCTCTGTATATGAACATAACAACATCCGCATCCTGCTCTATAGAACCAGACTCTCTTAAGTCTGACATAGCAGGCTTCTTCTCTGTTCTCGCGTCAACGGCACGGCTAAGCTGTGACAGTGCAATGATTGGTACATCAAGCTCTCTTGCAAGGTTCTTAAGAGATCTGGACACATCAGAGATAAACTGCTGTCTGGACTCCACCTTTCCACTACTTGCCATGAGCTGTAGGTAGTCGATTACAATAAGTCCAATGTTGTGGTTCTGCTTATGCATTCTAGACAGAGAACGAAGCTCTGAAATGGAGATGGATGAGTTGTCCACCATGTAAATTGGAGCCTCAGCCATTACATCCATAGATTCAAGAAGCTTATCCCAATCACTGTCTGTAAGAGTGTGACTCAGCTTCATAGCCTTTGAATCAACCATAGCATCTATAGCCATAAGACGGCTTCCTAGCTGCTCCTTGCTCATCTCCAATGAAAAAAGGAGGCAAGGTACATTCTTCTTAATAGCAAGGTGATGAACTATATTTAAAACAAATGCAGTCTTTCCCATAGCAGGTCTTGCCGCCACAATGAGAAGCTCTCCACCATGCATTCCTGTTAGCATATTGTCCAAGTCCATAAAGCCTGTTGGTATTCCTGTGAATTCACCCTTTGCCTGGGCTGCAATTTCCATGTCCCTAATTATGGAAAGCACAACCTCCTTCATGGTCTCATTCTTTGAGCCACCCATATAGCTCTGGGCTAATCCAAATATGTTCTTCTCTGCATCTCCAATGATATCCTCTACAGCGCTGGTATCACCGGCATAGCAGCTCTTGGCTGTATTCTCACATAGCTTAATAAGCCTTCTAAGTGCAGCATTATCACGAACAATCTGCGCATAATCAATTACTCTTACTGATGTGGATATTGCCATAGCAATTTCTGACATGTTTTGGCTGCTACCTACCTCATCAGGTACGCCCTTAGCCTTAAGTCGCTCCGGTACAGTAATAACATCTGCGGAAATGTTCTCATTATACAGCTCAATAATAGTCTCATATATGATTCCATACTGAGTTATGTAGAAATCTTCCTTAGAAAGCATCGGCTCTACCTGAGAAATAGCATCTGCATCCATAAGCATAGCACATAAGACGGACTTCTCTGCATCTTTGTTATATGGTTGTATTCTCTTGATACTATTTTCATCCATATATTACTTACCTTCTACTACCTTTACATTAAATTTAGCTGTCACCTGTGTGTGAAGCTTAATATCTACAATATGTGTTCCAAGGCTCTTAATTGGCTCCTTAACCACGATTTTCTTCTTATCAATATCGTAACCAAGCTCCTTCTTCATAGCCTCTGCGATTTCCTTTGATGAAACTGCACCGAAGGTTCTACCACCCTCACCAACTTTAATAGAAAGTGTTACACTTTCATCCTTCATTTTTTCAGCTAACTCCTTAGCTGCTGCAAGCTTTTCCGCAGCCACCTTATCTTCATGAGCTTTCTTAAGCTTCAGCTCATTCAAATTCTTAGGTGTCGCCTCTACTCCAAGCTTCTTGGGAAGTACAAAATTTCTTGCATATCCATCAGATACATCTACTATATCATCCTTTTTACCAAGGCTCTTTACATCTTGTAATAAGATAACTTTCATTTATAAATCTCCTTCCTTATACATGCTTTCAAGCAATTCCTTAATCTGAATTATGGCAAGGTCATCTGTAGTACCGGCCAACTGGGCACCTGCCACATTGGCATGTCCTCCACCGCCAAGTCTCTCCATGATAACCTGAACATTTATATCGTCTACAGAACGAGCGCTTACATAGGCTGTTCCATCCTTTTCTGTAACCACAAAGGATGCTCTTATTCCATCAACATTTAAAAGGTCATTTGCAACCTTAGCTGCTACAACCGTAGGTGCATCTGAACCATCAGGCTTAACCTTAGATACGGCAAATGCATCCATATAAATCTCAGAATTCATAATACCCTCGGCCAGCTGTTTAGTCTCATAGATTCCGCTTCTGAACATCTTACGAACTCTAACTGTATCCGCACCATTTCTTCTAAGATATGAGGCAGCTTCAAAGGTTCTAACACCTGTCTTAGTGAGGAAATTATCTGTATCTATCATAATTCCTGCGTACATGGCATCAGCCTCCTGCTGACGAATCTTAACCTTTTCATCAATATACTGAAGCATCTCTGCAACCATCTCACAGGCTGAGGATGCATAAGGCTCAATATATGAAAGTGTAGCATTCTCAATAATCTCATTGGTCTGTCTGTGGTGGTCAAATACAACTACCGAATTAGCCATATCAAGAAGCTCCTCGCACTCTGTCATACTTGGCTTATTCACATCAACCACTACAACTAGTGTATTAGCCCCAACCTTACTAATAGCATACTCACTATTAATAATCATATCGTCTCCGTATAGACTGTTGCCCTGGAAGCCACTGACTATAGGACGGATAGCTGAAGTAACCTCATTTAAAACAATATGTGCATTCTTGCCAAGGGTTTTAACAAAACGGTAAACACCTACAGCTGCACCAAACGCATCCGCATCCGGACGCTTATGTCCCATAATAAGAACAGTTTCCTTACTCTCTAGGATTTCCTTAAATGCCTGTGCCTTAACTCTGGCCTTAACTCTTGTGGACTTCTCAGTTCCTGCGCTCTGTCCACCAAAATAAGAAATCTTATCTCCGTATTTTACAACTGCCTGGTCACCACCACGACCAAGAGCAAGTCCTATGGCAACTCTGGCATACTCATAGGCCTGAGCAAAATTATCTGTCTCTGAACCAATACCAATACTTAAGGTAATAGGTATCTCATTACCCACATTAATACTCTTAATTTCATTTAAGATAGCAAACTTTGTACTTTTAAGCTGTGGCAAATATTTCTGCTGACACACAAAAAGGTACTTATCATTATCAGTTTTCTTACCAATGGCATCTATGGATGCTAAATACATATTGATTCTTCTATCAACCAATGCTTCAACTAAGGAATGTCTAACCTCCTCAGTATTCTCCATAACCTCGTCATAGTTATCAATATAAATAAGTCCTGCCACCAGCTTTTGGTCAAAGTTTTCCTGCTTATACTTCTTAAGCTCTGTCACATCATGAAGATAAAATGCAATTATTGCCTCTCCCTTTGGGTCAACTATAGCATCCTCATCCTGGAATACCTCATCAAAGGTAATTCTTTTTAGCTCTGCAACATACTGCATTCCCTCAAGCTCAAGCTCCATATTTACAGTATCCTTTGCCTTGAATACCTCACTGCCAATCTGTGGAAAAAATGCTGATATATTCTTACGAATACGCTTCTTTGATCCACCGCCAACCTGATCCACAAAAAGCTTATTGCCCCAAAGAATCTTTCCATCTGTATCGAGAAGAGCATAAGGGATAGCAAGCTCCTTTAGAAGCTCCTTCTGTATCTGTCCCTGCTCAAATGAAAAGGATATAAGAGTTGGCATAACAGCTCTCTTAGTTACAACATATACCAGAAGCTCTACAAGAATAACCAAGGTAACCGCAACTGTGGCAATTACGGCACATTTTCTATCAACAAAATAAAGAGCTCCACACATAAGTATCAAAAATAGTGACACAAATATAGGGGTAATCAGATAAAACTCTATTTTCTTTTTAAGGATTTTCTCATTATTCATGGTTGTCTCCTATACGACATCAACCGGCTATATCAATCATAACCGGTTAATAGTCCATTAATTTACACTTAATATATATTTTAGGCTCCTAACTGTGCTAATCTCTCCTTTACCTGCTCTAAGGTCTCAGTGTACTTCTGAAGCTTAGCCTTCTCTTCCTCAACCTTTGCTGCAGGAGCCTTATCAACAAACTTAGGATTTGCAAGCATTCCGGAAGCTCTCTTAATCTCTCCCTCAAGTCTTGACTCTTCCTTCTTAAGTCTCTCTATCTCCTTAGCCACATCTACAAGCTCTGCAAATGGCATGTAAACAACTGCATCATGAAGAACTACTGAAACTGCATCATCAGCAATACCAGTTTTATCCTCCTGTACAATTACATTCTCAGCATATGCAAGGGTTCCGAAGAAGCTAGAACTAGCCTTAAATATATCTCTAATCTCGCTCTTAGCTGATACCATATAAACTGTAGCCTTCTTGCTAGGTGGAACATTCATCTCAGTTCTAATGTTACGGATTGCACGAACTGCGTTCTTGATGATATCCACTGCATTCTCATCAGCTGCAAACTTTAACTCCTCAGTATATACAGGCCAATCTGAAACCATAATAGACTCTTCATCTGTAAGAGTACAGAATATCTCCTCAGTAACAAATGGCATGTATGGATGAAGAAGCTTTAATCCATTAACAAGAACAGTCTTTAGTGTATAAAGAGCTGCTGCCTTAGTAGAGTCCTCATCATTCCAAAGTCTTGGCTTAACCATCTCGATATACCAATCACAGAACTCCTCCCAAAGGAAATTGTGAATCTTATCTGCTGCAATACCAAGCTCGTACTTCTCCATGTTCTCAGTAACATCCTTAACAAGCTCGTTCATCTTAGACATAATCCACTTGTCTGCAAGTGTTAAGTCAGCAAGCTTAACATCCTTAATGTCAGCCTTCTCTATATTCATCATAATAAATCTTGAAGCATTCCAAATCTTATTAGCAAAGTTACGGCTTGCCTCAACTCTCTCCCAGTAGAAACGCATATCGTTACCAGGTGCATTTCCAGTGATGAGAGTAAGTCTAAGTGCATCTGCACCGTACTTATCAATAACCTCAAGTGGGTCGATACCATTGCCAAGGGACTTACTCATCTTTCTACCCTGGTCATCTCTTACAAGACCATGGAATAAAACAGTATGGAAAGGCAATCTTCCTGTCTGCTCTATAGATGAGAATACCATTCTAATTACCCAGAAGAAGATAATATCATATCCTGTTACAAGCACATCAGTAGGGAAGAAGTAGTCGTAATCCTCTCCCACATTTGGCCAGCCAAGTGTTGAGAATGGCCAAAGAGCTGATGAAAACCAAGTATCAAGAGTATCCTCATCCTGCTTTAAGTTAGCAGAGTTACACTTTGTACAAGTGCAAGGAGTATCCTTAGATACAATAATCTCTCCACAATCCTGACAGTACCAAGCTGGGATTCTGTGTCCCCACCAAAGCTGTCTTGAGATACACCAATCTCTGATGTTATCAAGCCAGTTATAGTACGTCTTATTCATACGCTCAGGTATAAGCTTAAGCTCACCCTTCTCTACAGCCTCCTTAGCAGGCTTAGCCATCTCTGCCATCTTTACATACCACTGTGGCTTAACAAGTGGCTCAACTGTAGTCTTACATCTATCATGAGTACCAACCATATGCTTATGTGGCTCAACCTTAACTAAAAGTCCAAGATCCTCAAGGTCCTTAACCATAGCCTTACGTGCCTCATAACGGTCCATACCCTCATACTTACCACCAAGAGCGTTAATAGTGGCATCGTCATTCATAATGTTAATCTCTGCAAGGTTATGTCTCTTACCAACCTCGAAGTCGTTAGGGTCGTGAGCAGGTGTAATCTTAACTGCACCTGTACCGAACTCCTTATCAACATAAGAGTCTGCAATTACAGGAATCTCACGGTTTACAAGTGGGAGAATAAGAGTCTTGCCCACTATATCCTTATATCTGTCATCCTCTGGATTAACTGCAACAGCAGTATCTCCAAGTAATGTCTCAGGTCTTGTAGTAGCTATCTCTACGAATCTACCTTCCTCACCTGCTACAGGGTAGTTAATGTGCCAGAAGAAGCCATCCTGTTCCTCATGAATAACCTCTGCATCGGAAATAGAGGTCTGACATACAGGACACCAGTTCCCTATACGTGAGCCCTTGTATATATAGCCCTTCTCATATAACTTAGTAAATACCTCGGTAACGGCAGCATTGTTGCCCTCATCCATGGTAAATCTCTCTCTATCCCAGTCAGCTGATGAACCAAGCTTCTTAAGCTGGTTAACGATACGTCCGCCGTACTCGTCCTTCCACTCCCAAGCTCTCTTAAGGAAGCCATCTCTTCCAAGGTCGTCCTTCTCGATTCCCTGCTCTCTTAAGTGCTCGATAATCTTAACCTCTGTAGCAATGGCTGCGTGGTCAGTACCTGGCTGCCAAAGTGCATTGTAGCCCTGCATTCTCTTAAATCTTATAAGTATATCCTGCATAGTATTATCAAGGGCATGTCCCATATGGAGCTGTCCTGTGATATTTGGTGGTGGCATAACGATAGTAAAAGGCTTCTTTGATCTATCTACCTCCGCATGAAAATACTTGTTAGCAACCCATTTGTCATATAATCTTCCCTCTATGGCAGAAGGGTCATAGGTTTTCTCTAATTCTTTAGCCATGATATTTAAATCCTCCAAAATCTATATAATAGGTTTTACACCTAAAATGTACTATATTACTTATATCTTAACCTTAAATGGTGTAAGAATCTCCTTGACAAAATTCTCTAAAGCAGGGTTAAGCTCCACTGATGCCTTAATGGCAATCTTAGCGTTCTCGCTAATCTTCTCACAGGTTGCCACCTTTTCTCTTATGCTTTGTCGGCGCATATTTAAGCTGTGCTTAATCTCAACCATTTCACGCCTGTCTATAAGAGCGTTGGTCTGCTTAGGCCACACAAGGGGATCCTTAACGCCTATCTTCTCCAGCCTTTTAACCAGCTGGTCACAATAGACTCGGAACTCATTATTTGCCTGAGTATATCTCATGGCATCCTTGTTCATGGTATCATACTGAGCCCAAATGTACTCTAATTCCTTAGAGGAATTTACACCATATTTTTCATAAATGTAATCTAAGGTACAGGTGTTATTAATATACTTTGCCTTAACCTTGTTTAGAAGAGACACCGCTCGCTTTACCTTGGCATCTGCCTCTTTTATTTCATTTTTATAATCAATATACTTGGCATAGCAGGCTGCAAACACAACCATAACAATGGCACCTATTACCAGTGCAGGAATTGTGACATTTTGTCTGGTTGAAAGTCCATACCAGATGACAGCCATAGCAGTCACCAAAAAAAGTATAAGTACAGTTCCTAAAACTGCTCTCAGTCTATCTATTCCCGCGGCACAGTCATTCCTGCGGTATTTTAGAGATTCCTTCTCCCCCTCAAGATGACCCATATCATTTTTTAGCATGGAGTCTCTTTGCTCCATCTCATTTAAGGTCTTGATAGTGCCAACAACCTCGTCCTCTAATCTGACCATTCGCTTATATTGCTCCATTGAAAGCAGGTTCTCTGATTGCAGATATGTATTCCTGCTTTTGTCAAGCATCTCTATACGCTTAGCCATGTCAATTATCTCTGTTGCTATATCAATAGGCAGCTCCTCTATTCTCTGAATATCTGTCAAATAGCTGGTTACCACCTGATATTCCTTCTTCAGGTCCTCCATGTGATAGGACACATCAACAAGCTGTTCACAGAAATCCTGAACAGCTTTAACCTCAGCATTAACGGTTCCTGTCTGACGCACCTCTTCAAGCACATCCTCATCATCCAAATTAATGCCATCCTTCTTCTTGGAAAGAGAAGCTATCATACTCTTTAGCTTTGCTCCCCAGGAAACCTTTTTTGTAGACCCATCCTCATCAAGCTCTGCAGTCTCAAGGTCATCCGATTCCTCAGACTCCTCAGTTTCGAGTATATCCTCATTATCTGCAGGGTCTTCCTCATTAAGATAAGCCTTAAACTTGTCAAATAAACCCATTAAATCGCCTGCTCTCTAAACTCGTCTTTAAGCTGTCCTAAAATAATGTCCATACGCTTATCATAATCAATCATATCCTTATTCATACGATTATAGATAGCTCTCTGAAGCATAGAGTAAATAGTCATCTCTCTAACATCGTCATTTGCATCACCTATTTCAAGCATAAGATTCTCAAAGTTGTCATCATCCAACTCGTATTTTCTCATCTCCTGCTTAATTGTAATGGAATCATTCTGCGACGCAAATACCATAAAATAGCCCTTTAAGGACTCCTCATTATTATTAAGCTCATAGGCCTTAAGGAAATATGTCTTGGCATCCTCCACATCCAGATTGTTAGCAGCAGCCACAGCGCGATTGTGGTATACATTGCCCATAAAGGTTCTGTCTAAAAGCTCACTTCTATTCTCTATAATATCATCATAGATTGAAGCCGCCTTAATGTACCTTCTATATCCAAGATAGCCGTCTGCTTTGAGCTTCTTTCTCTGGCTGGCTGAAAGCTTGCGATACTTCTGCCAAGCCTCCACATAGGTTTTAATCTCCTCTGGCTCATAATAATCTCCGGCGTTAAGTATCTCCACCAAAAGATCCTGAGCAAACAAGGTCTTGTTTGAAAGAGCAACCAGCTTTGCTGCAAGCTCTGGCATGCCAATCTCATCTCTTATCCAGTCAAAAAGCTTTTCGGAAAGGGAGGATTTGCTTATGAGCACTGTGTTGTTATAGATATAAAAGCACAGCTCTTCATAGTTATTAACCTCCATCTTGGTATTAAGAAATATGAAGGGATGTGATGCCTCTTTAGTTGTACATAAAATAACCTTTGACATTAAACCTCAAACTCCTTACGATAAACCTTGTTAGTGGTTGGGAAAAGCTTTCCAAAACCAACATCCTTAATAATTACTGCACCCTTGTTAGGGTTCTCAAACTCAACCTCAAGGGAGAACTTAGATGTTTTGTTAGGCCTCTTAGGAATACCATGAAGCTTAACAGTCTCTCTAATCTCCTTGTCACTTTTTCTACTTTTATATACCAATGTGATACTGTCTGTATCATCAAGTATAACCTTAATCATACCATGAATGTTATACCACTGGCGACCACCATAGGCGATAGGAATAAACTCTCCATCCTCCTCTGATGCGCTGATTCCAATGTCAAATATAACATTTTCCTTGGTCTCCACAAAATACTTTCTGTAAAACTCCTCATACTCTCCACCAACTGCCTTGTAGCAGGCACCCTTGGTGTAGATATTCTGTCCCGCAAAAACTCTTCTTCCCTGACAGAGAATATTTCTGGACTTATTCATCCATTTTTCAGAGAATCCTAGTCCTGTAAGGAAAACAGCGGAAATGTATGTCTTCTTCATCTCATGGTCTGCAATCTTTGCAAATGTGTCATCCATAAGAAGATTATCATTACCAAAAAGAGAAATATTAAACTTCTCTGTGTAATCCTCATGGGTAACGGAAACGGTTTCCGGATCCTTACCCTTAGAAATATCTATGCGGTAGTAATTCAGTCCATCTGTGCTGTAGTCAAAGAGAGCAACACTGTTAGTTCTAAGCTCACTGCTTTGATTGAAAATGTAATACAAACCACTATCCAAATGACTGGTAATCTCTACTGCTTCCTCTGGAACACCCAGTTCCTTATAAAACTTCTTAACCACTCTAAATATATCCTTGCTATACTCTGGAATGGTAATAACCAGCTTCTTAACTGTGGCTCCCTCATATCTGTAAAGGAAGGAATCCACATGCATCTTAAGCATGCGAAGGAAAAGCTGTCTATAGGTATACTTCATACCTGCAACCTCTACTACCTCCTCGCTACCTGCATTCCTGTAAAGCTCATCGAGAATTTTTCCTCTCTCCTTGAATCTGGCTTCGGAGGCCTCAGAACCAACATACCAATCTCCTGTTTCCTCACTGAAGAACAGAATATTCGGCATCATATAGGTTTCCTTGTTATTCAATTGGTTAACTGTTTCCGGCTCACGCTTTATATCATTATAAAAGCTTATCTGGGTGGAATCTGCACTGAGATCCATGCCTATATAATACGCTTCTGCCATAAACTGCCTCCTACAATATCTTTAAGTTCTCTTCAAAGAGATGAACTGTATTAAGGTAAACATCAAGAGTCTCAAGCAACTGATTATCCTCTCGCATCTCTTGGTTAACAAGCATACTGTTAATAACTTCAAATCTACTTCTATCCTTACGGTTGAAGGACTTAGTCTTAAGAGTTTCACTTTCAACTACATATGATGTTCCATCAATGTCTTCCTCTATGCTATACACAAGTCGCTCACCGTGGAATATTACAAACTCCTTAACATACATACCTGGAATCATCTCATCTATACGCTCTGTCTTATAGGTTAAATTCTGTCTTGAGCCTGTGTCGAACGCATACTTAACAGTAACCTGCTTGCCAGGCTCACTCTTAAATATAAGATAGGTCTTAAGGAATACATCCTGTGGAAGCTTAACAAAGCTCTTAAAGCTCTTGTAAAATGGTAACAGCTTACCTGCATCCATAAACTTACTAACCACATCTGTAATCCAGCTTCTTTGATCCTCAGTATATCTATCCAGCTTACTAAAATGAGAGAGCAATGCCATCTTAGAAATCTCATCATCTATATTGCCCTTCATAATCTCAAGGTACAGACAATCGAATATGCTTCCCGGTGTCTGAACATCCTCAATAAGGTACTTATTGGCTGCATATCTAAGGAACGCCTTTACAACAAGTCCTCTGCTTCGACCACCATAGTAGGCTGTAAATATATCGTAAATGTACTCAACATTACCCATAGCAAACATCATCTGTGCCAATGTATTCTCCGCAAGGAAGGACACATCCTTCACTCTATTACGCGCTGTCTTAAACAGTGACGCAAGCTCCTCAAGGTCACCCTTGAAGTTATTGATAATGTAAACTAATATACGCTCATTAACCTTACCCATCTTATAAAGGTGAACACAGATTGCCATAAGGTCTTCATTCAAGAAACCATTTGAATCTGCCACACCATAATCGGCAAGGGAGAAAAGCTCCTCTGAATCAATCTCGTCAAAGCCATAAAGCTTAACTGACTGGAATGCCTTATCATAAAGGTTCATATCAACCATGTAGGCTATAAGTGTTCTGGCATTAGCATGGTTAAGATACTCTATATCCAGCTTTCCTAAGTACTTAGTAAGTACATCAGCATCTAAGTTCTCATGATAGTATTCAATAATATTAAGATATGCCTGCTGCTTATAGTCATAGGAAATCTGCTCGCAGTTAACAATATCTCTGGCAGCATTAACCTCTGCAGCATTCCTGTAGGTGAAATCACCCAGCTTCTCATAATTGTGAAGAAGAACTCTGTAGTCTCTCGGACTATACTTACAACAAATGTCCATATAAGCCTTCTCATCAACTATTCTCTCTAATCTGTATGGAATAGAGCCTGCATATCTATTTCCATCACCATCCTCAAATATAATGGATGCTGTGTTAGAAAGAATCTCCACATAGGCCTCACCATTTACAATTGGAACTCTCTGCTCCTTCTCTAGCTCTCTATGAGTTACAATTACAGCTCTTACGCCCTTATTAAAGCAAACTATCTTACGTCGGAAAATAATATTAATCAGCTTGCCTGCATACAGTGGACTAACTGTTGCCGGGTCCAAGAACTCATCATATATTACAGTAAGATCATCGCTAACCTTACCCTTAATAATCATATTCTCCATAAAGTCCTGCATAGTTGTGCAGTACTCATGATAAACCTTCTTGTGCTGTGCCTGGTTGTAAATAACATTAGCGTAAAGATAAGCCAGCTCACTTTCTGAAAGTGTATTCTTATAGTTCAAATACATAAGAACAGACTGAGGAATCAGGTCATAGCGACTGAAATTCATACTCTTAACAAAGCACTCATTAAGGCCTATAAACTTTAAGGACTTATTAACTGCATCTCTGTAGAAACGGTGATACTTAGTATCAAGCTTATTTGCACCTATAAGCATAGAGCAAATACTCTTAAGCACCTCTGTGCTCTTGGTCTTCTCGTAGATGGCCTCCATAATACCGAATATCTTTACATCAAAATCCTTAAAGGAACGAGCAAGTCTAATAAACTCGTCAATAACCTCGTCAGAGATAAACTTGTGACGAAGTCCCCATCTAATGGTTGTGGTCTCAAGCTTTCCAATCTTTCTAAATAAAATCGGATTATTGTTAAGCATCTCACAAAGCTCAAGATACATAACAGGGCTATTATAACCAGCATCATATAAAGCTGAAATCTCCTTGTACAAAAGAGCCTGCTCATCACCATAGGAATCATCCACAAACATTAAGAGCCAGAAGTAGAACATCTTGTTCTCCTCGGTTCTAAAATGTCTCTTAATGAGATTCTTAGCCTTGACGATGGATTCATTATCCTTAGACACCAACGCCTTAAGATAAGCGTAATAGCATGTCTCCATATTGTTCATAACAGAGTTGTCCACATCTGCCTCAATTCGCATAAACTCCTGCTTAACCTTCTCTGTCTCACCCTGCATAATGTTCATATGCATGGTTCCTAGACGATACATAGCATCCTCCGGAACATATCTTGCCAAATTATCGAAGGCAAATAGGGAGCTAGAAACATACTCTCTAAGAAGAATTTTGTCCATACGATAGTCAAGATAAGCCTTGACTAAACGGATCTGATTCTTCTTGATTAAAGCAACACGATTGCTCTGTCTAGGATTTTTGGTAACAGGTCTGTTATCGTTAGGCTTAGACAGGTTAATATCTATATCTATAGTCTGGTAAATATTCTCAATTACAATTCTTCCGGAGGTTACTCCCTCAGGAATATGCTCAGGGGAAATAAGAGCATCAAGTGTAAATAAATTGCCACAAAAATCCGCATTAGTAATATTCTTTCTAGCTGGAATAATAAATTCGCACTGTGACTTTACAGTTGAATTAGTATATCCCCAGGTGTTCTTACTAATGTTAATGGATATCTTAGAAAGCTCTGATGGCATCTCTACATTAATCTTAGCCTTAGCCACTGAAAGAGTAAGGGCACGCTTCTTGTGAACATAAACCAAAAACTCCTCTAAGGCCTGATTAACAGAGTGGGACTCCATAAGAGAACCATATATCTGTTTAATAACCGGATCCTTCTCTATAAATGTACGTTTAAAATCATCTCTGACGAAAACCTTAGCCGCCTCGTTCCAGTTACTCTCTGCCAATGAAGCAAACTTAAACAGATCGTCTATTCTCTCCTCCCCAACCTTTACACAAGGAGGTATTACATCGATTTCGTACATAATCTTGAACTCACCACCGTCAGTGATAATACTGATATGGCCCTTATAATTCTTACCTGGTTCAAGACAGGTTGCATCGAAGGAATAATTAACATCGAACTTTCTGCTAATAAAGGTATGGTTTTCAAATCTAAGCATATATCTACTATCGTAAACAACTGCTTTGATTATATGATCATTAGTGCTACTAACATGAAAACTACCCTCATACATAGTTCCGGATTCTATATTTAATTTTAAGAACTCCTCAGAAATCTTAACCTTTGGTCTGTCTACCTGGAATTCTCCCTTAGCGTAATGTTCTACAATACCCTTCATTTTTCCTCCAGTAAAGCACAATTTTCTTCTTGATATTATAACCTACAATGTTATAATTAAAGTACATTTAAGCATACTTGTGCACTATGTCTTTTATCACAAAGTACATTATAGCAAAACTTTTAGAATTTTAAAAGTCATATCAGACTATTTATTTAAAATATTTGGGGGAGGACAACAAATGAGTAACAATCAACTTAGAATCGAGCAATACGACACGGTGTTATATAACTCAAATCTTAATCCTATGGGGGTACCTGAATCAGTTAAGAAGGCCATTATAGACCATGCTGATTCAGTTATAAGATATCCGGATGACTACTATCCTGCACTCAAGACCACTTTGGCCCAGTACGCAGGGTGCAAGAAGGAGCAGCTTATATTCGGTAGCGGTTCCTCCGATTTACTTAGAATATTCACAAGCTTGCTTGCACCTAAGAAGGCTATGATTCTAGTTCCATCATTTTCAGAGTATGAGAATGTTCTTGGCATGTTTGGGTGCGAGATTATATATTATGAGTTAGATGAGTCTAAGGATTTCCAGTTTGATATAGCAGATTTCGTAGCTCACCTTGATTCATCCATAGACCTTATAATTCTGGGCAATCCTAACAACCCTACATCTCAGATTATTTCCCGAGACGATATGGAGACTATGGCTGAGGTATGTAAGGAGCTGGATACCTTCCTTTTAATTGACGAGATGTACATAGAATTCGTAGAGAAGTATCAGGATGTAACAGCAGTTCCTATGGTTGACAGCTATGACAATGTAGCCATAATGCGAAGCACAAGCAAATTCTTTGCTGTTCCGGGACTTAGATTTGCATACGCTATAATGAGCAACCAGGATTATCTGAATGTACTTAACATTACCTCTGCCCCTAACCCTATCTCCAGCATAACAGCAGTTGTATGCAACGAGATGCTTAAGGACAAGAAGTATATTAAGGAGTCAAGCTCACAGATTTTTACAGAGAGAAATCTCATCTACTCTGCTATGTCCACTAACAAAAATGTTAAGCTTTATAAGCCTGCAGCAAACTTTATGCTGGTTCAGATTCTTAAGGATGGAGTGACCGCCAAGGATATAGCTGACCACTGTAAGCTGAAGGGTATAGTAATTAGAAATTGCGAGAATATCAGAGGCTTGTCTGACAAGTTTATAAGATTCTGTTTCATGAAGCCTAGTCAGAATGATTTATTAGTCAACACCATATTGGAGTTATTAAAGGATTAAACCTATACATGCGCAAACGGACCAGTTACCTGGTCCGTTTTTTGTCTTTGTTATTCTAGTGCTGTTTTATTTAGAAATATATGCACCAGCATCATTACTGATGATTCCCTTATATTCGTTATCAGGTGCCTTATGCCCCTTTGGCAATATCACTATCTGAATTCCCTCAAGTCTTCTGGAGAGTCCTGCTGTTCCCGCAGGCTCACCATTCTTGGCCCAGCCTAACCAGCCGTAGGTTTGAGCATGTACTCTGTAGTAAATGTCGTAGTGCTCAGCCAGCTGTCCTGTAAGGGTTATGCATATAGCCTCCAGTCGCTTTGATTCACCCTTGGTTCCCGCCATCTGACCATTGCTCTTCCATGTGGATGGATTACTCAAATCCGCACCCTGCCAGCCGTAGGTCTGTACATGGGTCGTATAGGCTATACCACCCTCATAATCCTTGTTGGTAAGCTTTATTTCTATACCCTCAAGTCGTTTAGACTCCCCTGAGGTTCCTGACATTTGACCGTTGTATTTCCAGCCCTGCCAGCCGTAGGTTTGCACATGGGTTCTATAAGCTACATTTACATCCTCTGAACCTGGCACTACCGGATTTTCGTTATCGGTTGCAGGGTAATTCACTATAGGTGAGCTGCCTGATGTAGCATAAAATGCTTCTGTATAATCAGAGGTTATTCCATCTGCCTTCTCATTATGGGCTTCACCCTTCTTAGTTATAACAATCTGAATTCCCTCAAGTCTCTTAGACTGTCCTGCAGTTCCTGCAGGCTCACCATTCTTAGCCCATCCAAGCCAGCCGTAGTTTTGAGCGTGAACACGATAATATATATCATAGTAATCCTTATGTTCTCCGGTAAGCTGTATCATAATGGCTTCCAGTCTCTTGGACTCGCCTTCGGTTCCATTCATTTCACCGTCTGCAGACCATGGGAGCCATCCATAATTCTGGCAATGAGTAGTGTACCGAACCCCAAGGTCTAGCTCAGGGCGGCTTTCTGCTTGGTTAACCACAATGTTAATTCCTTCAAGTCGCTTGCTCTCACCACTAGTTCCTGACATTGAGCCATTAGAATCCCAGGTCATTATATCATCTGCTTCCCCCTCCCAACCATAGGTCTGAATATGGGTGCGATAGAAAACATCAGCACTAGGAGCTACGAACACCTGTGTTTCTCCCGCACTGCCAGAGTTGCCACCTGGGATTTCACTTGTGGAACCGCCGGTTGTGCCACTAGTACTTCCACCTCCAGCATTTCCACTGTCTGCACCAGTACTTTCACCACCTGCATTTCCGCTATTTCCACCGTTGCTTCCGCTATTTCCACTGTCATTGGAGCCGCCACCAGTGTCTACCGAGCCGTTCTCTGAGCTATCACCAGTATTTCCACTATTTCCACTATTTCCACCTACATTATCTGCGTCCTGGGATAACTTATGGGTTTTGATAGTTATACCCGAAGTGTTATTCGCGTAGGTCAAATATATGGTATCATCATACACTGCCCCTGATAAATCTATAATGCCATCTCTGGTAACCTTAGTCCCCACTGCCTCCCATTGGTTATCAATCAGGGTCTTTACATACACATCGGGAGCTTCCACCTCTCCTGATTGATAAGTAATATAAATATTATCCCCATGGAAAAACATGCTCATTGGCACTGCGCTATTATCTGTAAATGAATTGGTTCCAAGCTGACTCCAGGCAGGACTACTCGCTGCCAAATTCATGCTATACACACAGCTATTTGAGTAATTGCCCTGGCCATCACCATTCCTCATTAAGAAAAGGTAATCCCCCTTAGCCCCTGCACATACATCATCGGCTGACATACTCTCTCCAACCCTTGACCACTTTCCTGTAGCCTCGGAATATTTACTGACATGTATGGTGTTACCTGCAGAGAACTCTCTGGCTATTACAACAGGCTTTCCATTATGCATAACCAATTTAGGATTACACATGTATGCGCCTGATGTGGACACTCCTAAGCTTTGTCCAATTCCTTTAGCAAAGCATTCGCAATAAACATAATTAACGCCACCGTTGGATGGTGATGTGTATACCATATACACATTCTCCCCATCTGTTCCAATATCAAAGTCAGTTCCCTCGTTATCTGAGCGATAAACTCTCTCCCAGCCATTATTATATCTATAAAGGTTTATCCTATTATTTCCAAAATCGGTACAGGCCACATAAAGGTCATCACCTGCCTGAAGAATCTTGTGGTAGCCACCGTACACACTTACAGAAGTTCCCACCTGACTCCAACCTGTAGTCTCATTGTAGTAACTAACCTGAAATGAGGATGTAGTACCACTGACAACATATATATTTCCGGACTCATCCATACAGGAATCAACATCAAAAAGACCACTGGCAGTTTTTTCTGTCTCAGTATTCCAAAAGCCGCCTAAGGACTGTCCACCATCTCCAAAGGTTACATCAAAGGATATGGTGTCTCCAGTAGCGCTACCCACATTGCTAATAAGAATTCCACTGTTAGTTCCATCTGAATATGTAATTGCCCCATCACTAAGGGTTGCCTCATAATCTAAGCTTCCGTAGCTAGTTCTTCCTGACTCCGAAGATAGAAAGGACTTTGATAAATCACCCTCAGCAGCTTCATAGCCATTTGAATCGTAGGAATCCCCTGGTCTGAATACATATATGAGATCCGTCTCCCCTGCCATATTCTTAACCTGTCTTGTGTTAACTCTGTATATAATAAGGCCTGAGCCATGTACATATGAATCATAATCGGTACTAACATAAGATGATTCATTCTTCTGTCTATATTCAACCACAAAAAATTCCGTATCAGAATAATCTGTTTTTAGAATCAGCGCCTGATTATTCTTGCTTGCAGCTGTTGCCGCTGACGCAGAATATATAGAATATCCTGTCACATCCTCTGTTATGGTTGGGATGGTAAACCAATTAGTGTAGTTGGCTCGAAGATAAGCCAAAGGGTACTGAAGTCTATAGCTAACCTTACTCATTATGTCCCAATTACCTACAGGGAGGGCTGTACTACCACTTGCAGCGCCCACTCTATACAAATCAGGATAGCCAAGAGAATGCATAAACTCATGAATAAATACTCCAGACCCTTGCAAGCCTAAATATCCACCACTCTCGGTAACAACATTGTAATTACCGGCTCTTAATCCATTGACTGTTTCGTAGCCACCATATTCAGATTTGTGGCTGGTAATTATGTCATTTCCATCCGCATCTCTCCCGGTATAGGCTGCCACCAAAATAATGTTATCTATCAGTCCATCATCATTTAAATCCACATCCACACTATCATCTAACAGATTGGAAGACTCTAGCTGTACTAGTACCTCAGATAGCATCTGGGAGGAATTGGTTCCACTGTATTCACTAACCGACTTAGAAAGCTTAAAGGGTGTTATAGTGTCATACACCCCATCATACTGCGGGAAAACATTGGTAATCTTAAGCTGTCCGTAGGATATATTACTAATATATTCTGCCAATCCGGTATTTACCGAATCACTACCTGTAAACAAATCGAAGGTAGTGTCAGGATCATATAGGAAGCACTCACCTACTCCACTAGAATCATGGCCAGAATGGTCAGTATCTGCAAAGTCAACGAACAAAACCAAATTAGCCATATTTGTAGTTGCCGCCTTAGTGCTAACTGTAGCTACCCCAGATGTCATCAGCCCTGAGGCAACCATCACACCCACTAATGTATATGCAATTATCCTTTGAAATCTATATGCCATAATGTCCTCCTAAAAAGAAACAATATTTACCTCAAATACTAGCTATATTATACCACTACGACTGGCAAGCTGACTATAAAAAAATCAGGAAGGGAAGTTTTTCCATTCCTGATTTTTAGATAATATAAAATTACAAGCAATAGCTAATTACCTTGTGAGCTATAACACTGTAGGATAAGAGCACAGGCACAGCCACAATAATTAAATTATACACCTTGGCAGGTATCTCGCACTTTATCTTATCAGTGTTAAAAAGCAGCATCAGCGGGAAGATAATCGGTACGAAATATCTACCCTGAACACCATTTATAGCAGAATTTCCTACTGGTGTAAAGCTGATATAAAGAGCCGTCCACACAAAGCAGATAATTACAAATATAACTCCTGCCATAACAACTCTTGTCCACTTACCCAGCTTAAAGCTTGGGGTATCTGTAAATGCTACGAAGGCCATAAGCAATGTAGTTATACCGCCTACATGAACCGATGCATAGTGAGCCATGGTTCCAAATGTGCCGTCCCCCGCCAGGTAGCTTACAGCTGTGGACATAATACTCTTCACCAATATCTTAGCATAGGCAAGTGGGGCACCAAATATAAATCCAAGCTGACCACCGGCATCAGTAGCTCCACCTCTGGAATCTCCTCTCACAGATGGATTAATCAGCATAGGCACAATCATCACTGCCACAATAGCCAGGCAGAGGATGAATATACCATACTTCATAATAATAAGAGTCTTCTTGTCCTTAAACTTCTCCTTAGGAAGTGCAAGAAGAAGCAGCAAAAGTGGTGCGTAAACCATCTTAACTGCACTAGCCACCGCTACAGACACCAGGAAGATGATATAGCTCTTCCAGGACATATATTTATCCTTATCTCCAAGCTCTGTAAAGAAGGTTGCAAGACCTAGGAATACAAATGCATTTACCACAGCATCATAGGAATATACAGACGCCAGGAAAAGTAAGGTTGGCATAAGTGCCATAGCAGTCATAATTCTCTTACCTATAGTAAGCTTCCTAAGGGCTAAGAATGTAACAAACACATAGCAAAGTGCATTAAACAGCTTACCCATATAGTAAAGGGCTGACAGCGGAAGCTTAAACAGCCTTCCTATGGATATTCCTATAGCGCTAGGAATGTGACCTACATTTGACAGACTGCTAAACCCACCCTTAATCACCTGATTATTAGGGCTCTCCTTATCATAGATAGCACTGCCATCCATATACACCTCTATATCCTCAAACTCCTCCTCGGATCTTGGATAAAGCAGCGAGCTTACCCTACCGTCGTCTCCGTAATAGGAAATCTCAGGAGTTATAACGATTTCGTTCCCTAGACCCAGCCTGTAGGCCTGATTGAAATGATGGGCCTCATCCCAAGAAACCTTCTGAGTAGGAAATGTGAATACCATAGCCACGCATACCCCAGTTGCCACTACAAGGAACACATACTCAAGTCTATCCTCCAGCAAACCGGAAAATGCAACTAAGAACCCAAGGATTCCCACAAATATCATGACAGCCAGCATTCTTCTGCCGCTAAAATTAAACTCATTGTCATAGGAAATATTATCAATCTTAATCCCCATAGCATTAGGCTCGAAGACAATGTCCATATATTTTACAGTATTATCAATCTCTACCTCTGAGGTATCAAAGGCAAGATTATTTCCATCGTAAATATTAATTGGAGCCATTGCAGCAATGGCCTCATCAGAATTAAACAGCCTAACTGTGGCTGTAAAATCTTTGTCATAGGTGTAGGAATACTCCAGCTTAGACAGATATTCTGCAGACCTATTTACACAAATCATGGCAGGATGACCTGTCATAACCAGGGAGCCATCCACCATTTCAAAGCCCTCGGTATAAAGGACAGACATATCCACAGACTGCTTGCCCTTATCAGCCTCAGACAGGGTTAACACCTTAAGGTTAAAGAACACCTCTCCCAGAAGTCCTGCAGCTATGGACACTAACAGAATAATGGCCGCCTTAATTATTATATTTTTAATATTAAAATTTGACTCTTTACTCATACAAAAACCTTTCATCCGGCCTATGGAATAATACCAAACTTCCAGCCTCTCTCCTTAGAAACATTAGGATTATAAAATGGGTCCTCCTTCTTAAGAACATGCTTCCATTTATCCTTCATATACTTAACCTCAGCTTGGAAGCGTTCCTGGTTGCCCTGCTTTTCCTCGTAGCCTCTGGAAATGGACTCATAATGGTAGGCATCTGCAAATGGGTTGCACACGATAAGATAACCCTTTTCTCTAATTCTAAGACAAAGGTCCACATCATTATAGGCCACTGCCAGCTTCTCATCGAAGCCGCCAAGCTCATCAAATAAGGACTTCTTCATCATCATACAGGCAGCTGTTACCGCACTAACATTTTGAGCGAAGAAGGCTCTTCCCATATAGCATACATCAAAACGACTTTCACCAGCTAAGCTGTGAATAGCAACTCCATCAGCTCCGGCTCCAATTATAACACCATTGTGCTGAATAGAATTATTGCCGTAGTAAAGCTTCGCACCTGCAGCTCCCACATCATCTCTTTGGGCATACATAAGAAGCTCCTCCATCCATGACGGAGCAATAATTTCTATGTCGTTATTTAAAAATACCAGATAATCGCCTGTAGCTTCATTTGCTGCAAAGTTATTAATTCTAGAATAATTAAATGGCTCCTCAAACCTAATAACCTTAACCTGAGGCATGTCCTTAATCAGCTCATAATATTTAAAAATCTCATCAGTAGTAGAATTATTCTCAACAATAATAATCTCGTAGTTCTCATAGGTGGAAAGCTTAATCACAGAATCCACGCAGTTAGCCAAAAGCCTTAAGGAATCCTTATTTGGAATAATAATGGAAATCTTAGGACTGCCAGTAAGCTCATAATTAATCTTGTAGATAGTAGGAAATGCAGGTGAGCTTTCCACTGTAGCTTTAAGTCCTGCTCTTGCTAAGCTATCTGTAACTGCCCTCTTGCCGGCATCAATGGCGTAGGTCTTGGAATTAATATCCTTAGACACGGAATTCCCGTGGGAACGCCACAGATAAAGAGTTTTAGGAATGTGATATATACACTCCGCAGCGGCAGTAAGACGAAGAATCATATCGTGGTCCTGGCTGCCGTCGTACTTAGTACTAAACTTGCCAACCTTATCTATAAGTGACTTATCAAAAACTGTAAAATGACAGATATAATTATTTGCCCTAAGATTATCTATAGCAAAATCCGGCTTGAAATGATAGGTAACTATATCATAGATATCATCACCATTAAATGTAGCCTCGTCTGTATAGAGAAAATCTGCACCATGCTCACATATAGCCAAAGCATTCTCATAAAGAGCTGTTGGCACCAAAATATCATCATGGTCAAAGAGAGCAATATAATCTCCTGTAGCCATATCTATACACACATTGGTATTCTCAGCTATACCAAGATTCTTCTCCAGCTTCTTGTAGACAATACGACTGTCCTTAGCCTGATATTCCTTTACTATATCTCCTACAAAGGAATGGTCAGCATCACTTCCATCTGCTAAGCAAAGCTCCCAATTCTCGTAGGTCTGAGCTATTACAGAGTCAATCATGTCTCGAAGGAACTTCTCTGGAGTATTGTAAAGCGGAGCTAGGATGCTGAACTTAATGTTACGACTAAATGTATGAGCCTTATGCTCTTTAATTGTTGCCTCGTCAGGCATTAAGCTACTGATATACTCCTTAGAAAACTCATATATTCTCTTGTTATTATTAAAAGCTTTGAAGAATCCAACACTCTTAACCGTAAAATAAAAATGACGCATATGAGCATAAACTATTCTAAGAGGCTTAAGATATGGCCAAAGCTTGGTCCTCTTTAGGAACTCAAACCTAGACTTTCTGGCTGAAAGCTGACCCCTAGCATCCTCGTCCATAGTGTTTATACCCAGTTTATTTGTGGTCATAAAATCTTCTAATTGTGGGGTGTAAGTTTTATTCATAATTTGCTCCCTGTTTGTGAAATTTTATCAATTTTTCTACTTTGTTATATAAATAGCTTAGTACTTCAGCAACCACAATTGTGATACCCAAATTAATCAAAAACACTATGCACCATTTAACAAACCAATGTTCAATCTCCAGCTTAGGCAGTATTAAGTATATAAAACTACTGCCAATTCCCTGACCAAAATAATACCATATGGCATTTTTTCCTATATGTGAAACAAAGCTAGCTTTCATATTTGTTCCATCAAAATACCTTGCCACTAAAATAGCAACCATAGAAACAAATAGATATTTGATTGTTGGTGGAAACTTTGCATTTTGTATGTCACACAGTGGAAGATTTAAAATATATGTAGAAACACATATGCCTACCACGCAAGCAAATATGCCTAATATCAGCTTGTATATAGATTTTGTTTTTCCATAATGGTTGTAGCCTAGCATCCAAAAAAATCCATAAAAGCAAAAATTAACTATATCTAAGCCTAAAAAATAATTTCCAAAGCTTACCCATATAAACAGAAACAGCAAAATCCACATATAGGTTTTGTTTAATATGTCCCGTTTCTCGTTTTCTTGAATAAGCATCAATACAACAGAATTAATTAATACAATCACAAAATAATATGGCATAAACCATATAGAGCCTGATACAACCACAAAACCAGGTATACTTACCTTAAACATATAATTATTAATTAAGTCTCTAAAATCACTAACTCCCTGAAAAGGAAATGGGGTTTTAGTAGAAACATAGCACACCAACGCCAAAAGCGATATAAAGAAAATCCACTTAAGCCACAATTTTAATAGACTCACACCTGTTCTTGATACATCTGCGGCCTTATAGCTAGACGCCCATCCTGACAGATAAAAGAAAAGCGGAACATCTAAAAATAAGGTAATATTCCAAAACCACATAGGAGTATACCCTTGTCCACTCCAAAATGCTGTATGTATAGCAACAACACCTATTGCAGCTATTCCTTTCAAAAAGTCTATATAATTGTTTCTTACTTTTTCACTACTCATGTTTATTCCTTTTTTGCACTTTCCTTAAATACCCACATCTTGCTAATTATATAATTAAGTATAATAATTATTATTTGAGCTATAACTTTTATTACTATGCTGTTAAAGCTTAGTTTTGTAACAAAAATAAAAATAATCAATTCCTCTATAGCAAGGGTTATCAGCCTACCCTCAAAAAAATGTATTATTTGACGATAGGATTCTTGCTTAGAATCTGTACGAGATTCAAAAACCCATTTACGGTTAGTAACAAAGGCAAACAAAACCGCTATAATCCACGACAAAACATTAGAGATCAGCTCATTATATCCGCATACACTTTCAAAAATGGCAAAAGTAACAATACCAACTAAAAATGTCAAAAAGCCAAAAATCAAATACATAATAGTTTCTTTATGCTTTTTATATATTGGACTAAAGAAGCTCATTATTTTCAAATCAAACAGCTTATCAAAGAAATCACGGGTTTCAAATTCCCAGTCTGCAAGCTGGTTCCCTTTGACCAAAAAAGCCTTGTCAGCAAGCTTTGCCATGTAAACATCAGATTGAGAGTCTGAATAAAAACAATTTATTTTTGCAGATTCATATCTCTCCCTAAATCTGTTCACCTTTTCTTTGCCATGACAGTTTTTGCCCAATAGCTTTCCTGTATTTTTATCTACCTTTGAACATATTAGCTTTACATTCAATCTCTCACATATGGGTTTCAACAAAAACTCCGGTGAGGCAGATATAATAAGATCGGTTTCTTGTTTTTCCCTCAAGTACCATTCTTTCATCTTTGCCTCGTTCTTGTTCCAAAAAGCTTCGACTATATTATCTATATTATCCATTCTCTTTAGAAAGCTATAAAACCGTTCCTTGAAAAGCTCTTTATCACACAATCCCAGCTTATAGGCAATAGCATAACAAACAGTTACAGGGATAAGTAAAATAATAAAAGGGTTGATTTTAATACAAAATTTCCAGAAATCTATGGTACTATCTCCGTCATATATTGTTTTATCAAAATCATATACATTCATTAAAATAAATCCCCTTATACAAATTTAAATATACACCAATGCTACTACGAATATAGCCAGCGCCAACCCTAAAACAAGTATAACCTTATCTGACAAAATAACATCAACAGGATCACCTGTGGAATCTCCTTCAAGTAGCATATTGTAACGCCATATTATCAACATTAACAGTGGCACTGTCCATATTGAATATGCACTATCTTCTTCCATCTGTATTCTTTCAAGACACCACATTGTATAAAATACAATCACCAAGGTCATACACGAATACATGGTTTTATCAAGAAAATCCATAGAGTATTTCTTTAAAACATCTCTACTTTGATCTCCTTGTTTAATTAATTCATTTCTTCTTTTTCCGAATCCCAGATATGATGCACCTACAATAATCACAAGATACAGCAAGGATGATACAGCTATACCAGTAATGGAAGCACCATATACAACTCTTAACACAAAGCCTGCTGTCAAAATAACAATATCAAGTAATGGAATTTTCTTTGCTCCAAAAACACTATATAAAATGTTTATTACCATATATACTATCAAGGCAATAGCACTGAAATTCTTTGTTTTGATTGACAAAAATACTTGCATCAAAGCTACTATCACCAACAGGCAAATTACCGCTGTTATGGCCTGTTTTACTGATATTTCACCAGAAGCTATAGGTCTTTTACACTTGACAGGATGCTTTCTGTCAGATTCCACATCCTTTATATCATTAATTATATATACAATTGATGTTCCCAGTGAAAAAGTCACCACACCTACCAACGCGTTAATAAGCAACTCAATATTCATTAGCTTGCCTGCAAACAATATAGGCAACAATATCAAAATATTCTTTATATAGTGTTTTATCCTTAACAATTTTAACCACTTTTTCATTAGACCAACTTCTCCTATCTAGGATAATACTTTATTCCATGTTGGATAATATCAGTTATTCCAACCACATTAACTATTACCATAACCACAATCATAGCGCAACACACCTTCATTAAGGTGTCTGACTTCTTGAATATATTTTTTAATCCATAATAAAAAAGTAGCAAAATAGACCAAGAAAAATATACACTGTATAGCAACAATCCATTTTCTGCAGTACCCCATCCTACAACGCATAACAGAAGCACAGAGAAAGAAAACCATGCAACCACTGGTATTAGCTTTTTATTATTATGTATTATATTCCAAGCACCTATTATACATATAACCAGTACTATAATTCCTATAAAAGAAAAGCTGTCAACTTTTTGCTGCCAATATATAGCATAATCCCATTTAGCCTTCTCCACCTCAGGTGCAATAATACAATTTTTCAAAAAATGGGTGTATTGCTGAAATCTATTCACATAAGAAACACTCTCTCCTGTGAACTTCATTAGATTTTTCATATTATCAACCACATTAACTAGTACATCCATTCTTCCAAACAGAATCAATACAGCAAAAAATGTAATTGCTTTCCTTATCAAGCTTTTGAGATTGTCCCAAACGCTTTTTTTATCTAGCAGTAATGGGAAAACAACTCCCGTTGTCAGCATACTTCCGGTAGCTGCATAATAAAACCACTCTCTATTCTCATCACTGATACTCCAGCAATAAAAAAATACAACCAGCCAAAACCATGCAAAAATATACTGCTCCATATTAAATACAAACAATAAAGTAGGATAATTAATACTTAAAATCCATAAAACTATTAACTTATTTTTATTCTCTAGCTTCGCCATTTTAACAATCATTACATTAGCAATGGCAACCAGAATAATTTGCTCAAGCTGAAAGGTTATAGGATATAATATTTCCATACCTAAAACCTTTGATACCATTACTGCCAGCACACCAAAAGGATGTGCAAACAATCCAAATAACGGCTGTCTAATATCATTGTTTTCTCCCCATATATTCGTAAAAGGGTTGTCCCTATATATAAATGGGGTATCTGTTGTAAACACTATATCCCAATACAAATAATATCCATCCGGTAGTGTTGGGTGATAGAAAATAGTAGTAAAACAAAATACTATAGACACCAAAATTCCCAAACCAACAAACATAGTTGTTATGTATTTTTTATCTAGAACTTCCAGGCTGGAATAAAAAACAGACAGCTTTGGAGCCAGAAAATCAATAACCACTATATACACATACAATAGAAAACACAAAACCAAAAAGAAGCTTGCA
>JAZPXZ010000017.1:0-6494 GCA_045543915.1 Wujia sp.
TGTAGTAAGTTGTAATTGACTATGGTACAATTGTATAGATAAATAGTTTAATATTATACATTGTATAGAAAGTAATTAATACAAGGGGGTAACTAGATGAAGGTACGTAAGATTAGTATATTTAATCAGTTGTTTATATGGCTTGCAGTTTTGCTGCTTTTAGGTAATGGAATACTAGGTGTTGTAGCATATAGACACTCTGAGGATACTTTGTTTGAACAGATTCAGGGAAATGTTAAAAATATAGCTTCAAGCTCTGCAGCTCATGTAGATGGTGATCTTTTAGCAGGAATTGAGGTAGGAGATGAGGGTACAGATGAGTATAATCAGATTATAGATCAGCTTGCATTATTTAGAGATAATGCAGAGCTTGAGTACATATATACACTTCGTCAGTTGGATGATGGTATGGTTGTATTTGTAGTTGATTCAGACACAGAGGAGCCTGCTGCTATTGGAGATGAGTGTGAGATGACAGATGGTTTGGAAAAGGCATTTGCTGAAGGAGAAACCTTTGCTGATGAGGAACCATTTACAGATGAGTGGGGTACTCATGTATCAGCTTATGCGCCTATATTTGATGCTAACGGTAATATAGTTGGTGCAGTTGGTGTAGATATAAGTGCAAATTGGGTTGAAGAGCAGACATCAAACCTTAGAAATATGGTTATTATGGTATGTGTTATTACTTACCTTGTAAGTCTTCTTATTCTTGGACTTATTATGATGAAGTTTAAGAAGAGTATGAATAAGCTTAATGATAAGGTTCTTGAGCTTGCTAGTGGCTCAGGAGATTTAACTAAGGAGATAGATATTCACACAGGTGATGAGCTTGAGGTTATCGCTGGTAATATGAATTCCTTTATCAGACAGATTCGTGGACTGGTTAGTGAGGTAGCTCAGTCAACTACAGATATAGTGACCTCAGGAGAAGAACTTAATTCTACTGTTAATGAGAATTCTAAGATTATGCTTGATATGAATCAGGAGATAGCGGGAATTAGTGCAAATATGGAGAGCAGTGCACAAGCTAGCGTAGAGCTTTCAGAGAGCTTGGCTCAGAGTGCAGAGGATATAGCAGCATTTGCTAAGCAGGTTAATGAAATTACAGCTATGGTTAAGGAAGCTAATAGAAGTGCACAGGAAACTGCTGGAATGGCTAAGAAGAACCGTGAGAATGCATTAGAATCCATAGATGAAATCAGCACTAGAATGAGGAAGACCAGCTTAGAGGCGCAGCAGATTGAGCAGGTTAAGAAGATTGCTGACGAGATAGGTGAGATTGCATCTCAGACAAGTATGCTTAGTCTTAATGCTCAGATTGAGGCAGCGAGAGCCGGTGAGCAGGGTAAGGGCTTTGCTGTAGTTGCAACTGAGGTTGGTAGTCTTAGTCAGGATATAGATAGAGCAGTAACAGAGATTAATGAGATAAACTCTGTTGTTGTGGCGGCTATAGAGAATCTTATTATTGCTGTTGAGGAGATGATTAGCTTTATCTCTGTAAATGTTGTAAATGATTACGATGCATTCGCTAACCTTGGTGAAGAGTATGGTGATACAACCAGTGCTATCGGTAAGCAGATGTCACGTATAGAGGCACATAGCGAGGAGATATCAGCTAATATTGCAGATATTAATGAAAAGGTTCAGGAGATTACATCTACTGTTACTGAGACAGCACAGTGTGCTAATGATTTGGCAAATGCAACCAGCGCAATATCAGATAGCATGGAGCACCTTAATGCCACATCTGAGAGAAATGCTGCTCACACAGAAAGTCTTAATGGGCAGCTTAGCAGATATTTGTTCTAGAAAATATTGTTTTGATGTGTACATAATAAATTATATAGTAAGCTTTAGAGACATAAGGATAATCCTTGTGTCTCTTTTTTTGTATTGACAAATCCCAATAATGTATTATACTAGTATCAAATGTGAGAATAGTGAAAGGAGTACACTATGGACAAAAAGCTTAAGGTTTTAACAGACCCTGTATCCAATAAGATAATTCAACTAATAAGAGTTAAAGGTGAGATGACAGTAGCAGAGATAATTGCTGAGAATACAGGAATTCCAAGAGCAACCATATATAGGCGAATAGAGAAGATGGTTGAAGTTGGAGCTATTCATGTGGTGTCTACTAACACAGTTAGGGGGCAGGTGGAGAAGGTTTATGCCATAAAGGATATATTTGTCCATGGTTCACCCTCTAATGAAGATAATTTGAAGCTAACCACTATGAGCCTTATGAGTATATTAGGACAGTATGAAGCTTATTTTCAAGGGGATGATGCGGATGTTAACAGGGATAAGCTATTTATGGTTAATTATTGCATATCCCTTAATGACAAGGATTTTTCTACAATGTTAGGAGAAATGAATAGAATAGTTGATAAGTATCAGAAGAAACAAGGAAAAGACGATGCAAGAATAAGGAGCTTATATCTATTATCAGCACCGGGAGGAGAAAAGAATGAATAAAAAGGAAAAGCAAAAGATAATATATCCAGATTATCCAAATGGAATTTATAAGTATGAGTATGTAGATATTAATGGTATCAAGCAGTATATTCAGATAAGAGGAAAGGATAAGAAGAATCCTCTTATATTGTTTGTACATGGTGGTCCAGGTGGTTCTACAGCAGGTATGGCCCACATATTAATGGGAAACTGGGAGGATAAATTTACAGTAGTTAACTGGGACCAAAGAAATACTTGCAAGACTTTACTTGCCAACAAGGATAGGGGTGATGAGATTGGTAAAACAGGAACTATGTCTGATTATATTAAGGATATAGATGAAATAATTGGGTATCTTCATACAGTGTATGATTTTGATAAGATAATTCTTATGGGCTTTTCCTGGGGGACAGTTATTAGCTCGGAATATTCTAAGCTTCATCCTGAAAATGTATCAATGTATATAGGAGTTGGTCAGCTTATTAATTATGTTGAGGGATTTCAGGTTGTATGTGAACAGCTTATGGAAAGAGCAAAGGCTAACGGTAACAAGAAGGATATAATTAATATTGAGAAAATAATAGAAAACATACCTGAAGATGGAAAAGCTTCAGTAGAGTGGCTAAAGCAGATAAGACAATTTTCTGCATTGGGTATGAAGTATATATCCAAAAGTACAAAAATGTATTCTCCTAAGGACTTTTATAACTCCCCATTGCTTGATAGGGCATCTAGAAAAACTTGGTTTAAACAGGATCCGAAAATGCATGAGGGTTCATTTAAGACAATGTTTAACTATGATTTTAGGGATAATATGACATTTCCAGTTCCCGCCATCTTTATTACGGGAGAGGAGGATACTGCCTGCCCACATAGCTTGCTTAAAGGCTTAATTGACAGCATAGAAGCCCCAAGAAAGGAATTATATATAGTAAGTAAAGCAGGACATAATTGCTATTATGATAATGCCGAAGAGTTCTTGAGGATTTTAATTGATGTGACAAGCTAAATATTCATACATAATGAGTAGGTTATACTGATTAGATATAATCTACTCATTATTATTGACATAGTTGTCTATAGGTGATAGACTATAAATGTCTATAGAGAATAGACAATATTACATAAACTACATAGAAAATAAACTATTATAAAATAGCACATAACTAGATTAACTAATTAGGAGAAAACAATATGGATTATTCGCTTGGAGTAATAGAAACAAAATTTGCAAACCTAATATGGGACAATGCACCACTTAAGACTAGCCAACTGATTAAGCTTGCTGAGGATAGCTTAGGATGGAAGAGAACAACCACGTATACTGTTCTTAAAAAGCTTAGCGATAGAGGACTGTTTGTAAACGAGGATGGAACAGTAAAGGTAATTATAAACAAGGAAGAGTTTTATGCAAGGCAGAGCGAAAGCTATGTAGACCAATCCTTCGGAGGCTCATTGCCTGGATTTTTGGCGGCTTTTTCATCTAGGAGAAAGCTAAGTGAAAAGGAAATAGCGGAGATTAAGAAAATTATTGATAAGAATTAATTTGCCATTTGATTAATATATCAGAAAGGAGACTTATCTATGGAAGCCTTTATAATAAAGCTTATTACTATGAGTCTGCAAGCTACAATAGCTATAGCCATTGTAATGATGGTTAGAATAGTGTTTTCATTGCTAAACATTCCTAAGAAATATGCATATTTACTTTGGATAATACCTTTTATAAGACTTATGATTCCATTTGCCTTTGAAAGTCAGCTTAGCATAATGCCGGAAAGCTTTTCCTTTGTGGAAGAAAGCAAGGAAACTGACATAAAAGATGATGAAACTATAGATTCAAATGGTAATGGTTATTCCAATGAGTATGAGCTTGAATACTATCATAATGCAAATGAAGCTGATGGTGTGCAGTATAGCGAGGAATATTATGAAGAATATAGCTATATATTAGATAATAGTGGGGTTAATGAAGATGAGAATATCTATTCTAACAATCATGATGAAGCAGACATAGATAATAGTCAAATTAGCGCACGGCCTACCATGGATTATGATGGAAATGTTTCTAATTCAGAATATGCAAAGAGCAATTATCCTGAATGGACTAAGCCAGCTTGTATAATATGGTATATAGGTGTTGCAACATTTATAATATATAGCTATATAGCTTATATTAGACTTAAGAAAAGACTTGAAACCAAGGCTTTGCTTAAGTCCAATGTATACTTGTCGGACAATATTGACACAGGCTTTGTAATTGGTGCATTTAAACCTTACATCTGCATTCCCTCTGATTTGGAGGAGGACAAGCAGGAGTATGTTATAGCCCATGAAAGCTACCATATTAAGAGACGAGATTACATAGCAAAGACCATTTATTTTATAGTAACTGTGCTTCATTGGTTTAATCCCTTTGTGTGGCTAGCTTATTTTATGATGGAAAGGGATATGGAAATGTCCTGTGACGAGGCAGTACTGTATCAGCTTGGTATGGATAGTAAAAAGGCTTATGCCACTACATTGCTTCATATGGCAACAGATAGAAGGAATCCTATAAGTATGCCTATTGCATTTGGAGAGGGTAGTACAAAGGGCAGAATCAAGAATATTATGAAATTCAAGAAGCCTGTTGTTATAGCTGTGGTTGTTGCTATATTAGGAATTATTGTACTTGCCGTATTATTGTTGACTAATCCTAGTAATAAGGATAAAGATGCTAGGGATGATAAGTTAGATGGTGTAGCAACTGATATGGATGCTGATATGGCGACTAGTACAGATGGTAAGCTTAGTACATCTACAGACAGTGATACAAATTTGAATAGTGATGATGATAATTTGGGTTCTAATCAGGTAGATGATGAAGAAATAAAATTAAAGCCAGGTCGATATGTATTTGTACCAGAAGGTGAGACGCTTGATGGAGCACTTAACTTTGCACCTTATGTGGTTATTAATACATTTACTAATGATATTACTGTTGCTAGCACTTCTTGGACCTATTTGCTACATTATGGAAAATATTATAGACTGGATAACCAGCTATCTACTTGGGTTGGAGGAGATATGAATTTTTATTTTACCATCGAAGATGGTAAGCTAATATATAAATCTGATTCCTTCGAGATAAAGTATGTCAAATCAGATGGTGATGTGGTCTACACTGTACCTACAGGTGGAGAGTTTTTTTTCTTGCCAGGAAGTGACTTTGATATGGCAAATCTTTATGATGGATATTCTCACGAGACATTTGATAAGGAATATGAGGTTGCTGTAGAAATTGATATAATTAATCCGGATTTAACTGATATAGGGGGAATTGGCGCAGATGTACCTATGTTAGATTATGCTGATATGAAATTCGTAATATTCCATGACTATAGAGGTTTATATGTTTATGATAGAATTGCAGGTGGCATAAGAGGCGCTGTTAATCTAGAGTCCATAGGTATGAATTATACACAGGGAGATAATGCCTGCTTTGTATCTGTGGGAAATAATGGATACAGGGTATATCTTAAAACTATGAGTAGTGATATAGCATATGTATATGATGTACAGTATAATCAGCTATTTCAGGTGAACAAAGCCTATGTGGAATCTCTGGAATCTAGCACTCCAAGCTTAATTACAGACGAACTGTTCGGTGATGACTTCACAACCTGGCAGTCTTATAATTGTATGGAAGTATATGACGGAAATACAACCTATTACGGATATTTAACCTCGGCATCAGGTTTATGGGAGGATATGACCTTTGTGGAAAGGTCAAAGGATACAGATGCAGTAAGGCGTTTTAATCTGGTAAGAGATTACAAGGATATGCTTGAAGGAACAGAAAGGGATGCTAGACTTAAGGCCATAACAGAACTAAAAGCTACTGAGATTGAAGTTGAGAAAATAGAAAATAAGCTCAGTGATTCGGATTATACATTATATGATGATATCCTAGAGATGCATAGAATTGCCAAGGAACAGTCTTGGGATAGAGATACCATGGAAGAAAATGGACTTGCTTCTGGTAGTAATGG
>JAZPXZ010000018.1:0-89387 GCA_045543915.1 Wujia sp.
CACAATATCTCCTACCTGTTCAAATGTAATCATTAAATCCTGTGCAAAATGTGCCACTAATGTGTTACCTGTGCACTCATAGACAGTTCCATTCCACATCAGTAAGCTTTCCACAAATATCTTGTGGTTCAACTCAAACTGCTGAATACATTCCATAGTAGTAGAAATAAAGCGTTGCATATCTATAGGCGCAAAAACCTCCTGTGGCAATCCTGAAACTGCCATCATAATAGCTCCGCCATCATGTGGCCCACGATAGTAGCAATATTTTCCCTTAGACACACCACATGCCACAATGGCAAGAGTATGTCCATATATTTCATCTGTCAGCGGAAATGTCTTAGTTATTAATGGCTCTAGACTAAAGTCTTCACCAATATCATAAACCTCATGTGCTAGTTTTATTATAGATTCATCAAAACCATTAATATTATTCCAGCCCCACATCCAAGTGTCACTATGACTTGATTCGCTACCAATAAACTGCACAGGATATGCATCATTACCGAAGGTTAAGGTACCTTTACTGAAGTCCACAAACCAATTTCTATCCTTTACCACAAGCTCCGCCATTGCATCCTGTGTCACTACAGATTGTCCCAGACAGGCTGAAAACACATGTTTCCAGTTGCTTTTGTCCATAGGATAGTCGGTATTGAAGATTGTTTTTCTATCCATATTTGATATGTTTACTTTTTCTTCTTTTTTCTTAAACAAATCCTTTAGTCCCATAGTATTCCTCCGTTAGTTTAAATATCTCTTACCCTTTTATAATCATTCTACTCTATCTCTCCCACATATCCATATGAACTAAGTTGCAAATATTTCTCCATCTCTGCCAATTGTTGCTCATATTGTTTCTCAGTTTTAAGATTATAAAACATAAGATCAGTAATAGTATCTTTGCCTTCTAATGCGCTGAAATCCTCAACTCGAGACGAATCTATTCCTATAGATTGAATCTTAGGACATCCCTGGTAAATCTTCATATCAGCAACAGGATACTGAAAACCCTGCAAATATTTCATATTAGCAATACATTCTAAGGCTGTTTCATCGCAAGCAGTGTATCTCATAGTGAATTTCTTTAGCTTTGGCAAATCGTATAAAAAGTTCAAATTGCTTATAGGTACTTTATCAAATTCCAAAACCTTAAGATTCTTGATTTTTTTCATAAAATCAAATGAAGAAACCTCATTCTCCCCTATGTATAAGTTCTGCAGCTTGGTAAAATGCTCCAACTCATTATAATCAATACCTTCAATCTTACGAAGACTAAGCTCTTTCAATGATGTTATCTCCGCTAGGCACAATATGCTATCTAGCTTCATAACATTAAGGCTTATCTTCTTTAATTTCTCCATCCCCTTCAAGCAGCTCAAATCTTCACTTGTAATATTACAATCCACTAAAGCTATGGTTTTCAGTGCCTTAGCAGCTACAATACAAGAAAAATTAGATACAGTACAATTATGTAGAATAAGCTCCTTTATACTATCTACATCATCAACCTGTGCAAAATCTATAACCTGCTCTTTTTTATAAAACCATGAACCCATATTGTGCCTCCTTATTTATCACAAATACTAATTTGTACTACTCAATCCACTGTATAAAAGCAGTCTTGTCCGAACTGTTATATCCTGCATTACTATAAAAATTCAGTATTTTTTCTTCTTTTGAACCTGTAAGTAGCATCATCTTATAGCAGTTTGTTTTTTCTGCTATTTCCTTTGCGTAATTTAAGCATTCTGTTGCATATCCTTTTCCTCGATGATCTGCATGTGTAACTACATTTTCTATAAATGCATACGGTCTAATGTTCCTTGTTAAATTCGGAATTATCACACATACGCAGGATGCAACAATTTTACCATCTACTTCATTTACAATGATATGATGATTGTTGTCTTGAATGATGGTGTTCCATGTATTCTTTAAGTTCTCTGTCATTTCTGGCACAGACTTCTCATGTAAATATAAGTATAATTGTAGCAATTGTTCTAGTTCATTTTCAAAGATTTCTCTAACCATACTATTACATCTCCTACATAGTTTTTTTATGTCTGTAATGCTTACAATATCAGGCTGTGGTACACCAAAATATATAATAAAACATTTCCTTAGTTTCTATGACCCATGAATTGTCAAAAACCGTCACAGTACCTGTTAGGATTTTTATAGGTTCGCCTAAATCAAAGTATACTTTTCTATTCATCCCCTCAATAATCTGATACAGCCATTTTACATCAGCGTCTTCTGCTTCTTTGAACACACACTTCTTGTATGCATCAGCATCCTCAGAATAATACTCACTTTCACTAAGATGATTTAAAGTTTTTTGCATAAACTCATCAATGGATGATGCTTCATTTTTTCCTGCAATCACTAGGCATAGCACTTGCTCTGAAACCTCACAATTAAATGCCAGATTACCAAATTCTATTTCAAGCATATAATTCCCCCCTAATACTTCATATTTATCTTGAACTTTATGATTCACCTTCCATCATTACATAATTTGCAACCAAAAAGGCATAACAAAACATCATGATTGGTACATCTCGGAAATCCCAAATTAATTGGATCATCCTTTTCTGCAGCAGAAATCCATTCTCTATAATTATTTTCATCAACATCATTTATTGTCATTCTTTTTATCAAATCTTCAAAACTATCCAACGAATACTTTAACTGTTTTTGTCCCGGCTCATATCCCATTTTTTCCCAAACACTCTGCTCCGATGATAATGCTCGTGCATAATGTATCATTTCGAGGATAAATATCTTGTCCGTTTCAAATGTATCACTAGTCCATGGCATTTCAACAATATCGAAACCCACATTTCCCATTCCAACTTTTGTTTGTTGCTTTTCAGCCAAAAACACAACCATTCTCTTTTCACTTTCTGTCTTTGCTAACCTAGAACCACTAAGAAGCAAGTAATCTATAAACACATCTGTTAATCCGTTAGACATAGAAAATGAGTCATCAGCTACGGATACAGTATCATTAAATGCTATTACATTTCCCATTTTTTATTTCCCTTCCACTATCTTATCTAGAGCCATCCATCCAAGAACCATACCATGCATAAAACCTCATTCTTTATTAAGTATTCCTTTTTTAGATATTTTGTCTGATTTCCGTCGCATTTTCCTTCAAATAGTAATATTCACTTTCATCCGCCAAATCCAAGTATTTTTCAAGCTCAGTTGAATGAATGATATATAGCACATGAAGTACCATTATTTTCTGATATTCAGATGCATAAGCGTTATCCTTATATTTGTCCCTGTGCCAAAATTCTATTGCGTACTCTTCAGCTTTATCTGGATAGATATATGCTAAGGATTTTAGCGCAAGACGTTGCGTATACTCATTATCAACCTGCAAGAAATCAAATATTAAATCTTTTATATCGTCCTTACCATTATAATCCTTTAGGGTCTCCGCGAACTGCCATTTTGCATTTATGTAATCTGTAGACAGCACTTTCCTGCACAGCAACCCATACCACTCTGGATATTTTAATAGCACTTCTACAATACGACTACATTCATTATCCCTTGCGATCCCAAACAAAATATCATCAACCATTTGTTCCGTAGCTTCATCACATGATGTGGTCTCTATTATTTCAAAGATAACATTACACATATCATCAAACTCAACAAAGTCAATTTCCCATTCTCCATTGTCACGTTGCTCGCTCCAGTTAGGGTAAGCTTTATTTGCTCGTTTTATAAATCTAGAGACTGCTTTATGAAATTTTCTTTCATAGTTCGCGGACATAATTTACCTCTTACTCCACAAAGAATTAGCATTTATCAATGACACATATTCATACTTGCACAAGCATATATGTTTAGTTTGACTCTAAAAACCATGCACTGTCATTTTTTATAAACACAAAACTAAAATCAGCATTTACATATATTCCAACATATCCAACAGTTACTTTATCCTGCGAAATCTCTACCCACGATGGTTCAAACTGATAATTCTTCACATCATATCGCGATTGGTTTTCATACTCTCGTTTACTATCATTTTGAGCAAGATTATCAATCGAATTAAAATCTTCAAGCAAACAAACCAGATAGTCTTTTGATACCGAATTTACATCATAAAACTCTATCCCTGTTTCTGTATCAATAAGAACATTGGGTAATGCATCCAACTCTCGTATTTGATTGACTAAATTGGAAAAATCAAATCTATTCAGTGGAAAATAATCACTCATATAATAATCTCCTTCACCATTGTAATTAACCCATAAAAAACTCTGTTTTAAATGCAGCATTACATTCCGCTATCTCCTTAGTTCCATTGATGTAATCCGCATACATGTCCCACAAATCAATATCACACCCATCCATCACTTCATCCTCCGGAATCCATGATTTTATAAGGGCAATTCTCTCTTCCTTTGTAGTTTCAGAAATTAAATATTTATTATCCATCTATTTTTTCCTCCGGTTTTAACTAATTGACTAATTCGGCAACTCCATTTCATCATTCATCGCTATGAAACCATATTTTTCATACAATGGTCGTCCCATAGTTGTTGCTTCAAGAGAAATGGCAGTTATTCCCCTTTTCTTTGCATCCTGAACAAGCAAATCTAATGTTTTAATTGCAATACCTTTTCTTCGATATTCTGGTTTCGTATACATATTCATAATATACGCTTTTCTACCTGTTGGATTATGATATGTGGGCATTACCTTAAAATAGCTTATTCCACCTGCACCCACAAATTTATCTTCATCAAAAATCAGATAAGCTACATGAGTATCATCTTTTAATGCACTTTGATAATAATCCATAGATTGCTTTTTTATCTCTAGCATATCTACATCATTTTCCAACTGGTTCGCAGCCTTAAGAACTTCTATTCTTGTCTCTGCCAAAATATCCAAATCATCAATTGTAGCTTTTTTATAAATTATCTCCATGTATGGTATCCTCAGTTCTTAAAATTCTCTTGTCACAAGATTAAAGCTTCTCTTTCCTCATAATTTCATAAATCATCTCTTCATCATCACCGATGTCATGTTTTCTGTGCTCTACAGTGTGATACCCTCTGTGTTCATAAAATATAGTAGCCGGCAGGGATGCATCCAAATCGCAGTAATCATATTCTTTGAATATCGCCTCTTCCAAATGATCCATAATCAATGAACCAAAACCTTGTCCTTCATATTCCGGTAACACATACACCCTTGTTATATGGTTATCCGTACGACTTCCTGTACCTACTATCTTACCGTCTACCTCTAAAACATCTATTCTACCGTCTATAATATCCTTTTTTATATTATCAATACTATGCAATCTTCCGAAGAAATCAACCACGGCTTGAGTGTAATAATGTGGATATATTTGCGCTTTGGTATCCTGAACGATGTCACACACAAGCTGCGCTTCTTTAATTGTTGCTTTTCTATATTCCATAATAAACCTCCGTAGAACTCACAAGTGTAGTTTATTTAGTAAACTCTCCTGTAATCTCACCTTTTTGCAAAATATGACCCTCAGCCTTTTTCAAAAAAGCTTTTTTCATAGCATTTGGCGGCAAATCTATTTCACAATCCAATGCATAAAGTGTAAATCTGTATAAATGTTTCTTCCCTTTTGGTGGCTTAGGTCCTGCATATCTATGCAAACCATAGGCAACTCCCTGTTTTACACCCTCATATAAATTCACTTTTTTACCTGCAGGAATTCCTTTTCTTATTATATTTGTTGCCGGTATATTCCATATAACCCAATGTGTGAAACCTTTTATCGGATGGCTCAAATCTTCCAATGTAATTGCTATGGTTTTTGCATTTGGGGATAAATTCTCCACAGCAAATTCAGGGGATATATCTTCACCATACCCTGTATATTCAGGAAGAAATTTTCCTTGGTTATCAATGGCACTACATTTAAAATTAAGTATATTATCCATCATTTTACGGTCCTCTCATAAATCAAACACATATCTATAATTTTTATTTTCCATAAGGCTGATAATGCTCCGCCTTTGACTGAAATTCTTTCAGATCACATATCTTACAGTTTTCATCAAACTTTGCTATGGTCACTCCGTCAAAACCATCTACATTACCCTCGTAGTTGCACTTAAAATACCATTCAACAACCACAGTATTTCCCAGTTCTATGTACTGCTTTATATCCCATTGTAGAACAGTTCCTTTTTCATTCCAATCCTTGAACCATTTCTCGATTTGATTTATACCTATATATTCCGGACCGTAGCACTCACTGTACACCACATCATTAGAAAATATGTCCGTTAATTTACTTCCATCTTTTCTTAGCCAACAGTCGAAATACATTTTAATTATTTCTATCATACGAAATCCCTTTCCTCGTATTTTATCCGAGCATCTATTACCATTGTATATATATTTCCAAAAACCTAGCGTGTATATTACATATCGACTTCACTATACTCCCTGTACCACTTACAGAAACGCGTTTTATTAAATATAATCATCTTATACTCTTCGCCATTTACCATATGAAATGTTGCAACTGGAAATATAATCCACTTCCATGTAATTTCTCTGATTTCATTCATTGGCAATACCAGATTTCTAAACTTTTTATCCACTGTCAGTTTATTTGTTCTGTAGGTAACTGATTGTGGTTCTAAATATAATCCGCCACCAAGTATTCCTTTATGGCATAGACTACACATAAATGCTTTGCTCATTGTTTTTTCTCCCTGTAGTGTTATACAAACTAATATAAAGCTCTGTAAACCTAAAATTTGGTATTTACTTCAGTTTGTCGAGGACTTCCACATAGATGGACACCTCACCACACGCTGGACAAATTGCAACTTTAGGTTCGCCCATTCTACCTCCAAAAAGTTTGTTTTCATCAGATGACATAACAATTCCGTATCCTGCACCTTTAATTTTGATGGCGCAGTTTTCTTTCATTTCGCTTCCGCATCGTATGCACTTTCTCATAAATATTCCTCCTTAAACCTCAAAGTTTCACATACTTTTCTACAACAATTTCTCAACCTCTTTAACAGCAAACTTCTGAACTAGCCCACAGTTCTTACAACAATAACAAACCACAGAACTTCTCTTAGGTTTTAGCTTATTTATCTCCCCTTCGGGATAAAAAAACATCCCATGCATACCTGCCATTTGTCCTTTTATTAATTCTCCACCACAATTTTCACATTTTATTTCCATTATAACTCCTCCATATCCTGTTTGTTTCTTAGCCAATTGATTATAATTCAGGCATATCAATTTATCACATTATGATAAACGCAATTGTATTCAGAATCATTGCCACAAAAAACAAACTGCCTGTAATATAATCTGTTTTATCTTTTCCCTCTTTTGCTTTACTGATAAATGTAGCACCGTTATATGCACAAAGCATACTAACCAATGGAGCTGGTGTGAGCTCCTTACATAAAGAAATTATTACTAATATAATAAAAACTATAGCCATCACTATAATTCCTTTACGCATAGCCTTTAAATTAAGCATTTCATTATAGCTTGCAACCTTCTCTAATGTATCCTTCACTTCTTCATTCATATTCTCACTTTTCCTTCCACCATCAATAATTTCCCTAACATCTACATCATAGTATTCTGCCAGTGCAACTAACATACTCAAATCCGGCATAGTACTTCCAGTCTCCCAGCGTGATACAGAACGATTAGAAATATTTAATTGCTCTGCCAGCTGCTCCTGTGTAATTCCTTTTTCTTTTCTTAATTCTTTTAGAAAAGAACCTATCTTCATTTGATCCATCTCGAATCCTCCTTTCACAGCCAGAATATACTATGACCTTTCTTATTTACACGACACAAAGTGAGAAATGCCGCATTTATAAGGGTTAGACAGGTGTGTCTAATTTCCAATATAATATCTTCTCTACATATGACCTGTTATCATGTGTATATAATTCCCGTGTTTGCAAATGCTTAACAGCATCTATCATTATTTCTTCAGCAATCATGCTCACAGCTTCTCATGTCCATAAAACTCTTGTATCTTAAGACTTGTTCCACAATATGGGCATTGTGGTATATTCCAAGGGTCAGAGCGACCAATAAATTTATTACAGTGCGGGCAACGAATTTTATTGGCACCTACAATGCACCACACAAAAAATACAACAATAACAACTCCAAGTACACCTACTCCTATCTTCACTGCAATCTTTGAATAGGTCAATGTATAAAGTGTAAAGGCGCCGAAACACATCACTCCCACTAATACCCATAAACCAATATAATAAGTTTTTAATGTTTTATGAAATGCTTTGTTTTTATCATTTCGTTCTTTTACAACTTCGTAGCTTTCGTTCATTTTTTCATCCTCCTATTTTCATCTTACTCCTCAAACGCCCTATTAAGCTCCTTGGTTCCCTCTAGCACAAACCTACCATCCTTAATAATAGCAACTCTCGCTCCATCCGAATGCACACTGTAAATTGCACCAATTTCCTCATAAGGTATGGTTATGTCTGTATGACAGTTAAAGTAAGCCTTCTCCTGCTCCTTCTCGTCCTGAGACTTTCTAAGCAATGAACACTCATTTTCCTTAGCGATTATCTCCTTGCCATCAGGGTTATATAGTACTGCCTCCTCACTGTAGCTGTAGCAGGTATCACCCACTGCGAAATGTGGTCCCATCTTCTCCACTATAAGGATAGGAAGCTTGTAGACGATGTCACGCTTCTTGGCCATTACATAAGCTGTTGTATTTGTACCGATAGCGAATTCTCCTATAGGAAGTGTGTCATGATTAAACATAAGATTTTCCTTGATAAACTTCTTGTTCTCCTCCTCAGAGTCAAAGTTATCACAGGTGTAATCTGCTATCTTACCATCCTTAAATTCTATATTAAGATTTACATACTTAAGCTCGTTAAGGTATACCTGGCTTACATTTAACACGCCATTAGTACCTGTAAGAACAGGTGATGTAAATACCTCTCCTACAGGAATATTTACATCTGCTAAGCAATTCTCAAAGTTGGTTTCCTTATCAGGATTATCCAGCTTATGAAGCATAACCTTAATGTCTGTCTTATTGTCACCCTTGCCTAATACCTGCACATATTCAGCCTTATCAAGCTCATCGATTATAGACTGCTGAATATTCTTGTACAGCTCATTATCTAAGGTGTTAACTTTTACTATCTCTGCAAATATTTCCTCAAAGTCCTCACCTATCTCTGGAATTGGGTAAGCTATAATTGTAAAGCTATACTTATCTCTTGGGATGTACTTGTTGGTTATCGCTGCATTTCTTCCGGCATAGGAAACACTCATCTCCTGTTGCTTCTTAGATAGCTTAATAACATTTTCTTTTATCTCTGGCTTAAATGGTAGCTCACCGAAGGTTTCTATAACCGCAGGACCTGCGTAAACTGCTGCCATGTCCTTGTATTTCTCGTAGGTATCCTCTATAACAGCTAGCTTTCTCTCCACATAGGCCTTGTTGAAGAATAAAGCCTCGTCCATTCTGTGGTCGTACTCATACTGCTTGTTAGCAGGTGTTCCCATATATCCTGTTCTTACAGTAAGCTTTCTATTACAGCGTGATACCGCATATCTAAATATGATAGGCTTTAAGCCCTGCTCCTCAAAAAGCTTTATGGCTTCTCTAACCATTCTCTCCTGACCGATAGAGTATCTTATGTTGACCGATTTCTTAGGCTTTAAATCTATTCTCATGGTCTCAAAGCCCTTTACAAAGCCGTCAACATAAGTCTTTGCCATAGCCTTAATATCTTCTTCTGGAAGCTTATTTAAGAACTCTGCGGTCTTAAGCTCATTGTCCCCAATATACTCTCCATACTTGTATAGATATCTAACATCTGACAGGTCAGATTTCATAACTATATCTGTGGCAAATGTATATGCAGGATCCAATGTTTCTCTTACCCTGTCAGCCACCAAAATATCTGCATAATCAAACATATGGTAGTAGACTGCTTCCTTGATATATTTGGCCTGTGGAAGCTCTCCCTCGCAGCCTGTAAACATGCTGTATATCTCTAGGAACAGCTCAACCATAACTGTAAATTCTAAGATTCTCTTCTCATAGGCATAAGCTATAATAGTTCTCATCTCTGCATAGAGGAAGCTAAACAGCTTACCGTATTCCTTGCCTAGAACCTTAACAGCATAGTCAGGATTTGTATAGCTTTCCTCATAGTTTTCCGGAAGTATATCCTGATACAAGCTGCGATTTATGCTTTGGAGTTCTGAAAGCTCCAAGCTTTCATATACAGAATCATCCTCCACTGCAAGCACATCATAACAGCTGCCTATAAAGTCCGAAAGACAAACAAAGTAATCCCTAACTGCTGCGGGGATTACTTTGTCATCTAAGCTATTCATCTCTTCTCTTATATCACTAACTCGCTCTATGGCAAGCTGAAGTCTCTCATATATATCTTCTAAACTATTCATTTATACCTCCATTTTTTATATTATATTTCAATATTATGTCAACTATATATTAAAGATTACTCATCTATTATATTCCCTTTTCTTATGTTCTCATCAACCATACTCTCTAAGTATTCCCAGATTTTCTCTGAGCCCTTATGAGTATCCTTATTTCTACCCATTACCTGACTTTTCTTAACCTGATGTTCTCTCCACGCCCTACCATCTGTGGCATCATTTAACATCATAGGCTGAGCATTATCTAGGGTTCTTGCAAATAGGGCTTCAGGAGTTTTCCTCTCCTCGAATTCATCCCACACTGCTCGCATATATTCTGCCTGATCCTGTGGAAGCAAATTAAATATTCTATCTGCCGCCTTCTCCTCACGCTCTCTCTGACTTAGCTTAGCCGCCTCGTCATAAGCATATGTATCCCCTGCGTCAATCTCTACAATGTCATGGATAAGCACCATAGTTATAACCTTTAGCACATCTATGTCTGTATTTGCATGCTCACTAAGTAGCAGGGTCATAAGGGCTAGGTGCCAGCTATGCTCCGCATCATTTTCCTTACGAGAAGCGTCAGAAAGATAGGTTTGTCTTCCTATCTTCTTAAGCTTATCCACCTCAAGTATGAAATTCATCTGCTGCCTTAATCTATCTTCCATATCCTCTTTACCGACTCCAGTTTACATAACTCTGTTTAAAACAATCCTGATATAAATGTAGCAATAGGAACAATTAATGCTACAATATTCAAAAATATTGACATCCTCTTAGCCGACACGCCACCCTCCTGGGCTCTATTTCCAAATAATCCAAAAAGAATACCTGTAATAGACAGTACAACGGCGCACAAATAAAGGGTGCCGAATATTTCCGGCACATTCCCTTTAGTAATTATCGATGCCACAAACCCAACCAGTTCAACAGCCAGACACAAACCAGCTATTACAAATGCTATAATAGTATCTGAGGCTGTTGCTCCATCGGTATAGCTATATTTTCTTCTTCTACGCCTTCTATGTCCCATTTACTTAACACATCCGATTAATTCATTAATATCATTTACATTATTCTTCTTCATGTACTCCTCAATACCCTTAATTATCTCTACTGTTGCATAAGGGTTGTGGAAATTAGCTGTACCAACTGCTACCGCTGATGCACCAGCCATAATAAACTCAAGTGCATCCTCAGCAGTCATAACTCCGCCCATACCGATGATAGGAAGCTTAACGGCATTTGCAACCTGATATACCATACGAACTGCTATAGGCTTTATGGCAGGTCCTGAAACACCTGCTGTCTTGTTAGCTACTGCAAAGGTTCTTCTATTAACATCTATCTTCATACCTGTAAGGGTATTGATAAGTGAAAGGGCATCTGTACCAGCTGCCTCTGCCGCCTTAGCCATCTCAGTAATATCAGTAACATTTGGACTAAGCTTCATAATAATAGGTTGCTTAGCCTTAGCCTTAATAGCCTTAGTAATATCATAAAGAGCCTTAGGGTCCTGACCGAAGGCGATACCGCCCTCCTTAACATTAGGACAGGAAACATTAATTTCCATAAGATCTATGTCAGTATCAGCAAGACGCTCAACCACCTCTAAGTAGTCCTCTGTACTCTTACCACATACATTTACAATAATCTTAGTATCCTTAGTCTTAAGAAATGGTATATCTCTCTCCACAAATGTATCGATTCCCGGATTCTGAAGTCCAATGGCATTCATCATTCCGCCGTAGGTCTCTGCTATACGTGGAGTTGGGTTACCTGGCCAAGGAATATTTGCCACACCCTTAGTAGTAACTGCACCAAGAAGGTTAAGGTCTACAAACTCATCGTACTCCATACCTGAGCCAAAGGTTCCTGAAGCTACAGTTATAGGATTCTTTAATTCTACACCAGCAATATTTACCTTGGTATTCATTATAGCTCCACCTCCTCAGCATAAAATACAGGACCGTCCTTACATACTCTCTTGTTATTAACATTTGAGTGGTGGTCAACCTCCTTAGACTTGCATACACATGCAAGACATGCTCCTACACCACAGGCCATTCTCTCCTCAAGTGAAAGCTGTGCTCTGATACCATTTTCTAAAGCATACTGCTGAATAGCTCTAAGCATAGGCGTGGGTCCACAAGCGTAAATGTGTGTACCCTCTATACCATACTCCTTAATAGCATCCATAACAGTACCCTTAACACCTATGGCACCGTTATCACTTGACTTATAAACCTCGCCATATGGCTTGAATTCCTCTGATAAGAATTCTTCATCTCTATATCCAAGAACGATAGACTTCTCGCAATTAAGTTCTTTAGCAAGCTGAAGCATAGGTGGTATACCGATACCTCCACCAATAAGAATAGCCTTGCCATCCTCTAAATTAAATCCATTACCAAGTGGTCCTAACACATCAATTGTGTGCTCTGATGTAAGCTTTGAAAATTCCGCTGTACCCTTTCCTGCAATTCTATATACAAGTCTAAGTGTTCCAGCCTCTCTATCTATCTCACATAAGCTGATAGGTCTAGGAAGAAGCTTGCTTCCATCTGCACTATATAAATCTACAAACTGTCCAGGACGCGCCTGTACTGCAATTTCCTTTGCCTCGTTAATCATAGAGAATATATCTGTACCAATCATCTCCTGTCTGATTATGTTGGCGGTCATCTTTATCTTACCCATATATTAATTCCTCTTTCTGTTTTTTTGCAACGAGCCCCCTTGTCAATCAAGCCTTGCACACAAGTCTTGATTGACAAGTATCGCGGCAGTCGCCGCATATAGATATGCATTAACCTAACTGCCTATGAGTATACTCATGTCAGTTGGTTATGCATATCTATGCACGGCTCGTTGCTAACGCTTTATTAATGTCCTCAATCATATCAATTACAGCCTGACGGCTAGCCTCAGCATATCTCTCCTCGCCAAATTCTGCGTACTTCTCCTGCTTGTATGCAGCGATGATACCTCTTGAAGAGTTAACGATTGCTCCAAGTCCGTCCTCGTTGAAGTAGTGAACTAAGTCCTCAGCCTTACCACCCTGTGCGCCGTAGCCAGGTACAAGGATGTAAGTGTTTGGCATAAGCTTACGAAGTACCTTACCCATCTCTGGATATGTAGCACCTACTACACAGCCTACATTGCTGTACTTATCGCCCATGCACTCATTTCCCCACTCTACTACCTTCTCGGCAACAAGCTCGTAAAGTGGTCTGCCACTAATAAGCTGATCCTGGAACTCTCCTGATGAAGGATTTGAAGTCTTAACAAGAACGAAGATACCCTTGTTTTCTTCCTTACATACATCCACGAATGGCTTAACACCGTCAGTACCAAGATATGGATTAACAGTTACGAAATCCTCACTGAAGCCTGAGTACTTCTTAGAGCCAACCTGAACCTGTCCTAAGTGACCTACTGCATATGCTGTTGAAGTTGAACCGATATCACCTCTCTTAATATCTCCGATTACAACTAAGCCCTTGCTCTTAGCATACTCGCAGGTTCTCTCAAATGCTATAAGTCCCTCTATACCGAACTGTTCATACATAGCTATCTGTGGCTTTACTGCAGGAATCAAATCATAAGTAGCATCGATAATTCCCTTGTTGTACTCCCAGATTGCCTCTGCTGCACCCTTAAGTGTCTCACCGTACTCTGCAAATGCCTTCTCCTGAATATACTTTGGAATGTAGTTCATCATAGGGTCTAAGCCTACTACTATAGGTGCATTTGTCTCCTGAATCTTCTTAATCAATGTGTTAATCATATTAAAAATCCTCCGTGTGTTTTATTACATATTTTTTATTTTGACTAGTCTCCGTCTTATGTTTAAAGCTGATACACAAGCTTACCATCCACAATTGTATGTGTGACTCTTCCCTTAAGCACCTTACCTATATAAGGTGTATTGCTAGCCTTAGAAGCAAACTCCTCTTCCTTCACTTCCCACTCTGCATTAGAGTCAAATATTGCTATATCAGCCACAGCACCCTCTGATATATGACCGAAGCTATCCTCTATCCCTAAAACCTTAGCAGGATTATAGCTCATCTTCTCAGCCATCTTAACTATATCCATAAGGCCTGTATCAACAAGTGCTGTATAGGTAAGTGCTGCTGATGTCTCAAGACCTGTAATACCGAAAGCTGCCTCTGTAAAGAACTTTGACTTTTCTTCCTTTGAATGTGGCGCATGGTCAGTAGAGATACAATCCATAGTTCCGTCCACAAGTCCCTCAATAAGTGCCTTAACATCCTCCTCAGTTCTAAGTGGTGGATTCATCTTATAATTGCTGTCAGCCTCAGTTATATCTGCATCAGTCAGTGTGAAATGATGCGGACACACCTCAGCAGTTACCTTAAAGCCCATACGCTTTGCCATTCTCATAAGCTCCACTGTACCCTTTGTAGAACAGTGACATATGTGAAGTCTAGCCCCAAGCTCACCAGCTAAGAACATATCTCTTGCAGTTATAACATCCTCTACAGAATTAGGAATTCCAGGCACATTATACTTTTCTGAGGCAACACCCTCATTAAGCACGCCCTTACCAACCAAATCCTTATCCTCACAGTGAGCCATAACTAAGGCATCCATAGCTGCCACCTTCTTCATAGCCTCTCTGTAAAGGTTAATATCCATTACACTCTTTCCATCCTCTGAAAATGCAACCGCACCGGCATCATTCATGGCCTCCATATCAACCAGCTCTTTACCTTCCATATTCATGGTAAATGCAGAAAGCTGCTTAACTCTAACCTTACCTTCTTTAGCTGCTTTATCATGTACATAATTTAATGTCTCAACTGTATCAACCACAGGCTTTGTATTAGGCATGGCACAGATAGTTGTAACACCACCCTTTGCTGCTGCAGCAGTGCCTGTAGCTATATCCTCCTTATAGGTAAGTCCCGGATCTCTTAAGTGAACATGCAAATCGATAAATCCAGGCATAATATACTTGCCAGTTGCATCTATTATCTCCTCATTTTCATAGCTACATGAGCCATCCTCACAAGGATAAATATTTTTAATTATGTTACCCTCAAGTCTAATATCACCCTTTGTTACGGTGCCAGACTTAGGATCTACTATAGAACCATTCTTTATTATCAAGCCTATCCCTCCTCAAATTATTTTAAATTGTTTCCTCATATAACATATAAGCCAGTGTTAAAGCCTCCTTCATAGCCTTATCACTCTTGTCTACCAGAAGGACCATGCACACTCGACCGTTATCGTCTACATTAAGTGATTTTATATTAAGGCTGGTATCAGCAACTATGGAAATAATATCCTTAGCATTTAACCCTTTTGCGGATGTCTTATCTGACATAACCTTAAGCTCCAATACTCCACTGTCACATATAGACTCCTTAACTGACACAAGCTTATCTGATGCTGCTGTCTTAACATCTCTATCCAGGAATATACCATACTGCCTTTTACGACTAATCTGCATAACTTTTTTTACAAATGTAAGATACTCCTCATCATCAGCGAATCTCTCACAGATTTCCTTTTCTCTAAGAGGCTTAAACACGCTGTCATTTTCAGCAATCTTAACCTCAGCAACCTGATTAGAGCAATTCATTCTCTCGTTAAATAATAGCTTCATGCTATCATCTATCCTGTTAATCTCCTTACGCACTTCACCTAAGCCCATAATAAGTCTCCTAAATCACATATTATTTTACACTATAATCCAAGCTAAAGTATATCATAGAAGCCCACAAAATTAAACTAAATTTTATCCAACTTATGTTATTTATAAATATTTTCCCCAAATAATGAAATACTAATAAAAATCTATAAAAAAGGAATTAGGACTATGAAAGAAAATACTCTTTATATTGCTTTAGAACAGAGCATACTAGTTGACAATCCCTATATTACTATAGGTGACATTTCATCTATATTTTGCAAGGATAAAGCCATCGATAAAAGAGTTCGAGAGCTTCAGGTAACTCATCTCCCTAATACTACTAAGGCTCAGATTGTGATAACAGTATTGAAGCTTATTGAAATTATTCAAACAGAATTCGAAAACCTAACCATCGAAGCCATCGGCAACTCCGAAACCATTGTCTACTATGACAGTGGCAGAAAAAAGGGTACATTTAAACAAAATTTCAAAGTCGCTTTTCTGATGCTTATTTCATTTTTCGGAACTGCATTTTCCATAATGTCCTACAATCAGGATTCAGGAACGAGAGGGCTATTAGAAAGCCTATATACCCTTTTTACAGGCGATTCACCTGATGCATTAACCGCAGGCTTAACTCTGGGCTTTATATGTTACTGTCTAGGGTTAACCATAGGCATGATTATATTCTTTAATCATGGTATAAACAAAAAACTTACGGATGACCCAACCCCCCTTCAGGTTCAAATGCGTCTTTACGAACAGGATGTTAACAAATGTATCGTAATAGACAGCTCTCGCCACAAGAAAACCTTAGATGTTAACTAATCATATCTTATTTTGCTTATTCTGTTTGGTTGCCGGGGGTGGAACCTCTGCAGGATATGTGGCCTTTATAACACTGCTTGGTGTATTTGAAAAGCTTGCAGAAAAATACAAGGCCTTAAATAAGAGAACTATACTGGAAGCCCTTATTGTGCTTGGTGTAACCATAGGTAATGTTGTGGATATATTCCAAATCCCACTCCCTTGGGGTACATGGGGATATGCCTTATATAACCTATTAGGAGGGATTTTTACGGGTTGTCTGGCAGGAGCACTTGCAGAAACCTTATCCATTTTCCCTATACTGTCAAGAAGATTTGCCATAAGGGATTATCTTCCATATGTATTAGTAGCAGCCGCCTTCGGTAAGGCAGTAGGATCACTGACACAATTTTTCTATTTACCATAATTTGTAAAGGAGTATATATATGAAAAACAAACAATCCAATCAAGAATATAATCAATATGTTGAAGCAATCACGCCCAAGCACAATTGCTTCAAAAATTGTGTAAACGCCTTCATTGTAGGCGGTTTAATATGCACTCTAGGTCAATTTATCACCACATTGTTAATAGATAATTTCCAAATATCTAAGGAGGATGCCGGTGGGTGGACATCAATAATTCTAGTATTAATAAGTGTCCTATTAACCAGCTTTAACCTATATAAAAAAATAGCAAAATTCGGTGGTGCCGGTGCCCTAGTACCAATTACTGGCTTCGCTAACTCAGTAGCCGCACCAACCATAGAATATCAAAAGGAAGGGGAAGTATTCGGAAAAGGTGTAAAAATATTCACCATATCAGGTCCCGTAATCCTTTTTGGAATCCTTACCGGATGGTGCGCAGGACTTATATATTGGATTTTAACTGTAACCGGAATCATATAGGAGGTAGCTATGAAAAAACAAAACAATAATATAATTAACAACAATGTCTGCGAATGCAGTCCTTCTAATCAGGCTGTAGGAAAACAGACTGTAAAATTCACAAATCCTCCCGCTATCGTAAGCCGAGCTTCCATCGTGGGGCAGATGGAGGGCGAAGGACCACTCTCCTCCTTCTACGATCAGATTGAAAGCGATCCAACCTTTGGAATGAATAGCTGGGAGGAGGGTGAATCAGAGATGGTTCGTCGAGCAATCCAAACCGCTATTACAAAATCAGGGCTTTCAAAGGATGACATACGATATATTCTAGGTGGTGATTTGTTAGGACAGCTTATTGGAACCACATTTGGAGTAAAAAGCTTTAACATCCCATTGTTTGGACTTTACGGAGCATGCTCCACCTGTGGCGAAAGTCTGTCACTTGCTGCTATGCTTGTTGCTGCAGGCTATGCAGATAACGCTTTGGCTGTCACAAGCAGCCATTACGGCAGTGCTGAAAAGCAATTTAGATTTCCCCTTGAGTACGGAAATCAAAGACCATTAAGTGCAACCTGGACAGTAACAGGTAGCGGAGCATTCGTTGTAAGTAGCTCAAGTAATAAAAATGTATTAAACAGCTACCCTCGCATAACAGCTGTAACTACAGGAAAAATTGTAGACTATGGTGTTGTAGATAACATGAATATGGGTGCGATTATGGCTCCCGCCGCCGCAGATGTAATATATCAATGCTTAGAGGATTTATCTATGAAACCAGAACAATTTGACAAGATTATAACTGGCGATTTAGGCAAGGTAGGTAGTGAAATTTTAATCAAGCTTTTGCGAGATAACAATATAGAAATTGCCGATAGACATATGGATTGTGGCGTGGAAATCTTCGATTGTGAGAAGCAAGACACTCACAGCGGTGGAAGCGGCTGCGGTTGCTGTGCCGTAACCTTAGCAGGCTACATCCTCCAAAATATGGACAAGGGCACATGGAATAAAATCCTCTTTGTTCCAACCGGTGCACTTCTCTCAACAGTTAGCTACAACGAGGGACAAACAATCCCAGGTATAGCTCACGGACTTGTTATAGAACATTAAAAGGAGAATTAATATGGATTATTTAAAAGCATTTATCATCGGAGGCATTATCTGTGTTCTGGCTCAAATTTTAATGGATAACACAAAGCTTATGCCAGGAAGGGTTATGGTTCTTTTGGTTTGTACTGGCGTTATACTGGGTGCTATAGGTGTATACGAGCCATTTCTTGATTTTGCAGGAGCTGGTGCTTCTATTCCCCTTACCGGCTTTGGATATAATATATGGAAGGGTATGAAGGAAGCTATAAATCAGGATGGGCTAATAGGCTTATTTAGAGGTGGCTTTACCGCAGCCGCAGTAGGAACCTCTGCCGCTCTTGTATTCTCATACATTGCATCACTTATCTTCTCTCCAAAAATGACAAAAAACTAAGTAATCATAACAAATAAAGCGAATAAGCTACTAATGCAGATAAAACAAAAAACAAGCACAATTTCTTGTTAACAAGATTGTGCTTGTTTTTCTATATAATTATAAAACATATTTGTGACTGCAAGAGCATGAACAAAATTCATTTGCAGCTTACAATCATCCTCCGCCTTCTGCACCACTTTCCTCCGTTTGAGCCTCTGTTGGCGCCTCTGTCGGTGCTTCCGTTGGAGCCTCTGTCGGTTTCTCTGTAGTTGTCGGTGCCTGGGTGGTCGGTGCCTCTGTAGTTGGAGCTTCCGTTGTTGTTGGTGCTTGGGTCGTCGGCGCCTGGGTGGTTGTCGGTGCCTGGGTCGTCGGTGCCTGGGTGGTTGTCTGCTCCGTTGTCGGCTCCTGACTTTCCGTAGCCTCAAATACTGCATGTATGGTGTGATTACCCTGTACATTATTAAATGTATAGCTGGTAACAACACCCACACTAACACCATCTACATAAACCTCAGATATAGTATATCCATTATACGGTGCAATATATATCTTAACATTCTCACCCTTCTTAACCTTGGTTGTACCTGTAATAGAACCACCATTTGTACATGAAGTTGATATAGTCAGCTTGCCCTTATCCTTATCAACAGGATGCAAATCACACTCTTCCTTTGTATATACAAAATCGTCAGCTGTCTTTCCTGTTCCAACAAGAACCTCTTTATGAGTTACAGGATCCATTTCCACAACAAGCTCTATGGTTTCCTTACACTCTTCTGTAGCAATCTTCTTAGATTCCTTACAAAGCTTTATAAATGTATGACCTGTACATTTTCCTCCTGGCACTGAATCAACAGCACAATAATCTCCTATTGTAGGACATTTCTCTGTAGGATATTTTCCTGAAATCTTACAAACTGTAGCATAGGTTATACCCTCTGGTCTTTCAAAATCAACCGACGGATCCTGACCCTCAAGTATAGCAACCTGGTCCATAATATCTCTCCACATATACTTATGGGCGTTACTATCATACAATGTAATATTATAATCGTAACCCATCCATATAGATGCTGTATAATATGGTGTCATACCACAGAACCAAAGGTCGTAGGAGCTTGATGTTGTTCCAGTTTTACCTGCGCAGGTAATTCCTGTTGTCATCCATGCCGCACCACCTGTACCAGCTCTTATAACTGACTTCATACCCTCAATAAGCTGCCAAGCAGTTGTTGGCTTCATAGCAGTATGAGTTGTTGGAATAGTGTTATCAATAATCACATTACCATTGTAATCTACTACCTTTGAGTAGAGAACCGGTTTAGTATATATACCACCATTTGCAATAGCTGCATAAGCTGCAGTCATCTCATAAGTTGTTACACCATAGGTGAGTCCACCTAAGGCTGCCGACTGTGTAATATCAGAATATATTGCTCCGTCTGCTCCAACCTCCTGATCTACAAGGGTTGTAAAGCCAAGCTTCATAAGATATTCAAATGCAACTTCCGGTGTTACATCTGTAATAGCCTTTACAGCGATAATATTCATAGATTGGGCTATACCCTCTCTACAGTTAACATAGCCTCTGTATCCACCATACCAGTTACCTACATATCCACCATTTGCATAGTAGTAAGGCTCATCCTTATAGGTCTTTGCTAAAGAACCAAGGCCAGTATCAAATAACGGCAAATACGCAGCTAGTATCTTATAGGTCGAACCTGGCTGTCTAGGCGCATCTGTTGCTCTATTAAAGGAAAGATCTGAGGTCTTCTCTCCCTTACCTCCTACCATAGCCTTAACATATCCGGTTTTTTGATCCATCATAGTAAAAGAAAACTGCGGCTGAGGAGAAACCTCGAATTTCTCTGCTATAAAGGTTCCATTAGTCTCGATAAGCATAGCCTCCCTAAAGGTATCAGCAGCCGCTCTTGCTTCCTCCTCCGTATTATATATCGGACTGTACTTATCGTTACCGGTCATATCTACAAAATAATTAACAACATGACCAATCATGTAGTTATGCTCAGTAACGCCATCACCATCAAGTATTGTAAGCTTATAATCAAGACCTACCTTTGCAGCACTTGATACATAGCTATCATCATTAATTACAGCATCACAAATAGCCTGAATCTCCTTATCCTGTACAGAATAAATAGAGAAGCCTTCTGTGTATATCATCATAGATGCCTGCTCTTCAGTACATTCATAGATTTCCATCAAATCCTTGGTGAGCTGATTGAGGATTGCATCCTCGTAGTAGGTATATACCGAATCTGACGCCTGCTGATTATCATACTCAATCTTGATTCTCTCATAAACATCATCAGCCATAGCCACCTGGTACTGAGCATCAGTAATGTAGCCAAGCTCCAGCATCTTATCCAATACATCCTCTCGTCTATGGGCATTCTCCTCTGGAAAGATAACCGGGTCAAACTGACTAGGATTCTTAGTAATACCTGCAATAACAGCAATCTCTGAAATAGTCAGTTCATCCATAGTTTTACCAAAGTAAAGCTCTGATGCAGCCTGGATACCATGGGCACCTCTTCCAAGATAAATAGTATTGAGATAGTACTCAACTATCTCCTCCTTGCTATACTTTTTCTCTAGCTCAAGAGCAAGATACTGCTCCTGAATTTTTCTCTCCAGTTTATCTAAGAAGGTATTCTCATCCATACCAACATTGAATACATGGTTCTTAATAAGCTGCTGAGTTATGGTACTTGCACCCTCGTCAAAGTTACCTGATGCAACTCCCTTAACACCTGCACGAAGGATACCCTTAACATCAATACCATTATGAGTCCAGAAACGCTCGTCCTCAATGGCAACAAAGGCATTAACGTACATCTCAGGTATATCCTCATAATATACATACTCTCTGTTAGAACCGTAGGTAGAAAGTTCTTTTTCTACATTACCATCCTTATCATACAGAGTTGTCTTAAAGCCTTTAGGTACAATACTTATCTCGTTAATATCCGGTGCGTTATCAAGCACACCCTTCATCATACCAAAGCCTGCACCTGCACAGGCAATAACCAGTGTAACCAGCATTACCAGCACAACCTTAAACAAGCTTACTAGTACCTTTCTTAAATTTCTCTGACTTTTTGAGACTAGCTTTCTTTGCTTAACCGTAGTCTCATGCTTTGAATAGCTCACAGCCTTGCCTCCCTTTTATATGGATATTTCCAAAACTCAATATTATCATTTCTCCAAAAAAATATTATATCAAAGTTTTCTAATATTTACAAGTTTTTACACAAGCTTAGAAAACTCCTCTAAATTCCATACCTTGTCCACCAGTCCCTCATAGAAATCAGGCTCATGACAAACTATAAGAACTGCCCCCTTGTATTCCTTTAAAGCTCTTTTCAGTTCGTCCTTAGCATCAACATCAAGATGATTTGTAGGCTCATCCAAAAGCAGGATATTTGTTTCTCTGTTAATCAACTTGCACAGCCTTACCTTGGCCTGTTCTCCACCGGATAATACCTTAACCAAGCTTTCTATATGCTTAGTAGTGAGTCCGCACTTTGCAAGAGCACTTCTAACCTCATACTGTGTATATGAAGGAAACTCCTTCCATATTTCTTCTATACATGTATTATTAGTTCCTTCAAGCTCCTGTTCAAAATAGCCTATAGAAAGATAGTCTCCAAGCTGCGCCTTACCGGATATAGCAGGAATAAGACCCAACACACTCTTTAAAAATGTGGTCTTACCAATTCCATTTGTACCAACTATAGCAATTTTTTCTCCTCTTTCCATACGAAGATTGATTGGCTTCGAAAGCACCTTATCTCCATAGCCCAAAACCAAATCTGTGGTTTCAAACACAACCTTTCCAGTAGCTCTTGCGTTAATAAAATTAAACTCCGGCTTCGGCTTGTCCTTAGCTAACTCAATAACCTCCATCTTATCTAGCTTCTTTTGTCTGGACATTGCCATATTTCTGGTTGCTACTCGAGCCTTGTTCCTTGCAACAAAATCTTTCAAATCCTCTATTTCCTTCTGCTGCTTCTTGTAAGCCGCCTCAAGCTGCTGTTTCTTCATCTCGTGAACCTCTAGGAACTTATCATAATCACCCACATAACGATTAAGCTCCTGATTCTCCACATGATATATAAGGTTAACAACACTATTTAGGAAAGGAATATCATGAGATATAAGAATAAATGCATTCTCATATTCCTGAAGATATCTCTTGAGCCACTCAATATGGTTAGCATCCAAATAGTTTGTAGGCTCATCAAGCAAAAGTATATCCGGCTTTTCTAGAAGGAGCTTAGCGAGAAGAATCTTAGTTCTCTGACCACCACTTAAAGAAGTAACATCCGTATCAAGTCCCAACGGAAGAATCTCAAATGCTCTGGCAACCTCTTCAACCTTTGAGTCTATGATGTAAAAATCATTACTGTTAAGCAGATCCTGCAAAGTTCCCAGCTCCTCCATAAGAGCATCCATGTCATCACCTGCTTCACCAAGCATATCACATATCTCATTAATTCTTGCCTCAATAGCAAATAAATATTCAAAGGCCGACCTTAATACATCGCCTATGGTCATGCCCTCTTTAAGCACTGTATGCTGATCAAGATATCCCACTCTTACATTCTTAGCCCACTCCACATTACCTTCATCCGGCATAAGCTTTCCTGTAACAATATTCATAAATGTAGATTTTCCTTCGCCATTGGCTCCAACAAACCCAATATGCTCTCCCTTTAAAAGCCTAAAGGATACATCCTTAAATATTGCTCTATCTCCAAAACCGTGGCTTAAATTCGATACATTTAAAATCATTTTCTCTCTCCTATTTTCTCCTGAGTATACCTTTTACTGATAGCATATCATAACATAAGAGAATAAATATTTCTATAAAATACTGCAAAAATAGTATTAATTTTTGTGTCAATTTTTCCTATATTATGTTATACTCTTTTTAAGTGTGAAATTTGATATATACGAAAATTTTTCCAGGGAGGTTTAACATATGCGAGGTTTTGTTGGCACCAGCCAATCCGACAATATAAGTGACGCTATAGCCGAGGCCACAAAGGGGCTTAAGAAGGCCGATTTGCTTATTCTTATCTCTCCTTTTATAAAAGCCCAAAAGGCTGCTGAATATCTAGGAGAAAAATATCCGGGAACTCCTATGATTGGAACCACCAGTGCATACTACACCGATGGTAACACTGATGATTCAAGCATTATGGTTATTGCCCTTGCGGGTGTAACAGTTGCCACAGGAGTTATAACCAATATTAGAAAAACCCCTGTCAACTCAATACTTGAGTTCGAAGACACCCTATGTTCCATTGAGCCCGAAGCCTCAAACACCGTATGCCTGGAGTTTAATACCGGCAACGAAGAGAAGCTTCTAGCCACCATCAACTCAGTACTAAGAAGATATGACATTAGCCTAGCAGGTTCTTCCTCCTACGGAACTCCGTTAGGAGATAAGAATCAGATTATTTATAACGGAAAGCTTATGGCTGATACCGCTTGCTACGCATTCATTAAGAACAATGCCGGCAACATTATAGTAGGCAAGGAAAACATATACAAGCGTCTAAGTCCGAAGCCTCATTTTGCAACCTTGGTAGATAGAAACACCAAGACTCTCTTTCAGCTGGATGACACACCAGCTCACGAGATCTACACCGCCGAAACAGGTGTAGAGAAGGAGGGAATCGTGGAAAATATGCTAGTTAATCCTTTAGGACGAGCTGCTGGACAGGATACTTTCATTACCACAACCAACTCCCTCGATATGAACGGAGTAATGTTTAATGGTAAGGCAATATTCGAGAACGAAACTATATACATAATGGAGCCTGACAATATCACTAATGTAAGTCAGGAAACCTTAGAATATATCAACGACAGTCTTAACAATACCTCCTTTACTCTATGCTTTGACAGCGTTAATAGATTTAGATACATAGCTGGTATTGGATATTTAGACGAATATTTAGCTAATCTATCAAAGCTTGGCAAATATGCCGGAGTATTAGGTATAGGTCAACAGATTAATAATCAGCACATCAACCAAACCCTAGTGTATGTTGTATTCGAATAAAGGAGGCAATTATGGCAATTATAGAATTTAACTTTAGAAAAAAAGAAGAATCTCATGCAGTACCTCTTGAGACAGTTTCAGGCAATGCTATAAAAGAAAGCTTGGCACCGGTAAGCTACATTACAAAATCTCTTAGAGAGAATAGAAAAGCACTTATTGACCATGACATAAGCGCACATGATCAGTTAGAAGGCATACAGGGTTCCTTCGAAACTATCCTTGAGCAATCTGACCAGATTGTGGAAAGTATGGACACCATTAAGACAAAGGTTAATAACATTGTGGAGGTTTCATCACAGATTGAAGGAAGTGTTAACGAGGTTCTTGATACTACTGCTCAAGCCAGCGAAAATGTTGATAGTATTCAGGAAAGCTCTGCAGAAGTTATTAAGGACTTCGAGCAGGTTGGAGAAGTTCTTAGTAAGTTCCAGAGAAGCTTTGACGAAATTCAGGAAACTATGTCTGGTATTATTGGAATTGCCAACCAGACCAACATGCTTTCACTCAACGCCTCCATTGAGGCTGCAAGAGCAGGCGAGCACGGACTTGGATTTTCTGTTGTTGCTACAGAGGTTAGTGATCTTGCATCACAGATTAAGAAGCTTGTAGATGCTGTTAACAGTAATATGAATCTTCTTAAGGCCGATGCAAAGGCACTTAATGAATCTATGGCAACCGCTACCAGAATGCTTGAAAAGGAACAGGAGCAGGTTGCACAAACTACCGTTTTATTCAATAATATTAAGGAATCTGTTAGTGGTGTTATAGAGGTTCAAAAAGCCATCGCAGATTGTGTAGATGACTGTAATGTTGCAGCTGACGCAATTCAGGCAGATATTATCAGTGCCAAGGATAATTATGTTGAGGTTGCAAGTAATGTTGACCAGATATCAACAGATATTTCAAATAGAAGCCAAATCTACGAGGAGATGGCTAATCTATTAGACCAGGCAGACCCTATAATCGATGAGGTTATCGCCAACAACAGATAACAATAATCTAAAATCAAACAAATAAAAGAGCTTACCCATACACCACCGGTGTATAAGGGTAAGCTCTTAATTTATCTTTCACACACATCACTAACAACCCTGTCCATCAAGGAAAATATGTGTTCCAAATCAAATACCTTAAGAGGCTGCTTATCCAAGCTATCTCTGCAATCATAGAGGCGATTTATTTTAGAAACCATGGCTCTTAAATTATCTTCCGCTACCTCTTCATCAATCTGATCAATGTTCATACCATCAAGTTTGAAGTCCTCGATTCTAATATACGGATATCTGTCAAATATATATGGATTTATTCTATCATAATCTCCATAATAAAGCTTATCTGACAAGAACTCCTCCCTAGGATATATTACATCATCTTTATCTAGTCTTATATGAGTTACCTTCTCATAAGCTTCACAGGCATTCATATCCTTGTCAAGCAGTTTAAAATGCTGACTCCAATATTCCTTAACAAAATAATAATCCAACAGCAAATGAGTATAGTATCCTAAAACATATGGTTCCTCCATTCTATGCCCATATTCTTTTAAAAAATTATCTATATTAGGAATTCTATTAAGCTTCTTATAGGTACCATCATCCCAAAAATGACTTTCCTTCTTTAATGCCCTATCCATTGCGTCAGGAACAATATTTCCCAGGAGAAAGGCATTAATGAAGGAGGAATCATCTATACCTTTCTCCCCTATAATTCTTGAAGCCACTGCCATATGTATTACATAACCTGGCATATCTTAACTCCTCTAAACACATCCTCATCAAGATAAATATTACTCAAGCTAATATTCCTACTTCTAGTCTGTGTGTATGCCTCTATAGGAATTATATTACTCTTCTTAGACTTAGTACCCTCGTAATATCTGTCATCCTCATCTAATCTCTCCATAGAGCTAATACTGTCTAGTGTGTGGAACAACAAACCTGACAATACATGTTTAATGGATTTTACCTTATCAGTCTCTCCTCTAAGATTCTCCTCTGTACTGCCATGCAATCTCTTTCTATCTATACATCTTACAAATATATCTGATTTGCATCCCATACTCTTCTTGCTAAAGATTCTCTCAAACTGTTCAAGAAGCTTCATTCTTTCACATACAGTATAATCCACATCTCCCGATAGGGTTTCACCTACTGCAACTGCATACACATAGGTTCCTCTCCTGAACTTAAGATGTGACAAAAATGTAAGTACAGCTAGGGATATACCCCATGTATGAGCAGGAAATACTATGCCAACACTATCTGCACTTATTACCTCTCCACCATACTCAGTATACTTCATCACCTTACTGCCTGGTACACTTCTCTTTATATGCTCAACTATCTCAATACCTGCATCCATCTTTCTAAAATGACCCTTAAGTGGAGTGTCCTCAAGCTCAGATACATAAAATATATAGTTATTGCTCTTACTATTTAATATTTGTCCTTTGTCTCCCATTACCTTACCTCCTGACAAGCGATTCATAAAATGTTCTAAATGAATATCTAAGATACTCTTTTTTGTTCATATTCAGACTTTCATCTAGTTCATCTTTCTTTCGCTCTGCCACCTGAATAATTCCACTTATAGCCGACCACACATACAAAACCGTAGGCTGTATATCAATATCCGCCCTTATCTTCCTACTAGCCATTCCCTTCTCAAGGAACTCCTTAATCAAACCCGTTAACTCTCTTCCCACCTTATCATCCTTTAGGATAGGTTTCTTTCTACTATTTGTAGACTTCTCCTCTCCCATTAAGCTGGCATAATACTTGGGATATTTTTCTTCAAAGTTAACCAGGCAATCACACATTCTGTAATAGCTTTCCTCAAAATCGGAAGAATCTTGAATACAAACCTCAAGCTCTCCAATCAAGACATCGGTGTAGTCTTCAACTATTGAATTGTAAATGTCTTCCTTGCTCTTGAAGTACACATAAATCGTAGACTTGCTATAATCTGCAAACTTTGCAATATCATCCATGGTTGTCTGTTCTACTCCCTTAGTTTCAAACAGTTCCTTAGCTGCAGACAAAATATTGTCACGATTAAACTGCTCAAGTGCTTCCTTTTTCCTTGCGCCCATTACATCCCTCTACATCATACTTTAAGTACGATTATCGAACTTACATTACATTTTTAGTACATTATTCGTACTGCAAGTTCGATTATTTTACATATATTATACTTTTTGCACTAACATATTTTTTATTGTACTCTTAGTTCGATTAATTGTCAATAAAATTTCTCATATTATTTAACAATTTTTTCTCCATGCGGCTTACCTGCACCTGACTTATACCCAATTCCCTCGCAACCTGGGTCTGTGTCTTGTCTTGAAAATACCTCATCTCTATGATTTTCTTATCTCTTTCCTCTAGGTTTTCAAGAGCCTGAGCAACTAGCATCCTATCTAAAAGCTCTTCTGACTCCAGATGTAAATTATCTTCATTCACATATTTATCTACTAGGTACATCTCATTTCCTTCACTTCCGTATACCGTCTGATACAGTGACTCTATTTCCCTATTTGCCTCTGTTGCCATTACTATCTCTTCAATACTCAGATTAGTCATGCCTGATATTTCCTCAATAGTTGCTTCTCTGCCAAATCTTGAGCTTAATTCCTCCCTTGCTTTACTTATCCTATATCCGTTTTGCTTTAATATTCTTGACACCTTTATCATCCCGTTATCTCTTAAAAACCTTTTAATCTCTCCTGATATTAGGGGGACTGCATAGGTAGAAAACTGAACCTGAAACTTTTCGTCAAACCTATCGATGGCTTTTAAAAGTCCTATGCAGCCTATCTGAAATATTTCTTCAAGGTCGTAGCCTCGACCCATAAATCGTCTGGCAATACTCCAAACCAATCCCTCATTATCTGAAACTATCTTTTCCTTAGCCGTCTTATCTCCATTTCTCGCCAGTTCAAATAGCTTCAATTCATTCATTTATTCAAAATGATGCTTAACCACACCAATCTCCTTCCACATTTTTACCACCGTTCCCAATCCTACAGTTGACTGTACCTCCAACTTGTCCATAAAGGCTTCCATAAACGAAAAACCCATACCGGATCTGTCTTCCTTAGGTCTGGTTGTGTACATAGGTTCCATGGCCTTCTTAATATCAGGGATTCCGCAACCCTCATCCCTAATTTCTATGTACACATTTCTTTGACTTATTCTTGATAATATAAATATCCTTCCATCTTCCCCGTCATAGCCATGGATTATGGAATTAGTTACCGCCTCTGACACGGCAGTCTTAACATCCGACACCTCCTCTAATGTAGGATTTGTACTTGCAATAAATGCAGCTATCACCATCCTAGCGAAGGCTTCATTCTGTGCCACACTCTTAAATTCCACAATCATTTCGTTTGTATTACTCATAGTATCCTCCCTTAATCATCTCTTTAATTATGTCCTCTTTAGTGTTTTTCTTTTTTATAATCCTATATATTCCTGATAACTCAAGCAGCTTATCTATGGTAGGATTCACATTTACCACAAAGGTCTGCCCTCCTTTATCATGTATTCTTCTAAATCTTCCAGTCATCAATCCTATACCTGAGCTATCCATAAACCTGGTATTGGAGAAATCAAATATCAGATAATTTATATGTTCATTTACAAATGTTGCTTCACTTTTTCTCTTAAGCTTGTCTGCATAGTAATGATCTAATTCCTTTGGTAAATAATAAATAAAAACGCCATTTTTATACTGAAAATCCATATACATTACTCCCTTTACTTATTTTTAGGCATAATAAAAGGAAAGTAGACTTCTCTCTACTTTCCTTCGTAATTTAATCTTATTTGATTTTATCAAGATGGTATTTATTCGTTGTTAATCATATTCTGTATATCGTCGTCAGTCATACCATTTGTAATATATGAATAATCCGGTAGTGGATTAACATCATCTGAATTATTAGCCTCAAGACGAGCAATCTGTCTATTTAAATCACTTACCTCAGCATCTAAATTAGTAATAGTAGTCTCCTTGGCAGCTATTTCTTCACTGTAGGTTTTAATAATCTTCTCGTTCTCAGTTCTTAAGGACTTTCTCTGAGCCGGTAGAATAACAAACCCAAGAATCAACGCGCCTAAAACCATACCCACTAACACATACACGCCAGAGTATTTTGCAAAGCCTATATCGCCTATAACCTTCTTCTTAAGAAGAGTATTCTTGCACTTCTCATAGAAATCCTTTATGACATTAGGTTTCTTCTCAGAAGGGTCATCATCCATAAGAGATGTATTTCTTCGGATTGTATTCTCCTCAATATATTCCTCATCCAAGAGACCATCATCCTCTACAGATTCATCATCTCTCATCTGAATTATATCTGTATCTGTGTTACCCATCTCATGAAGATAATGAATAGCAAGAGGATTTGCCTTATCAATTTTAAGAACTCGTCTAAGAGTTACTCTAGCCTTTTCATAGTTTCCAAAATTAATATACAGCAAAGCTAAAAGAAGATATCCCTTTACAAAATGTCCATTCTTAGACAATAGGTTCTTAAGCTGAATTATAGCAAGATCTATATCATCTCTTTTAGCATAGCTAAGTGCCATATTATACTTTACCGCTATCTGGTCAACATCTGCCAGAGTAGTAGGATTTGATCTTAGTTCCTTTAGATACTTAGTGGCAAGATTACCTGAAGACTTATAATTTACACTCATTACCCAATGACTAAGAGCATTAACTATCTCACCCATCTCATAATAGATAAGTCCTAAAAGATTTCTAGTCATAATATTCCTCTTATTATATCTAAGAGACATATTAAGAGATTCTATAGCACCTGACAAATCTCGGGCAACTGCCTTGTCATAGCCTATGTTATAATAATAATTAGATGTATTATAGGCCTTCTTAATTATATCAATATGCATATAACAGGCTGAACAATATCCACTTTTCTTTATCTGTGCCCCACATATAGGGCAAACCACTGGTTTATTTGATGACATGTTATCTAAATCCTTCCTGTTATAGGGTTAGCCACTCCTGGAACATGACTTTTCATCTCAGCAGTAACTACCATGACGATATCTGAGATGTCCTTAAGATCATTATTATAAATTGCCTCCTCGGCCTGATTAACCTCAGGTATAGGCTGAAATCTCTTTAACTCTTCTTCAAAATTAATCATCCTTAAATTCCTCCATGTAGATTTCCTTAATACTGCCAATTAGATACAAGGAACCCACGCAAAATAGTATATCATCTCTTTCTCTTGCACAGCTATATGCCTTTGAAAAAACTTCTTTTATGTCATTATCATATAGAATACAACCATCTTCCGCTTTATCTAAATCATAGCTTTCATTCTTTACACCAATCATTTGGATAGGTTTACATAAAACACCCTCCATTTTCTCTTGAAATAGTTTAGCTACTTCTTGCGCCATAACACGCCTGTCCGATTTGATAGCTGTAACATATACATTTCGAAGCTTTAGATTATCACACAGATATTCTATCATATCTTTATAATTTTTGTCATCAGCTACTGCAAACAAAATATCAATTTCTTTATGTCTGGTCATACCAATCACGCTTTTAGTAAATGGTATTATAGCATCCAAATTATGAGCCCCATCTATAACAAGATGCTTATCAAGTCGCTCCATACGCCCCTGCCAAAAAAATTTGCCACAGGCTTTTCTAACTATATCATCAGGTATAACACCATCTGTACATAACAGTCTATTACATACCTCTATAGCAGTCATAGCATTACCAACCTGATATAGCCCTGTAGAATTAATATTTATATTCTGGTATATATAATAACTATTCGAACAGGAAAAATCAATGGCATAAGGTGTAAAATCATTTATTATAAATTTTGCTTTTGCGACATTATATTCAGTAGCCTTAAGCTTATTTGCCTGCTCTTTTATAACCTTGTCTGCTTCAATGGAGCCTGTATTATACACAACGGGCACCCCCGATTTTATAATACCTGCCTTCTCTCTGGCAATTTGTTCTATAGTATCACCCAAAAGCTTTGTATGATCTAATCCGATGGAGGTTATAACAGAAATCTCCGGTAATAAAATGTTAGTGGCATCTAATCTCCCACCTAGGCCTGTTTCATATATACAGTAATCTAGATTTTTATCTGCAAAATATACAGCAGCTATGGCAAATATATACTCGAAGAATGTAAGTGGTGGCATACCGCTATCTGCCAGATTATCAGAAGCCTGGATAACCCTATTATATGCCTGCAAAAAATCTTCATCAGAAATATATGTGTTCTCTGTAGCCACATCCAAACTCTCCCACACACTAATTCTCTCATTTATTTTAATCAGGTGCGGAGAAACAAAGCAGCCAACCCTGTAACCTGACTCAACCAGCAGATTCTTGATAAACTGAACTGTAGACCCCTTTCCATTAGTACCGGCTACATGAATAGTCCTTACCTTAAGATGCGGATTTCCCAGTTTTTCCATAAGCCTAATCAAATTAGCATTGGCTCCGTTTGTATTATTTATATACTTGTTAAATCGTGGAACATTAATAATATAATCCACCGCCTGCTCATAGGTCATACTCATCTTATCTATTATCTACCTTTTCCGGATACATATCGTGATTTACTAGTCTGTCAAATGCAACCTTCTCCCACTTAGTGCCTGGCTTTCCGTAGTTACAATATGGATCAATAGAAATGCCTCCACGTGGTGTGAATTTGCCCCAAACCTCTATATATTTAGGATCCATTAGCTTAATTAAATCCTTCATGATTATATTCACACAATCCTCATGGAAATCCCCATGATTTCTAAAGCTGAAAAGGTATAGCTTTAAGGACTTACTTTCCACCATAAGCTTATCAGGAATATATGATATATATATTGTAGCAAAATCCGGCTGTCCTGTAATTGGACAAAGACTGGTAAATTCAGGACAATTAAACTTTACAAAATAATCATTATCAGGATGCTTATTTACAAAGGCTTCCAATATATCTGCTGAGTAATCACTTGGATAGGAAACCTTCTGGTTTCCAAGCAGTGTTACTCCACTTGTCTCTTCGTTAGTTCTTGACATAGCATTACCTCCAAAAATATATTCAAACTTACATTAATACAAACTCAACTGATAGATATTTTAATATATATGAGCGATTATATCAACCAAAAAAGGAAGTTCCCTATACGGGAACCTCCTTCTCCAAGCTAAAGGAATATAATATTTTTTCCTTTATAGGTAATCCTCTAAGCTTTTCTAGGGTCCTACCATAGTAATCTAGCTGAGCCTTATGCCTGCCAATTAGTGTTTCTTCATCACAGGCATCAGTTTTGTAATCCATAACCACAATAGCACCATCCTCCACAAAGTAACCATCTACTATACCCTGAACGATAATTGTATCATCAGTTACCTCTAAATCCTCCAAGTCATAGACCTGACTGGCCAAAAAGCCCATGGAAAACTGTTGCTCTTTAAATAGTTCATTTCTTACTGCTGCTTTTATCATACGCTGACCCAAATTGCTCCTTAGCATATTTGCAACCTTACTGCAATTTATAGCTCTAAGCTCTGCATCATCAAATATCCCTCTGTCCTTAAGAGTCTTCTTATGCTCCTTGGCAAATTCATACAAATCCTTAATCTTATCCAGACTTGCAAAATCTATAAGCTCCATGCATTTATGAACTATAGTACCTCTCTCGGCTCCTGTAAGCTTTCCCGATGTTTTTTCCATTTTAAGCTGCGCAGACTCCTTATTGACAACTTTTATATCATTCCCAACTACCTGTTCATCATAATCATCTTGGAAATCTTCTTTTTCTAATTGCTTATTTTCAAAGTCTTCTGCGTCATAGCCGGCTCCATCGAAAGCCTTCTGCTTTTTTATGTCTGTTATGGACATCTTGCCAGCAAGTCCTGTTAATTTCTTAAATTTGTAGCTATAATCAAATGCTTCTCTTATATCCTTGAGAATATTATCCTCTGCTTTTACCTCTAGCCTTTCCACAAGCTGCGACACATCAAAAAGCTCCTCGTGGATATCTTTTACCATATGTGATAGCAAAGTCGACTTGTCTATAATCTCCATAGTAAGCATATCCTCCACCTTATACTTACTCTTAAGAGATTCATATCTCATCATAGCAGCCATAATAAGCTCAATAAAGCTTTGGGCCTTCTTGCGAACAGAATAAGGAAGTAATATATCCTTTCGGCTTTGGATTGGTTCATATTTCTCCATTAGCTGTGTGTATTTCTTAGTATGACCAGTAATTATAAGCTTCTCCTTAGCTCTTGTTAAAGCAACATAAAGTACTCTAAGCTCCTCTGCCATACCCTCAGTTTTATTAATTTCCTTGAAGGCATCTCTAATAAAGGTATCTTTCACATATCTCTTGTTTCTATTCATATACTTCATTGCAAGATAATAATCACTATTCAATATTAGATTGTCCTTATAGTCACTTTTATTAAACTGCTTTCCCAATGCGCTTACAAACACTATAGGATATTCCAACCCTTTACTAGCATGCATAGTCATTATTCTAACTACATCCTCGTCATTGCTAACAACTGCTGCCTCACCAAAATCAACCTGGTTAACCTTAAGCTTGTCAACATATCTGAGAAAGTTGAAAAGGCCCTTATAATAGCCATCCTCAAAGGCATCCGCCTTCTCCAAAAGCATATCTAAATTAGCCTTTCTCCTATGTCCCATAGGCATAGCTGAAACATATGTATAATAGCCTGTCATATCCAGAGCATTCCAAATAAGCTGAGAGATAGACATCTTATTCTTTAAGGCTTTAAGCTCACCTATCACACAAAAGAATTCATTTAGCTTATGGCTAATAGCATCATCATTGTCCAACATATAAAGCTGACACTTATCGTATAAATCTATGTGTTGTCTATTCTTTGAATAATCACATATCTTTGCCAGCTCTGATTCATTTATACCTGCTATAGGTGACAACAAAACAGCAGTCAATGGTATATCCTGCCTAGAGTTATCGACTACAGCCAAAAGTGACATAACCACTTTTATCTCTGTAGCATCAAAATACCCCTTGGGATCTGAAACATATACAGGTATACCATAGGAGCTTAATACCCCATAAAAGGACTCCCCCACACCCTTCATGCTTCTAGTTAGTATAACCACATCCTTATAGCTGGCCTTTCTGTACCCCTTTAACTCCTCATCAAATACAAGCATTCCGGTCTCATCATCCACAAGCTGCTTTATTCTGCCTGCAATCATATGAGCCTCCAGCTCTAAATTCTTAATATTATCTTCATCCTCATCAGCATCCACATGGTCTGCCTGTAAAGCATTGACAGTATCGTCTAAATCGTCTGTTTTTTCCTCTAGATTAAGAACCATAACCTCTGTATTCCTGCTAAGCTTAAGCTCCTCATCCTCAGTAGGCTTTGGAAATATCATACTAGGCTCTAGTTTGACCGACTTATCATAAACTATATCACCTAAATCCTTACCCATAAGCTGATAGAAGAAATAGTTTATAGGAAGCAAAACAGAAGCTCTGGAACGAAAATTATTGTTAAGCAGAATCTTCACATTCTCTCCTTCATCACAAAATGTGTTATATTTTCCTATAAACAAATCCGGTCTTGCCATTCTAAACCTATAGATACTTTGCTTTACATCCCCAACCATAAACACATTGTGTTCACCTCTATGCTGACCTGATACACAGCTTAGAATTTCCTCCTGAAGGTAATTACTATCCTGATACTCATCAATATATATTTCCCTAATACCTAAAGAAATTCCTTTAGCCAATTCTGTAGGAACCGGCTTTCCATCCTGGTATCCACTACATACCAGACTGTGTGCCATATGCTCTATATCTGAAAACTCCAGCATTCGTCTGGCTTTTTTCTCCTGCATATACTCATCCATAAACATCTTGGTCAAGTCAATAAGTGGTATCAAATATGTTGATATGTGCTTAAGCTCCTCCAACAGCTTATCCCCATTAAGCTTAGGAACAAGACCTTTCACTATATCTTTGTATTTGTCTCTTAGCTTTTTTGCCTTTTTGGTAAGCTCTTCATCATACGCATCTCCCTTACCACCCCTTGCAGTAGGCCATCTGCTAGGCAGTCTGGAGCCCAGCTCCTCCAATGTATTTGACTTAACCAGGTTATCTATAATTTCCCTGTCTTGCTTTAGCGCAGCTAAAAATGTATCAGGTCCGCCAGGCATGGTGCATATAGAGGCTACCTCATCTATTTTGCCTTGCACATCATTAATCTCTGACTTTGCAATACTTAAATAATCAACAACCCAAGGAAGCTTATTTAGCTGTTCTTCATCCTCTACTATAAGACTTTCTCTTGCCTGTTCAAGCCACCTTGCCGGCACAGGATAGCTGGAAGCCTTGTTATATATATCACTTACAGCCTTCTTTAGGTCCTCCTCCTGCTTCTTGTTCCCAAATATGTCCACCAGAAGCCTAAAATCCTGGTTATTATCATCATAAAGCCTTTCAAATAGCTTATTCAAAACATCAGCCTTTACCAACTCCATCATTCCAGGGTCACCTATTGAAAAGCTGGAGTCAATATCAAGCACATTAAAATTTTCTCTTACTAGCTTAAGGCAAAAGCTATCTATGGTACAAATATCAGCCCTATTTACCAAAAGCTGTTGGCGGCTTAGATGCTGGCTTTCCGGATTTTTTTCAAGAGCAGCCTTTAGCTTCTCTCTTATTTTATCTCTCATCTGAGCCGCTGCCGCATTAGTAAATGTTACAACAAGAAATTCATCCACACTTGCTGGATTCTCCTCAGCTGTAACCTTACCTAGTATTCTATCTACTAATACCTTTGTCTTTCCTGAGCCTGCAGCTGCAGCTACCAATACATTAGAGCCTCGAATTTCTACAGCCTTCTTCTGTCCCGGTGTCAATTCAAAGATTTCTTCCTGCACATTATTCTGAGTCTCCATCAGTAGCCACCTCCTTCTTAATTCCAAGTTCCTCCCTCATCTTATCAAAGATGACAGGCATTTCCTCTTTGGTATTTTTGTATTTTAAATATTTGTAATGATTACCGCCGTATCTCTCATCAAATCTGCAGCAATCTGAATAAGGACAATACTCACAGGAATTGTTCTGTCCTTCACTAAGAGGGTTCTTATCTATATACCCCTCCATAATTTCCTTGGCCAAATCCTTTGCCTTTTTATCAGCATACATCAAAACTGCATCAAAATCTCCATCTCCCTTGTTATCAAGCCCCTTTAGATCCAACTCCTTAGCACGTTTTTTATCTAGTTCGGCCTCATCATTAACCTTAATATAAGGATCATCTAATCGATAATAATACATACCATCAGGGCTAATTGCAGTGTGCTCCGTCATATCCTTTAGCCTACCCTTAGTAGCTGCAAGGTCAACCATAATATTTGTATATATAGCAAGCTGAAGCTGAATTCCTGCATATACCTTATTTAACTCAAATTTTTGATTGCCGGACTTGTAATCTATAATTCGAAGTCTTAGTGTATCACTATCAGGCACATAGGCAGCGTCTCCTCTGTCAACTACTCCCGTAATAGTCATAGCATTAGACTCACCTATATCCATGTTCTCTCTAAACCTATACTCAAAGTATTCCGGTCTTAATACATCCTTCTTATCAATATCATCCAATGTTCTTATGGTTCGCTTACCTATTCTGTACAGCGAATCCTTCAGAAAGCTATATCTTCCACCCTCTAGGTCTCTGTCTCCAAGCTCATTCTTCCAGGCTGCGTCAATATGCTGTTGTACAAGCTTATCCTTTTCCTCATTAGACAATGCATCCCAATTATTATCCAAATTATCGTGAACATGTCTAAACATCCCCTCCATAGCAGTATGGAGAATCATACCGGTTTCTCTGTTATCAACCTCATTAAGACTTCTCTCCTTAATCCCCAGAGTATACTTAAGAAAATATGAATAGCCACATTTTGCATACTGCTCTAGCTTAGAAATAGACTGATTCAGCATTCTAAGCTTAATCAAATCCTTAACCTCATCAGACAATCTATCCGGTACATTACTGTAAGCTAATGCATTTAATATACTATCTATCTGCTCTCCATAGCCTGCTGCCTTATAGGTTTGATAAAGAGCTCCTGTATGGGATAAGCCTGCCTCATTTCCCGACAAAGCCAATGCCTGCATATCGTCCACAAGTCTTTCCTTGGTAGCCTTAGCTGTAGTTATTGCAGTTTGATTTACAGATACAACCTCCAATCCCTTAAACAGATTACTAATTCTTCCTATCAGATATGATGGACTCATAGCTCCATTATCACTACTCATATTTGTATATGAAATATACAGTCTCTGTGATGGCGCGGTCATATTTGAGTACAGATAAAACTGTTCAATAAAGGAATTAACCTTATCTGTAGGAGCAAGCTCTACTCCAAGCTTTAATATTCTCTCCTTCTCCTTCTCACTAATAATTCCTGTGGAGGATGGGTTACTAGGAATAATTCCCTCGTTTGCATCAATAATAAATAGTACCTTTACATTATCCAATCTGGTTCTGGTTATATCTCCCACCAAAACCATATCAAGCTTGGTAGGAATCATTCCAAGATTTAATTCCTTAAGACCAATATCCAATATATCATTAAACTCTCTTACGGTTAGGCAATCCCCTCCCATAATATTATCCAGCTTATCAAATATCTCCACAAGCTTATCATAAAGTCCTGCCGGTTCATTTAGATTACTCTCAAAGTCTAATACCTCCATAAGCCTTCTGATAGCAGTAGTATAATCCTTTACAGTTGCACCCTTTTTATTAATAGTCTTATAAAACGGCTTTATAATATCCAAGAAGCTATCCTTTGCAACAAATTCATTATCCTTCCATTCCCTGGTAAAGCGTCTGTGGCCCTTTATTCCTTTAGCTAGAACATAATTCTCCATAGCCTCTATATCTTCAAAGGAAATATCACATATAACTCCAGACTTTAAGAATGAGAATACACTGTCATAAGAAAAATCCTCCTCTATAATTCTTAAAGCATGGCTTAAGCAATCCACCCAGGCATTATTCTTCACTGGTGGAGTGTAATCCAAGAAATATGGAATATTATATTGTGGGAAAATCTGTGTTACAGCAGATACATTTTTCTCAAAATTGCCTGATATAATAGCAATATCCTTATATCTATATCCCTTATCTTTAACCAAAGAAAAAATTTCTTCACATATGCCCTTAAGCTGTTTTCTAGGCGTGGCATAAGCATTGAGAAATATATTCTTCACAGTACCATCATACTTCTCATAGGGATATCTAAATATATATTGCTGAAGATGCTGTAAATCCTTTTGGTCTTCACTCCATCTCATAGGCTTATCAAAGCCTATACATATGTCCGACTCCAAAGGAACATTCTTCTCCCTAGCCAAAGTCTTAAGTGAATTAAGTGTTTTATCTGTAAGGTAAAAAAGCTCATGCTCAGATAACTGCTGCTTAAAGGTTCTTCTGTAGGAACCCTCATCAATGGTATGCACGCTATATACCTTCTTGGCACAGCAAATAAGAGTTCCAATAAGCTTTAGCTGTATAGGCGTAAAGCCTGTGAACCCGTCCATCACAATTACACTTTTCTTAATCAGCTGAGACTTAGATGCATAATCACTAAGCAAATCTGTAAGCTGCTCAGCAACTATGTACTCTTCACTAATCTTGCTTTGAAATGCTGCTATAATAGTCTCCATATCCTTAAGCTTATCTAAAAGAACACTTTCATCACCTGAAGCCTCCATGGAGCAAATCAACTCCTTTAGCTGCTCCTGGGAGAAATCGTACTGGTAAAACTCAGACATAAGGGACTTTACCTCATCTATAAAGCCATTCTTATTAAGACAGTTCTTATAAACCTTTAGATTATCCCTTACCTCCCCTGCAACCCTTCTAACAAGCATGGATTTACCAAAGTCCTCTAAAACCTTGGCAGTCTTAATATTAAGCTCATCAAAAACTCTGTAAGCCAAACGGTTAAAGCCTATAACATCAATATTTAATGTTCCACCATTAGGGTGAAGCATAACCATCTTTCTCTGAAGGGCAAGAGAATATTGTTCCGGCACAAGCAATATATAGTTTATATCCGGATTCTCCATAGATTCTTTAATTATTCTTTCATAAATATAATGGGACTTTCCGGCTCCGGAAGGTCCCAATACAAATTGTAGTGACATATTATACTCCTTAATTTGTAGGTTTGTTTGTAGGTGGCTTACCCTGCGTATTCCACAGCAATAGACTTAAGCTTCTCCTGACTTACCTTAAAGCACTGAATAAGCTTAGGTGAAAAGGTTCCACATTCACCCTCCACTATCATCTCGCAGGCTCTATCAAAGTCAACCGCCTTTCTATATACCGTGTCACACATCAATGCATCAAATGCCTCAGCTACAGATACTATCTGGGCAGATATAGGTATCTCATCACCAGTTAAGCCCTCTGGATACCCAGAGCCATCATACCTCTCATGATGATATCTGCATATCTCATAGCTATACCTATAATATACCTCCTCCTGGTACTTAGATACCGCCTCTAGCATCTCACAGCCCTTTGTAGTATGGGACTTTATTATATCAAATTCATCGGCAGTTAATTTTCCTGCCTTAAGGACAATACTGTCCGGTATAAGAAGCTTTCCAATATCATGCATACTAGATGCCGAAGCTATATAGCTTATCTGCTCTGCATCAAGCTGGTACTCCTTAAAAAATGCCGCAACCGCTTCCCCAAGAATCTGAGTATATTCTTTAACTCTTCTAATGTGGTTATTATCCTCAATTCCTCTAAACTCTATAATGGTACCCATCATATCAAGAATATTATTATTCAGCTTTCTAAGCATATCTGCCTGATAGGAAAGCTCTCGGTTTTGCTGGATAACCTTCTTCTCCAGCCATTTTCTCTCCGCATAGGTCTGAACCAGGTTATCAACCTTGGCCTTAGCTGATCTGGAATTATATGGTGGTCTAAGAAATGCAGCCGCACCTTTATCATAAAACATTCTGGTAATCTCAGAGGTCCTATCTGCCATAACAATAACTGGAACATATTTTGTTATCTTCTTATTCTTTAGTGCATCCATAACCTTGCCAGCTGATATCTTAGGAATATCCGCATCCAAAATTATAGCAGACAATCTCTTAAAATAATCTGCTACCTTCTTAAGAAGCTGCTCTCCGTCAGAAACCATAATTACATTATAGGCACCAGAAAGAAGATTCTGAAGCTCTAAAGCTCTATCCTCATTACTATCTGCAATTATAATATTTCTCTTCTTATTAGCATCCATATTATACCTCCACAAGTCCTATAAATCTCCCTGAATCATAAAACGGCATCAATCTTTAATTTCTCATCTCCTCATCATCTAGAGAGAACATTGCAATCTTAGCGTTTTGCCTTCTAAAGAATACCTCGCACACAATATCTGTTAAGGAAAGCTGCCTATCATCTACTCTTATTAACACTCCGGGATATGCATAATTCTTGACCCTTACACCAATTTCTGTAACCGCCTTTTCTTTTTGTCTGGTGTATTCATTAAGCTTGGCCTTTAAGGTTTCCAGCTCGTGAAGCTTGTTAATAAGAGATGCCTGAACATTCTGGAACAAAGTCAAACTTTTTAGCTCCTCTGAGCTTCTGCTTGATGCAAGTCTTTCCATCTCCTGCTTTAATACCATAGCCTTCTTGCTGGCCTCCTCTATCTCAGCATCCATATCCTTAACACGCTGCTTGTAAAACTTGTTGGCCCCTATTTCAAATACTGTCTTAATCTCGGCCTGATTACCTATTACAGATGCATTGATTCCATATATGGCATAGGTGACACCGCCAACGATTGCACCCTTCTCGCCAGACACATTAATCCTATTCATGGCTATGCTTTCACAGCTTAAAATATAGTTACTCTCAATGTTATTGTCAGCATGAAGAATAATGTTCTCAAAATATTTGCCGTAAATATTTCTTCCTGCCTTGATTATTCCTTCGTCTCTTCCAGACACGCCTGAGCGAATAAGAACATCATTGCCCGCCTTTATTACAGCTGCCTCAACATTGCCATCTATAATTATATTGCCATCTGCTTCAATAGTAACTCCGCTACCTACAAATCCACTTATATGTACATCACCATTAAATCTTATGTTTCCAGAGGATGCCGTAACATCACCCTTGACATGATATAGATTGGATATCTTAATGGTATAGTTGCTATAGGAAATGCTTCCACTAACAGCCGCTATATAGGTAACCCCATCATCCATTAATCTAAATCCACTTCCTGTAATCTTCGGTGGGTTCTTACCCTTTATAGGAGTTATAAGCTTACCCTTTACTGTAAAGCCATAATTTCCACTGGTAGCAGGATAGAACACTGCTATTTTCTGTCCCTCTTCAACCAGCTCAAACAAATCCACATTCTTATAATCTACAGAGCCGTCACTTTTTACCTTAGGCATAGTAGGTAGCTCTGTCTTAAACATAAAATAGTAATAGCCATCTTTGCCATGAACAGGAGGAGTTCCCTCTGCCACCACAATTCTTCCACCTTCCGGAACAAAGCCTGTTGCTAATCTTTCCACAACCTGTTCCTTAATTCCCTGCTTAATACCATTAGTCTCAAACAGTCTTTCTATCTTAGCTCTGGTTACAATAAGCTGACCTGTTGTCTTAGGGAACACAAGCTCAGCAACCATCTCATCACTGCTAAGTTCAATATATATATCAACTCCTGTAATATCCTCATTACTAAAAATCTCAGGCAAATCATTCTTGAATAAATCTTCATCTACAAAGCCTTCATCTGTGCCAGCCCCATTCTCTCTCTCTGCAGAGTCAGCTGTCACAGCCTGATTAGTAGCATTTGCCGCTCCTCGTTTTGCCTCCTTCTCTCTCCTAGCCTTCTCTAATGCATCCTCTCTGGCTTGAATAAGCTGCTCCCTCTTTCTGCGCATGTCTGTTGCGCTCCAAAGCTGTGACGCATAGGAAAACACCTCCAAACCATCCTCAAGTCCCAGTCGTATCTCTCGCATCTGTCTGGCGTTGAAGAATTCGTTTGCATACCAAAAGATATCCACCTTGTTCATAATTCCAAGACGAATCTCCTGCATCTGCATCCAGTTATATGTAATGTTATTATATGGTGAAATATCAATACCTGCCCTTAGACCATAGCGAATCTCTCGCATCTGGGCGCCTGACAACAGAGGATTCTCATACTCTGTTATATTTAGATTATATTTGATACCTTTTCGAAGCTCATCCAGCTGATTACTGTCATAGCCTAAATCCACAAAGCTGTCTAAGTTTACACCATCTAGCTTCGCCTTTCTTATAACCTGTAATACGGACCTGTTAAGGCCTCTTTTTACATATGGCATAAGATTAATATTATCCACAAGACCCTTTCTAATTTCACGCATAATAAGATGATCAATATCCCTATCTCTGTAAATAGAAACATCAACCTTCTCCTCTAGGCCTCGTCTAATCTCTCGCATCTGGAACCAGTCAAAATACACATCAGAATAAAGACTTATGTCAACCTTTGAAATAAGTCCCTTCCTTAGCTCTGCCATCTGAAGAAATATATATCTTCTCTTAGCATACTGCCTTACATCCACCCCTGCCTTTAGTCCTAGCTCTATCTCAGCAAGCTGAAATGCATCAAAGCCCTGACTCTTATACTCTTCCATTCTCTCACTGACAGGAATGCCGAATTCACTTTTGAATATCTTTTCCTTATCCCCCATAGATATACCCTCCAAAAGTAAAACTCACTGTACTTGTTACAAAATTCCTTATAATGTAATTATATTATGTAAATATAATCTTTTCAAGAAAATATGTATGCTTATATAAGTTTTTTCGGCATATACATCCATTTTCAATATTATTAATTTTATCATGGCATTACGCATTATTTTTTCTTTCCTAGAATATAAATATAATAATCTATATGAGAGGAAACGACTATGTCATCAAGAACTAAAATTGTTGTCCTAAAGTCCAAGGAGCTAATTTATACCGGTATATTTATTGTTCTGGGAATTATGCTTATATTATTGCTTTTTTATATGTTTTCACCAGATAAGAGCAAACAGGAAGTTCAAAGCAACCAGGGACAGACAGGATCACAGACAAACATTTCCACAGAGTACCTCGAAAACGGAACAAAGGATAGCAATGCAAGCGACATATTAAACACTGAAGCTACAACGGAAATTGACACAGTTGAAACATTTTCCAGCTATGTACCGGGTGTATATACCTCAGAGATTAATCTGGGAGGCTCAACACTCCTAATATCTGTATCTGTAGATGAAAGTAGGGTAACAGGAGTTACTGTTGATAATATGGATGAAACATTAACCGCTATGTATCCTCTTGTGCAACCATCTCTTGACGAAATAAACAGTCAGATAGGTATGGTTTCATCTGTGGACGATATTACATATTCCTCTGACAACAAATACACCACAATCATAATACTAGAGGCCATAGATGATGCACTAAAGGATGCAAGAAGATAAAACTTAAAAGGGCTGTGCGAAATGAACTTACCAGCACTCCTGTATATACCTCTGTCGTGCCCGGTTTGTAGATTATCTCGCACAGCTCTCTTTAGTTTTATTCTTTCTCTACCACTACTCCACCAGTTTTATATATACTGCCCTCTGGCACAATTCCTCTAACTGGAGACAATGGATATATGTTTGAGTTTTTTCCGATAACTGTTCCTGGGTTTAATACTGAATTACAACCTACCTCCACACAGTCACCTAGCATAGCTCCAAATTTTTTGCGTCCTGTATCTATGTCTATAGTCTTATCCTGGGACTTTACATGAACGGGAGTCTTGTCACTCTTTACATTGGAGGTAATAGAGCCTGCTCCCATGTGGGACTTGTAGCCTAGGATAGAGTCTCCTACATAATTGTAATGTGGTACCTGAACATTATCGAAAATAATAACATTCTTAAGCTCTGTCGAATTACCTACTACACAGCCTTCACCAACCAAAGCACTTCCTCTTACGAAGGCACATTGTCTAACCTCCGTATTTGCACCTATTATACATGGTCCTCCAATATAGGCTGTAGCAAAAACCTTGGCAGTCTTATGTATCCACACATCCTCCCTAGGATGATCATATTCCTCAAGACTAAGTGTTTTACCTAGCTGTAGAATAAAATCAGATATATCTCCTAAGGTCTCCCATGGATACTCATATTTCTCAAGCAATGGTTTAGCAGCTGTATGGTCTAAGCTATACATATTATTAATCTTAATCTGTTCTAAAATTACACTCATTATTATCTAGGCCTTTTTGGCCCCTCCCTTCTGGTAATAAGGTTTGGTCCTGTCAAATATATATGTTATCTGATTCTGATTATTCAGTCCCTTAACCAAATTAGTGTTATTAATAACAAAGGAATTCATCTTATCAGTATATTCTTCCTTTGTTATACTACCATCTGCAACACCTGTAAGCCCCTTTTCCCAGCTGGCTGTCATCTCTGCTCTAAGGAGACTATTGATGGAATAATAAACAACATCATAGATTATCTCACCTAAAAATGTAGGTGTTACTATCTGGGTTTTCTTATTAAGTGCTATATATTTGTTAGTGACCAGCTTAGTGATTATACTATCTCTGGTTGCAGAGGTTCCTATACCACTACCTTTTATCTGACTTCTAAGCTCCTCATCCTCGATTAGCTGTCCTGCATTCTCCATAGCAAGTATTAATGTTCCTGAGGAATATCTCTTAGGAGGTGTAGTTTCACCCTCCTTAATATCAATACTACTTACCGGTAGCGTCTGTCCCTTCTTAAGGGCAGCCAATTCCTCTAGTCTCTCAGGTGTTAATTTCTCTTCCTCACCCTTCTTCTCCGCTGGTATACCAACTATATTGAGATAGCCTGGCTTCTTAAGGCGCTTAAAGTTTGCAAAGAAGCTTTCCGGTTTGGTCTCTCTGTCCTTAATTACATCTCTGGTAAGAGTAAGTGAAACCTTCTCATACTCTGCTGCCGGATAGAAGATACTGATAAATCTTTTGGCTATAATATCATATACCTTCTTTGCAGTGTCTGACACAGAATTAAGTGCTCCAAAGCCCTGTCCTGTAGGGATTATAGCATAGTGGTCTGTAATCTGCTTATCATTAACATATTTCGACTTTGCCAGTCCCTTGTAGGCTCCCTGCTTCATAATATTATCTGCAAATGCAGCTACAGGACCATAGTTCTTAAGACCACCTATATTCTTGTGTATCTCCTTTGCCACCGCAGTAGACAAAACTCTGGCATCAGTTCTTGGATATGTAACCAGCTTCTTCTCATAAAGCTCCTGAACTATGGCAAGTGTATCTGATGGGCTTATTTTAAACATTCTTGAGCAATCGTTCTGAAGCTCTGCTAAGTTATAGAGCATCGGTGGTGCTTTCTTCTCCACCTTCTTCTCTACCTTGGCAACGGTAAGCTCAACAGGAGGATTCTCATTAAGTAGTCTGACAAGCTCCTGGGCGTCCTCCTTCTTCTTAAAGCCATTCTCCTTATACAAAAGGGGAGACTCATGATAGTGGGAGCCTTCCACAGCCTTCCACTCTGCCTCAAAGCCACCTAGGGAAGCAAGCACCCTATAGAATGGAGTTGGTACGAATTCTCGTATTTCCCTCTCCCTTTTTACAATCATACCAAGTACACAGGTCATAACTCGACCAACGGCTATGACACAGCGGTCAAGACCAAGATACTGTCTTACTGTGTAACTATATTTTAAGGAAAGTGCTCTGGAGAAATTAATACCCATAAGATAATCCTCCTGAGCTCTAAGGTATGCGGAATTGCTAAGGTTGTCGTATTCCGACAAATCCTTTGCTTCCCTTATACCTCGTAGGATTTCCTCCTCGGTCTGAGAGTCAATCCACACTCTCTTCTTCTGTTTATCAGGTCCAACTTCAGCCATCATGTCAACCAGACGATATATGTACTCACCCTCTCGTCCTGAGTCGGTACAAACATAGATGCAACCAACATCAGCACGATTAAGAAGCCTCTTCACCACATTATACTGTTTAGAGGCACTAGGGATTATCTCATACTTGTAATCCTCCGGCACAAATGGAATGGTAGCCATAGCCCATTTTTTTAGGTTGGGGTCGTAAACCTCAGGATAACTCATAACAACCAGGTGTCCTACGCACCATGTAATTATGGAGTCTCCCGATTCTATAAACCCATCCTTACTGCCTGCATTTGCGGGTCCATTTATCCCAAGTGCCTTGGCAAATTCTCTCGCCACACTTGGTTTCTCCGCTATATATAGGTTCTTCAAATCATTTCCTCCAAATGTTTAGCTATTTTGAATAAATCTATGGGAGGACCACATTAGGAGAGGTCTCTCCATTCTCAATATCCTCTGCATTCTCTAAAGTAACCTCGGCAATAGCCATCATTGCCTCCTTAGTAAAGAATGCCTGATGAGAGGTTAATATAACATTTCTATAGGATGTAAGTCTTATAAGATCTGCATCTGAAATATTCTCGTCAGATCTATCCTCGAAGAAGAACTCGTCCTCCTCCTCATATACATCAAGACCAACTCCAGCAAACTTGTCCTTCGCCAATGCATCCAAAAGATCTGTTGTGTTAATAAGTCCACCTCTTGAGGTATTAACAAGGATTACACCATCCTTCATCTTAGCGATAGAATCCTTGTTTATCATATACTCTGTGTCCTTAGTAAGTGGACAATGAAGACTAATTACATCCGACTCCTTAAAAAGAGTATCCAAATCCACATACGTTAGATTTTTACCAAATTGTTCTACTGCTTCCGGAGTCTTGTCAACTATAGCCTTGCATGGATATGGATCGTAAAGGAGGACTCTCATATCAAGACCTCTAATAACGGAAAGCATAGCCTGTCCTATCTTTCCCGTACCGATGACACCTATTGTCTTACCTACAAGGTCAATACCCATAAGTCCATTGATACTGTAATTGAAATCTCTGGTTCTAACATAAGCTCTGTGAAGCTTTCTGTTAACTGCAAGAAGAAGACCTAATGCGTACTCCGCTACTGCTCGTGGTGAGTAGCTTGGCACTCTCATACAAACTATACCTGCCTCCTGTGCTGCCTTAACATCAACATTATTAAATCCTGCGCAACGAAGAAGAATGGCCTTTACACCATTTTCCTTTAAACGACTAATAGTTTCCTTCTTAGAAGCATCGTCATTTACAAATATACATACTGCATCACACTCCTTGGCAAATGCAGCTGTGTGCTTATTTAACTTTTCCTCCAAAAACAAAATCTCTATGCCCTTTTCTTTAGCCATTGGCTCAAACCAAATCTTGTCATAAGGCTTTGTGTCATAAAATGCTATTCTCATAATCAACCTCCTGTATTATGTTAACTAACTGTGGTGTAACAAAATTTTACTTAGTATGTTCTTTCTTTGTCTTTTTTATCCACGAAGACTATTTCTCACATCCATATAGTGATTAGCATACTCGTCAGTTATAAGCTTATTCTTAATCATAAGATTCAGAGTATCCTTAAATTCAGCATGACTAATGGACGAATGAGCCATGTCATCAAGAACTCTGGTAATACTGTCTGCGTAACCATTTGCATCAAGTACATTATCCCTCAGCTTAATATTGGCCTTATAAGCATCCTTAAAGAATATATTCACCTTGTTGGAGGTAGTAACCTTATCCTCCACATAAAAATCCACACCCAAAAGGTCAAATAAATTCTTGGCGGAATTATTGGTAAAGTAAATACCTTGAGTAATACCGTACAAATTCTTATAGGATGTAAGATCCGTGGTCTTATTACTGTGGTTATAATCAGGAAGATAAGGTCTAAAGCTTTCAGTAAGAATTGTGCTCTTCTTAAATAGACTGTAGTCCTTCTCCTCATCTGCAGGCTGCTTCTTAAGATGGCTTATCTCTGTTATCCTAAATATAGGAATCATCAAAAGTCTAGGCTCCTCCTCAATAAGAAGAATGTGAAATTGGTTTTCCTGAATCCATACATAGGCTGGTGTCTGGTAAATGTTTAGCCTATCGCATCGATCAACTATAACCATTCTGTGATCCTTAATTACCTTATACTTGTGAAGAGTCTTCTTAATTTTCCTCTTTGTATATGAAGCTGCAGTTTCTGCAGTGATTACCTTATATTTATGCTTTCTACCCTGCTCATGCTGGTCATCATCAATTTCATTAGCTGTATTCTCAGGGACTTCAGGAGCCGAATCCTCCTGGGATGGTATTTCATCTTGACTAATAAGCGCTTCTCTCTCAATCTTTTCCTTCTTTGTCTTTTCCTTCTTCACCTTTTCTTTCTTAGACTTTTCCTTTTTAGGCTTTACATTCTCCTCTGCCTCAATATCTTCAACAGACTGGGGAGTTACCTTCTGAAAGTTAAGCTTCTCTGATGCTTTCTCCTTTACTTTCTCTCTCTTTGGCTTTGATACCTTCTCCTTCTTGGCTTTCTTCTCTGGCATAGGTTCGTCCGTACCTATGTCACTAGTCTGTCTTACCACTGTAGGATGCTCTCCCTCAGCAATCATAAAGGTTTGAACCATGGAAATGGTAATAAAGCCCGCCACAATTGCCACGAAAAAACATAGCATATTGGACATAATCAAGGCCAAGGCTACAAATGTAACAGTAACTAGGCCTGCAAGAATTGCAAAGAATAAGGACTGCTTTACCTTTTTATCACCATATTTAAATGTATTAATAATCTTTTTCATAAGCATATTCTCCTTAATTATCATTAGGATTTTTGCGCAAACTTATACATATATAGTATAGCTTTTTAGGGCATTAAAATCAATAATAGAACAAAATAAAAGCAAGCCCAAATACAAACATTGTATTAGAGCTTGCTAATCGTAAATTAATAACAAAGTACAAAATATTAATTTATACTCATCACTATCTAATCCAAACACATCATAGTATGTGAATCTAACTTTACACTCATATTCTATTCCCTCAAGTTCAAATCATGCTATTTCAATCCGGTTACCATATAACTCATCGAATACTTTTCTACTATTCTACTTTTCAGTTCTTATTCCCATCGTTTACTGGAAAAATAATACCAATTCTTTTCGAGTTTTTTACAATAAGCCATTTTTTCTTCAGGAACCATTATTTTTTTTGGTCTTCTATTCTTTATAGCGTAAATTAGAGACTCTTCCTCTGTTACATTCCTAAATAGTACAAAATTCTTGTAAATATATATGGCATCCCAATTTTTACTCAGCTGACTATAGCTATTTAATACACTTTGATAAGCCTTCTCCTCTTCCTCACTAAGCTTTATCTCATAGCTAGGTGAGGTGTATCGCTGTATGTTGCCATCTTCAATAAAATATGCCACACACTTATCCTTATTCTTCTGATAATCCATATATAATGTTTCTGCCAATATGGAATATCTGTTACCGTTAGTTTGCAATAACACTTTCATTCCTTTAGGTGCCGTTGAATCATACAGCTTTATTAGCAATATAACCACCAGTATTATTATAATCGTAATGTGCTTCCACTCAGTCACCAGTAAAAATAAATAAACTTTAACATATTCATAAAACGGATAATCCAATTCCATATAATACCAATTGTCGTTTATTTTGGTACAGCGAGCATTTTTATTTATTTCATCTGGTGAATTTACATATTGGGGTCGTCTTCCATTTACGGAATATACCAATGATTTATGCCTAGCTTCATTCTTAAAAGTTATATACCCTTCGTATACATTAGCGCCAGCCCAAGTTCTATCGATCACATCCCAATAGGTTTCAGAAATCACATCACAATTTGCAACATCCACTTCACTAAGCTCCATCCGATACTCAGGATATGTGTCACGATATATTTCTCCATCTTCGTCATAATAATATCTAACTATATTTGACTTGTTCTCTAAATAATCCGCATAATACAGCTTTGCAATTGATGTATAAGCTTCCTCGTTTTCAAACACCATTTTCTTAATATAATCCGGTGCCTCAGGAATATAAATCCTCTTTATTATCAGGCACAATAACAAAAAAACTAATATATACTTTATTTTTTTCAATCAATCTCCCCCTTAATGGTTTCATCAAATGTTACATATGTAATAAAAGGTTTCACTTCCCCTTCGTACTTGTCATAATGCTGCAGGATATACCAACTTCTAAATCCTTCTATTTTTCCAAATTTAATTACAAACGCTCCATTTTTTTCTATATCGTCACTATCAAGTCCAAAGACATCGTAGTAAGTAAACTTTAATGTACATTCATATTTTATGCCATCAAACTTGTATGATATAATTTCTATCTGATTACCATATAATCCATGCACACAAAATCCCAATCCAGCGAAAGCATCATCAAAAACTGGCATATTTATTTCTTTTTCTTCAAAATATTTTCTTATAACGCTAGCATTCCTATTATTTGCATCATAATATAAACCATAAATATCACCGTTGTTCTCTTCTATATGCTCAATTACACGCTTCTTCGTTTCCTTTACATAATCTTTTGAACTTTTATGTTCTATTACATTCTCTGTTAGAATTTCATTCGAATAGTCTGTTCCTGTTCCATCAAGTGAATGATGCACCATATCTAATGCGACACTTGTCATATCTCCGTCCGAATAATCAATTGCAATTGATTTCCAAGATGCAATATAGTAGTCCTTGTCCTTACCACTAAAGTCAGAATATGTTATGTAATTCATATCTAACAACTTACTATTTGATTTATCTCCATACTCATAATCTTCTGGTCTATCACTACCATTTTTTAAATTATCATCCGTTTTAGGAGACTCATATATTATAAGTCCAGACCATGGACTAAGTGGTGCCTCATCCATAGGATCAATTATTCCATCTCCATCACTATCTCTCAAAAAGGGATTCGAATACAGATATGCATAAACATATCCTGTCTTCTCGTCTCGATATATTTCAAGCTCTTCTCCATTAATTAATCCGTCACCATCATAATCCTTACATGCATTTACCTTGGCATAAGATATACCTTCAAATATATTTCCCTGAGTTCCTATTCTTAGCTTTCCTTCACACAAAAGCTTTGTGTAGTAATCTGATATTCCATCATGATTTGAGTCAGTGATATAATCCGCCACTTCACCTTCTACATCTTCATATATTTGATAAAGTCCGGATGAGTCATCTGTGTAATAATATTTACCGTTTCCAAAATCAGATATTTTAATTAGAAGCTCATCACTTACTTCTCCAATACCTATTGTATATATGTCAATACCAAATCCTTTAGCCTTTGTTAGCATCAAGTCATAATCCGCATCTGATTTGCCAGATGCATCACCACCATCTGTCAAAAGAATAATTACATTATAACTATCTTCTCCATTCTTATACAATGTTGAAATTGCATTATTCAGGCCTGAATAAATATTCGTTCCGCCGTATGCAGAAAGATCGTTTACATTCTGAATGGCCAAATCATAATCTGAAGTTAAATTACATTTTATAAAAGAATACTCTCGAAATGCTACAACACCTACTTTAGTAGATATGTCGTTTGAACGAATATTATCTATATAGTTTGTTACAACATTCTTTGCGTTAGTAAGATTTGATCCTTTCATACTGTAGGATATATCCACAACGAAAATGACATTCATCTCTTCAACGCCCTCTTTATCAGACGGTGCCTTGATATCCTCCCATGCATCATCATATTCGGTTTTTTCCACCAACACATAAGTAGAAAAATGTGTAACCACTGACGATGCTACATTTCCTTCCACTGTGGTAGGAAGCTCTTCAAGAAACTGAGTCTCTTCATTGAAATAGTATATAGCTGGCACAAAATCTTCATCTTCTAAAAGTTCCTCATCAAACTCAAATGATATAATTGCCTCATTAAATTCACCATCTATTTCAAAATTAAACGGGCTACCTATATAGCCAGGAACTGTGTCATTAATAAAATAATGATTTTCAATAGGTTCTACCACTAAGGTTTCTACCATGCTTCCAGCCACATCCATTTCCACAGATGCAACAATCTCTGTACTCGTAGAAGAAGCCCTTATACTAAAACTATCATCAAACACCTTTGGATCTGTATTATTATCAAGCTCCCATTTATCATTAGCACCATCCCCATCTGTATCTGACAAGTTTACATCTGTATAATATGCAAATAATTCATCGTAATCATTTAACTCATCCCCATCTGTATCTGACAGCAACGGATGGGACGAAAGCTCATATTCTTCGATATTTGTAATACCATCACCATCTATATCTTCTGCACCATCCACTATACCATTTTCATCTGAATCAGACAATCTGTGATTAGTATAGGAGATAAACAATTCATAATAATCATCCAACCCATCATAATCTGTATCTGGGTCTGGAATACTATAATTTCCATATTCACAATATATATTTATTCGATTACTCTCTACTCTCTGACCCTCTAAACCACAACAAACTGCATATATTTCCATGCTTTCAAAATCATCTGTCAGTGAATACTCAATATACCCGTATTCATCAGTATTTCCTATAAACTGATATTCTCCTCCATCCTTAGAAGCATAAATCTCGCAATTTTCACATTCTATAGATGCCATAGCTTCAAGTATAAGCGTTTCATTTTCTTCATCAACGCACCCATATATTATAGCGATATTTTCAGTATCTAATATATCTTGTTGATTATCATCTGTTTTGCTTCCTTCGTCCTCTGCATCATCCTCACTAATCGCCACATACTCCTTCAAAGCAACATTCTCCATCAGCTTACCTGAACATCCCGGCTCCACCATAAACCCAAAGGTTACACTTGCTCCTGGGGCTATGTTTTGGTTATAGGTCTCACAGCTAAGCTCATACTTCCCCTCTATATTAGCTACTATTACTGCGTTCCATATCTGGGTAATTAGATTATCACCATAGTCAAACACAAGTCTCCAATCCTCTATGGCAACATCCTTATTATTTGTAATAGTAACCTCAGCCTTATAGCCTTCACCCCAATCCTCAGTTATCTTGTAATCTACGGTATAATCCTCACTCCCCATTTCAACCTCATTGCCAAGGATAGTGTAATACTCCGGATATTCTGTAAATGGCTCATACACAGTTATACCGAAGGATACACTTCCTCCTACAGCTATATCCTGATTCCAACCAGCGTTCTTAATAACATAAAAGTCCTCATGTGTTTCACTTATAGATGCATTCCATATGTTAGATATAGTCTCGTTAAGTGGAAATGTGAGATACCAATTTTCAATTACGCTGTCGCTTGTGTTAGTTATAGTGATTGTAGCGTTATAGCCTGCATCCCACACACTATCTAATTTAAAATTCACATCAAAATTCTCTGAGTTATATGTATTCTCGTACTCAAAGCTTTCTCCTTCATTCTCCCCTGTTTCTACTACAGATACCTCACTGTCTGTGGCAGTGGCAAGCTCCTGTGCATTAGAAACACCCAGCACACCACCTGTTCCAAAACAGCTTAAGACCATGGTTAAAAATAATATCAGCACCATAATCCTTTTAAGTCTACTCTTTTTGTTCATTATAGAATCCTCCCTTGTAAAAAATTTGAGGTCATTCTACAAAAACACTTTTGTTAATTCAATAGTATTTGCTTAAGTGATATGCTTTTTTACTTAAGTGATGTGTTTAGTTTACATAATTCACCACTCCCATAAATACGGGAAGTCCTGTCTTACAATCGATTATTGCATAGTAAAACGGTCTATCTAAGATCACATATTCCACTCTACATGGTTCTGCACAACTTTCAGTCAATACTTCAACTGCTGTTACAGCCGCTGCCTTAGTGCCATTTCTATCGTTTTGAATAAATGTCTTATGTAGCACTCTTCCTATAAAAAGATTACCGGCACTAGAGTGACCTATACCACTTAAGTCAGCCTTATCACCATAAAATGCATCTGTAACACCTAAGCTTAATTGTCATTTTTTGTATATTAGATATACACTTAAAATAAACTGATTTATGTCATTAATTGAAAATACTTTAATATACTATAATTAACAGCAACTGTAAGGATTCATCCTATGTCAAAGGAAACTTTTTCTGACCTTATAAACTCTCATATTAAGCATTTTAAAATACTAATCGGTGTAGCCCTTTCCCTAGCTGTATGTATTCTATTTTTTGAACATAAAACTGCAGTGCTAGCCTTTGTAGGTGCATCGTCCAACGAGCTTCCAATATATTCCGTTGAAACCAAAGCCAAGGTAGTTAGCATAACCTTCGACTCAGCATGGGGTGTGGAGGATTTAGATTCAATTCTAGAAACATTACATAAACACAATTGTGTTGCAACCTTCTTCGTAGAGGGTAATTGGGCTGAACAGTATCCTGATGCCATAAAAAAAATCTCTGCTACCGGACACATCATAGGTAACCATGGCGCCAACCACAAACATATGACCCAGCTTTCAGAAGCAGATATGACAGCTGAGATTCAGGGATGTCATAACATTATCAAGGAGCTTACCGGCATTGACATGACCTTATTCAGAGCACCCTACGGCGACTACAATGAAGCAGTTGTAGAAAGTGCTAAAGCCCTTGGCTACAGCACCATCCAATGGGATGTGGATTCTCTAGACTGGAAGGACTACGGTGTTGACGCCATAATTGATACAGTGTGCAACCACAAGGCTTTAAAAAATGGTTCTATCATACTTTTACATAACGGTTCAAAATATACTGCTCTCGCTTTGGACGAATTACTTACTAATCTGGAATCTCAGGGCTATAGCTTTATACCACTTGATAAGCTTATTCTTACTAAGGATTACGAGATAGACCACACAGGAAGACAAAAGGGGAAATAGAAATAGAGGGATTTCAAAAATCCCTCTCAAATTCAAAGTACATTCTTTCTATGTTGAAAAAATAAAATCAATAATGTAACCAAAACTACAACTATAATTATCACATGCATATAATTATTTAACAAAATAATAATTAGAATATAAAGTACTTCATAAAATCGAAATCCTTCTTCCATATAATACCAATGTTTATTAATTTTATAACAAATTATATTTTTTCGACTTTCGCCAGGAGAATTGACATATCGGGGTCTGGAACCATCTACCGAATATACAACTGAGCCCATTCCATTTATAGTACAAAACGAAACATACTTATCATAGGCACGTATGGCATCTAAGCCTTTATCACACACCCAAAATTCACTAACAATAACATTTAAACTCCGTTGTTCAATATCAGTAAGCTCCAAATCAATATGTACATATTCAGATGTCCCGCCAACTAATCTATATAGTCCACCATCACTACTTATAGGATATACTGATTTTAGTTGTCCACTATCATTATAATCATCATAAATTAGCTTAGCTATCCTGTTATAGTCATCCTCTCTGGACAAAACCATATCCATTATGTGTCTAGGCGTGCTGGGAAAAACATAGCAACCTAAATAAACGAACAACAATAAAGCTAAAACCACAACAATCACATATTTTATAATTTTCTTCATATACATCCCCCCCTTACAATTAATATAATCACATCTAATTACTGATTGTCAATACATTTTTATTGTTATTCGATATATTTTTATCAAGAGTGTTTTATCTAGTTTACATAATTTCATCGTGTAGTACATCCCCTTTTCTAAAGCAAACACAACAAAAAAGCCGGTACATACTCTGTACCGGCTTGACATCTTTCACTTTATCCAACGAAATTAATCTTTCTAAAGTTCTTCTTTCCACGCTTGATGATAATCTCTCCCGCAAGGTCCTCTGCTGTATAGGTTGTTGCAATGTCAGTTACCTTCTCATCGTTAACTGAAACTCCACCCTGCTCGATACCTCTTCTACCTTCATTTCTTGAAGCAACAAGACCTGACTTAACAAGAAGTGAGATAATATCGATAGCGCCATCCTTAAGGTCCTCTGCGCTAATATCAGCTGTTGGCATATTTGCTGCATTACCACTTGAGAAAAGCGCTCTTGCAGCATCAAGTGCCTTCTTACCCTCTTCCTCGCCATGAACAAGAGTTGTAAGCTCGTAAGCAAGAACCTCCTTAGCCTTATTAAGCTCGCTGCCCTCGTACTTCTCCATCTCTAAGATCTGCTCAAGTGGAAGGAATGTAAGCATCTTAAGACACTTTATTACATCTGCATCAGCTACATTTCTCCAGTACTGGAAGAACTCAAATGGTGTAGTCTTGTTAGGATCAAGCCATACAGCACCCTTCTGAGTCTTACCCATCTTCTTACCCTCTGAGTTAAGAAGAAGTGTAATAGTCATAGCGTGAGCATCCTTACCAAGCTTACGTCTGATAAGCTCTGTACCACCAAGCATATTTGACCACTGGTCGTCTCCACCAAACTGAAGATTACAGCCGTACTTCTGGAATAATGCGTAGAAGTCGTAGCTCTGCATAATCATATAGTTAAACTCAAGGAAGCTTAAGCCCTTCCCCATTCTCTGCTTGTAGCACTCAGCTGTAAGCATTCTATTAACCGAGAAATGAGCACCAACCTCTCTAAGTACATCAACATAGTTAAGGTCAAGAAGCCAGTCAGCGTTGTTAACAAGCATAGCCTTGTCCTCTGAGAAGTCGATAAAACGGCTCATCTGCTTCTTAAAGCACTCAACATTATGCTGTATAGTCTCCTCTGTCATCATCTGTCTCATATCAGTTCTACCTGATGGGTCACCAATCATAGCTGTACCACCACCGATAAGAGCAATAGGCTTATTTCCACCCATCTGAAGTCTCTTCATAAGACAAAGTGCCATGAAGTGACCTACATGTAAGCTGTCTGCTGTAGGATCAAAGCCAATGTAAAATGTAGCCTTTCCCTCATTAATTAAGTTACTGATTTCCTCTTCATTTGTAACCTGAGCGATTAAACCTCTGGCTACAAGCTCGTCGTAAAGCTTCATATTTTTACCTCCAAAAAATAGTTATATCGGGACAATAAAAAACTTCGCCCCTAAGTCTAATCTTAAGGACGAAGATAAACTCCGTGTTACCACCTTAATTCACAGTCACCTCACGATAACCGCCTTAATAAGTATCACATAATACTTCAGCACTATAACGTGTGCCCCTCCGTCAAGCCCTACTATTATTTCAGGTTGAAGCTCAAGGATGTATTCATTAAAATATCTTACCGCGCCTCTCATCCACCGGCTACTTTCTGTGGCAGTATTATTCTAACTACTTGTTCCTATCATCGCCTTTTCAAATATACATTAGGATTATAAAACATTAATCAAATTTTGTCCACAATAAACATTAAAATTAATAATAATTCTTCTCGAATGTTATTACAGCATAGTACCTTTTCTCCCTCATAAGAAGCTTTTCATCGATTGCCTCCTTAATTTCCTTCTCGCTAAGCTTACAGCCATGAGGTACAACCAGGTCAAATATAAGGTTAGTATGGCTTGGTCCTGCCACTACTCTAAAGTCATGGAAGTTAATATCCTTATCAATATCCTCTAGTATAACCTGGATCATATCCTTGCAAAGCTTTAGATTCTCATTGTCTGTATCTACAGGATCCATATGGATAGTCATTCTGATACATAGCTCGTCATAAATATTTCTCTCAAGCTCGTCTATGGCATCATGAATATCCATTATATTCTCCTTGCCATCCACCTCAATATGTACACTTCCTATAAGGTTACCAGGACCATAGCTATGAATTATCAGGTCATGCATACCAAGGGAGTATGGACATTCATCCACCAGCTCCTTCAAGCTTGCCACAAGCTCCGGTGATGCGGGCTGACCTAAAAGCTCATCCACAGTTTCCCTGACGATTCCAAAGCCCGACACAAGAATCATCACTGATACTGCCAAGCCCATTATTCCATCTAATGGTGCAGTTGTAAATATTGAAGCAACAAGAGCTACCAATGTAGCTGTAGTTGCAAATACATCATTTAAACTGTCCTTGGATGTGGCTAGCATTACAGAGCTATCCACAGTACGCCCAAGCTTTCTGTTAAAAAGTCCCATCCACAGCTTCATTAGAATAGAGATAACAAGCACAATAAGTGCTACCATAGAAAATTTCACTGCCTCCGGATGAATTATCTTATCTACAGAACCAGTAAAAAGCTCCACACCCACAACTAAGATAACCATGGCAATAATAAGGGATGTGAGATACTCCATACGACCATGTCCAAATGGGTGATCCTTATCTGCAGGCTTAGCTGCCATCTTATAGCCAAACATAGTCACTATACAGGATGCACAGTCTGACAGGTTGTTAAAGCCATCCGAGATAATCGAAATAGAATTAGCTAGGGTACCTATTATAAACTTGGCGCAGAACAGAATAATATTACAGGCTATTCCAACCCAAGAGCTAAGTACACCATAGGCCTCTCTAACCTTTTGATTCTTCACATCCTCAAAATTCTTTATAAACTTACTCACTAGAAACTTGGTCATAATCTCCGTCCTTCTTTCTTAGGTAGGATGTATATCCCACGCCTAATGCCATAATTACAAAATATAACGGTGTAGTTATAGGCTGGTTCAGATTAACCAGCGCCTGAACAAAATACCCAACTGTGACTGTCAGACACCCATACACCAGATAATTGCCCTTACCATACCTTAGCATATATATAATACTTGAAGCAACAAGACCAAGGTAAGCCAAAACTCCAAATATTCCTAAGGTAATTAAATACTGTAGAAGCTCATTGTGAGCATTATCATATATTTTCCCTACAATCTCCTTCATATCGTTATAGAAATATGCATTCATATAAACTCCGAAGGTTTCATTCCCATAGCCAAACAGTTTATTAGCCAGTGACGCATCCTCAAATATAGCCCAAGCCCTGCTCCACACAAAGCCACGGTAGGTGCCCCACTTATCATTAAAGGTAAATGCAGCGATACCCATAGCATTTCCCACAATAACTGTGGCAATTCCGGCAACTGCAGTAGCTACCAGGATTCCTATTGTAACAAGCTTCTTATTAAGCTTCTCTACTTTATCCCTGTGATTCTCCGCCACATAATGCACCAGCAAATAAACCATAACAAGCCCAATAATTATCATCAACGACAGGTCCATTCTGTCCAAAGCCTGAGCAAAGCCACCTCGCTTATCATACTCTCCCACTGCAAAATTATTCATCAGTACCACAAGCAGATTACCGCAAGCAAGTAAAATGAGAGATACAATGAAATTCTTCACCTTTCCAGCATTATAGCAAATAAGAAACAGTACAAACATAGCTCCTGCCATACCAATATATCCGGAATCCGAATTAGCTATCATAAGAGAGCATCCACCTAACACGATTACAGCTGCTGAAATTATCTTCATATAGTTAATGCTTGTAAAGATAAAAATTACTACAAACAATGACAAGCTTATAACTATGAAGCTGGAAAATATATTAATATTTCCAAAGGTTGACATATAAATATCAAACTGATCACTGCTTAGTCGCTCTCTGTAATACATAAAATCAAATATTGACTTTTCGCCCTTAGACCACTGCTGTACATCAATTTCGAGATGTTGCAAAATACCAATTATGTATGTATAGACTGCAACTACCGCAAAGGCCACAATAGAAAGCTTGCTTATGTCTGTAATATATGACAGGCAAATAAACACCAATCCTATTATAAGGTAGGTCTTTAGACCCATATATCTGGCAAGCTCTCCAGTTATGGAATTAGCGCTACAGTCTGCCATGTACCAGGCTATTACATTTGCCAGAATAAACATTTCCATCCAGAAGGAAGGCTTGGTGTAAAACTTAGCATTGTCCTCAAGAAAAAGCTTCTCGTCTATATCAAAAAGCTTATGAATAGCTATATCCACCAGAAATGCCACACCAAAGCATATGATAAAAACCACTGTTGCTGTCTGGAAGAAATTCGTCTTAGTAATAGTTATATTGAAATACGCATTATCCACAATTATTGGATAAACACAAAACATGGCAATGGTATATGCAAATACCACTATTCTCTTGCAAATGTTAGTTGGTTCGAAGTTCATAGCTATTTACCTTTCATAATTATATTATAAATCTACAATAAAAAATCCCCACTTTGCATATTATTATATAATACCACAAGTGGGGATATATGAATACTTTTTTCTTATTTTAAATTCTTAAGTGGTGCAAGATACTGTGCCTTACGATTCTCCTGCTCTGCAAGATATGACTGTTCAGCTGATGCATGAAGCTCCTGTATATACAAATGATGATTCTGAGCAATCTCCTCATCATTCTTTCCCAACAAGAGCATAGCGATGGTAGAACACTGGTCTGCTGTACGCTCAAGATAAGTAAGAATATCCATAAAAATTAGTCCACCATTTATTGAACAAACGCCCTTACACAAACGATCTGTGTGACGATTCTTGAGTAGAAGCACCATATCATCGATAACCTCTTCTAAAGGTTCTATTCTTCTAGCCACATAATCATTCTCATCGTTCATCGCCTCAATAGTAAGTCGTAAAATTTCAGCTATAGCATCGCTCAATATAGCAAACTCCTTCTTTGCATTCTTGGAGAACTTAACATCTGTATCTACCTTCTTCTTAGCAAGTTCATCAAAGTTTGTTGCATAATCACCGATTCTCTCAATATCTCTAATACACTGCATAAGCATAGTGTGAAGACGCTTATCAGCAGCATTCTTAATATTACTAGATAGTTCAATTAGATAGTTATCAGCCTTGTCAGTAAAGCAATCCAGTTTATCCTCAGATGCATTAATTTGTTCTGTAATTTCTGGATTATATTCTTTAAACTGTTGTAAGCTAAGAGTAATATTCTCCTGAGCTATCTGAGCCATATTGATGGCAAGCTTGTTAACCTCTGCAAGTGCAAGTGGAGGTGTAATCATAAGCTTTGAGTCTAAAACAGCAAGCTCCGGATACTGAACCTCAGGTTCTTCCTCATCATCCTTAACAACTGCACAAGCAATCTTTACAAGAACACCTGTAAATGGAAGAAGCACGACCGCTGTAACTAAATTAAATATAGTCTGGAAGTTAGCAATGGCACCACTGTCTACTACACCTTCCCACAGATTTGGCATAAAGCCAACATTTCTAAGTACGGTCATAAGAATCATAAATAATATGGTTCCTATAGTATTAAACACAATATGTACAATACCCGTTCTCTTAGCATCCTTAGAAGAACCTATAGAACAAACTAAAGCTGTAGTAACACATGTACCTAAGTTAATACCCATAATAATCGGATACACAAGTTCAAAGGTCATAGCACCTGTAGAAGAAAGTGCCTGAAGAATACCAACCATAGCCGATGAACTCTGAACGATTACTGTAAGCACAAGACCAGTTATAATACCAAGAAATGGCATATCTGAAAATCTTCCTAAGATATCAGCAAAAGCCTGTGAGCTTGATAGTGGCTCAACAGCATCTGTCATACCAAGCAATCCCATAAAGAGTATACCAAAGCCTAATGCTATCATACCAATATTCTTGCTAGATTCCTTCTTAATAAACATCACACATATAATACCTATAATAAGAGCAATAGGAGCCAATGTGTCAGGCTTAAAAAACGCCAAAATAGAGCTACCTGATGAATCAATATCCATCAATCGAATAATTTGAGCTGTTACAGTTGTACCAATATTAGCACCAAGAACGATACTAACCGCCTGGCGAAGATTAAGTATTCCTGCACCAATCAAACCAACTGTAAGCACGATGGTGGCTGTTGAGCTTTGAATAACTGCAGTAACAAGAGCACCTGTCACAACTCCAAGCAGTGCATTCTGGGTCAGCTTCCCCAGTACATTCTTCAGGGTATTACCCGAACCCTGTTTCAATCCGTCTCCCATAATCTCCATACCATATAAAAACATGGCAAGACCACCTAGGAGCTTGATAATCATTAAAATTGAATCCATATCCATATCCTCTTCAAAAATAAAATGTAGCAAAGGAAAACCCTTGCTACAATATAATACTTGATTTGTCAAATTGTTACAAGACAGAAAATCAAAAAAGAGCCTTAAACAGCAAGAAAAATTGTTCAAAGCTCTTACCTTCTCTACTCCTTCACTCCAAGCACTTCATTTACCATCTTCTCGGGTACATCCATAAATCTCTTAGTTACTATATAATGCTCTGTATCTCTATAGTCCACGGATTTGATTCCATCACTGCTAATCTCCAATATTTCAGCTCCCGGATATGTCATAAGGATTGGAGAATGAGTTGATATTATAAACTGGGAATCCTTTTGAACCAATTGATGAATACAATACATCAACCTCATCATCCTGGTTGGAGATAGAGCCGCCTCAGGCTCATCTAGTATATATAGACCGTTAGCTCCAAAACGATTCTCAACCAAAGCCATAAAGCTTTCTCCGTGAGATTGTCTGTGGAAAGAAACTCCACCGTAATTTGCAATTATTGCTCCTCTTGGTCCTCTATCTCCATATTCATCTTCATCCTCGTCCAAATGGTCTATGTGAGATGCTACATTATAGAAGCTTTCAGCCCTTAAAAAGAAGCCATCCCTATGTCTTATATAGCCCTTCGACACCGTCAAGTATTCATGCAAATCCGAATGGGATTCTCTAGTGCTAAAACCCAAATTAAAGGAGCCTCCCTCAGGATTAAACCCCATGGCCACTGCTATTCCTTCTATCAGGGTAGATTTACCCACGCCGTTCTCTCCTACTAAAAATGTAACCTTTTTATTCAGATTTATACCACCCATTTTCTTCAAATTTTCTATCATGGGCAAGCCATTTAGATAGTTGCCAGCAGGTATCTCCTTAGTTATGGAAATTCTATTCACATATAGATTGCTCATCAAAATATTGTCATCCATATTTGTATTTCTCTCCTTGAATTATCTAGATTGTGTCTGCTTTTCTATACCTTATCACACCATATATCCAATTTATGGTACTTAATTTTGCTCCTATCCCGCAGATGGGGTTCTACAAATTTATGGCGAGGAGACCTTGAACCCTCTGACGCATGCGGAAGATGGGGTTCTACAAATTTATGGCGAGGAGACCTTGAACCCTCTGGCGCGTGCGGGAGATGGGGTGAGGTGGATTAAGAAAAGGGTCCGGTGGACCCTTTTCCCACCGAACCGACCGACGATGCCATTTATGGCGAGGAGACCTTGAACCCATGGGTTCAGGGGACGCTCCTCGTCATAACAAAAAAGAGTAGGTTTTAAACCTACTCTTTTTTGTTCATGCATGCGGGAGATGGGACTTGAACCCACACGACGTTACCATCACTAGATCCTTAGTCTAGCCTGTCTGCCAATTCCAGCACTCCCGCATTTATCATTAAGCTGAACGCTCAACGCAAGTAATATAATACCACTGAAGGCGTATATTGTCAACTACTTTTTAAAAGAATTTTGTTAGGAATTCATAAAGCATTTGTTTAATGTTTTAATCACTTTATCCTAAGCGAATCTCGTCACTAAAGGAGCCAACTGATAGCTTAGTTCCAGGCTGCAATGTATAGCATTTCCCTTGTTCAAGCTCATCCTCTCCATCAGCTATCAAATCTCCCTCAGACAAATTACATACAATATAATTCTTATCTTCCTGTATGTACTTTACAGAACAATGTTTATTTTCTACACTGCTTTTATCTATAACAACATCAGCTATGGTTGAATCACTCCCTATGATTATTTCTTTATTGCCTTCCATACGGATAATTCTTCCTAGCAGAAACCCCTTGGTTCCTACTATGGCGCCAGATTCTTTACCACTCATCGCAAGGCTTTTTGTAACTGTAACATTTTTCTTAAATAATCCCATTATATTTTCCTCCATATTTTATAACTGCGATGCGTATTTACGACTTACAGGTAATGTTATATCACCTAAATACACAGTTGACTTAGAATACTTAGTCACAACACTTTTCTTAACCATATAGCTTTGATGTATTCTCAAAAAGCCTTTATCCTTTAATATTTCTTCTAGCTCTGACAATTTGCCATAGAAGCTAATAATTTCATTTTTTAAATGCAACAATAACTTCCTGGCATCACTTTCTATATATATTATTTTTGATATAGGTATTCTTTTTACTGCCCCTTCTGAAGTAATATTCAAATATTCTTCCGCAGATGAAATTTCTTTTATATACCTAAGTGTAGCTTCTGGCAGCTTTTCCCACATAGAGTTCTTTAAAATATAAGCGAAGGCCTTATATAAATATCCCTCATACACATGCTCTGTTGAATTAGTGACAAATATAATATCCACATCAATGTCATTCTCTCTTATATACTCAGCTACTGCCATTCCGTCGACGGGATTCATAAAAATGTCTAAATACAACAAATCACATTGAAATGTATCCTTTTCAATATCATCAATCACTTCCTGCCCTGTACTGTACTGAACGAAATTTATATCCTCTATGTCAAAAAGTGTTTTAGATATAATGTTTTTTATATCCAACATATCTTTTTTATTATCATCACATATTCCTATGTACATTACTACTTTCTCCTTAGCATAGCTGTAATATTGCAAAAAAAGAATGGTATAACTACAAATATAGTTATACCACTCTTTTAAAAACTTAGCCACTATCTTTTTCCCAAAATTTAAAATATGCTTGTCGTGCTGACTTCAAAAAGGTTCTACCCACGGGGAATACTTTTTCAATGCTACCATACGATATTTCGGCAACTCCTTTACCCAAATATGTAACATATTCAAGATTGACAATTCCGCCTCCATAAATTTGGACCATTCTGTCATCTAACCTATTCTTTATTTCTTTTATTGATTCATAACAATAATACTTGGAATTAGGTGTTACTATTTCTATCCTTCTTCCATCTCTTTCAATATATATAATTTGGTTTCGATGTATATAATTCCTGCAACCTGCACTTGTTATCTCAAGGACATCCTTATCCATAGTATTTGCCAATGCATCTATAGCTTTATCACATGCCTTTTCAAACTTTTCACAAATAGAATCCCTGGTCATCAAATATACATGTCTTGTATCGTATATTTCATCAACATAGCCCGTTCCATCTGATATATAAATCACCTGACAATATATGTTTTGCTCATTCACCTTTTTGGCTAGGGTAATACCATTAACCACTTCTGTTTTGAACTCATTTAAGCTTATATCCATAAACAATATATCGCAATCAAAAAATTCCTCTTCCAAATCTAACAGTAATTCCTCTGGTGCATATTCACAGATTTTTGCTCGTTTAAGTTCTGGTTTTTTACTCTCATCTATTGCCTTTTTTATTATGCCAGTATTTCCACATATGCCTATTTTCATAATTCATCATCCTTGCATTATAAAAATCATTTACCATATATGGATAATACAACTTTTTATTGCCGCATAACCGTGAATGTAATTTTTGTAAATTTTAATGTCAAAAATAACAAGTGTAGTTATTATTTTTCTTCAAAGTGCTTTAAGTACTTGTTTCTAAAATCATTATGAAACCTTTTTCCTACCGGTAAAGTTTTGCCATTCTTAAGATGAACCTCTCCTGATTCCATACCTGACACATACATAAGATTAACTATATATCCACCGTGACATCTTGCAAAATTATCGGTAAGTCTTTCTTCCACCTTTCTCAAGGAACTGTAGCATGGATACTTTCTTCTGACTGTATGTATATTAAGCAGTCTATCATCTCGTTCCAGATACACTATCTCGCTTTGAGATATAAACACCCTATGACCGTTACTCAAAAAATCAATTATGTTATTTTCAGCCATATTCTTGTATACTTCAGCACCCTTTTTTACGGCCTTTATAAGCATATCATCAACATCATCTTTAAGCAGGAAATAACAATGTCTTGTTTCGTATACCAAGCTAGTATATTTTAATTTATTGGTCAGATATATAATCTGACAAGCCGGCATTCTCTCGTTTATCTCAGCTGCAAGCTTAATGCCATCTATAGATTTATTGTTAAATTCTATTTCCGTAATAAAGATATCGCACTTGAATAACTCTTCTTCTACGGCAACATATACATCTTCTGGAGATTTTATATGTATTTCAATATTCTTATCAAATAATTGTTTTTTTAGTACAGCTTTTGTTATTTCGGCTTCTTCAATGTTATCGTCACAAATAACAATTATCATTGTGTAACCTCCGCAATCTAGTAGTTGCATCTCCCCATATTTCGACACTCCCTTATATTACAACAAAAATATGGCTTATTTTTCGATATTGCATTTTATGCACCATTTATTGCAAAAACAATTCCACCATCTTCTAGGATGGTGGAATTGCTTACAACAGTATTTTAAAATATTTAATTATGGCAAAAATAATGTAACTTCTACATCCAATGACTCTGCATTATCATATTCTGACATAAAGGTATTCATGTAATCATATGTAACCATTTCACATCCACTGTAGTTATCATTATATAATTCATCCCAGCTTCTATTGTCACCATCAGCTATGTAATAAACATAATCATTCTCATAAATAAATCCTGTTCTTCTAATTATTGATGCATCAACAATCTGTAAAACCTCCTGCTGGCCGCTGGCTGCCCCGTTGCTGCCTCTCGAAAGAATCATTCCATCCGCCATAATCCAGTTGAATTTTCTCTCCCAACCAAAGCATAAGCCTACAGGTATACCATCAGAAATAGAGTAAATACCTAATGCATCGCTGCTTGCAGTACTACACACTATAAGCTCCTTTATTCCATTATTATCTATATCATAAAGGCAATATCCAAAGCTTGTATCTCTACCATAGAATCCAATATGTGTTTTGAAGCTTATCTCTTCTGTATGCTCCTCCATATTACTATGTAAATATTCATAGTCACCTGTACTTGCAAGCTGCTGTAGCTCATTTATAAGAGGCTCATATATTTTTTCTTCGTAGCCTTCCGGTTTCTCATCATAGACAATATCTATGGACTCCAATTCACCATAGCTTGATGTGGGACCTTCCTCACCCTTTTCAACCATAAGAATCTGTATACCTTCTACTCGCTTAGCATATCCCGTTGTACCTGATGCTTCACCATTTTTAGCCCATGCCATCCAGCCATAGGACTGCACATGTACCCTATAATAAATGTCTAGCTTTTCCTCTAGTTCACCGGTGAGTTTTATACAGATGGCCTCCACACGCTTGGATTGCTCTGTAGTTCCACAGGTTTCTCCGTTTCTATTCCATGTTGAGGAATCATCCAGGTTTCCCTGCCAACCAAAGCCCTGTACATAGGTTGTGTATTCTATATCACCTTTGTACTTTGTGTCAGACAACTTTATATCTATGGCCTCAATACGCTTAGATTCACCTGTAGTTCCGCTGACATCACCGTTTTTGCTCCAATCCTTCCAGCCATAATCCTGAACATGAGCCCTATACTCTACATCAGGCAATACAACCTCTTCTTCGGTAGTGGTATGAACAATGTTTTCTTCTGTAACGGCTTGCTCTGTAGTAATTTGCGCAGCATCTGCAGAAGCTTCAACCTCTGTAGCTTCTTCGTAATTTTCCTTGTCCACCTTGGATTTTTTCTTATCTGAACCCATACTTCTAACTAGGAAAACAGCACCTACAACTAATAATAAAGCTACTGCTGTGCTCAAACCTATAATTAATGCTTTTGATTTCTTTGCATTATTATTCCCGTTTTTTGTATCATTATTAACCTTTTTTTCAGGCTCAGTTTTGATTACATTACTTTCAGCTATATATGGCGTTGGTTGATTGTATGAATAATTCTCAGTATACCGAACAGTGTTTACTTCATCAAAGTCATTGGCACAATTGTGGTCATCCTGATTAATTATTGCATTAACAGTAATTTGAACATTGTTATATTCCTTGCCTGGGGAAAAAATGTAAATTACATCCCCTACAGACAGATTATATCTTTCTACCCTTTGATTATTAATAAAAATTCCAAAGGAGCTTCCTAAATCCTGAATATACCACTGTCCATTTTCATAGAAAAAACATCCATGAAGGCGGGAAACATATTCTTCATCTATTACAATATCGCACTCTGGATTCCGCCCAAAGCTTATTACATCCTTACCAAACATAGGTAGATTCAATTGTTTATAATTGCCATTATCATTAAGTGTTATAATCATAATTATTTCTTCTCCTCAAAGTTGAAGCCATTATCCTTTGCATATTCCTCTGCTATAGAACCCTTTTCACCAATGATAGTACAGTTTTTATCCTTGGTATCCTCTCCGCCATCATAATTAGGACAATATCCTATAGCTTTTTTATGAAGCTTCTTTAGGCTTTCCGGTAGCTCTACAGTAAGATTGTCATTTCCACAGAATGCATAATCCTCAATTACTTCTACACCCTCAGGTACAACAACCTTCTCTAAACTACCACAATATGCAAAGGCGTACTCTTCTATGGTTCTTACGCTTTCAGGAATAATTACCTCAGCTATCGAATCGCAGCTTTGAAATGCATAATCGCCAATTAGCTCAACACCTTCAGGAATAGTAACTTTTTCTGCATAATCGGCATAAAAGTCCTCAATTCCTGTGATTTTAAAACCACAAATTTCCTCTGGTATCTTAACATCCTTATTTGGTCCATAATAATCGAGTATTTCTCCGGTTCCATCCTTATGTATACAAACAAACCATGAGCTACATATTAAAGGTAGTTCATCCGTTCCATCAAATTTATCCTTATACTCATCCACCTTATCTATTTTCTCGTACACCTCATATTCAGTAGCTTTATCACCATTCATATCTGCTATCACTTCAATATCGAAATAACAGATATCAACATCTATGATTTCTGCATCAAACTCAAATATTTCCTCATATTCTTTACCTGTTAGAGCTGTCATTTCTTCCCATTCATATGACCACACCATATACTTATCTGTTCCATACTGAGATTCATTATATTCCACAATGATAGGTGCATCATAGGCTTTGAATTCATTCCTATTGTCACTACTAAGAGGAAGAAATCCTATATCCTCCAAAAATCCCTTATGAACTCCTGCATAACAAATTTCCGAATCGAATTCAGGATGATGTTCAATTACACCTGCCTTTACAATTCCGTTGTTATAGAATGTAAATGGATATACATCACTACCCACATCGAAGCTGTTCTCAAGCTGAACCTCTCCCTCAACATATTCATAAAACTCCCCTATGCTGTAACCAGATTCCCCATATCCAATCTCCTTTAATATAAATAGCTCATCAGCCTTATCTCCATCAAAATCATCAATGGCATAATAATTATAATAGATTGCATCATCTTCCCTCTCATGGATTATATTAATCTCTGAAGCATCATCTGCATCTTCAACTAACTCCGCTAGATATTCATAATATGCTTTTTCTTCTTTTGATTTCCAGTCTATATTAAACAATATAGCAGCCACCGCCACAATTGCTACTGCCGCCACTGCTCCAAATATTACGAATGTTTTCTTTTTACTCTTAGGTCTTTTTTCATCTTCATTAGAATAATCATTTGCATAACCATCATCACTATCCACTGATTGTATAAGTTCAAATGCAGAATCAGACTTTTTCTTTTCCTCTGAAGCTTTAAGGATAGTAAAAGAAACCTTGCCTTTATCCTTGCTATCATAAAGAATAAATTCTCTACCAACCTTAGCTGTAGCTCTCTTTACCTTTCCTCCGTCAACAGATATTCCGTTTTTGCTCTGCAAATCCTCAATTATCCAAACACCCTTGTCGTAATAAAAAGCACCATGAACTCTGGATATGGTATCTGTATTTAAAACGATATCACAATCTGACTGACGACCGAAGCTAACTACATCCTTGCCAAAGGATGACAAATCTATCTCCCTAACCTTTTGTCTATCATTAACCAATATTATCATAGGAACTCTCCCTTCTCTCAACCATAATAATTCTAGTACCCTCTCGGACTATCACACAATCTACACACTGTTGCGACCTCCGAATTTTCCGCATTACAACATAAGCATCTCCATGTATTTGATACCAATACACTGGTAGCTGGATCATCATAGTCATATGCTTGAGACATACCATTTACCTGAGCATTAACCAAAGTGGCATTATAATTTTCATCCACATATGTAAATTTTGGCTGATTTGATGAACGGGGAGCTCCTGTTTGCCACCAGGAAAATCCATCCTTACACAGGGTAACCAACATATAATCCGTACCATTTATGAAAATTCTATCCAGATAATTAAGGAATTCATTTTCAACAACATTGTGATTATTAAGCATTGCATCATTCCGGGACAGACTATAATTAAGAACAAAGTTTTTGCTGTACATATCAAAGCTAATTACCACATTTTCTATGGTAGTATCGCTGGTGTATAAGGTATGTACCTTCCCATAATTAAGTCCTCCTACTCCAACTAACCAACCTACTACCATTCCCCTATTTTGTGTTTCTATAGGCTCATCGACATACTTTATGGTAGCTGCCATCTGTGGCTCTTGAGTTTCCTTATACGCCATTGTGGGTGGAATATCTGTGTGATTGCTTTCGTCAAGCAGATAATTACCCTGTACCATATCTGTTACACGAGCATTATCTGTTCTTTGTTCTTCCATACAGTGAGGACATTCAGGATACCTATCTGCATTATAAAAATGTCCCTTATTACATTTTTTTATATTCATTAATTATCACCTGTCTTCTCTAATTAATAAAAAGATGCTCTCGCTTTTCAAAATATGTTTTATTTGCGCAATAGAATAACCCCATAAAAAGTAACGGTATAAAATACATTGGACCTACATGATACAAGAAATCTTCACCATAATTGGCATAGCCTGCACCAAATAACGCAATAATATAAACAACAAGGAATATACCAATTAGATTTAGATACTCCTTAGTAGCTCCTTTTTTAAATCCTGCCAGCTTAAAGCGGACTATTATAGTTTCGATAGCAAATGCTGCAATAAGAAGACCAATGCCAAAACAAATCCATTTTGTTGTGTTAACTTCTTCCCATTTTCTATCTACACCCATCTCATGACTTACCTCATCCAGGAAATCTATGGTTTCCTCGTCCATATATTCCTGATATTCATATCTTGGGGTTGTATCTATTGTTATAACCTGTAAAAACGATATGGAATACAAGGCTGCTGTTAGTGCAAACAAAAATAAACCTATCCAAATTAAAAAGTTATACCACATCATTCCCAATGGTTGTGAATAAGTCACAGGATTGGCCTGACTCTTCTCAGTCATAGGTGCCTGTGATTCCTTTTTTAAGATTCTCATATGTATATATTCACCACTATTTGAATTTATCTTAAGTACATCACCAGGTTTTAGAATCATGGAATCAATCTTATTCGAAAGACAAACAATGCCATATGTACTATCCAAATCCTTAACATGCCATACATCATATTCCAGATAAAAGCAACCATGTACCCTAGAAACAAATTCAGCATTTAGCTTTATGTCACTTTCAGGGTGACGACCAAAGCTAACAACATCTTTTCCAAAGTCATCCAAATTTACAATAAAAGAATTATTTTTATCATCTATAATTTCAACCTTCATTCCCTCACCCCTAAACTTCAAGTTATTAATTTGTTTTCTTAATATTCCTAAGAACTATTCCTGCTCCAACGGAGAAAACAACAATAAATGCAACCAATATCCACCATGACTCAAATAAATGCTCCGAAGTAAACTCAAAAAACTCCTCCGGCTCATGTTCTATTGAAAATCCCTTTTGTTGCATTTTTAGCTCTAAGCTGTTTAGATTTGCAGTAGTCCCATATCCTTCCATAGACCATCTGCAAACTGCAAAATATGATATTACCTCGCTGGCATCCTTTAGATTAAATATAAGTCCTGAGAATAATATCTGTGGCATCAGCAAAATTGGTGCCACTGTCATTGCTCTATCAGCGTTAGTAAACAATGATGATACAAATATACCCATTGCAGCTGCCGCCATAGCTGTAAGTAGGGTTGTGATTATAACCTCCACATAAGGTGGGAATATCACGCCTTCCTTCGGAAGACCTACAGCTATAGAAAATGTAGTCACTATCAAAAATGACTGAACAAGACAAAGGAGACTAAGCACTGCTACTTTAGACATAATATATGAAACTAAGGAAAGACCTGTCATATACTCTCTTTTTAATATATTTCTTTCCTTACATATCTCCTGTATGGAGCTTAGAATCCCTATCCAAAATGCAGAACAGGACAATGCAAAAAGCAAACTTTTAGTCATTTCATATTGAGAAAACTCTTTGCCATTTGCAACTATGGATATTAAGATTGCAAGAAGGGGCGCCTGAACCATAAGAAGTAGCATTCGTTGTCTATCATTTACCAAAAGATGCATGTATCTTATGGCCAACACCTTGAACTGTCTTAATATTCCACTTTTTGTGGACTTACCTTTATCCTTTTGTGCTGCTGGCAGATTCTCCGCTTTCCTCATGGAGGCATACTTTTTATGCCACTTGTCAGCATTCTGCCCTATCATCTCATAAACATTTACAATATCATCTGTTTCAAAAAACCTTAAAGCTTCTTCATAGGAACCACAAAAGCATAGCTTTCCTCCGGTTCCCATAAAGATTATTTTGTCATAGTCCTTCATGTTAAGGGTGCTATGAGTTACTAAGATTACCGTTTTACCGGCAACAGTCATCCCCTTTAAGGTTCTAACAAGACTTCGCTCAGTGCCAGGATCAAGACCCGATGCAGGCTCATCTAGAAAAAACAAATTAGGATCTGTTAGAAGCTCTACCGCTATACTGGTTCTTTTTCTTTGTCCACCACTTAAGCTCTTAACCAAGGCATTTTTTCTATGACTTAGCTCTACTGTATCAATTGCTTTATTAATTATTTTGTCTAATTCCTCTTGTTCAATATCAGATGGCAATCTAAGCTGGGCTGAGTATTTTAACATATCATATACAGTTAGATTGTCATATACTATATCCTGCTGTGGAACATATCCTATAATATGCTTTAATGCCTGGAAATTATCATACAAATCCACTTCATTAACCATTACTCTACCGGTTGTAGGCTTGCTGTAACCGCTAATGCAATTCATCAAGGTAGACTTACCTGCTCCCGAACCACCTATAATAGCCACTAATTCTCCCGGCTGTATAGTCACTGAAACATTATCACATATAGTAAGCTCCTGCTTTTTACCCACCTTTTTAACCAGATGCTTAGCATCCACGCCTATACCTAGTCTTGGGCAGTTGAAGGCTATCTCTTCTCCTGTATATACAAGCTTACTGTTTGTAATTATGATTACATCCTTCTTTTTAAGCTTTTGCTTACCGGATACCTTGCTACCATTTACATAAACACCATTCGTACTTCGGTTATCAACTATGTAGATACCGTCACCGCGTTTTTCTATAAAGGCATGCTTATGAGAAATACTTACATGATTCAAACAAATATCATTATCCTTATCACGCCCTATAGATACCCTAGCTTTATTTTTTAGCGAAATAGAGGCCCACGATTCTGCCCTTTCTAACACAGAGAAAACAAATAATACGCCATTCTCTGGTTCCTTAGTGCTACTTACGATTCGCACATAGTCTCCATTTCCAAGAGATGCACTTTTTATCTGTCGCCCTGATAAATTAAGCCCATTAGTACTGTTCATATCCTCTATTACACATTTGCCGTCCTTTATATAAAAGCAGCCATGTATTCTGGAAGCATAATCCGAGGATAACACAATATCACAATCCTGTTGGCGTCCAAAGGTAATAACTTCCTTACCAATCTCACTTAATTTAACCTTATATGGAGGCTTATCTGCATCAAAAACAGTAACCACCATATTTTCGCTAAAAATCTTTCCCATCAAAATATCCACCTAACAATAATTTAGTTATTCTCCATATCTTCCCAAGCAAAATGCTCTCCACAGAACGGAACAAACATCAGCTCAGTAGCTCCAATCAAAAGCTTGTCGTATATATTTAACTGCTGTGTATTCAATACAACCTCATCATTAACATAGAATAGCTCTCTTGACTCGCCAGGCTGAGCAAGGAATACTCTCTTTCTTGGCTCATAAAGAATAATGGCATGCTTGTCTCTAGACACACTCTTATCTCCTGCTATAACAACATCCATATTAGCGCCTCTACCTATAAAGTTTCTTCCTGTTTTCAACACAAAGCTTTTACCGGCATCCTCTCCAGATACACACACTAACCAACCAACTACAGGCTCACCTTTTACATTTCCTGGTGTGAATCTTTGAGTTACGCCCTCATCTTCCACTGGTGATGCAGCAGCTGCTGGAATGGTAACACTACCAACCAAGTCTGCCAGTGAGCTTCCTCCTGATGAGCTCTGGGCTGTTGGAATATTATCATACTCCTGTCTAGGAGCAGTTTCAGCGTATGCCACTGTTGCAGGCATAGTTACTCCCTGCTGCTCATCAATCCCGTTAAATCTTACTGTTGCATTCATGCCATCATCGGCACCTCCTGCACAATGTGGACAGCTTGAACCATACTTATCCACATCATAAAAATGTCCTTTGTCACATCTCTTTAAATTCATAATGATTTCCTCCTTTTATCATCATTTTAATATTTACTATATTGAAGTAATACTAATGAAGTATTATCTTGCGCTTTGGTTGTTTTCTTTATTACAACATCCGTAAGTCTTTTTGCAGCTCTATTCACATCCGGCATCTCATATTTGATTAGCTCTAATATTTCCATATCATTTAACCTTTTATACAAGCCGTCACTGCACAGAAGAACCACATCATCCTCCATTAACTCGAAGGGACTTTGATTAATATCCATTAATGTAACATTACCAATACCTATATAGCTGATTAAAGCCTCTGCTTGAGCTTCTTCAGCCTTGTAATCTTCTTCAGATATTAATCCTCGTTTTAGTCTGTCATCTAGGCGCAGCCTATAATTATGCTCCCTATTTACTGCCATAATCTCGTTATTACGAATTATATATATTTTGCTATCACCCACAGATAACCAATACAGCTTATTCCCCTCTATAATGGTTGCAACACAGGTTGTTCCTGCATCTAATCTATTACCATCTTCATCCATAAGGGAATAAACAGCTGCATCCATCTTCACTGCCTCCTGCCTAAAAAACTCTGGTATAGAAACAGTCTTGTCTCTGGAAAAATAGTCCTCTGCTAAAAGCTGGGTGGCAGTTTGACTAGCCTTTTCTCCACCAGTCAAGCCACCCATTCCATCACACACTATAGCTAGGGTGCTATTTGTATCACTGTGACCAAAAACCGTATCCTGCTGATATTGTCTGGTTCCGATAATACTGGATATACCCATATTTATTTTTAATTCTTTATTCTCTAGCAGTCCCTCGTAATCTATATCATTGTCTAATCTTACTGTGACAATTTCTCTTTGTAGCTTTGCATCATCACTCAACTGACACACCCACCTTTCCTACACAATTTTTTCCACCAATGGCCACTATGCTTCCTGGGGTGACTTGATATCTTACTTTTCTTTCAAGCTTTTCACCATTAACAAATGTGCCGTTTGTAGAATCATCTGTAATGTAAAATATATTTCTATTACCGTCATAATATATTTCACAATGCTTCTTGCTTATGTGCGCCTCTTCAATAATAATTTGAGCATGGTCAGAAGACCTACCAACCACTATTAGCTCATCAGCTGGCAGCTGATATTGATCTCCATTTTGAAAGGCTAATATAGGTTTTTTCTTTCTGGAGCTTGTAGTGCTTGGTTTTATATATGCACCCTTCGGAGCTACCGCATCTGGTTCTCCCTGTACTGTAGGCGCCTTCGTCGAGGAAGGCACTCCTTGATTATGTAATGAATTTACAAGATTTAAGTCCCTTAGAAACTCACCTACTGTCTGTGTTCTCTGTCTAAAATTAAGCCTTAATGCTTTGTTTACCGCATCAGAAACCTCAGTGCTAAAACCATATTCCTTAAGCTGTACATAGTCCTCATCCTTTTTTCTGTCGAAAGCTCCGGGAAACATTTTTCCAGTTAATAGATAATACATGGTACTGGCTAATGCATATACATCAGTGAAGGTTCCTTGAACCCCCTTTGAGGAATACTGCTCCGGTGGCGCAAAGCCTGGCTTTAATACTACAGAAAGCACCTGATTTTCATTTCTTGCAATATTCTTAGCACTACCAAAATCAATAAGCTTTATCCTTCCCGAGTTAGTTACAAATATATTGTCCGGGCTTATGTCTCTATGAAAATAATTGTGTCTGTGAACCTGTATTAGTGCTTGTCCAACCTGACCTATAGCATCTGCAACTGTGTCATATGGCAAGCCTCTACCATAACCTTTTAAAATGCTACTTAAGGTTTTGCCCTCCAAATACTCCATCACAAAATAGCAGGTACCATTTTCCTGAAAAAAGTCATACACTGATACAACGCTTGGCACATGATTAAGCCTCTGTAATATCTCAGCCTCTTCTAGAAACCTTTCCATACCATGCTCGTATATGTCCCTCTTTGATTCCGATACAGGCATAACTGTTTTATTATCATCCAATCTGGTCACTATGCCTCTAGGAAAAAATTCCTTGATAGCACAATTAACCCGACTCATATTGTCATATGCTTGGTATGTAATTCCAAATCCTCCAACTCCCAAAGACTTAATTATGGTATATCTACGATTCAGCAGGGAATTACCATATAGCTCAATGGTTAAATCTCCCATAGTCTAATCACCACCTTACTGTAATATCAAGGGAGCCAGCTGTTATCCTATCATTTGGCTCTAACCTACGCTTATGAGACAGCTTTATTCCATTTAAGCTTGTTCCATTAGTAGTATCCAAATCCTGAACATAGAAGCTTTCTCCATCAAACTCTATAGCAAAATGCTGTCTTGACATTGCCAAATCATCTATAAAAATATCACACAAATCTGAGCGTCCTACAATTACACTACCCTTTACATTTGCCTGAATAGTCTGCACCGATTTTCCCTTAGAGCTAAGTATAAGAGTTATTTTCTCTCCTTTTTCTTCGTTTTGGAGAATAATATGCTGCTTAACATCTGTATTAGATGCAAGGGTAGCCTTATTATCTATAACCACTACACCTTTATTCTTCTTAATCACAAGGAACACAATTAGAAGAATAATTATTAAAATCACTACAAATGCAACCAATACAATCCACCAATACTTTTGGAAAAAGCTCTCCTTTTCTTCTATATACTCAGGACCATCAAAATCCTGTGTATACTCTGTTTGCTGTAATGGATTTTTCTCCATTGTCTTATCAGTTACGCCATTAATAATTACAGTGTAGCTTCCCTTATAAATTGTGTCAGAGGCATACAAAATGTACACATCATTGTTCTCGTCATACTGGACATTCTCTATACCTATATTCTTCCCATTGGCATCTGTTATTACATAAGCTTCTCTGTTATCGGCATTTATTACATTTTCTGAAAACTTTATCTCTAGCTTAGTGTCATCTAAAAGCTTTATGTATTCAACCTCAGGTGGTGTATTATCAGGAATGTTTTTGTCAACCATGACCTCTCTTATTTCGTATTCCCAAATCTCTTCCTGTTCATCATTAAATACTGTGAGTTCAAAATTCTCATAAGTATTGCTCATTTCGTTATCCTGAGCTCGACCCTCTAGAATATAAACATCCTGTAGCTCATCAACCAAATCGCCAATCTTCTCTACAGCATCTTCATCATTAAAATAGAACTCCTTGCCACCAGTATTTCTTGATATTTCTCCAAACTTTTTAGCAGCCTCTGAATTATCAGCTGTAACATCATCCTCTAGAAATCCATACATTGTTACACCAGAATTCTTCAAAGCTTTTTCAGCCTCATTCTGAGTTGCCCCCATCATGGATTCATTTATACCATCGGTAAAGGCAATAATTACATCTCTGCTCTGTGGAAGCTGATTGCCACAGGCCTCCTTATTCTTATTAATATCCTCAACTGCATCCAAAATTGCCTCATCAAGATAGGTTTCATTTGCATTGTTTTCAAGGGCCATAACCTTCTCTTCTATGGATTTCATATCATCATAGGTTCCATAGGAAATTATTAGCTCTGAAGTATCACCTACAGCATATACAGTCAGTGTGTCTCCAGCCTTCATTTGCTTTGATGGGAAATGGGCTATTTCCTCTTTAACTGCATCAAAATATGCATCATTCATAGACCCTGAAACATCTAATAAGACGAAATAATTTATATGTAAGTTATTTTCCTGACCCCACTTATATACCTTATCTACATCAACCTTGCTATCTCCAAGCTTGGCTTCAACATTTTCTGGACTTAGTAACACAGTTTCGTCCTCAAGATAAAAGAACGCTCTCACTGTTGGCTTAATGGCCTGAACCTGCTCTATTCTTCCCTCTTCTACAGACAAGGTGTGAGTTGTATATTGTTCTCTTGGATCTATTTCCTCTGTTGTAGTAGCTTCTGTATCCATTTCATCATATGAGACAGATTCCTCTACAGTAATCTCTTCGCTATCTACAGCAGCTTCCTTCTGGGTTTCCTCAGAAGTGTTTTGCTCAGCTGTAGCTGTGGTTGTATGTTCAGGCTCACCACTTTCCTCTGTTGCTTCAGGTGTTTCTTGTGAAGCTGTAGAACTAATAATGTCCTCTGATGACATAATTGAATCTGTAGGGCTTGCATCAAGAGATGTTGCAGAATTCCTAACCCCTAACTCAAAGGCTCCTACACTTATGGCTGGATTTTGCATTATAATACAGCACACACAAATCATAACAATCAGTAGTTTTTTAATTCTTTTCATATTCTTATCTCCTCTTTACTGCATTAATTATTCCTTCCAGCATCTATTCCCACGACAGAAGGCTATAAATTCGAATTCACTCTGGCCAATATGCAATATATCACCACTTTGTATTTGAGTTGATTCCTGTAAAACCTCACCATTTAAATAGGTTATACAACCATTTGATGGCACCAGGTAGAATAAATTATCCTTGGCATCATATACCACAGAGCAATGTCCATCCTTTGATATATACATATCCTCCGCTATATATACATCCATATTGTAGGCTCGTCCAATCTTATTAAAGCCATGGTGTAATCGATAGTCTCTTCCCTTCTCCGGACCCGAAACACACACCAGCCACCCAGTAACAAAATCATTACCCTTTAAGGACGAATAATAGGCTATGGTTCGTCCATCATCTATATCCATTTGAACATGCTGTCTTTGGGCCTGATTACCCATAAATACATTTTGAATACTCTCTGGACTAGAATCAAAATTATACTGAGCCATAGTTACCATATCGTTCATCTCGCTAGCTGCAGCACTATTACCTTTTGCTTTTACACCACAATGGGGACATTCATCATATTTTGTGTTATCAAAAAAATGTAATCCTCTGGCGCACCTTATAATTGACATCTTTATCCTCACTCCGTGATTTCTTAATTAGTATATAAAACACCTTATGGGACTGCTCTATATGAGCAGTCCCTAGGTGCAATCTTCTTATTTAAATGAAATAGTAAGCTTGTATTTTTTGCCATCTACAGTTGTGTACATTACAATTCCCTCACTATCCTCGTCCTTGGTATCATCAGCTATGTAATAGGAATCTGAATCATCCTCTTCTATTAGATTAACCTGTGTATTTTCAGCTTCCTCCACTTCAATAGCTTCGTCAGTTATTTCAGCTTCCACAGTATTTTCTTCTGTAGTTGCTTCAACCTTAGGCTCATCTACAGCTGTAGTAGCTTCTGTAGCTTCTTCTACTACTATGTCACACTCAGGAGCTGTTGTTTCACCTAACCAATCAGTTACTTCAAAATCCTCAGGGATATAATTTGCTAATTCTGTTGCCATTAAAAGCATTAGATAATCGTTAGCTAAATTCATCATTGATTCAGTTGAATTAGTTGTCTGTGACTCTGTTGTAGGATATTCAACTGTGTAATACACATTTTCCTGTGTAACATTATTTACTGTATTGTTTGTTACATTATTTGTAATATTGTTGTTTGTAATATTGTTATTTGTAATATTGTTGTTTGTTATGTTATTTACAGTTACATTGCTAGTCTCAGCATCTGTCTGTGTTGCATCTGAATTATCAGTTGTTACTTCCTCTGTAGTTGCCTCTGTTGCATTCTGGTTCTCCACCGGAGCTTCCATATTCATATCTTCTGTAGAAGCCTCAGTATCAGCTACTGGTGCTTCCTCTGTTGTTTCCTCTGTTGTTTCCTCTGTTGTTTCTTCTGTTGTTTCCTCTGGCATCTGTTCAGTTACAGCTTCTGTGCTTGACTCTGTAGTTGCCTCTGTTGTCTCAGTACTTTCTACAGGAGTTTCCTCTGTAGCAGCTTCTGTTGTTGCTTCTGTTGTTATATCCTCTACTGCTTCAGTACCCATATCTATTGTTGTATCTAATATATCTGGTGTTTCAACTGGTGTTTCAACGATAGCATTCTTCTCTAATAAAACATCTACTGCTACCGGTCCACACTTATTACCATTTACATCCTGCACATAAATATGTGTTGCGTAGTATCCTAGCTCGTTATTATGCTGGCTTGTATCAACTCTAAAGGTTGCAACATCACCATTTATTGTTCCGTAGCTTCTTCCTGATGGAAGGTACCACTGAGAATCTAAGTCATCCTGACCGTTTGCATGTGTCCATGTTGGAAATGCTATATAGCTGATTCCTGATTCATCATTCACATTACAGGTAATTGTATAACCTGTTTCTGATACATCACTAACCACAACATTGGATATTGTTGGTGCAGCGAAATCATTGCCATAATTTACAACTCCATATCCTAAGATATATGTAGAATTAAGGTTGTAAGAATGTCTCTTAACCGCATTGCTTGTGTTGCCCTCTATGGTATTGACAAAATTGCCTGACACATGCTCAACTATTCCAACATGATCTGAATCACCAAAGATGATGTAGTCTCCAGCCTTAGGTGTATAAGTTCCTCTATACATAAACTGTCCTCTCTGAGCGAACCAATTTTTTATAGTTGGAACATATGCGCTCTGTGGATATGAGCCCTGTGGCATTCCGTTTGATGCCATACACCACCAGATGAAGGTTGCACACCATGGCTGACCATTTGCAATTCCAATATCTCTTGCATACTTGTTATAATTTGCAGAACCACTATTTGCAGAATAATCATCTAGGTTTGCATAAGATGCTTTCTCGTGATATCCAACCTGTGATGCAGCTAGGTTAACCACATTTACTGAGGTTTGTGCTTTTACCTCAAGAACTCCTAGGTTAAACACTGCCAGTGAGTTAATCACAAGTGCTGCTGCCAATAATTTACTTATCTTTCTCTTAATACTAATTCTCTTCTTCATAATAATTACCTCCTTCGTAGCTGTTGTTTACTTGTTGAGGTAATCATATCTCGTATCAGTATTAATTTGGCTAATTAGTAACTTTTGACATTTGAAATGTAACTTTTATCCTAAAACCAGCTCATTTTCGCTGTTGCCAACCCATATTCTGCTTCCACTTTTTACACTTACATCTACTTCCGGTTTAAGCTTGTACTTCCCATCTACTACCACTCCATTCTTAGATTTGCAGTCCATAATACTGTAATCTCCTGTAGCAGAATTGTATCTTATGCGCAAATGCACTCTACTTACAGAATCTCCCTTAATTACAACCTCACACTGCGCGGAATCTCTTCCCACCACTATGTATCTGTCCGAATCAAGGTTAATTATCTTTCCGGCAATAAATCCCTTTAATCCAATTAAAGCCCCTCTTTTTTCCTTGTTTAAGGCAAGAGACCTTGTTACAGTAAAGCTTTTACTTACTGACTCCATATACTACACCTCCCATCATTTAACCAAACATATCGCTAATTTGCTGACTATATCTTCTACTAACAGGCACTATTACATCACCCAGGTGAACCTCTGTACTTGTGCTTTTAGTTACAAATTTAGCTTTTACCATATAGCTTTGATGTGTTCTAACAAATCCTCTCTCAACTAGTGCCGGTTCAACCTCACTCATCTTGGCATAAAAAGGTATATCTTCAGCCTTCAAATGAAGTATTATCCTTCGTTTACTACTTTCCACATAAAGAATCTGAGATATAGGCACCTTCCTCGAGACACCCTCAGATGTAACATTAATACATTCCTCAGATTCCCTGATTTCTGACAAATATCTCTTGGTCTCCACAGGCAAATCTTCCATGATACCAGGCTTTAGGATGTAAGAGAACGCCTTATACATATATCCCTTATACACAAATTCCGGTGTTTTCGTGACAAATATGATATCCACATCCACCTTGTTGCTTCGAATATATGAGGCAACCTCCATACCATCCTTTCCTGGCATAAATATGTCCAAATAAAGGAGATTACAATTAAATTCCTTGTTATCTATTGCATTGATAACATCCTGCCCGGATTTATATTTATAAATCCTCATATCCTCTTCTGAAAAAAGAGTTTTGGTAACAAGGTCATATATTAAATTCATTTCTTCTTTACAATCATCGCATATTCCAATATTTAACATATGATTTTGACTCCTAATACTTGTACACTTTCCTAGTTTCTACTTCCTTTTCACTTGTAGCCGTTACTGATGTGGTGCTCCAGTCTGACCAGGAGGACCAGATTTCATAAGTGTTTGTTACGGTTTTTGTACGGTAACTGTAGTAGGTTGTGGTGGTTGCTGTTATATTTCTCCAAGCCTGTAGCATGGTAGCTGTGGTTGTTGGTCCTATTGAAAGATCGTCTGTAAGACCATACTGTCGCTGGAATACCCCAACATGATACATAGTATTACCACCAAATTTTCCATCCTCTGGTACACAGTATCCATAATGTGCATTTAAAAATTTCTGAACCCAATGTATCTCAGCATTATAGCTTGTAACTTCTGAAGAATAGGTTCGAGTAGGCACTGGCAACGGTGCACCCGGATTATCCAAATAACTGGTTTCGGTTCTGGTATTAACCTCTGTATAATCATCTGCAGTAACAGGAGTTGTACTTTCTGCACTCCAATCACTCCAGCTCTCCTCAGAATCAATTAAGGTTCCTTCGCTTAAGGTCTGATTTGTAACTGTCTGAGTGGTCTTTGTTCTATACCTGTACTCTGTGTACTGTTCATTGTTACATACCACTATATTTATCTCACTATCCTTAGCAACTTCCGTTCCTGCTGAAACTCCCTGAGATAAAACTGTCCCATCAGTCTTAGTCTCATCATGCTGATAGCTAACTACTCCCACCTTTAATTTATTGTCTGCTAACAATGTCTTTGCCTGACTTTCAGTTTTACCTACAAGATTAGGAACTGCTATATTTCCACTGTCAGGTTCTTCTTGAACTGGAGCTTCGGTTGTTGTTGGCTCCTGAGTTGTGGTCGGTTCCTGAGTTGTTGTAGGCTCCTGCGTTGTGGTTGCTTCCTGAGTTGTTGTCACCTCTTGGGTTGTTGTAGGTGCTTGCGTAGTAGCAGGCGCCTGTGTTGTTGAAGGTGCTTGTGTAGTAGTAGGGGCCTCTGTTGTTGGCTCATATGCCGGTGCATTTTCAGCTTCCGGATTACCCAGACTAAGCCACACTGTTACTGTAGTCTCCATCTCTACTTCTGTACCCGCTGCAATACTCTGCCTAATAACATGATTCTTTGCCACGGTATCGCTTTCCTCATATTGAACAGCTATAACCAAATTAGCCTGACTCAATAATCTCTCCGCTTCACTTTGAGATTTAAACTGAACATCCGGTACTCTGGTTTTCTCTATTCCAAGACTTACTACAACTCCTACTGTACCACCTGCTTTAACTTCAGTTCCTGCAACTAAATCCTGTGAAATAATACATCCCTTAGGAACTGTTTCACTATATTGAGACGAACTCTTATAGATGTAAAGCTTTGCATTTTTTACAGCAAGGGATGCTTCCTCCCAGCTCTTACCTACCAGATTAGGAACAACTGTATCTTCCTCTGTATCAAACTCTTCATTACCCAAAGAAATTGTAAGGCATATAACACTTCCCTTTTCTACACCATTACCTTCTTCTACATCTTGGTCACATACAGTACCTGGAGCCAGCTCATTTTCTTCTTCCTTAAGCTCATAGCTAAGGCCAAGCTCCTCTAGCAAAGCTATTGCATCTTCCTTACTCATGCCCTTAAGATCTGGAATATATACCAGCTCTCCTCCTGCACTAACAATTAATTCAAGCACTGTTCCTGTCTGAACTATTTCGCCATCTCTTATATTCTGGGACAAAACCATATCTCTCGGTATTATATCTGAATTCTGTTTGTCCACTATTTGAGTGATAAGCTGAGCCTCTTTCGTCTTTGACTCTGCCTCTGCTAAGGAGTAATTAACTACATTTGGAACATATACCGTTCCCTCCTCTAAACCACCTTTATCAAATACTTTAAGAGCCCCAAAGGATATAACTCCTGTTACTAAGAGTATGGTAAGTGTTGCAATTGCCGCAGCAACTGTTCCTGTAGTTATCTTTAACCACAGTGGCCATCTTCCCACATCCATCTTTTTGTTCTTTATCTTGTTGCGCTTTACATCAAGCTCAGTGGATAAATCTGCTTCAAATGCCTCTGCATCCTTAGTTCTATCCTCTATCCTAAGATTAAGCGCATTCATAATTGCATTTTCCTTATTCTTAGGAATTTTGATTCCAAGCTTAGATGGCGGCACCAGTGTGTCCTTATTTCCTCTCTCCATGGAATCCTCTGGAGTCACTCCGGTTATCATCTTATAAAGGGTGGCTGCACAAGCATACACATCTGTCCATGTACCCTGATCACCACGGCTTCTATACTGCTCCTGAGGAGCGTAGCCCGGCTTTACAATTACCGATAAACTCTTACTATGTGTGGTTGTGGCATATCTTGCCGCACCAAAATCCAGAAGCTTCACATCTCCATTTTTTGTAAGAAATATATTATCCGGTGAAATATCTCTATGAAGTATTCCTTCCTTATGTACCTCCTTCAATGCACCAATTACGGGCATCATCAGGTTAAATGCCTCATCTAGTGGAAGCTTTCCTTCTCTTTCAATCTTAGCAGAAAGTGTTTCTCCCTCTAAATATTCCATAATAATATATGCTGTCTTATTCTCCTGAAAGCTGTCATACACACTTACGATTCCTGGTGTATGTTTGAATTTTGCAAGTCTTTTTGCCTCGTCCACAAACTTTACTACTCCACTGGCAAATTGTTCCTCTCTTTCTCCAGAGAAAACAGTTACCTCTGTAGTATCCATAGTTCTTGTAGCAAATTCTCCAGGCAAATACTCCTTAATGGCAATCTTTTGGTCAAGTACGGCATTGTAGCCTATATAGGTTACACCGAAACCGCCGTAACCAATTACTTTGCCTACGATATATTTGCCCTGTAAGACAGTTCCTGGTGAAAGGTGGTATGCCTCCTTGGGGCCTGTACCCTCTACATATCCACAATATGGGCATATATCGTATTTATCTTTATATTGTTCCATACATCCCATGCATAGCTTTTGTGACATAGGCATACTCCTTTCTTTGGTATAGTATCTTCTAATACTTGTAAACCTGTCTGGTTTCAACTTCCTTTTCGCTAGTTGCGGTTACTGATGTGGTGCTCCAGGATGACCAAGAGGACCAGATTGGTTTACGGAAGTAATAGGTTGTATTATAAGTAATATTTTTATCTCTATGTCTATATAGAACCCTATATCCATACCATCCTCTAGACGGACTACTGTAAAATACCTGATCTGCAACACCTGTATTCCAGCAATCAACCCAATAACATTCAGCACCATCATCCTTGTTCATATAATAAGTCATACCAGATACATCAAACCATTGTTGCTGTGCTGTCATCTGTGAACACTCCTGATTATATCTTCCACCATGACAAGCACACCACCATCTTACTAGCCATCGTTGCTCCTTTGTCTGTACTTCTCGAATATCTGATGCTACAATTTCAGATGCCATCCATTCAGACCAAGGTCCCCAACCATTATCAACAGTTACTGTTTCTTCCTTCCAATATGTATAACCACTAGGTGCAGAATTAGTTGTACTAGTTTCTACATAATAATCCTCTATAGTTCTATAACGATACTCTGTATACTGCTCATTATTACAAACCACTATATTAACGGTACTATTCTTTGCAACCTTGGTTCCCGGTGTCACGCCCTGAGATAAAACGGTTCCATCTGTCTTTGTCTCGTCATGCTGATATGTGACAGCACCCACAGATAACCCACTATCTGTCAATGCACTTTTAGCTGCTGATTCCGTTTTACCCACCACATTAGGTACTTCTATGTTGCCTTCATCTGGTTCCTCTTGTACAGGCGCTTCGGTGGTGGTTACAACTTCTGTGGTCGTTTCAGCCTCTGTGGTCGTTACATTCTCAGTAGTCTGCTGTGTACTTTGTGTATCTTCCGGTACCACAGCAGAATTATTACTTTCTGTTGTTCCTGGGGTTGTATTATCAGGTTGAACATTATTGTTAGAGCTTCCTTCTGTGGATTCAGTCGTTGTAGGCTCATATACAGGCGCATTCTCCGCATCTGGATTACCTAAACTAAGCCATACTGTTACTGTAGTCTGCATCTCCACTTCAGTACCTGCTGCAATACTCTGCCTAATAACATGATTCTTTGCAACAGTATCACTTTCCTCATACTGAACCGCTATAACTAAGTTGGCCTGACTAAGCAAGCTTTCCGCCTCACTTTGTGATTTGTACTGAACATCTGGAACTCTGGTTTTCTTAATTCCAAGGCTTACTACAACTCCTACTGTACCACCTGACTTAACCTCAGTTCCTGCTACTAAATCCTGAGAGATAACGCATCCCTTAGGAACTGTTTCACTATACTGCGAAGAACTCTTGTATATGTAAAGCTTTGCATTTTTAACAGCAGCTGATGCTTCCTCCCAGCTCATGCCTACCAGATTAGGAACAACTGTGTCTTCTTCTGTATTAAACTCTTCGTTACCCAAAGAAATGGTAAGACATATAACACTACCTTTTTCTACTCCAGTTCCTTCTTCTGTATCTTGTGCACATACACTACCCGGAGCTGCCTCATTTTCTTCTTCCTTAAGCTCATAGCTAAGACCAAGCTCTTCTAATAAAGCTATTGCCTCTTCCTTAGTCATTCCAACAAGATCAGGAATATATACTAGTTCTCCACCGGCACTAACAATAAGCTCTAACACAGTTCCAGCTTTAACTACCTCACCATCTCTTATATTCTGTGACAGAACCATATCCTTCGGTATACTATCTGAATTTTGCTTGTCCACTATCTGGGTAATAAGGTTAACCTCTTTCGTCTTTGACTCTGCTTCCGCCAGAGAGTAGTTGACAACATTAGGAACATATACTGTTCCCTCCTCTAAGCCGCCTTTGTCAAATATATTAAGTGCTCCAAAGGAGATAACTCCTGTTACCAAGAGTATGGTAAATGTTGCAATAGCCGCTGCAACAGTGCCAGTGGTTATCTTTAACCACAGCGGCCATCTGCCCACATCCATCTTCTTATCCTTAACCTTGTTTCTCTTTACATCCTTATCTGTATATAAATCTGCCTCAAATGCTCCCGCGTCCTTGGTTCTGTCTTCTACCTTCAGGTTTAGAGCATTCATTATGGCATTCTCTTTATTCTTAGGAATTTTTACTCCCAGCTTTGAAGGTGGAAGTAAG
>JAZPXZ010000019.1:0-24592 GCA_045543915.1 Wujia sp.
GCTCTGCACCGTTATCGCAGCAGAAGAACTCCGTTTCAACGCCCTTTTCGTAAAAGAACTCCGCCACTCCACTTTGCAGCTTCTGCTGAAAAGAAAGCTCGTCCTCGCATATTGCTATCTTCATCATCTCACCTCCAATTAAAACAGTATATCACCCTTTCGAATAGATTGCAAGGCAGATATTAAAGAAACAAAAACCACTCACAGAAACATCTGCAAGTGGTTCTTGTTATGATTGTTTTGGCTCCCCCGACTGGACTTGAACCAGTGACACCCTGATTAACAGTAAAATAATTTGTTAACCACATTGGAAACCATTGATTTATCTTGGTATTTCGTAAATCCACAGTAAATTCATTGGATTACTATGACTTATTACTGGACATTATTATTATAGCAAAATTTTCCAGAAAAGTCAATACCTTTCTAAAAATTTGGATAAAAAATTTATAACATTGTTAGCTCAAAGGAATCATACTGCTCACTAGTTAATGTTCTCCAACCAACATCTACGATGTCGATGGCAATAAGCCATCCACCATACTTAACACCATTCACTATAAACTCTCTATACTCAAAGCCCTTTTCAGTGAGCTTACGAAAAACAATCTTCATCATAGCACTGCCCTCCTGATTTATTATACCACAATTCAATCAGGAAGTCAATCATTTCTAGTTGATTTTTCTCCAGCAACTACAATAAAACAAGAGCCTAGTTTTTAGTTGATTGTTTGTGGTATATATTTATACCTCTACAACCTATCGCCTGTTACAACTAAAACTAAAAGGGCTGCCAAAACTGACAACCCTTTATTATTTTTATAGCTTGTTAGCAATCTTGTCTACTTCGCTTTTGATTTCCTTGACATCCTCTTCGATGACACCAAGTCTTTCAGCATATAGAGCTAGAGTAGCCATTGCCTGTGCGTTTACTTCCTGATTCTTTTCAATCTGTGCATAGAGCTTTTCCTCTCTTTCAGCACATCTTGCCTGAACCTTTTCCATGTTTGCTTGGCTATCGTTTGTAGTCTTTTGGAAGACTTTGTACAAGAACCAACCAAGTCCTAAGCAGCATACAATCGGAAAGCCAACTGTTCCAATGAGTGTTGTGATTGTGTTAATATCCATTATTTCCAGTTTCCTTTTATGTTATAACAAATTGTAAATGCGTTGCTACTGCTAATATAATTTCCTCTAACAATTTCATATGAACCTGTTGTAGTTGCAGAAGCACTAACTCCTGAGCCATCGTGTGGCATCAAGATACCGCCTTTAGAACGAGCTAAAAGCTGAGCTACGATGTGGGGTGTGGAGATAAATAATCCAGCTGGGAGACTAACTTCTGATTCAGCAATAGCACCAGTAGTAGATAAGCCACCCCAGTTACTATCTTGGAATGAACAACTGAAGGATACTCTTCCCCAGCATTCTGAAGTTCCATCACTCCACTTTCTCCATGTAAATGTACCATTTGGAATAGTAGTAAATGTGCCACTACCAACAATAGTAGGAACTTCCATCTTATTTATATATACAGGAACATTGAAGTTAAAGTCTGTGCTACTCCAATCGAATACTGGCATAAGCTCTTTGCTAACCATCGTAGCAGTGATTGTGTTAATATTGTCCTGAGCTTGTACTTCGATTGAAATTTGCTGAGTAGGTTGTAATGTAAAGGAGACACTTGTTTCATAACTATTTCTATCAATGTCTACATCTGTTGAACCAAAAGTAACCCAGTCACCAGTAGTATTATCAATAGTAGCTCTATATTTTAGAGTTAGTGCATTTGTAGTTCCATCATTAAAATTACCTTCGTAAAATGCACCACTAATGTTAAATGTTACAGTGAGTGTTCCATTATCATTATCAACGGGATTTGTTGATTCAATGTTACACGTTGGTTTGACATAAGGAATCATATCCAATGTCAATGTTGCAGTTGACTGATAACCTCTGCTGTCTATTGCAGTAAAGTTGATGATGTTTGAGCTAATATCAGTAAATGTACCACTTGCAGCTTTAATCTGCTTAGTACCACAGGTAATTAGATAGCTCTTAATCGTAGCACCTTTTTGTGCTGTTGCATTTGCTGCTACACTAATACTGTTTTGCTCAGCAAGGATATTGGGAGTCGCACTAGTATAAGTAGGAGCTAGTACAGGAGCTGCATTGACAATCTGTACCTGACCATCTAGTGAGTCAGATAGTGTTTGATTGTAGAGCTTGATGCTAATTGTAAATGTTGCATCCTCTGTTATTGAGTTCTTTACTTGATTTCTAATGCCATTACGCTCATCTGTTGTTAGAACGAAAGTATACTCGCCAGTAGGGTCAGCAATTGCTCTAGTGACTGTATAAGTACCCACTTTGAGCTTTGCAGTAATATCTGTTGCTTCGTCCGTGTCAAGTGAATACTTTAGTACAGGGTTTTCTTCATCAGTGAACTTTGGAGCAGTTAAAATTACCACACCTTGTGGATATGCGTCAAGTGAGAAGCCACCTTCTATATACTGGTTATGGGGTAGCTGTCCTAATACATTAGCTAATGTACCATGGTCTAGGTCAAACCTAATACTACAGCTTGATGCAACCTCAAATGTACCTGATGCTATTTGCTTCGTTTCATTTGCATTTACTCTAAGAGAACCACTACCTGAGTCTTCTTCTAAAGTAGTATTTGATGCAATATGGAACGCTGTGAATGTCCAAGGAACGGAGGTATAGCTTGTAATAGAACCACTATCATCAGCAACAACTTCAGCTTTCCAAGAAACAGTAGTTAGTTTATTTGCAATATCTCTACTTTTAACTTCCCAGCTCCACTTTAATGTTAAATGAGGAGCTAGAATAGTTGATTTAGAACCCTTACTTGCCATCTATTAGCCTCCAATCCAGAAGCAACCCATTCTGTTACGACCATATTTTTCAAAACGGATATTTTCTATTCTTAAATATTCTTGGGCTGTGAGGTTTCTTGCGTTAACACCATCACTGGTTGCTTTTAGCATTTCAGTGCCGCGACGAGAAACTGTTAAGCCTGTTTCATCCAATAATGATTCCATATCAGATGTAGATTTGCTAATATGTAATCCTTCATCATTAAAAGTAAAGCCTGTTGTAGTTGTGACAGAATCAACACCATTAGCAAGAGTTTCTGAAATCTTTAACTCTACTTGCTCAACTGTCATAGTTGTTTCTAATTTCTTAGTAACACTATTCAGCTCATTGTTGACACCATCTAAACTTGTCTTAGTATTCTCTCTAAGTGATTCAAGAGAGGCAGTAATGCTGCTATCGGTTACTTGTAATTCACCAATAGAGTTTTCAATAGATGTTGTAGTAGTATTGAGTTCATCAATATCACTTTCAATCTCTACTGTTTTCTTTTCCTCTGATTCTACTCTTTGAGTAATACCATCAGTAGTTACTTTGATTTCAGCCACCTTATTGTTAATTAAAGTAGTTGTCTCTGTAATCTTTTGGTCGGTATAGTTATTAGAGCTATTCTTTGCTTGTGCAATCTGTGTGTCCACATAGGTTTTAGTTGTCCTAGTAGACTCTAATTCCTCAACAGATGCAACAATCTCATTGTCCTTTTGCTCTAAAGATGAAATATTATTCTTTATCTGTGTCTGCTCAGCAACTACTTCATTTACGCTATTGGTAATAGTAATGTCTGTTTGCTGTAGTGTAGCAACATCAGTAGTAATACCTTGTGTAGTTAACTGAAGCTGTGATATGTGTTGTGTCTGTGTGGCTGTAGTTGCTTTAAGGTCATTAACATCACCTATCAAAGCACCCATATCGCCTAGGTCAGCAAGGGCTTCGTCAATCTTATCAGGTAAGACTTCTTCAACAACTTCACCTACATATAAGGTAATGTTCTTTTCAATCTTATCAACCCTTGCAAATGTCTGATTGATTTTATCGCCAATGTTTACAGGATTACTAAATGACTCACCATCATTTTCAACCCACTCCCAAGTACTGTCTTCATCAATCGTACCACCATAGGTAATTACATCATTCAAGATGAATACTCTAGTAACATCATCGTCATAATAAACATTGATGCAGTCACCAACTTCAAGACGATAGTCACCTGACCAGTCTAATTTATATTGAGTGAGTTCATAACCACCTACCCTGTTAACTGCATAAGTAAGTTGGTCAACGATGTCATCTCTTAAATCCCACAGTGGGTTATCTCTTACAAACTGCGTAACCAGTTTTCTTTCATCATAGCCCCATGAATCAAAATCCTCATATAGGTCAGATAATGTTAAAGAAAGGTTTTCTCCAAGCTCTGTAGCATTACAGATACCATAAAGGATTTTAGGTGATTCAGTTTCAAACTCGTAGTAGTCTTCTCTGTGATATTCGTTTACTACATTATTTATGAGTCGCTTGAATACTAACTGCTTTTGGTTATTAACATAGTAGATAGTCTGTGTTACTTCAGCTATATGATTAAGAACTGCTCTAAGAGGTTCATCACCATTGTAGTTGCCACCCTTTGCATAAGATACATCAAATGCAGTGCTTAAACCAGTAGCTGTTAATCCAAGAGCAGTTGCTACTGCTTGTGAAAGTTGTTTAAGTGTGTATGGTACGCTAATAGCAAGGTCACTATAAGTAAGCTCTGAAGCTTTATTAAGTGGGTCATATGCTGTAAGACTAATGTCACCGCTTTTCTTATCGACCTTTATACTAGTAACTTCAAAATCAGGATAAGGTGCATCCCAAATAGTACCATTACCAAATCTAACCTTTGCAGTATATCCTTCATACAGTCTAAGTACTTTTTCAAGGTCAATAAGTGTCAAGTCTAACTTATGGCAAACACCAAAGCCAAAAAACTTTCCAAGCTCACCTTCCCTGCTTACCGAAAGACCCGATAGAAAATTACTGCTTTCACAGGTCTGAACTAAAGTAGAGCCATCATATAACTCTACTTTAGCTACAACTCTTTTGGAGGAATAATTGTTACCAAGATTAGATGTAATCATTTAGCTCCTCCTTATCTTTCCTCACAGGTAAAAGAAATTGCTTTAAGTAATGTTCCCTCACTATTGATAGATTGATAGTCAACAGTATTAACAGGAACAACACAAGTAGCCTTGCTTAGTGCGTTAGTAGAAGGGTCTAAGAAATCAACCTCTACTTCCATACTATTAGCACCGCTGATTGCTGCAATAAGTGTTCTAGCCCTAGAGGCTTCAAGTGGGCGTAAACCCACTTGAATATTCCTCTTGGCAGTAATGTACTTAACAAGCAAGTCACCATTAGCACTTTCTCTTGCTGTGTATTTCTGTTTAGTTGTTATACTCAACTTATTCACGAACTGTGAATAATCTGTTCCATTTATTTTTAAGTAAGCCATACTTTACTCCTTATGCTAGAACTAAATCTAACTTACCAGTTTGTTTTGTACGCTGGTTGATTGCTTTAACAGTTGTCTTAGCAAGTACCTGTCCATCAACAACTAAGTAAATAGGTCTGTCTTCATCTATGTCACCACGGCTACCCATAAGCTCCATAAACTTCTCAGTAACAGCAGTAATCCATTTATCGTTGTTTTCAAGAGGTATAACTGCCTCAGCACCATTACCTTCAAGCAAACCAATTTGTCCTTTTTCAAGCACACCACCACGGTAGAGTCTTGGAATCTGAGGAACGCTGATTGTGCTAATCCAATCAAAGGGCTTAAGACCCATGATGTTAACACCCTTGATAGCTTTTAGTGCACTGTTAATACCATCAAACGGAACTTTAATTACCTTATTGATACCATCAATGATTGCATTGATGCAAGCTTTCAAGCCATCCAAGATACCTTCTTTGATACCATCGAATACTTTTCCACCCTTGCTGAATACATCCTTAACAGCTTGCCAAGCACCGCTAAATGTGTTCTTAAACCAGTCTGTTACATTGCCAAAACCATCTTTCATGTTTTTCCAAACATTACTGAATCCTGTCTTAGCTTTGCTAAATGCGTTAGTTGCAGCATTATAGCCCTTACCGAACTGTTCGCCGAACCAATCGCCAATACCAGTAAACGCACCTTTAACTTTGCCCCAAGCATCGCCAAAGAATGAACCAATGGAGCTGAATGCTTTCTGAATACCCTCAAAAGCACTACCGAAGACATTACTAAACCATTCAGGAGCATCAAAGAAGATGTCCATAACGCTTTCCCACATACCAACGAACAAGTCAATGACTGCTTCAATCAAACCAAGTAGGATTTCAGGAATAGCAAGAATCAACTTACCTACTAGTATGTATAGGGATGCAATAATCTGCGGTAAGCACTCTAATACAGCCGCTAATAGATTACCGATGAGGTCAGGAATAATATCAACGATTGCAAGAATAATATCAGGAAGTGCAGCAACGATACCAAGTACTAAATCAACTACACAGTCAATTAGCATAGGTAGCATCTTTAAGAGCTCTTCGATTACTGTAACAATAATTACAGGAAGTGCTTCAACAATCTTAGGAATAATAATCGGGATTGCTTGAATGATACCATTTAGCAACTCAACAGCAGCTTCAACAATTTGAGGAATAGCCTCCATGATGAAGTTTACTAGAGCGATAACAATCTCAGGAATAGCTGCAAGTAAATCAGGAATAATGATTGCTACTGCCTCAATTACACCATCAAGCAAGTCAATGGCTGCATTGAGAATAACAGGAATTGCTTCTACTAAGCAATCAAGTATTGTCTGAACTAGTGTAGGTAGAGCGTTTGCAAGCTGAATAACAATCTCAGGAATAGCATCAACTATTGCCATTAAGAAGTTAATTGCTGCTTCAAGTAGTACAGGAATATTAGTTACAAGAGCATCAATTATTAACGGAATAATTTCAACAATCTGAGTTAGTATCTCAGGAATTAGCTCTCCAAGAACACCAAGTACCTGTGCTGCTACATCAAATATTGCATCGAGTAGTAAAGGAACTGCATCTAATACTGCCTGTGTAACCCGAGGTAATACATCGGCTAGTGCTTGAATGAGTTGTGGTAATAGTTCAACAACTGTGTCTACTACATCAGGGAAAGCTGTTACCAATCCTTCCAACAGTGCTTGTACAATGTCTAATCCTACATCGAGAATTAGAGGAAGTGAATCAGTAATCTTTGCTAGAATATCTCCAATAAGAGCTGTAATGCCTTGGGACATTTGTTCCTTAGCACCTTCTACTCCCTGAGTCATTCCAAGTAGACCATCTGTTATCATTGTGAAGCTCGGCACTAGGTCAGCCATTGCTCCAGCAAGTGTGCTCTTGAACATAGTAACCAGTGGTTCGCAAGCAGCACCTAAGGCAGCAGTGCTATCAAGAAGTGCTAACTGAGCTTCATTTGCTGCCAATACACTAGCAGCATTTTTTTCATAGGCAGCAGCCGCATCACCATACAGACCAAGTAAGGTTTGACGGATAAGGGCTTCTCTTTCTGCCTCTGTATTGCACATAAAGAGCTGGTCTTTGAACTCTTCTTCGCTAACACCTACTCTCTTTAGAGCATCAGCAAGAGCTCCAGTTAACTCACCAGTTTTAGCTGTTTCGTTAGCTGCCTCCGCAAGTGCTTCGATAGGTAAGCTGTCTCCAAAAGTTGCATAGACACCTTGACAGATTGTTGTCCATTCTGATAAGGCTTGCTCTTCTGTAGTTAATAGTGATAATTGTAATGCTGCTTCGGTAGCTTTTCCAGTGTCACCCAAAACCCTATACAGGTCTTCGAATGTCTCTCTTGCTATCTCAGCATTGCCTCCTGATGTTTGGAACGAGGAGGCTAACAGTGCTTGCTGGGTTCTATATTCTCTAGTTGCCTCAGTAACAGCAACCATAGCAGCACCAGCAGCAGCAACAGCTGCTACCATTGCTTTCATTGCAGTAGCAGTTGCAGCACCAGCTGCTTTTAGAGCTTTACCAATATTACCGCCTGACTTATTAGCAGTCTTTTCAGTCTTCTGTAATTCCTTTTGACCTTTTTGGAGCTCTTTTCGTAATTTATCAATTTCAGCTGAAATTATAATTTTTAACTCTTCATTCATCCATCTTGCTCCTTAAAATTTTTGTTAAGGTTTTCAGCAAATTGTTTGAATTTAATAGCAAGTAATTCAGCTTGTCTCTCTTGTCGTTTGCGTTCTAATTCTTCTTTATCGAACACAGTAGGATATACTTCCTCAATATTAGGTATAGTGTTTGAAGAATTATAGATTCGTGCTACGCTACGACCAATCAAATCAGCTAAGGTGTAGTCCATAGATGTTTTCTCTTGTAACTCACTCTTGCGTGTTCTGTTGTGACTAGCAAATAGACGACCTAGTTCACTTATAGTACTATTCCAAAATTGTTCTTCACTTATTCCAATATCGAGAGCGTACTCTAACCAGCTATAAATCTTAGTTGTATAAAGAAAAGGGGGACGAGGACTAGCCCCATCCCCATCAATTAGTTTTTTTCGTCTTCACCAGTGTTAAAGTCTTCAGTATCGCTAGAGCCACCAGCACCAGCCATAATTCCTGAAGCTCTGTAAATCTCAATGATAACAGGAATGAAGTCAGTCATAACATGACCTGATGCCAACCAAGCATCGAAGATGTCATATGCTCTATCAGATGTAACACCATGATGATATGTCTGCATAGATTCATTGAGGATTGCTACCATCTGTGTAACAGTAGGGATTCTGTCGCCAGTACCAAATACCATTACAGGATTGCAACCTAACTTCTTTTCCAAACTAACAATGTTTCTTGTGTTCAGTCTAAGTTTATAGACATTATTGCCTGCTTCAAATTCGTAATACAACATAATTGTAAATCTCCTCTAATATAATTTTTATAGTAAGGGGAGAAGAGGAGAACAACTCCCCTTACCCCCATCAATGGGATATATTACGCTACAGTCAAAGTAACCTTTGATGTAGGAGCAATATTCAATGAGTAACCAAGATAGCCACCAACAGTAACTGCATCCATCTTTACAGAAGGAATACCTGTCCAAGTAGCTTTGAGGTTCGCACCAGTCTCAGAGAAGTCAATCTCCCAATGCTGTTCATCCTCAATATCATTGAGAGCACTAAACTCACTCTCAACATAGAGACACTTAAAGGTCATTGTGTCTCCGTTGTTTCTAAGACCGTTGATGTACTCATGTGCTTCAGATGCAAGAGTGGTAACTTCAATCTTATCAACATCGCCACCAAGCTCAGGAATTTCCATTACACCAGTAATGGCAGTGGTAGCACTCTGTGCACCATATTTAAGTGCAACTTTGATAGTATTCAATCCAGCCATAATATCTATGACCTCCTATATTAAAATTCTTCTTTTATGAGATTTTCGTAGCTCATTATTTTTTGAATCATTGTTGAATTGGGGTCATATGCTTCGTTGCAGCCAACACGCTTCCAACCTAATGGTCTTAGCACAGCATCAACTAATTGAGCATATTTTTGTAAGTCCCCTATTTGATTCCCCCAAATCTTTACTTGATAAGTGATTCGGCTATAAGCAAGAGGTTCTATGATGACATCCACTACATTACTTAGCTCCATATAACTGATACAGGGCAGAGTTTTAGATTTCTGTGTAGCCATTTCATAATGGGTTGGGAGAACAGTTTTGAGAGCAGCAACTAATTGCTGATGATAATCTATCATTTTTTAGTTAAGCCCTCCTTTAGAATTGCCATAATTGCTTGTTTATTGTCATATAGAGCAGGTCGCATATAAGGCTGTGGCTCTTGACCACTTGTCCATATAAGCTCACCTGTCTTTTCATCTACATATGCCCAAGGTACATCTTTTCTACCATTTCCACCTTCAGCATGAATACCAGTACCATATTCAACATATGGGGCATATTCTAAAGGTGTAAACACGATACCTACCAAGCCTTCAACTTTACTAGTAATACTTCTGCGTAAGTCACCTTCACCTTTTGGGGCTTTTTGCTTTGCACTTCGTTCTACTAGAGCACAGGCTTGACCTAATGCTTGTTGAGCTTGCTCTACGCTACCTATCTTTTCGATACGAGCTAGGACTTCATTTAGTCCTTCAATTCTAATATCGTTAGCCAATGTATTTCATGAACACTTGTCTATATCTGCCTTGTGGGACAATATATAGAACTTTCAAGCGTTCCTTTCCATATTCAATGACATAGGTATCATCAACTGCTTTATTCAATGTCAGCCCTATATAAGTAGCATCTTTGTAAAGTATGTTGTCTTGGGTAGATGTTGTTGTGTTAGTTATGGACATTTTAACTGTGCCTTGGACCTCATCAGTTACACCTGCTTGTCCATAACCATCATCTTCACTATAAAGAAAATAGTTGTATTCTCTCATATTTGAGTTAATCATAACTACCTCCTTATATGATTTTGATTTTGCGTTTTCTGTCTAAGATCGCTTTAATGTCTGCTGGGTAACCATCAATGTAGCTTTCACTAACACCGCTAAATGACTGTCCTGATAAACCTTCTGTGTTCATTCTATTGAGCTTGATAACTGCGATTCTATCAGCAATTAAATCTAGCTCAATATCAGCTTCTCTATTGCAGTAAGCCTCAACTTCTGTTAAAGCCTGTTTGTAAGCTAAGTTGATTTGAGCATCACTAAAGTTTGGAGCAGCATCACCCAGCATAATTTTGATATCTGTAATCATTGGTTACTCCTTACTTTGATAAGGGGCTAAGTTAATAGCCCCTGTATTGGTTTATCTTAGGCAAAAACAATCTTTGCAGACTTGGTTTCGTCAACAAGTGCCATTACACCATGTCTCTCGTAAACAACGGTATTGTCCTTAGTCTCAATGTCTCTGTCCTGTTCAACAGAACCATCTTTCTTTACGAAGAGCTTAACCTGGTCTTTTGCAGTGATGTAAGCAGTCTTTTCAGGAACGAGCTTGGAGAACAAGCAAGGAACACCAGCGATAGTACCAAACTGACCAGTGTAAAGGATTTCACCCTGTCTGCTAGACTTGAAGTCAGCATCCTTACGGATTGCCTTTCTACCATCAAGACCCATTACGATGAACATATCAGTCTCAACTTCCTTGCCAATAGCAGCAAGTGCATCAACAACTGCATCATAAGTAAGAGCATCAACCTCAACATAGTTAGGTGCAGGCTCTTCACCCTCATCAGGCTGAGCAATCTTTGCAAGCTCTTCGAAGTACTGAGCTCTAATCTTGTCGGACATTGTAATAGCAGCACCATTAGTAGCTACATCAAGGAAGTAGGGGTCTTGCATAACATCCATATCGTTGTAAGTGAATGTGTGCTGATATCTCTCAACAGTGTAGGGAACCTGTACATATGCTACAGAACCCTTTGTACCATCAGCGTTCTTAGCACCCTTTTCAAGCTTCTCAACTTCACCAGTGTAAGTGTACTTGTTGATGTATTTGGTAAGACCTGCATCAGTTGCGAGACTGTTATCTACAGTAAATAGAGAGTTAACATCAAGCTTTGTGTTAACATCGTTAGTAATCTTGTTCTCAAGAACAAAATTTTCATAAAGTGTATGTGCCATAATCTATATAGCTCCTTTTTATTTATTAGTTAATCGTTTATAGAGCTCAGGATTGTTTGTGGCAATTGCTGCTTGCTGGGATAGTGGCAATTTGTTAAATGCCTCAACTGTCATATCATTGCTGATACTTGAAGTATTGCCCTTCGGAGCACTGCCAGCTAATCTCTTCTCTACTTCTGCTTTTACAGCAGCTTTGAATAGTTTATCGAGTTTATCAATGTTTGCCTGTGATGCTTCAATATCATCACTAATGTTAACGATGTCTGCAAATTCAGCACTAAGACCTCTAGAACTAAGAACTGATTTAAGCTCAGAGCGATTACGCTCTACTTGGAATGCAGCAAGTTGCTCTTCAAGCTCTGCAATTCTGTTGTCCTTCTCTGCCTTTGCTCTTTCGTCACCATCAAGTTTGCTAAGTGAAAGCTGTTTCTCATACTTAGCTTGCTGCTTTTTAAGGGCAGCTGTAACACGCTTATCAGACTCAGACTGAAGAAGTGCATTTACTTCCTCTAGTGTGAAAGTCTTTTGCTCAGTAGTCTCTTCTGCAGCAGTTTCTACTGTCATAGTTGTGTTTTCCATATCCATTTTGTAATCTCCTTTAGTTATAGCTCATTGGCTATCCCTATCTTTATTAGTACATTAGTTAGAGTCCAATGCCCTGAATGACTATCACATTTATATACAAGCTCACACTTCTATTTTTGGCACTTGCACTACAGGAATAGCACAACATCTACATCTTGGATGTGCTGGAATAGGTAACTTTGCACCTACTGCGTATTTCTTGCCATGTAGCTTGCCACATACATCACAGGTTCTTTCATCAGGGTCTACTAGTATTTCAATTTCCTGAATACCATAATCCTTGTAGCGTTGTTGTGCTGCTTGTGTTTGAATGTGAGCTAGCTCTGTTCTTGCTAAGGTATCAGCTCTGTTATAACTAACATTGAATCGCTCCATTAGTTTAGAGCGTAGGTAGCTTGATGGCTTACCAGTAACTACACAATGAATTAGTTCATCATTAAGGGTTTGCTGTAATGCCTTTGTGTTTTGCCATACTCTTTGTGACCATGACTGCCCATCCGCACACCATATTTGGTTAATCGCTTGCTCTACAGCATAATCATCAATGGTACTAAATGCTTTGACACCTTCTAGGCTAAAGTAGTTATAACTGTCCCAATACTCTTTTTTGAACCACTTAGTTAATGTTGCTATTTGTTTATTTCCAAGCCTTGTGAGTTTTCCTTGCACTTGCTTTTGCATTGACCAATATTTATCAAGTTTATATAAATCAGCAGGAGTAAGTGCAGTACGCTCACCTGTAGCAGTCTTTGCTAAATCGGCTAGTAACTTATTTAGTGTTGCCTCATAGTCTTCTATGATTTGTTTAGAGATTGACTGATAGTATTTTCGTACCTGTTTATCAATGTCTCTTCTATTTCTTTCAGTCAGCCTGTTTTGGGCTGCTGCCATTCTGTCTGCCCAGTAATTTGCCATCTATGCCTCCTATTGTTGGAGTATCAGGAAGGACTAGAGGGCTATCTTTCCATATGTAGCCCTCAGCCTTTAACCTTGCTACTGCTTCTTCTACTATTTCCCTGAGCTTGTCTTCATCAAATACTATCGGAATCGTCAGCTGTGCCATCGTCTTCCTCGTCTGTATCAGCTCCAGTAATGTTACCAAAGCCATATAAGCTCATGTTCTCTTGTTTCTGAGCATTTACTGCATCAAGCTCAGCTTGTACATCAGTAACGAATGGAACTTGTGCTAAGAGTGTTGCATCAGATACTGTGCCCTTTAGAGCGTTAATCATATTGATAATAGCAGCTTCATCTGCAGGAATATTTCTAGTAAAGTCAATCTTGATGTCTCTCCAAATATCCTCTCCAAGAGTAAGTGAAGCAACACCGCTAATAACTTCTACTCTACGCTGTAATGCTTTTTTCATTTCAGCTTCAATTTTGCCACATCTAGTTTCCATACCACTAAGTTTGAACTGAATAGCAATACCACTAGATACACCACCAGTAAATGTTTCGCTGGAGAAGTCTACACAAGCACTGATACGATAAATGCTGTCGTGTAGTCTTTTTAGCATGTTTTCAATCTGAGCATCGTTTGCAGTCTTAGTAAGGTAGTTTGCTGTAGCATTTGGGGGAAGAATGATAACTCTTCTTTCCTTCATTGTGTCTACATCATCAGCATCAGCATCTACACCTTGGAGTACTAAGTAAGCATCAACAAATGCACTATAATCATCTACTTCAGCACTTAACAGCTCATTTACTGAGTCCTGCATTGACATAATGCAATCGAAGATAGATTTTTCATCAGGCATTACAAAGATATTAGCTGGGCATTGTCCAAAGTAATGTGGCTCTTCACCAATATATGTTAAACCACTATTATCACCGTTCATTGAATAGTGGGTAATTGTTGATGCTCCATATACATCACAGTTGTATTTATTGGAGTCATCCCACTCACTTACTTTATAGATTCTTACGAAGTACATTAAGTCACTTGACAAAGTGTCATCGTAAATACCAAAGCATTGAGTAGGGTCAATCATTCTAAATCTTGTTTTGCTTTCACTATCTATGTACATAAGCTCATTTGCTACACCATAAACTAGTGCGTGTAGCAAGAGCTCACTATCCTGTGCTTGATAGTCATTGTATCTGAGGACATCCATAATATCCTCAATATCCTGTTCGCTGCTATAACTGATGCAGTTAGGAGTAGCCATATAACCGCAGTAACTATCAACGATATTTTTGCAGTAGTTAATTACTGTCTTGTTACAGGGCTTAGTCTCATCATTATATTTTTTGCTGAGGATTGCCTGAATACCATCGTAGTATTCTTTATATTTTTGTAGTCTAGGCTCTACATTGAGTCTAAATCTGTTTATCATTTTGCTGAGTAGTTCAGCTGTTAGTGGAGTTTCTTTATTTAAGTAAAACATTGATTACCCCCAATACCAAAATCCAAGTGGTGTAAAGTTCTGTACTACAGAGCCCTCACATTCCATTTGTAACCAAGGGCTATTAACATAGAAGTAAATAGGCTGTTCGTATAATTTATATACATCAGGAACATAGAATCTTCTGTAAGGTAAATCTCCAATAGCGTTACCATCAGATGCAGAAATATCGTATGTTGTTAAGTGAGAACTATCATTATTCCAATAACCAACTACTTTAACATGAGAGTAAGTAGCTACGGATAAGCTACTATCATTTGACCAAATCCAGTTGGGTGGTTCAATAACCGCATAATCTCTATTTATCTTAGAACTAAATACACCATTAGAAAGAGCAACTCTAATATAATGTCTAGTGTTCTTTTTATCATAGTAAGCTTCGATGTAGTTACTACCTACACCAACAATCCATGTGTCAATAGTGTATCTATGACCAGCATAACTATCTGATACTTGAACAATATAGTCATCGTAGTTTTCATTGGCATAGATGTCTTCCCACATTGCTTTTTCTTCAGCTGTCTCGGCTGTAGTGACATTAGCAGTAACAGTAATTACTTTAATGCCTGAGCCGCCTGAGGCTTGAAGTGCTGCTATATCTTCTCTTGCTTTAGCATCGACTACTTCATAGCCATTTAATGTTTTCATTTCAGCCATTGTTTATACCTCCACTTCGATATAATTATCAATGGAGTCATTAACACCAAGGAATAATGTTTTTGCATATAGATGCTGTTGTACCTGTTCGCCATCTTCGTTTTCTAAGAAACGAGGTTCAGCCCAATCAAATACTTTTCCTTCATCAGCATCATATCTTACTAAGTTAAAGTTTGTGCTTTTCATTGTTGTACCTCCTTATGTAATTGATACTGTCCAGCCCTTAGCTGTTGCTACTGCAATTTCTTCTGTTGTTAAGTTGGCAATTGCTTTACCATAAGACTCACCAGCTATACCTCTGAACTTGATTGTATTAGTACCGCCAGCTGATGCTAAATAAGCACTAGTGTCAGGTAGACTGTTGATTGTTGCTACTGCACTATCGTGATTGTATCTGCTATATCCCATATCTGATGCATACCAATCAGGGTCATCTTTTAGTGCTTCATATGTTGCTTGGTTAGTAACTTTCTTGTCTTTTGTAATGCCACTTTTATAAGAGGTTATATGGAAATCTGAATCCGAGCCCACACTAGTAAGGTCAATGGTTTGAGTTTTCCAACTGACTACATAAGGGCTACCATCTGCTTGTGTTTCAAATGTAATATTTTTTGCTCTACCACAGTAATTAAAGGCATAACTAAACATATTGCTTGTCTGAGCACCTGCACAGTACCATACAGGAATATCAATAATCTCATCCAAAGAATAACAGCCACTACAGAAGGAAGAGTACAAACAGTAAGAGTAATTTGGGAATGCAGTAGATTCAGGATTTAGTTTGAATTTATAAAGCCAGCTGGGTAAATGTCTTATTGAATACAAACTATTGAAATTAAAGGCTCTAGGGGTAGAATACGAACTAGTAACATTTACTGTTGAGAAACCATCAAGCATTTCGTCTGTAAATATATCATCAAGATTATTAAGATAGGTACAGCCAGTAAACATACCATTGAATGATGTGCTTGTGCTCCAGTTGATAGTTCCACGAATCTTTGGTACTGCAGTTAATGTTGTACAATCACTAAATGTTTGGTCAAATGATTTTATATTGTTAACATTGAGGGTATCAATGTTGGTAGTAGTTAAAGCTGAGCATCGTAGGAAAGTGTTACTTAAGCTAGTAATATCAAATGTGGTTATTCTATTTCCATACTCACCGAGAAACCAGTTCCAGTTACTATAGGCAAATTTGTACATCATATCGCCAGTGAGATTGAATGCATAATCAGGAAAACCTTCTCCTCCACCGCTAATACTAGCGATTTCAGTAGGCATTTGGTCAAGTGTTAAAAGCTCGCTTTTACCAGTTTTAGCTCTAATAGCTTCACCGATAGCTGATAATTTATTAGTAAGTGCCATTTTCAATTACCCCCAATGCAGTATTGATTAGTGCATTTACTTGTGATGCTGTCTGATAGCCTTTGTTGTCAATTTCTGTCTTTGTATAGTAATCAGTTAAATCAGTAGACCCACTGCCACCACCAAATGAACCAATAGCAACAATGGTGTCAGTAACTTTAGTGCCATTAGGAATTGTTACAGATGCTGAATAGTGTCCAGTAGAGAGGTATGGAGAACCATTAGAGGGAACTTCGTATGACACAGAGGAATAGTGACCATGAAGTTCTATTCCAATTGTAGCTACTGTTGCATATGTGAGATTAGCACTATTTGGAACATAGTAGTCAGAGATTCCAATAGTACCACCATTGTCTGTGATGTAAGTTTTTAATGCATCGAAGTCATAAGCAGTTGCTCTTGTGCTAATGATTTCAATAACTAATGGATGTTCATCAGTATCAACTGACATACTTAATGTGTGTCTATACAGCGTACCACTACCACCAGTGCCACTACCCTCAGGAATATCAATTCCATCAATGGCTGCTTGAATAGCAGCATCTGTCTCTGCTTTTGTGTAGTAATCACTTAGGTCAGCATTACTTCCACTACCCTCAGCTGTTTCAATGGTTACATTACCAGCACCATCATCACTAATAGCAATGTCTGCTACACCGCCACCTGTTACTTCGATAGCATCAATAGCATCATCAACATATTGCTCTGTAGCATAACCATCCAGTGAAGGAATTTCAGGAGCTGTGTAATCTGTAATGTCATTGATACTGTGTGTATGCTCTTTGTCTGCAAGGTTTGATACATCAGGTATACTAATATTACCTACAGCTTCTTCAATTAAGTTTTCGGTCTCTGTTTTATTGTAGTAGTTGGATAAATCTACATTAGATTCACCAGCATCAAGTGTAATGGAATCAGCTACTTTAACTACTGTGTCTTTTACTGAATATGTCTCAGGAATATACGTAGATGAAGCGTCACCGTTGTATTTCCTACCACTTACTTTTATCTGTGTTTCCTCTGCTACAGCAGATGCTCTATGATAAATAACAGCATAGTTGCCGCTAGTACTTTGATAATTACAGCTAATTGAACCACCATTGTCAAGGATGTATTGACGGAGTGTAGCATATGTGAATGGTTCGCTAGATACTGTGTAAAGAGTTACAGAGCCAGAACCATTATTGATGTTGACATTGTGGCAATATAAAGGCTCACCCTCAATGGTATCTCCCTTATCACCTTTTTCACCTTGTGGTCCTTGTTCACCTTGTGGACCTTGCTCACCAGTATCACCTTTATCACCCTTGTCGCCTTTAGGACCAACAAGTGCTGCTAATTGCTCTTCTGTAAAGTCTTCATATGTAAAGGCATCACCTTTATCACCAGTGTCACCTTTATCGCCTTTGTCACCCTTAGGTCCAGTTAAACCAGTATCACCAGTAGGTCCTTGAGGTCCAACAGGTCCTTGAGGTCCAGTTTCACCTTTGTCACCTTTTAGTGTTGCTCTTTGTTCTTCTGTTAAGTCTTCAAAAGTCATTGTGCCATCAGCACCTTTTGGTCCTTGGATACCTTGTGGTCCTTCAGGTCCTCTGTCACCTTTGTCACCTTTGTCTCCCTTGTCGCCTTTAGGTCCTATTGGTCCTTGTGGTCCTACGGGAATTGTCGCTACCTGTGTGTCAACATATGCCTCGGTAGCGTAACCAGTAAAATCCACTTCAGGAATGTCAATAGCATCTACTGCTGCTCTTACCTCTTCCTTAGTGGCATAATTCTTATCATTGCTTAGTTGACTTACATTAGTAGGAATAGCATTTCTAATGTCGCTATGTGCTGTGCTTGATGTGTTGTGTGTATTGATTTGACCACTTACATCAGGAGTAGGAATAGCACTAATAGCAGTGTCAACATAGTCTTTTGTGGCAAAGTCAGTATCATTTGTACCAAAGTAATCTTCTACTGCTTTTGCTACTGTTTCGTCACTAAAGCCCTGTTCCTCGATTTCCTTTAGTTTAGCATCAAGGTATTCATAGCTCTTTACTTCAGTCTCGGTATACACATAGTCAGCAGGCTTAGTTCTAGATTTAACTGGAATCTGTTCTTCCACTAATGTGTACTTATCGTCTACATAAGCATAGATTCTAATAGGTCTAGCTTCATGTAGCAGAATGTTAGGAATTGGTGCTAAACCATCTTTTACTTCGACTACTAGAGAGTTATCACTGGTGCGGTTACAGAAATGTACTTCAGGAATTGTCTTATCTTCAACGATTACATATCTGTCTAAGTCCCACTGATACAGCTGTGCTCTACCGTCTTGCAATGTGAACATCGGTTTACCCCCTTATATTATTTTGATTTATTTATAAGCCAAATGCTGACTTACTTATTGAACTTAATTTTCTATTTGTGTAAATATCACTGTAAGCATAACGACAAGCATCAATAGCGTGTGACCATTCATGTGTTGTCTCTTCTGTATACTCACCAGTTTGTTTACTTTTTATATATGAGAAGTTTTCTAGCTCAGTTTTGAAGTTTTCACATCTTGGATGAACAATAAGTAAGTGGTCTTGTAAGAACATATAACCTGCTTTAACACTGTCCTGTCCTTTACTAGCACCTTCTGCATTGATTCCATTGTTTCTAAAATATTGAATACTTCTAGGCTCAGCAGAGTCAACTCGAATTTTAGATTTTTTTAGCCCCATATCAGTAATAGCAGTAACTAGGTCACTTAGTTGCTGTCCTGATTTATAGAACTCGTTGAATACATAAATTATTTTATTTTGTCTGTCATACAAAGTATCTATGATTGCTGTTTTATCTACCCAACCTAAGTCCATACCGCATCTATGCTCTAATGTTTGAGCTAATTGCATATGGTCAAATAATTCTTCTCTCCAGTTGGTTATTACTAGTCCTTCAAATGTACCAAACTCACCTAAAACATATACTTTGTAATAGTTGGGGTTTGATTCTTTCTTTGATTCCAGTACTACACCAAATATTGGAGGTAAAAATCTATTGTGCTTATATGTGGTTTTTAGTATTAAAACTTGGGTTTTATCGTATTTTGCATCAGGTGCAAACCATTGTTTGTATACCCACTTTTCTTTCGATGTTGGGTTAAATGAGCAGAATATTTGTAAGTTATCTGCTAGTGCTCTAAGTCTTAGGTCAAGCTGTGTGAAGTCATCTAATGTAAACTCAGTTGCTTCTTCCATCCATATATCTGTTAGACCAACGATAGATTTAATCTTTTCACTGTCATCAAAACCTCTAAAAAGAAATACACTATCATTGTCTAAAGTGATAGTGTATGTGGAGTAGTTGACTTTGCATCTATCAAATAATTTCCATTGCTTTAACTGCTCAATTATTTGTGGAAAAACTGAGTCTTTCAGATTTGCTCCTACTTTTCTCAGGCATAAAATTCTTCTTCTCTGTTTTAATGCTTTCAGTATGAGCTTTTGAGCAATGAAAACACTTTTACCACTACCAGCACCACCGTAGTAGACTTCGTATCTTCGGGAGTAATCAAATAAATATGGAAAGTAAACATCATTGAACATACTACGCTTGATACCAAAATTAACTTGGTTCAATAGTTCCATTTGTTACTCCAAAATTTCTATATTATAAACTGTTCCTACTGTATGTTTTATTTCTTGTGTTTCCTGATAGCCAGCTTTATTTAGAGCTTCTCTAACAGCTCCAAGGGCTACTTGCTCATTGTTGCTATCTATAAGTAGCCCTAATCTTCTACGAGCTTTATACGCTAAATCAGCAAAGCCTCTTTGCATTTCGTCTTTGATGGCTTGCTGAAATTCTTCTTTTTTGAGCCACACACTAATTGTGGCATTTGATACATTTAACTCTTTAGCAATGTCTTGCTTCAGCATATCAGTGTACACAAGCATTTCAACAGCCCTTAATTGCTTGTTGTTTAATGCCATAGTATCACCTCTTACTTATGTTTCTTTGCTGCAAGTACTGCACCAATAATCATCACACCTAAAAAGGTTGCACAAATGATGCCTACGCTTGCTACGATTGCAGTTCCGATTGTCATTGTTGTTCTCCTCTTAAATAAAAAGTTCAGCTTTTAGTTATCTGTCTAAGAAAGGTATGAATAATGAAAGGATAAAGGGTTGATGGCAGGCGACCCTTCACAATTTATATACAAGATAAGGACGGAGATTTTACCCTCCGTCCTTTATATATTCAGTTGTTAACTACACTAAAATGGTAACCACCTGTAGTATGTAACTTGCCATGACACACTAACCATATATTAGCAGGGTTTAGATTTAGTGCTCTTGCAGCTGCATTCATAGAAATGTATGTGGTATCTGTTTCAGGGCAGTACACTTGGGTGCTTCTTCTTTTAACACCAGTGCCATAATTTATGTTGTACTTTCTATGACACCATTCAAGATTGTTAGCCCAGTTATGGTCTTTATGTTCATCCTTGTGGTTTACATCGGTATACTTTTGTGGGTCAGGATTTGGAATGTATGCTTTTGCTACTATTCTATGTACATAGTCGAATGTTTGCTTGTTGTCTCTATGTAGGCATACCATCTGATAGTTACCTTCACCACCAGCAGGTTTTATAAATCGGTTATATCTTACACTCCATACTTTACCACAAGATGTTACCTTGTAAATTCCTTCCCATCCAACTACATCACGCATTAAAACAAGCTCCCACATCTGAGACAGTTGATGATGTACTGCTCTACAAGCTCCATAGCATCATCCTCAGTTAGTTCTTCTCTTGTCTTATCCAAGAAGTAATAGCAGTTGCCATAAGTGTCTTGCTGTACGATAACACCGCACTTTTTAAGAATATGTTTTACGAAAATAGTCATTAGAATGTCTCCTTCCATGTTGCTTCTCCTGTATAGAAGAAAGGCTTTTTAAGTTCTTCAATCGTAGCTGCTCTTGTGATAGGACAAACAGCAACTAAAGAGTTATCATCGTGAAATCTGAAAGTGTATCCTTCATAAATATCAGTTGCAGTAGTGATGGGGAAAAATGCCATATACTTCTTAGCTACAAGCTCTCCAAGTGCTGTGTTAAACTGCTCATAAGTCATTCCAAGCTCATTCATTAGCTCAGTCACAGTTGTAACTGCAACAGCATGATTACTAAAAAGTGTGGTAATATTTTCGTAAAACTTCCAAGCAACAGGGCTTAAAGTTACTCTTGCTTTTTTAACAGCTTCGGGGTTAGGCTTCAAGTTAGCATTGTAGATGTTAGAGGGCTTCTTGTCGTAGATTGCCTTGATAGCAATCTGATTGTTGGTGAGTTTAATCAAGTTCTTTTTAGTCATTTTTTATTCTCCTATTTAATATATAAAATTCAATCCACCTTTTTTATAAGGCTGTGGCTGGAATTGTTGGTTAGTATTATAACTATTATCCTGAGGGATGTTTGTAAAAGAGCTGGGTTCTTTTTTCTCCAAAACTGCTGGAGATTTTGTAGGGGTATTTTTTAGAGGGAAGAAGCCAAACCAGTTATTTCTGTAAGCCTCTTCTATCGACTGTCTTACTAATGATTCATCATCATAAATGTTCCAAATGTAAGCTAACTTATCTTTCAGCTGCTGTACAGTACAGTTGCCATTCAAGCCAATCTGAAAAATCCACGAAAATAATGCTTTTTTAGTTTCTTCACTATAAGTTAATTCATTAACATAATTAACTAATTGCTCTTTTCTAGATAATCTCTTACTAGGTGTAGCCACTACTTTAGTAGTGCTATTATTAGCATTAGCATTCTCATTTTCATTAGCATTAACATTATCATTATGGTTATCTTGGGTTTTTATAGGTTCGTCTAGGTTCTGTTGGGTTATGTTAGGTTCGCCTAGGTTTTGTTGGGTTTCTGTTTTCTTAGGTCTACCACCCTTTTTGCCGTTTTCAACACTTGCTACATATCGGGTTGTTGCAGTATCAAGACTCTTTTTAATGACCTTGAATGCAACTCTGCAAGCATAACTCATTTCAGGTATTACACCTGTGAACTCATAGGTGCAAATCGCATCTAGTAGTTCTACTTTCTCTTCAGCAGTTTCTAGTTCTTGAATAGCTTCGTAAAAACCATCATAGAACACAAAACTAGTTCGTTTAGTCTGTGCCATTTTAGTTCCTTTCGTTAATAAATTGTTCATATTTCAAAGACCAAGTAAGGGCGCGAATTATTTTATTTTTGTGCCCTCACTAATATATACAAGGTTTTTTTCTAAAACTAAGGTTGTTTTTTCAAGTTTGTATATCTGCCCAAAAAGTCCTTGATAATAGTCACCAAAATTATAAAATGTGTACAAGTATCAATCAACTTGAAACAAAAAAAAAGACAGCCCCTAGTTAGAATAAGGGCTGTCTTCTCGTTATTTCTGTAAAGTTCCCGTATAACCTCTTTACGCTTATATTATATAATGTGCTTTTAGTATGTTCAACTAAAAAAGAACAACCACTACCGAGGGCGAATCAGTAGTGGCTGCCTTTTAGAAAAACTAACGAAAGGATATGATTCTTAGGAGAATCTTATAATGACTAAGTGGGGCGACTAACTCCCACGGTTATATATACATTATTTAGTCAGTAACTTCAAGGAAAAACTCCAATTCTTTTCCCTTCAAATTATCTATAGCATAGTTATCAGCTAAATGGAATAGCTCAGCATACAGCTCACAGTATTCATCATTTCGCTCATAATAGAACCAGCATTTATGATTTAGTACCATAACAAGCTCAGTGAGGTATCTATAGTCTGTCTTCCATTCGTTAAAAGCACGGTTATATGTATCTTTTATAGCGGCAACTCCAAACTTATCAGCTATATCAAAGTCCTGCCAAAATGTAGTGTTAATTCTTTCCAACATGAAATATTATCTCCTTCTTAGGTTTGCAAGATTTACAAAGATTATCGAGTGTACTAAATCTATCATAGTCGTCCTTCAAATCAACAGCAGCAAGTGCTACATATCTGCGAGTCATATCTAGAGTACTATGACCTAATATCTTCTGCAACTTAAACTGATTACCGCCATTCCTTATCCAGTTAAGGGCAAATGAATGTCTCAGTCCGTGAATACTGGTTTTAGAGCTCCCACGCTTTTTGCAGTATTTAGCAAAAGACTGTGAAAGGGCTTCGGCTGTAAGCTGTTCATTTGCTTGATTGGGAAACAAAAAATCCTCTAGACCACAGCCATATCTCCAAGTATGTAAATACTCTTTGATTACAGCCGATAGCCTAGAGGATAGCGGTACTATTTGTGCTTTCTTATTCTTTGTGTGACGGAGGACAATTTCTTTATTCTTAAAGTCGATGTCTCCAATCCTTACTTCTACTATAGTGCCAGCTCTATTACCAGTAGCCAGTACCCAGTTAACAACAGTCCAAGTTCTCCATTCGATGAAGTCATTCTTGTTTAGTGGTTTTTGCAGTATAAGGGCAAGGTCACTGTCAGAGAAGCATTTGATAGGGTCTTCTTGACCTTTAATCATATCAATCTTTAGCTCAGGAATGAACAGCAGAGCGTTGTTGATACACCAGTTAAAGAATACTTTGCAGTCTCGTAAGTAACGATTGATGCTTGTAGGTCTGATGTCTCGCTCTAACATGTCCAATGTCCACTTTCTAAACATATCATTGTGGACTTCTGACAGTGGTGTGTTCTCGTCAAACTCAAAAAAGTTCATGAAGTACCTGAAGCTGTCTTCGTAGTCAATGAGTGACGATTTAGCAAGATTGTGTGCTTGCTTGTCTTCCAAAAACTCTTGGAAGGCTGAAAAGATTGTAACAACCTCTTCTTCGTAGTTCCTGCGAACCATGTGTTTCATAGTCGATTCCTCCTTAGCTCAGTCGGTAGAGCACTGTTATAATGTTCCCGAATAAGTCAAGTTAGTTTCCTATGAATTATTCCTATGAATAATTAAAGGGCTAACCCACGAAAAACCGCGATTAGCCCTATGGCTCCCCCTACTGGACTTGAACCAGTGAC
>JAZPXZ010000020.1:0-25260 GCA_045543915.1 Wujia sp.
CATTCATCGGCAGTTCACGGCCACCGCCGCAAATGCGCCATCCATGGCTTGTTGCGGCTATTTTGGCATCCGTGCCAAAATGTGGCCTGTATATTTAAGCTGGGCAAACAAAATCTACCCACGACTTCGCTATCGTAGCTTAAAACACCCATAGCCTTCAAGCCTTACAAATTCGTGAGCCAAGCACAATGTCAGGGCGTCGACTTTTCAATGCCTTTGGCAAAGCAGCTTTATCACCGAAGGTGATAGTGAAAGTTGGCACAGTGCATTCTTTGTGCTGCCATATATGTAATTATAGTTGGAGTAAGGTGGGGATATCTAGCTAACCATAGCATCAAGGATTAGATTTTCTAGGTCTGAATTCGAAATTCAGGGGGCACAGGCCGACAGGATGTCGGCGTAGCCTTTGGGTACATGGATGTACCGTCAAAGGCGGCCCCCGTCACCTTACGGTGAACTTACTCAGACCGTAGAAAATCAATCCGAAGACTGCGTGTTAGCAGATACCCCACTACTCCAACCAGGAACAAAAAATTCCCAGCACAAAGAATGTACTGGGAATCCAACTTTCACTTTCTTGTTCCGATAATGTATTTTATCTACTCCTCTGTTGCCGCTGGCTCTGGAATGGAGGCTGCTATCATGGCTGCATCGATTCGTAGGAAGTCTCTGTCACTGATATAGAATGTATCGCCGTCCTCTACTATTTCGACGGTGACAGTGACAGGCTCGCAGTAGGTCATGTTTAGGCTTCCGTTGGTTAGAATTTCTACCATGCCCTTTGAAAATTCGGTCTCATACTCAGATAGGGTGTAGTCGTTGTATAATCCATCTTTTACACCTTGATTAAAGGTCTCCACATAGGTTGAAACCTCGTCGGAGGTTTGGGCGAAAAGGTCCATAGGGTAAATGGTTACATCAACAAGATATACACTGCCATCTTTTCTTGCCTTTGAAACGGTGTAGTTGCATTTGCTGTAGATAAGTCTTGCCAGTTCTATGTAGTCATTCTTGAGCTCGGGAGCGTCGGTAATGGTAATACCGTAATATGTAATGATATTGTCTGCCAGATATTCTACATTTGCCTGATAGAGGTTGTCCGCCTCCTCCTGGGTGGCGCCTGAAGCCTTCATATAGTCCTCTGTTGCCCCCATATAGTTTATAGCGATTAAGCTCTTTATGTAGCTTTGGTAAACCTTCTCCACATCGGTACCGCAGGCGGTAAGGGAGAAAAGCATACTAAAGCATAAGGTAAAAATAGTAAGTTTTTTGAAAAATCTTGCCATAATGAAATCCTTTCGTGAAATGTTTGGGTAATCCCAATATTAAAGTTGATTATAGCATACAAGAAATGCAAATGCGATAAAAATATGCTAAAATCGTACAACAAAAAATGACGAAACATTGTAAAAAATGAGTGCATTATGAAAAGGGTTATGTTATAATTGAAATGGATTATGTTATGAACTATTCTCATATTGAGTGAAAGGGGTATTTAGAAGATGGATGTACAGTTTAAAACAGCTTCCTTTGGTGGTTATGATAAGAAGGCAGTAGATGCATATATAGAGGAAACTCAGTCAGCACACGAAAAAGAGGTTGCTGATCTTAAGGCTAATATATTGAAGCTTAGTGAGACAGTTAAGAATCTTCATGCTATGAGAGAGACTAATATTAGCGAGTCAACAGCTACAATCGAGAATCTTAAGAAGGTTAATGATGAGCTTTCTATAGAAGTTGCGCAGCTTAGAGAGAAGATGGAAACATATACAAGCAGAGATCAGGAGTCTGCTGCAAGATACGAATCTATTTCAAGAACTCTTCTTGAGGCTAGAGAGAATGCGGATTCTCTTCAAAGACAGACTGAGGCAGAGTGTATGGCTCTTAAAAGTAGCATTGAGGCAGAGTGCCAGCAGCTTCAGACTGAGACAGCAGCTGCCTGTGAGAAGATGATGATAGATACTACTGATGAGTGCGAGAGAATACATGCAGAGACAATTTCTAGTTGTGAGAAGATGAAGGCTGAGACTACAAGTGCATGTCAAGAGAGAAGAGACAGCACTTACGCTAATTGTGATGACTTAAAGAGAAGAACTGAGGAAGAGGTTACTGCTCTTAGAGCTAATGCTGAGTACGAGGTTAGAGCTATGAAGGAAAAGACTGAGGCAGAGTGTGAGGAGATGCGTTCACAGGCTAGAACAGAGGCTTATACAACTAGAATGAATGTTAAGAGAGAGTGCGAGAGCGTAAGCGATTATATGTCACAGCTTAAGATAGCACTTGACAATGTAGTTCAGGCTGTTGGTGACGCTAAGGAAGTAACAGACATAGCTTTTCCAGAGCTTAACGCGTAGTTAAAATTCTACTTGAATTGATTAAAAGGATGGCTGTTGCAGATTATGCAACAGCCCTTTGTATTAACAAATGAGCAAAAGGGGGATACTGATTGATGGTACTTGAGAATAAATATCTAAGAAAAGCAATCCAGAAGGCTGGATATGTAATAATAGTTAAAACCTGTCATTTAAGTGAGAGAAAAAGTCAGCTAGAATATGTGTCTCCTAATGCGTCTATGCTGGGCATGAATGTGGAGATGCTTAATAAGGGTATGAAGCTCTCTGAGGATTACATTCATCCACAGGACAGAGAAAAGGTAATTAAAACCGTTATTGATGCAGTGCAGAATAAGGTTGATGATTATACTCACGAGTATAGAATGGTGGGTGATGATGGAAAGCTATATTATGTATCTAATGAAATATCTGTATCAGATGTTACAGATGGATTTTTCAAGGTTGAATTTTATATAAAGGACATAACAGACAGTAGAGCCGGAGAAAAGGTTACAGCAGATACAGCAAGAAGAGTAACAAAGGCATTAGATAAGAACAGGCTAAAAGCTGTAAGTGCCAGTAAAGACAAGCTGAACGAGCTTATAACAGATGATAAGGTTAAACTGATGATGGATACCTTTACTAAGCTTACAGGACTTTATTCCGTATTCGTGGATGTGGAAGGGAAGATTGTATTTCCACCAACAGGACCAGCCACTAATCTTGGAGATTTTTATGATCTTTTTGAAAAACCGGCCTATAAGGAATATTATAAGCATATAAAGCAAACAGTAATGGAGAATGATGCACCAACTATTATAGATAGAGAAGAAGGTGGCATCGGCAAAATTTCTGCAGCCCCTATAAAGATTGCAAATGAGCTTAAGGGAATTTGGATGGTAGGCTCCTACACCAAGGAGGAAACTGCCACTTTGAGAAGAGTGTATGATAGTCATTGGGAGATTGCTAATATGATTTCTGAGGATCTTAGAATGACTATTGCCATAGATATTGAGTCAGCAAAATCTAAAGGAGCAGGTAAGAAGCTTTTAGATGAGCTGACCAGACAAAGCATCGTAAGTGATGCCATGAGCAAGATAAACAGCAAGCTTATTGATACTGTTGACCAGGCTGTTGAAGAGACACTTCGTAATGTGGGAATTAATATGGGACTGGATAAGGCAGCCTTGTATACTATTGATAATTCTACAAAAAATTATGTGCTTAGAAGCTATTGGAATGCCAATGGAGATGTTCCCGGAGATGAACTGATTACTATACTGCCAGACAGAATGTATATGGTTGAGCAGTTAATTGAAGAGGGTGATGGAAGCTACATAGTGGACAACTCTAACCAGACTGAGGCCTCAAAGATAGTGCTTATGAGATACGGTGCTAAGGCAGTTATTGCATATCCTATTGAATTAGGAAACAAGCTTTATGGAATACTGTTTTTAGCAGAATCCGGAGGAGAGAGAGTTTGGACAGGTGACGAGCTTCGATTTACTCATAACATTGCAGTTGTAATTCAAAATATGCTGGAGAACGCAGTTGGTGATGATAATATAAGAAATGTGAATAAACATCTCATAGAAACATACAATAACTTTAATGTGGCTATATTTGTAAGAGATGCTTATTCTGGCCAGGTATTATTCTCCAACAAGAAGATGAATGAGCTTATGGGTGCTGATTTTACCGGTCGCGACAGTAGAGAGCTTATTACGGATTTGCATGATAAGTTTGATAATCTTGATGGAGTAAGAAAGCCATTTATAACAAAGGAAAGAGTTGTGAATTGGAGAAGATATATCCAAAGACTTGATGATATTATGGATATAACAGAGATAAGTATGGAATGGCTCTCTGGAGAAGCGGCTTCATTAATTATTTTAAGAAAAGCTAAGGATTTATAAAATATTGACGATATATAAAGTAGCGGGAAAGGAGCTATTATGGCAAGTTCAGATATAGGAATTGATTTAGGGACAGCCAGTATTTTAGTATATGTTAAGGGAAAAGGCGTTGTACTTCAGGAGCCTTCGGTTGTAGCATATGATAGAGATACTAACCGTATAAAAGCTATAGGAGAAGAGGCAAGGCTTATGCTTGGTCGTACTCCTGGCAATATAGTTGCAATCAGACCACTTAGACAGGGTGTTATCTCAGATTATACAATTACTGAGAAGATGCTTAAGTACTTCATTCAGAAGGCAGTAGGTAAGAATTTCTTCGGTAGAAGACCTCGTATCAGCGTTTGTGTTCCATCAGGAGTTACAGAGGTTGAGAAGAAGGCTGTTGAGGATGCTACCTATCAGGCAGGTGCAAGAGATGTGTATATAATTGAGGAGCCTGTTGCTGCAGCTCTTGGTGCAGGTATAGACATTTCAAGACCATGTGGCAATATGATTGTAGATATAGGTGGAGGTACCACAGATATAGCAGTTATATCCTTAGAGGGTACTGTAGTTAGTAATTCTATCAAGGTTGCAGGAGATGACTTTGATGATGCTATCGTTAAATTTATGCGTAAGAGACACAATCTTCTTATCGGTGAGAGAACTGCTGAGGAGATTAAGATTAAGATAGGTACATGCTATAAGAGACCTGAGAATATTACTATGGATATCAGAGGCCGTAACTTAGTTACAGGTCTTCCTAAGACAGTTACCATCTCATCAGATGAGACTGAGGAGGCATTAAGAGAGGTTACAGCTCAGATTGTAGATGCAGTTCATTCAGTTCTTGAGAGAACACCGCCAGAGCTTGCAGCGGACATTGCGGATAGAGGAATTGTCCTTACAGGCGGAGGAGCTCTTCTCCATGGATTAGAGGATTTAATCGAGGAGAATACCGGTATTACCACTATGACAGCAGAGCAGCCACTTACAGCTGTAGCTATCGGAACTGGTAAGTATATTGAGTTTTTAAGTGATAAGAATTAAGGAGTAGGTAGGATGGTAAGAGGACTTTATACGGCCTGGACAGGTCTTCGTAATGAAGAAAAGCGTATGGATGTCATCACTAATAACATGGCTAACGCCAACACCACCGGTTTTAAGAAGGTGGAGGCAACCTCCCAATCCTTCGACAGTCAATTAGCTGTAAAGATTAATGACCGTATAGAGGGACCGGATCTTATAAGAAGTGTGGGAGATGTAACCCTTGGTGTTAAGATTGGTGAGACTTATTATGATATGTCACAGGGTAGCTTTAGACAGACAGAGGATTTATACAATTTTGCATTGTCTGGAAGAGGATTTTTTACCATCAGCACAACTGACAAGAGTGGAAATACACACACTAGATATACCCGTGATGGAGATTTCACTGTAACCAAGGATGGTTTTCTTGTAACTAAGGATGGAGATATGGTGCTGGGAGATGGTGGCAATCCAATCCAGATACCAGGAGCAGACACAGCTAAGATTAGTGTTAATTCTCTTGGAGAGATTTATGTAGGTAACACATATGTATCCACCTTGCAGATAGTGGATTTTGATAATTATGAGGCCCTTTCTAGCTACGGTGAGAATATGTACGAGCCGGTAGAGGGAGCTACTAACATTATCGAAGCAGAGGCTACAGTTAATCAGGGATATCTTGAGATGTCTAATGTTAACATGGTTACTGAGATGGTAGATATGATAGCGGTTACTAGAGCTTACGAGACCAACCAAAAGATGGTACAGAGTATTGACCAGATATTAGAGAAGACAGTAAATGACATCGGTAGAGTTGGATAATGACAGGAGGGTATAGCTATGATGCGTTCATTATGGACTGCAGCCTCAGGAATGAGAGCTCAGCAGTTAAATGTAGATACAATTGCAAATAATATTTCAAATGTTAATACAACAGCATATAAGACACAGGAGGCAAGCTTTAAGTCTCTTTTGTATCAAAACCTTCAGTCAACATCAACTAACAATGCGGGCGAGAACAAGCCTGTAGCGGCTGAGGTAGGACTTGGTACAAGGCTTTCAGCTATTACAAGTCAATTTGATCAGGGCAACCTAAATGCAAGTGCAAGACCATTTGATGTGGCTATAGAGGGAGATGGCTTCTTTCAGATTAGGAACCAGGCAGGAGAGCTTTTATATACCAGAGATGGTACCCTTAATGTATCTCCTGTACAGGGAGGAAATCTTCTTTGTACAGCAGATGGATGTCCTGTTTTGGATCAGTATGGCAATGAGATAATTCTTCCAGATAGATATAATGCATCTGATGTGGAGATAGATCAAAATGGTTACATAGGTTTCCCTGGACCTGATGGAAACTTTCAGCCACTTCAGGATAATGGATATCAGGTGAGATTGGCCTTATATCAGTTTAGTAATCCAGCAGGTCTTTCCAAGGAGGGAAGTAATGCCTTTGCGGTTACAGCAGCTTCCGGTGAGGCTATGGCTGAGTTTGGAAATCCAAATCTTACACCAAGTATGACACATCAGTATTATACAGAGGGATCTAATGTTGATGTTGCTAATGAGATGGTTAATCTTATTGTAGCTCAGAGAGCATATGAGATGAATTCAAAGGCTATTCAGGCTTCAGATGAGATGATGCAGCAGGCAAATAATCTCAGATAGTGAGTAAAACTCACTATCTGAGATTATTTGGATACACTTAGGAAGGTGATTTAGATGACTTTAAACGGAATATCCGGTTCTGATTACAGCAATGTTATTGCTCAGACTCAAACCAGTGGATTAGAGGGCACGCTGGGTAATATTTCAGGAGCAACCGCCACTGATGATGAGATGATGACAGCCTGTAAGGAATTTGAGGCGTACATGATAGAACAGATATATAAATCTATGGAGAAAACTATCATGAAGGCAGACGAGGAAGAAAACGAATACGAAACATATTTTGGAGATATGAGAATCCAGGAGTACGCAAAAAGCGTTGTAGACCAAGGCGGAGTGGGACTTGCTCAGCAGCTTTACGAGGCTATGAAGCGTAATCAGGGACCAACTACATTAACTGAGGCTACCAATGAGTAGCCTTGTGTTGTTATTAGGACTGATAATCCGGCCTATGTGCCGGATTAAATTTCGTTAGCTGTTTGTTGCATTTTAGAAAGCGTGTATTAAGAGAGGTCTTGTGGGAATATGACAAGAGAAGGTTATATAGAAAAGATAATATATGCCAACCCGGATAATGGATACACAGTATTCGAGGTTTCTGGAGAAGATGGGGATGAAATATTCGTGGGGAATACCCTTGGTATAGCGGAGGGCTTATATATTATTGCAGAGGGAGAATATGTAAATCATTCAAAGTATGATATTCAATTCAAGTTCACATCATGTGAGCTTAAAACACCAGAGGATACAGTAGGTATAGAACGATACTTAGGCTCTGGAATTATCAAAGGCGTAGGAGAAGTTCTAGCCAAGAGAATAGTCAGAGCATTCGGAGCAGACACCCTAAGAATAATAGAACAGGAGCCAATCAGACTGGCGCAGATAAGTGGTATTTCCGAGAGAAAGGCTAGAAGCATTGCCATAGCCTATGCAGAAAAAAAGGAGTTTCAAGAGGTTATAATATTCCTAGGGCAATACGGAATATCAATAAATTTAGCTATCAAGATATATGAGAATTATGGTGACAAGGTTTATGAGGTAATCAAAGGAAATCCGTACAAGATTGCAGAGGATGTTTCGGGAGTAGGCTTTAAAATTGCAGATCAGATAGCCAGAAGGATGGGTATCCCTTCAAACTCGGTGTTTAGACTGCGCTCCTCCATGCTATATGTACTAAGCATGTCACAAAGTGAGGGTCATGTGTATCTGCCAAAGGATGTACTTATTAAAAAAGCCATAGAGCTTACGAAAGGCTCAGAGTGGGACTTGGAGGGTAATTCTATAGATGAATTTTCCTATGGTTATGCAGAATATGCAACCTCTCAAAGTGGCAGCACTGTGTATGAGGAGCTTTATGAGCTTATGGAGATACAGCTGGGAGAGCTTGCTGTGGACAATAAGGTTATAGAGAAGGAAATTGATGGTATATCGGTGGTATACAGCTCTGTCAACTACTATGTTGAGCTTAATACTGCAAGGATGCTGCTTGACCTTCAGCTGGATTGTAAGGTAAATCAGGAGGAACTGGACAAGGATATATCAAGAATTCAAAAACAGGTAGCCACCGAACTGGATGATGTTCAGATTCAGGCTGTGAAGGCCGCAATTAATTCTGGCGTGGCTGTAATTACTGGAGGCCCTGGAACAGGAAAGACCACTATTATAGATATCATTATAAAATATTTCACATCTCAAAGTATGGATATTAAGCTTTGCGCGCCAACAGGTAGAGCTGCCAAGCGTATGACAGAACAGACAGGTTGGCCGGCAGAGACTATTCACAGAATGTTGGAGTTTAATGGCGCCTTAGACTCTGGTGACGATAGAGAGACAGAGGCATTGAAATTTGGTAAGAATGAGATGAATCCGCTGGAGTGTGACGCTATAATAGTAGATGAGATGTCTATGGTAGACACATTCATTTTCCATTCGTTGCTTAAGGCTGTAAGTCATGGAACCAGACTTATCTTGGTGGGAGATGTTCATCAGCTTCCAAGCGTTGGTGCAGGAAATGTACTTAAGGACATAATAAATTCAGGCTGCTTCCCTGTTACAACCCTTACAAAAATATTTAGACAGGATGAGGGAAGTGACATTATATATAATGCTCACAAGATAAATCGTGGAGAGCATATTGAAATCCATAATAAGAGTAAGGATTTCTTCTTTATACCTAGAAACGGTGTGACAAATATAATAGAAGAGGTAAAGGTGCTGGTGTCAGATAACCTTCCTAAATATTTAAAATTATCTCCGGAGGATATACAGATACTTACTCCTATGAGAAAGGGAGATGTTGGAGTAATTAAGATGAATGAAAAGCTACAGGCCCTTCTTAATCCCCAGAAGCCAGGAAAGCCTGAGAAGATAAAAAATGATGTTATCTTTAGAAAGGGCGATAAGGTTATGCAGATAAAGAATGACTACAAGCAGGAGTGGAAAATCTACTCAAGCAAGGGCAAAAAGGTTGGTCATATTCTTGATGAGGGCGTAGGTGTATTTAATGGAGATGTAGGAACCATTACAGATATAAGTGACTATGATGAAGAGCTTACAGTATTATTTGATGATGGTAGAGAGGCGGTGTATAGCTTTAGCAATTTAGGAGAGCTTGAGCATGCATTTGCAGTGACTATCCACAAGTCTCAGGGAAGTGAGTATCCTGCGGTGGTAATTCCAATTCTTTCAGGACCGCCAAAGCTTCTTAATAGAAATCTTCTATATACTGCTATAACAAGAGCTAAGCATATGGTAGTAATAGTGGGAAATATTAATCTGGTTAATCAGATGATTGATAATCTGGATGAACAAAAAAGATATACATCATTAAGTCTTAGAATACAGGAGATGATGGAAGATGACGGAGTTAATTAAAGAAGCAGTGCAGAATATATCCAGAGCGTTATATCCGGAGATTTGTCCCATGTGTGGAAAGACCATAGATGGTAAAAAAGAGTTAGTATGTGGTCAGTGTGCCATTAAGCTAGTACCTGTTAAACCGCCTGTTTGTTTGAAGTGTGGCAAGGAGGTAGAGGATGAGGAGACGGAATGCTGTAAAGACTGCAGTAGTATGCAAAGAAGCTTTGTGAAGGGTATGCCGGCGCTTAATTACAATGACCATATGGCAAAGTGTTTATCTGAATTTAAGTATCACAATATGAGATGCTATGTAAAATTTCTAGCAGATATAATTGTTAAGAATAGAGGCAAGGAGATTCTTCTTGAGGCGCCTGAGGTAATAGTGCCGGTGCCGGTTCATAAATCTAAGCTAAGGGAAAGAGGCTATAACCAGGCTGAGCTTTTGAGCATTGAGCTAGGCAGGAGATTAAAGCTTCCGGTAGACACAGGTTTAATTCTAAGAGATGAGAAAACAGCCCCTCAAAAAGGCTTAAGCAATCAGGAAAGAGAAGAAAACTTAAAAAGGGCTTTTATTTCTTCAGGAAAAATAGTAAAATATAAGAGTGCACTGATAGTGGATGATATTTACACTACAGGTGCTACAGTTGAAGCCTGTACATCAGTGCTTCATAGTATGGGGATAAAGGAAGTATATTATACAAGCGTATGTGTAGGAAAGGGTTATTAGTATGGATATAAGAAATTGTCAAAGATGTAAGAAAATATTTCATTATGTTACGGGAGAACAGCTTTGTATGCCATGTAAGGAACAGCTAGAGGAGCAGTTCCAGATAGTAAAGAAGTTTATAGAGGAGAATCCGGGAGCTAATATTAATGTAGTGGCTGAGGAGTGTGAGGTGTCCATTAAGCAGATTAGAAAATGGGTTCGTGATGAGCGGCTTTCCTTTACAGATGATTCCTTGGTAGGTCTTGAGTGCGAGCGCTGTGGTAAGATGGTACATAGTGGAAGGTTCTGTAATGAGTGTGCCGGAGGTCTTGCGGACGCTATGAATAATGCGTTTAGAAAGCAACCGATAGAGCGAAACAAGCCAAAGGGAAGTGCCTCAGGAAAGATGAGATTCTTAGAGTAAATAAAACAGGTAACCATTGGTAACCAATTAGTAGTTAAGAATTTTTATAAATGGACCGAGATATAAGTGGATGCTTATTTCTCGGTCCATTTATTGTTGCATAATTAAAATTATTTCCTAAAAGGTGTTATGTTATTTTGAAAAAAACCGATAAATTAAGTGAAGAATTATTTACAAGGAGGGATCTTTATGCGAATTGGTACTTATAATATGGTCAATCAGATTTACGGCGCGAAGAGCACTAAGAAGTCTAGTTCAGTAGGTGGTACCAACTATGCAAGCTTCAAGGATGAGGTATCATTTTCTAGCATGGGCAAGGATATGCAGGTAGCTAAGAATGCATTAGCAGGTGTATCTGATGTAAGAGAAAGCAAGATAAGTGAGCTTAAAGCAAGAGTGCAAAGCGGAACTTATAATGTTAGCCCTGAAGCCTTTGCTGATAAGCTTATCAGCGCTTACGAAGCACAGTCAATCTAGTTGGAGATTAAAAGGAGTTACTTATTATGGCAAGCTTAATTGAGAATTTAATAATGGGACTTAATGAGGAGTATGCTGTGTATGAGAAGCTTCTGGAGGTGTCTATGGAGAAGACATCATCCATTATCTCCAACAACCTTGACAGGCTTAAAGCTACAACTGACAAGGAACAGGCTTTAGTAGATACTATTACGAGCTATGAGAGCAAGAGAAATAACACTATGGCGAATATTGCCAGTGTACTTAACAAGAAAGCATCTGAGCTTAAGATATCAGATATAATTAGTTTCTTAGAAGGACAGCCTGAATTCAGGGATCCTCTTATGGAGATTAACGAGAAGCTGGCTAAGATAGCCAGAAAGCTAAAGGAGGTTAATGCTCACAATCAGAATTTGATTATGGAGTCACTTTCTATGATAGAGTACAATATTAACCTTTTACAGAATTTAAACAGAGCACCTGAAACAGCTGAATACAGTCGTGAGATGTTTAGAGGTCAGGGTGGATATGCAGCACAAAGCGAAACAATAGGAAAATTCGACACAAAACAGTAACTTTAGGAAGGTGAGCAAATGAGCGGAACAATGGGAAGATTGTCCATAGGTGTTACAGGTCTACAGACTAATCAGTATGCACTTAATGCGACAGCACACAATTTAATGAATACACAGACCCAGGGCTTTAGCCGTCAGCAGGTTATGCTCACTGATAGAACCTACCGAGGACTTGGAACATCCAATGTTTTCGGTGAGAACAAGGCTGGACTTGGTGTAGTAACTGCAGAGATAAAGCAGGCCAGAGATAATTTTGCAGATGCTGCTTACAGAGCAGAAAGCGGAAGAATGAACTACTACAAGGCTCAGTATGAGACAGCTTCAGAGATTGAAACCTATTTTGGTGAGCTGGAGGGTCAGGATTTTAATACGTCAATGAACGAGCTGTGGCTTAGTTTACAGGAGCTTCAAAAGGAATCAAATAGTATAGTTACCAGAAGCTCATTTATATCGACAGCACAGCTTTTTTTAGATAGAGTACAGGATATAAGAACAAGCTTTATTAATTATCAGCGTAATCTTAATGTGGAGATTCAAAACCAGGTTAAGAGAATTAATGAGATAGCTGATGATGTGTTAGAGCTTAACGATAAGATTCTTGCCTGTGAGGCATCTGGTATTGAGAATGCAAATGATTATAGAGATGCCAGAAATTTACTATTAGACGAGCTTAGCGGAATTGTTAAGACAGAGATAGTGAACAATGTGGACGGAACAGTAGAGCTTTACATAGAGGGTAGATGCCTGGTAACAAGAGGTAAAACCTATGAGCTGGATGTAATAAAGGTTTGTGACAGTGAGCAATATCTTGCTCAGTATGATTTTGCAGAGGATGCCACAGACTTTATGATGCCGGTTTGGGTGGATGATGAGATGGCTCTTTATAACATAAACAAGCTTCCATCCACTGAAAGTAATACAGATATAGGTTCTCTTAAAGGACTTATGATGTCTAGAGGATATTTTGTAAGTAATTATACACATGTTCCTACTAAACCGGACAAGCCTATAGCAGATGATTTTGCAAGTACTGCAGAATATGATGATGCAATGGCCCAGTACGAGCAGGATATGAATACCTATGTGGAGAAGCTAGACTACTTTAACAAATATGTTGAGCCATATACAGTTACCAATCTTATGTCACAGTTTGATGTATTGGTTCATGCTATAGTGACAGGCTTCAATGATCTTCTTTGTCCTAATAAGGAGGTTACTCTTGCAGATGGAACCACTATAAAGGTTCTTGATGAGGAGAAGGCCGGAATGGGAATGGGTGTAGGTAACGAATACCCTGGAACAGAGCTATTTGTAAGAAAGAGCGTTCCAAGATATACGGAGCAGACAGTTCAGCTGGAAGACGGTTCCATTGAAACTTATATGGTATATAATGAGGAAAACGAGGATGATTTCTACTCCCTTTATACAGGAGGCAACATTGAAATTAACGATAAGCTTCTTCAAAATCCATCACTGTTACCACTTACTATGGTGACCGGTGAGGAGGCTCAGGAGAATGTAGACGCCATGCTAGAGCTTTGGAATACAAAGTTCGCCACAGTTAGTCCAAACTCCCTGGTGGAGTGTAACTATATGGACTATTACGCAGGAATGATGGAGGACTTAGCTGACAGAGGCTACACATATAATAATATGGCCCAGACTCAGATGCAGTCCGTAACAGATATAGAGAATTTGAGACAGACAGTTGTTGGTGTATCATCAGACGAGGAGCTTTCTAATATGATTAAGTTCCAGCATGCATACAATGCATCATCAAGATATATCAACACCGTATCAGAGATGATAGAACATCTCATTTCCACACTTGGAGTATAGGAGGTGATGTAGATGCCATCAACATTTTTAGGACTTAATACAGGACTTTCAGGACTCAACTATTTCCAGTCAGCCCTGAATACAACTTCACATAATATATCTAATGCTAATACTGAAGGATACTCCAGACAGCAGGTTATAGTATCAGCTACTGACCCCCTTAGACTTAATCAAAGCTATGGTATGATGGGTACCGGTGTAGGTGGAGATAGCATCGACCGTCTCAGAAATGAATTCTATGACAATAAGTACTGGGCAGCTAACTCTAAGTATAACAAGTATTATACTCAAAATGATAACCTGTCAACTCTTCAGACCTATATGAACGAAATGACTGGAGAGGCAGGATATACACAGTGGCTTTCACGTATGTCACAAGCCCTTCAGGATTTGGCAGATAATCCATCAGATTATACAACAAGAATTTCATATACACTTACAACTGACGGCTTCACAGACATGATGAATGAGATGGCTAACAATTTCCAGAACACTCAGAAAACTATTAATGATGAGATAGAGCTGGCGGTAAGTGAAATTAACTCTTTGGCTAAGCAGATATACGAGCTTACCCAGCAGATTATCAATGTTGAGCTAAAAGGTGGTAATGCTAATGATCTTAGAGATAAGAGAGGCGTATGCATAGATACACTTTCTGAATATGCAGAGGTTGATGTAGTAGAGAAATCTATTATGTACGGTGTTGGTCATGAGCAGGTTCCATCTAACGCAGAAAGCTTATCTGTTCGTATCAATGGGGTTATCTTGGTTGATGAGATGGAATTTAATGAGCTTATGGTAGTTCCAAGAAGTGAGAAGACCAACCAGACAGATATAGACGGACTTGTAGATGTATTTTGGAAATGTGCAGACGGAACTGCAGGAGAAAAGTTTGATGCTCTTCATACAGAGGGTAAGCTTCAGGGACTTTTCGAGATAAGAGATGGTAATAACGGAGAGAATTTTGCCGGAGATATCGTTGGACTTACAGAGAATCCATCAAGCGTATCAGTAAAATTAGATACACCTATACATGTATATAATCTGAATGTTCCGGCTCAGGGTACTATAACTCTTAATGGTAAGAATTATATGTATGATGGTTGGACAGCGGAGTATGACGAGGATGGATATCTTAATAATTTTGTATTCAATAACATGACCATGTTTGATGACAAGGGTGTTGAGATAACAGCAGATTTTCCAGTCGGCTTGGAGAATCATACAGCTAAGATAGGAGAATACATTTCTGTTAAAGGTATTCCTTATTATATGGCTAGATTTAATGAGATGGTGAGAACCTTCTCTGAATATATGAACTCGATTGTAACAGAGGGTGTGGATGAGAACGGTGACGCAGGTCTTGATATGTTTACTGCTGAGGATCCATATGGTAATGATTATGTTCTAAAGGGTTCCATGGAAGGAGCAGGAATATTACAGTCTACAGACTCTTCCTACTACAAGTTAACAGCTCTTAACTGGGAGCTTAACCAGGCTTGGAAGAAGGATCCTGCAAAGGTGGTTGTATCCTACCAGGATGACATTGCTCAGGGGAATGTGGAAGCAAGACCTATAGTGGATAAGATAATATTTGGTATGACTGACCAGACAATGTTCTCACAGGGTACTGTATCGCATTTTATGCAGGCAATTACTACAACACTTGCTGTTGATATTTCAAAGACCAACACATTTTCAGCTAACCAGGACGATATTAGATATACTATCGATAGTCAGCGTACATCTGTATCAGGTGTAGATGAGAATGAAGAGGCAGCAGATTTGACTAAGTTTCAGAACCTTTATAATCTTGCATCTAAGGTTATATCAGTTCTTAATGAGGTATATGACAAGCTGATTAATCAGACAGGAGTATAGGTTTGATAATACACAACTAACGGATAGACAAGAATACAGGAGGTAGGTTGTATGAGAATAACTAACCAGATGATTACGGGCAACTCACTTAGAAATATGCAGAAAAGTATGTCCGCAGTTAATAAAACTACACAGCAGATGACAACAGGTAAGAAGATATCTCAGGCATCAGAGGATCCTGTTATCGCCATTAGAGCATTGAAGCTTAGAACAACAGTTAACCAGCTTCAGCAGTATAAGGAGAAGAATATTCCTGACGCATCCTCATGGTTTGATATTTCTACCACATCTCTTGATAATATTACTAAGAGAATAGAGGATATAACAACCTACTGTGTACAGGGTTCTACAGATTCCTTTAATTCAGATGATAGGAATGCAATCATTGATTCATTGAAGCAGCTTCAGGAGATGCTTTATGAGGAGGGTAACGCAACCTATGCGGGAAGATATATTTTCTCGGGCTATAAGACTGACAGAAGCTTAACCTTCATAGATACTGAGGATGTTAGTAAGTATTCATACGATATAACTCAGAGCTTTGATCCTACAGCTATGGATACAAAGGATGTAGTTCTTGACGGAGTAGACTATACTCAGGTGGATGCTTATATTGACGGTACAGCTACCTATGAGCAGCCTAATCCAGAGCAGGTTTACAGACTTAATTTAGCATATGAAAATATTACCGACACTAATAATGATGGAGAGAATGTTCTCACACTTGTAGCAAAGGATTCAGCAGGAGCAAATATAGACCTTAGTGCATATGGAGTAACTGTTATGACAGAGGACGATGTGGATGAGTACTACAATGTTGGTCCGGATGATATCCATGTTATAGAAGAAACTGGAGAGATAATCTTTGGAGAGAATGTTTACAATACTCTTAAAACTGCAGCGTCCATAGATGTAACCTATGCTAAGACAGAATTCTTAGCTGGAGACCTAAGACCAGAGCATTACTTCGATTGTACTCAGTACACTGTTCAGACAGACGGCAGTGTTAAGGAAGTAGAGTACGACAAGCCAGAGGAAGGTCAACCAATATATTACGAGGTTAACTTTAACCAGAGTCTTCAGGTTAATACAGAGGGTAATCAGGTTATATCTGAGGAGATGAGCAATGATATTAACGACCTTATCTATGCTCTTACAGACCTTACAGAGGCAGAGGATGCCAAGGTGAGACTGGAGAAGATGCTAGAGGATGTTCAGTATTCCTCTGATGAAGCGGCTGTTGAGCAAATTAATCGTATGATTAATGATTTGGATACAGAGATAGCGGTTAAGAAGGAGAACATGCAGAAAACCTTCTCTAACAACATTACTAATTTCCAGAATTATATGTCAGTGGTATCAGCTATGCAGTCTGACATAGGAAGCCGTATGAGTAAGCTTGAGATGATTAGTACAAGAGTGGACGAGCAGTTTGCTGCATTCAAGGAGTTAAAGTCAAAGAATGAGGATACAGAAACAGATTCAGCCATTATAGACTTTAATGAGGCAGAGCTTGTGTACGAGTCAGCCTTAGCAGCAACAAGTAATATAATGCAAACTACATTGCTTGATTACTTATAAAATATTAAGGAGGGTGTTTACATGGTAGCAGAGACTAAATTTTTTGGAACTATTGATATTGAGGATGACAAGATAATCAACTTCCCTAATGGTATAATTGGATTCGAGAATCTTAAGAATTTTGCTCTTATCTATGATTCAGAGAGAGAGGAGAGGTCTAAGATTAGCTGGTTGCAGTCTATGGATGAGCCACTTATGGTGCTTCCAGTTATAAATCCACTAGATCTTATGGAGGCATACACTCCAACTATAGAGGATGAGCTTATGAAGAATATAGGAGATCCTGCAGATGCAGATTTGCTTATTTTTGTATCTCTTTCTATACCATCAGATCTTACAATGATGACTGCAAACCTTAAGGCGCCATTTATCATTAATACAGTAGACAGAAAGGCTATGCAGGTTATAGTTGAGAATCAGGAATATCCAGTTAAGTTTAATGCTTACGAGGCTATTCAGAAGATGAAAGAAAAGGAAGGTGAGTAATATGTTAGCACTGTCAAGAAAGCAGGGAGAATCTATAATGATAGGCAGTGATATCGAGCTCACTGTGTTAGAGGTAAAGGGAGACCAGATTAAGCTGGGAATATCTGCTCCAAAGAGTGTACCTGTATATAGAAAGGAAATCTACACTCAGATTCAGGAGGAGAATAGAGCGACAGCTGCATCTATTGATATAGAGAGCCTTAAGAAGCTGTTTTAACAGTTCTTTAACATAGAGGAACGAGGAATTTACTTTCTTGGCCGGCCTGCCTAGGGTCGGTCCACGCTGACACGTAAAAAGGTCAGCTTAGTCCCGACCACTGTCGCGGCCGGATTGAAGTATATCTCCTCGTTCCTTTTTTTGGCCAGAACTGTTAAAACATATGCCTTGTAAATAGAAAAAATACTAAATTTATTGAGTTTTCTTGGATTTAGGTATAAAATTTATATACTAAGCTGTCGATATAAAAGATAGCAGAAAAAGGCTAGTACTAGGTCTTGACCTAGGGAAACATATTAATTTTTACCTTTCTCAAGGGATGAGGAAGAATCACACGGAGGTGGAAACAATGGGAATTGAAAGAATCGGTGGCGCAAGTGCTATGAGCTATACCGCTAGCACACAAAGAGCAAGTAAGCCTGAGATTCAGGTGACAGACATGGGATCAGCATCAGTAGCTGCAGTAACTCCTGAGAGAGTAGCACCTGTTATGACAGATGCAAAGGGAGGATATTCACAGCAAAGTGAGCAGGAGCAGTCTGGATTTGTTCAGAAGGACAAGGAGGTTACTACTGAACAGGTTAAGTCAGCAGTGGACAGCATCAATAATCAGCTTAGACGTACAAGCTGTAGCTTTAAGTATCATGAGGAGACTAATCGTATCTCTATTACAGTAAGGGATAAGGATACAGATGAGGTTATCAGAGAGATACCTCCTGAGAAGGCTCTTGATATGATAGCTAAGGCATGGGAGCTTGCAGGTCTTATGGTTGATGAGAAGAGATAGAAGGGAGAGATAGACTATGGCAATTAGAATGACAGGTCTGATTTCCGGTATGGATACAGAGGGCATGGTTAAGGAATTAGTTCAGGCCAGCTCTACTAAGGTCAATAAGGTTAAAGCAGAACAGCAAAAGCTTGAGTGGAAGCAGGAGGCTTGGCAGGATCTTAATACTAAGATATATAACTTCTACAAGGGTGAGCTTTTCAACTTTAAGAGTGCAGGAACCTATCAGACCAAGAAAGCAACATCAAGCGATGATAATAAGGTAAAGGTTAGTGCTGGGGCTAATGCTCCTAGTGGTTCGCATACAGTATCTGTTAAGCAGCTTGCTTCATCAGCTTACCTTACAGGAGCTAGTATAAAGAGTGATAAAGCCTATGTTAGTTATTCAGATATAACTACAGCTACTAATTTTGCAGATATGACAGATGCAGATGGTAATAGTCTTAGTTTGGAAGGTAAGACAATATCCATTAGTAGCTCATATGAGAACGAGGATGGTCAGCAGGTTGCAGAAACTATAGAGTTTACTCTTGGCGGTTCTGAGGCTAATAGCGTAGCAAATCTTGATGAGCTTAATTCTAAGCTTGCAGGTAATGAGCACTTCAAGGGTCTTAAGGCTACTATGGTAGATGGTAAGATTACATTTACTAACTCAACAGGCAAGGAGAATGAGGACTTTGAGATGGAGGGTAAAACCTTTAATGTCTCAGCTGATGCATTAGGTCTTAGTGGCGAGTTAGGTTTTAAGACAGATAAGAATGCTGAGAATCATCCTACCCTTGAAAGTTCTCTGGACGCAAAATTCAAGAAGGAGTTTACAGGATCTGATATAACTAAGAGTACTAAGCTTACAGATATAGGAATTAAGGTTGGCACAACATTTAGTATCAATGGCAAGGATTTTGTAGTAGATGATAAAACAACCATCACTAGCTTTACTGAAGAATTATCTAAGATGGGCGTTGGCGCAAGCTTTGATGCTAACCATGGTAGATTCTATATTAATTCATCTAAGTCAGGAGAGGCTAATAACTTCGAGCTTACATCATCTGACAACGACGCTCTTGAGATACTTGGCCTTGGAAAGGACGCAACTAAGGTTGATGCCCAGGATGCCATTATAGAGTATAATGGTGTTGAGTATACTGGAGCTAGTAACACCTTTGAGATTAATGGTCTTACTATTACAGCAGCATCAGTGACTGGAAAGTATGACAAGGAAACTGGTACATTTACAGATGATGCACCAATTAGCATAAGCATATCTCAGGATACAGATAAGATGTATGACAGCATCAAAAAATTTGTTAACAAATACAACGAGCTTATAGAAGAAATGAATAAGCTCTATGATGAGAAGAAGACAGACTATGAGCCACTTACTGACGAGGAGAGAAGTCAGCTTTCCGAAACTCAGATAGAGAAGTGGGAGGAAAAGGCTAAGCAGGGTCTCCTTAGAAGAGATTCAACTATAGATAAGCTTCTTTCCAATATGAGAAATATCCTTAATAAGTCAGTGGAAGTTACTATGGCAGATGGATCGAAGCAACAGTTTACACTTGCTTCTCTTGGTATAGTAACAGGTGATTATACCGAGGATGGTAAGTTGCATATCCTAGGTGATGAGGATGATACTACATATTCATCAGAGACTAATAAGCTTAAAGCGGCTCTTGAGGCAAATCCAGATATATTCCAGCAGGTATTTGCAGGAACAGGGGATGCCAACGGAATTGGTGAACAGCTTTATGATTCCCTTGCTAATTCTATGAAGAGAACTAGTACAAGCCGTTCTCTTACCTTCTATGATGACATTACTATGGAAGAACAGATGAAGGATTACGAGGATGAGGTTGATAAGTGGGAAGATAAGCTTAAAGCCATGGAAGATAAGTATTATGACCAATTTGCAGCGATGGAGTCAGCTATGGCGGCTCTTCAGCAGCAACAGTCATACATAGCTGGTCTTATGGGTGGTATGTAAACCGTTTAAAACTAGATTTGGGAGGTACATTATATGGCTGCATATAATGCAACAAAGGCATATGGTAATAACAAGGTGCTTACAGCTACACCAGCGGAGCTTACTCTAATGCTTTATGATGGAGCAGTTAAGTTTGCTAATAGAGCAGTAGATGCCTTAGAGAAAAAAGATTACGAGAATACTAATATTAATATTCAGAGATGTCGTGCCATTATCGTAGAGCTTATGTCTACACTGAATTTCAAATATGCAGTGGCGGAGGACTTCAAGAGAATGTATGATTATATCTTTAACCTATTAGTTAAGGCAAATATGGATAAGGATATGGAATCTCTGCAGAAGGCCCTCGAGGAGATTCGTGGTATGAGAGATGTGTGGAAGGAAGTAATGGCTAAGGCTAAGGGACCACAGCTTGTACTAGATACTAATTAGTGAGGTGTTCTCATGAATCAGACAGGAACATATGTAAATATAATGAAGGAATCTCTTGTGAGAAAAAAGAATTACTTGCAAGAGATTCTGGAATTAACTAATAAGCAGGGAGAACTTGCCGTAGCTCAGGAACTGGATGAAAATTCCTTTGGCGAAATTGTAGAGAAAAAGGATGTACTTATATCTAATGTAAATGAGATAGATAAGGGATTTACTGCTGTATATGAAAGAGTTCGTAAAGAAATTATTCAAGACAAGGAACTGTACAAGGATGAGCTTAAAGTCATACAGGATTCTATAAGACAGTGTGTGGATATTGGTATGGCTATAGAAAGCGCAGAGCTTAGAAACAAAGCGGCATTAGAGACAGCATTTGCTAAAAGCTATAGAGGCGTTAAGCAATTAAAGCAGTCTAAGCAGGTGGCTAATAAGTACTATAAATCCATGTCAAATGGTATGATTAACGACTCTATATTATATGATAGAAAAAAATAGCAAAAAAAGTAAAAAAATTTAAAAAAAATTAAAAAAAGGGGTTAAGTATATAAAAAACACTCCGATATATATAATGTAAGGAACAAAACATAATAAAAACCTTACAAACTAACTAAGGTAGTTACCCTTTAAGGGAATTACATACAACATTTTAACGGTGGCAAGGACCACTAGTACATGTCGCAAGGAAGCGACATTATATTCAAGGAGGAATTATTATGGTAGTACAGCACAACATGCAGGCAATCAACACTAACAGAATGTTAGGACAGAACGTTAAGGCAGTAGCAAAGTCAACAGAGAAGTTATCATCAGGTTACAGAGTAAACAGAGCAGCTGATGATGCAGCAGGTCTTTCAATTTCTGAGAAGATGAGAAATCAGATCAGAGGAATCAACCAGGCAGTTGCTAACTCAGAGGATGGTGTATCACTTATCCAGACTGCAGAAGGTAACATGAATGAGATTCACTCAATCCTTCAGAGAATGGGCGAGCTTGCTAACAAGGCAGCTAACGATGTTAACTCAGCAGATGAGCGTACTTCAATCTCAGATGAGATGACTCAGTTAGTAGAAGAGATCGATTCTATCTCTAACAAGGCAGAGTTCAATGGAACTAAGCTTCTCACTGGTGATTACACTGGCAAGTACCTTCAGGTAGGTGCTAACGCAACTCAGAATATGAAGATTTCTATCAATAAGATGAATGCTTCAACACTTAATGTTAAGTCACTTTGCGTAAGTACTCACGCAGATGCATCAGATGCTATGAGTAAGATTACTTCAGCTATCAAGCAGGTATCAGCAGCAAGATCACTTCTTGGAGCAGTTCAGAACAGACTTGGTTATACTATTAACAACCTTGAGAACTACTCAGAGAACTTAACTTCATCAGAGTCAACTATCCGTGATACTGATATGGCTGCAGAAATGACTACTTACACTAAGAATAACATTCTTCAGCAGGCTGCACAGTCTATGCTTGCACAGGCAAATCAGTCTACACAGGGTGTACTTTCATTAATTCAGTAATTAAGTTTATTGACAAAATATGGCTGGCTCGCTTGCGGGTCAGCCTGTTTTGTATTACAGGGAGGTTAACATGGAGGAAACAAGAGAAAAATTGGAGTGTATAGCTGATACCTTATACAAAGGCGATACAACTCTTGGTATGGCTATGATGACACAGGTTATACAAGATTTGGCTAATATAGCTTCTATGATTGAGGACAAGGAATTATCAGATAGATATGTGAATGATGGTTTGGCACAGGCGTTATCTGCTATGGAAAGCAACGATGGAACCTTGCTTGCAGATGTAATTACATATGAAATATTAGAGATAATAGATATGCTATAGATTTATATATGAAAGGGTTGCCGTTATGATATTCAAAAATAACCTTGAGGCTTTAAAGGAACATCATCGCAATGTATATGACATATTAGTAGCAGAGGGCTTTTGCTGGGATGAAAAAAAGTCCTCTGTTTGTGATGCAAAAAATGGTGAACCAATAGTTGTATATAATATGGAGGATGAAAGAGTTTTCTTAAATTCTAGGTATAATCCTTCTATGGAAGCAAAAAAGTATGTGGAAGAATTTAATGATATGCCAGACAAGTCGGTAATTACAATGTTTGGATTTGCTAATGGTTCTTTCGCAAGAGATGTATTGGAAAATACAAGGGATGGTGTATCGGTAATAGTATTTGAACCATCGGTGGATATATTTATGCAGGTGATAAGTAATATAGATATCACAGATGTATTGTCAGATAAAAAGTTCGTTTTAATAATTGATGGGATTAATACGCAGTATTATGAGATAATAATGGAGAAAAAACTTCAGGTATATAATAAGACTACATGCAAACATATTTTATTGCCTAAATATGCTTCTTTGTTTCCGCAGCAATGTAAAAATTTCGAGGAGAAAACTCAAGAAGCCTATGACATTTTACAATTATTTACCAATACAGTAGAGTCACATGGCGCCAAGGTTTGTAAAAATAATATTATGAATATGAAGTTTTTGCCTGGATGTCGAAGTGGCAGAGATTTCGTGGGAGTTTTTCCGGAAGATATGCCAGCAATAGTTGTATCAGCAGGGCCTTCCCTTGCAAAGAATAAGCATTTGCTGAAAGAGGCTAAAGGAAAAGCGCTTATTATAGTTGTAGATACAGCCATATCTCATGTAATGTCTATGGGGGTAGAGCCGGATATTGTATTTACTGCAGATTATAATAAACCGTTAAAGCATTTTACCAGCGAAGGTCTTTCTGACATACCATTTGCGGTTGAAGCTGATTCAAATATTGAGGTTTTGGAATATGTAAAGCCTAAAAAAACTATATTCTGTTCGGCTGATACTCTTTTGTGGGGGAACATTTTCGAGAGAGCCGGAAGTGAAATTACCTTGATGGACACAGGTGGTTCTGTGGCAACAGTGGCAATTGCTAATGCTATAGCGTGGAATATTAAGAGAATAATTCTTATAGGACAGGATTTAACATTTACTGGTGGCTCTATGCATATAGGAGAAGAGGTGTCAGAGTACGATTTTTCAACGGGTCATTACGCTTATGTCAAGGGTATAGACGGAGAGGATTTAATAACTAGAAAAGACTACCTTTCATATTTAAGATGGATTGAAAATATGGCTTATACATATTCGGATATCGATTTTATTGATGCTACAGAAGGTGGGGCCTTAAAGGCAAATACTCGTGTTATGACATTTAGAGAGGCAATAGATCAATATTGTGTGCAAGAATATGACATTGCTTCAATAATAGAAGGGATTCCTAGACTATTTTTGGGCGAAGATAAAGAGTTAATTATACAGACGCTTAATAATATGAAGACTAATCTATTGAATCTAAGAAGAAGACTAAACGAGGGAGCTTTAGAATGTCATAAAGGAAGTCTTATGCTTTCTCGAGGCGACTACAATGTTAAGCAGCTAAAGAAAATATATGCTACCATTGAAAAGCTTAACGAGTATATATTACAATCCGATGAGAGAGTACTTTTATCTAAGCTGGATGCAGTATCAGAAAATGAATTTGAAGAGGATGTATATCTCGAGGAGGACGATGATATAAAGGAAAGCATTAGATTGTATGATAAGTGCGAAAAGTATTATAATGCAATGGCAGATGCTTGTCCAAGTCTAGAAGAACTTGTGGATCAATGTTTGAGAGACCTTGATGAGTAGACATTGTAGATATTTAGGGGAATTTTATGTTTTATATTAGAGTAGATGGAAATGATGTTATTGCAACGGGACATGTTATGAGATGCCTTGCAATAGCAGAAGAAATGAAAAAACTAGGTGAGAAAACCATATTTATCACAGCTGATAGTAGAACAAATTCCCTCATAGATGGCTTGGGATATGAAATAATATGTTTAGAATCAGAGTGGAATAATTTAGATATAGAAATAGACAAATTATCGAAGCTAATAGTCCAAAGAAATATAGAAGTACTATTAATAGATTCATATTATGTAACACCAAGGTATATTAATGAAATTAGGAAATACACCAAAGTGGCTTATATAGATGATTTCAATCATTGTCCTTTTTATGTGGATTTATTGGTTAATTATA
>JAZPXZ010000021.1:0-24627 GCA_045543915.1 Wujia sp.
TTCTAATTCAACATTCAAACACAACCTATCTTCTGCATCTTTTACATAACACTTATATATAAACTCTCTAAAAGGCTTTTCGTATCTTGTTTTTGATAAGAGTTCCTCACATTTATCCTTATCTAATATCTCTGGAATTTGAGATAATAATATTTCTCTATTATTTTTCTCTTCATCACGGCTCATTATATTAGATGTTTTTTTCAAATTTTCTGATAATATAAGATGCTTTCTTATTTCATCAAAATTCTCCATTATCTTTTCTTTTTCAGAGAACAACTCGGCAATTTTTGTACTATTCCAGTTTAAATCTTCTATTAGATAATTTTGTGATAATTGCAATTGCTTTATTTTTTCTTGCAACATACTCATTCTGATACCATATTTTTCAAGTTCCGATGTACCTGATAAATACTTTATTCCTTTATATGACGCATATCCAACTCCAGCAACCGCAGCTAAACCAATTAACATTCCACCTGTCGAAGCAAGTCCTAAAGTTAAAAGTCCACCCCAAACACCTGTACTAACACCTCCTGTTACCGCTAAAGCCGCTAATGAAACTCCAGCAGCACCTCCAACGGCAATCAATTCGTTAGCCGCTTTTTTTATTGTATTATCATCGATTTTTTCATCTATTATAGCCTCATCCTGTTTTAATTTCTTAACAAAAAAATCTACTTGTTGATCTGATACTCCCAAATACTCTTTATACCTTATGAAGTCACTATTGTTTTTCCATGTATCAACTATCTCTTTTCTAATAATCAACAAATCATTTACCATAGATTGACAAATTGTTTCTTTACTACCATTTGGTATACTATCAAAAAACAACTTAATTAAATCTTGTGTTGGTTCTGAAATACCTTCCTCTAATCTATATTCTCTTAATTGGTTAGACATATTTTGTTTTATATTTAATCTAGTCATTAGTCCAATCAACTCTTTATATTCGTCTGAATCAATTATCCCATCATTTTCTTTAAGGTAATTCATAATGATTTTTAAATAAACAATAATCACTTCATCACCTAGGTCATTTAAGCTTATTAACTGTTCTGTCGAATCAACAACTTCAACATCCTGTATTATCCCATTAATAATTTCCGATACCAGCTTGGTTTGTTGTTTATTAATTTGTTTAACCGCTTCTTCTTTACCATTTTTATATTTCAGTACAACTTTATATTCGATACTTACTTTTCCTTCAGAATCAACATTCTCAGTTTCAATATACTCTGCAGATTCCACTTCTTCAAAACGAATTCTTCCCGGTTCTTCAAGAGTTCGTTTATAGAACATATCAGTACCAGTAAACAAAATTCCTTCTTTAGCTGATCCCAATATTGTAGTATCAATAAATCCTACCACCTTCATCGGATCGGTATTACTTGCATATGTTTTGCATGCATTGATTAACTTCTTTTCTGAAAACTTCTTTTCTGAGAAAGGTGCAACAAACACCGCAAAAGAATCTTTGTCTTCAAACTCTTTTAGTTTATGTTTTATTAATTCCTCTGATGTTCCAATTTTCATTTTCATGCCCCCTAACAATTAATTAAATTCTATTTTAATATCAAATAAAATCAAAAAAGCATCATAGCCAACCCATGATGCTTTCCATTCACATAATAATCGTAACTGGCTGCCATCCCACAGGCCCTATAGCTTTGCGTCGCTGGCTTTCGCCAGGTTTGCCAAAATTCAATTTCATCTAACATCGCTATTATATAACAAAACTAGTTATAATTCAACATTTTCATCAAAAATCACTCATTAATTTGTGCGATTTTCACAATTCCATTCCTTTTCTACTTTATTTTAAACATCTTTATTCAACTATACATTAATTTAGTAGAGCACGAATATCATTTTTTTAGCCAATATATTATTCCCAAAACTACAGCTGCTATTAGAATCCATTTAAAAAACACAATACCAAGCCCAAGTAAAGTGAACCAAAATAGAATCTTTAAAATCTTATAATCTGTGTTTCCCATAACATTTTCCTCCTATGGTTTTATTTATAACATATTATACTCGGATTTCCATACATAGTCAATTTAATTTCCAATTATTATAATCTATATAAATGTATTCATTTGTAATAGTATATTAGATACAGAAAGGATTAAAATGATAAGCTATAAACCACTCTTCCAAACTATGAAAGAAAAAAATATAACTTCATACAAGCTTGAGAAAATGGGGTTTTCAAGGGCTACATATCATTCAATTCGCAAGGGTAATGGTATATCCACAAGCACCATCAACCAGCTATGCAAGCTACTTAATTGTTCTGTATCTGATATAATTGAATTTACCGATGACGGTAATTCTACCAATTAATCATGCAAATTGCTCTTCAACGGTCGTATCGCAAGAATTCGGCCGTTTTTTTATTCTTCTTACACCAAATATATCATCCTCTAAGGACATATGTATGTCCTATTAAAAATTTTCCCACAAAAAAGATCGAGAGTTTATCACCCTCGACCTTAACTTAGCTGTACCGCTCCCTCATCTTCTCTATTTCTTCCTTCATTTCATCCACAAACTCTGCCGGTGCAAGGGCCTTGACCCAAGACCCCTGACTCAACAGGTACATATTTATACCAGAGCCGAACACATCAGCCTCGATAATATGTATCCCATTTTTAATCTCCACCACCTTTGCAGTAGGGATTTTATCTAGAATTGCCTGCACTGATGGACCACTAAACTCAAACCTAATATGTCTTGTTTTTCCTGGGAACATGAACTGAATCTTGCTCATTAAATCCCCCTCATCGAATTTACTCTGGTCCTTCACATCAAATTCAGTTCTATGTTCTATGATACCAACTATTCTGTCCACCCTATAATACCTGATATCCCAGCTTTTAGAGTTTGAATCTCCATCCGGCTTACTCTCCTGATAGCCTATCAGATAGAAGTAGTAATCCGTAAATGTAATAGCTAGTGGTCTTACTCTTCGCTCCACATAATCCCTGTTCATCTTATAATAGCTAATGGTTATCTCCTTGTGCTTATCTATACACGAGGTCAGTTTCCATAGATTATCTATTACATTCTTACAATCATGTTTAACTTCATTAAAATGATAAACCTCGTTTGAAATAAGCTTATTAATCACATTCTGATCTTGCTTTGTGGTAAAACGCTTTAGCTTACCTATAATCTCCAAAGTTTGAGTTTTAGTAAAACCTCTAGCACCGATTAAAACCTTAACCAATGCAAACATTTCCTCCGAATTCAAAAAATATGGTAGCTCCAAATAATATTTCTTTGATGTATTGGAATACTTTAACTCCGCATTGGACAGAAGCTCTCTATGATCTGCTATAAAGTTTTTAATCTCATTTATATCTCGTGAAATACTTTTTGTTGATACCTCATACTCATTCGCAATCTCTGCAACAGATATCTCCGAGCCTATAACCAACCTAAATAGTATTTCAAGCACTCTATCCTTCTTCTGTCCCATCCTAATCACTCCTCTTCAAAATTCTTGTATTTGAATGGTTCTAACCACTTTTCTCTTCGTTTCATTCTAGCTTTGTATTTTCTATACTCCTTGGTTTCCCTAAATTCTTCCTCATATTTTCCCTTAAGCTCAATGTACCTGTCTCTCATATCCAGATATCCATTAAAGCTTATACTAAACATAATACTAAGAGGCAAGAATAATGTCAAAGCATTATAAATTACATACTCACTCATTCAATACCACCTACCAATCAATATCCTCTAATTCTTCTAAATATCCGTCTATAATATACATTGCCGCATCCAAGCATCTAATGTGTCTGTATTTCTCCAACACGCGAGAAATCATTACCAGATCCGCCACCAGCATATCCTCCTGACTGATATTGTTATCGGTTATCGTAGCTCTTTTTACTGCCATATTTATCCCTCCTATTAATTTTATAACTCAATAGTAACACCCCTCATAGACACACGTATGTCTTTTAAAATATTTCTCGGGTATTTCCCTCAGCAAGCTTATCAAAATACCCGCCTAAGCTTCATAAACTGACTTTCTCGGGTATTTCCCTCAAGAAGCTAATCGAAATACCCGCCCAAGCTTCATATACTGACTTTCTCGGGTATTTCCCTCAGGAAACTAATCGAAATACCCGCCGAAGCTTCATAAACTGACTTACTCGGGTTTTTCCCTCAAGAAGCTAATCGAAATACCCGCCGAAGCTTCATAAACTGACTTTCTCGGGTATTTTCCTCTGGAACTCCCCCTACATACCCACACAACACAGGCGCGCTCAATTCCTACTACACAACAAAAAATGTGGAAGGCTATATCTCTATCACCTTCCACATCATAATTACTATTCTACTTTTTTTGCATTATGTCCTACAACCTACTCTCCGCATCATCTACATCCATGTAACCATATAGCCTTGCGGTATTATTCATAATCATATACGCCAGATTCTTTCCCTGCCTATGAAGGTTAGCTATAAACTTTCCATACAGTACAAAGGTTCTCTCTGAATAAGTGCTTATCTCCCCTCTAAGGTAGGTCTCGTAGGAGGTATTATATTCATTATCAGTATGAGTTCTAATGCTTCTAGAATTCCCAGCCATCTTAGGATACTGAGCAGCGAAGCTCTCCATCCACTCTACCTGGATAGCAATGATACTTTCCTGTATGGCGATTCTATCCTCTGTCAGCCTAGGCAAATCCTTCTTTAGCTCCTCATACTTAGCAGGGCAGGTGCTTTCCATCATTCTGGCGTACTTTTCCATAATCATATTCCAACCCTTTAAGCTTGCTATTTCAAGGTCTGTAAGGTAGCTTTCCTGAAGCTCTCTAGTCCATGCCATATACTGACTTTTCCTCATTATAGAAAATGTATTCCAGTCGTCTTGGCAATCTGCTCTTCCGCCTTCATTTTTTACCTTGTCAAACATTTCCCATTCCATTTCAATAATTTGCTTTACCTTATTGCTACGCAAATGTTTTGTTATGTATGGCTCGTGGCACTGCAAAAATACCTCATCACCTGTGGCTAAATCCTTGCTTTTTAGCTCAGATAGTAAAGCTTCTGCAATCTTATCTATAAGCACAAGCTTCTTATCATTATAATTCATCACTGAAGGGTCATATTTTACCCCCTCCCAGGCCTTTGCCTGACTGCCTATTTCGGACAGTTCACTAAGAAGTCCTCTCAGCTCAAACAGCTTATCTATATTTATCCATTTTCTCTCGTTAATAAGCTTCTCTAATCCCTTGAATTTCCACTTATAATATGGAGCATATGACCTTGCCAGAAGATATGTTAAATCCATAGCACTCTCAATCGCCATACCTATGCACATATTTGCAGTGACATAGTCCTTTCTCGCCATCATTCTAGCATAGTTACTCTGTCCATACTGAGAGAAATTATGGACTGCCTTTACAAGCTTAAGTCCCCAGACCCTGTCATTATAATATTCTAACAATCTATTTCTAACGGCAGTGAACTCTCCTAAATCATCTCTAAAAACCTCTCCATTTGTAGCTGCAGCCAGCTGATAATCCTCATATCCGAATATTGCACCACCTAAGTTATAGCCTTCACCTAAGAACTCACGGTAGAAATCTCTAATCTCGAATACGCCTCTTCGTTCTACTAATCTGCCATAATCATCCTCATCTACGCCAGCCTTCTTAAGCAAATCCTTGTAAGCCATTATAAGCTGTTCGCCAATCTCATCATAAACCTTCGGTGTAAGCCACATACAAAATCCTATATCATAATCATGATCAGTAGATATTTCATCATCATAGCCAAAGCAATCTGAGCCCATACCAACCACGCCAACGGCAATCTTGTCCTCGTACTCAGGAAATCTATCATGAATCATCTTTTTGCCGTAGTTTTCGTAGAAAGCTCTGCTACGATCCATATTATTCTTCCAGCCATCAGTAGCTTCATCTACCGGACTAACATTAGAAGAAACCTCGTTTTCTTTTGCCTGTGCAACCATATCCTTCATAAGCATAGACTCTGTTTCTCTATCCTCATACTTCTTTATGGCATACTCAAGCTTTTTCTTAACTCTGTCATAATTTTCATTTCTTCCAACATGCTTTTCTAACTCAATCAATCCTCTTTCGTAAAAATCAACTGCCTCAAAATAGCATCTCTTTTTACACATAAGATCTCCCATAGCAACCAATGTAGCATTGTAATGAAAATCTCTTCCACCATCTCTCTCAAATATTGATAACGCCCGTAGCAAAAGCCTCTCTGCCTCATCGCAGCTTTCCTTAGTTCCTATGGCAACCAAGCTACTTCCAAGATTTGTTCTGGTTATTGCCTGCTGAACCTCAGCCTCCTCATAAGTATCCACCACCTTAAGTGCCTTGTACAGGCAATCTCTGGCACTCTCAAAGTCTCCCATCTCCTGATACAAAAGCGCCCAGTTATTATATAGATTTGCATAACCAAAATCATTTTCATCAAGCTTAGCTTTATATATTTCCAAGGTTTCCTTATAACACTCCATAGACTCATCAGAGCAACCAAAAGCACGGTAAGCATTACCTATATTAAGCTGCGCTGTGGCATACTCAAATGTACCAGCAATTCCCATCTTGCTCATAAGTTCTTTAAGCTCCTGGCAATACCTTATTCCTTTATCCCTTTGAGTTGTATCTCTGCAAAAGCCTATTATCTCATTAAGCAGTGTGAACTGGCTTGACTCATCACCCTCATCCTTGGCCTTATCCATATTCTCAACCAGGAATTCCTCTATCTCCTCTAAGCTATTTCTACCAAACATCCCATCATACTCAAATAGTACCTTATTAATATCCATACAATATACCCCCATATTCAGCTTAAGGAGAGGTTCCCCTCTCCCTGAAGCATTTGGTTTTCACCATACTACATATTACATTTTAAGTGCCATATAGGTATCAACCAGTTCTACCACAGCATCCTTGTCTCCAGAGCTTACCACATCAAAGAGAGCATCCATAAATTCCTTATCCTCTCCCTCATACTCGTAGGATAAGAGTCTATTCATTGCGTTATTAACCTCTGTAAAGTCCTCTGCCAATGCGCTATTCCTCATAGCTTCAAGCTCTCCAAATATTCCATTGGCTGGAATCTGACTATAATCTACAGAAAGCTCTTCCTCATCTATACCACCCTTGTATTTCTTCTCATACTCCTCATCTGTCATATCAGACACCTCATTGATAAAGGAGAGATACTCGTTAATATTCTCAAGGGTTTCTCTAAGCTCACTGAGAAGGTCACCTAAATTATCTTTAACATATTCCTTGTTATTAATATTTACTGCTGCCTCTAAGGTTGCTGCCTTTTTCGCAAGCTCTAAGGCACCTATGTTAATAGAATTTGTTCTAAGAGAATGTATCCTTGTCTTAAAGCCTCTGGCATCCTTATCTATCTTGTCATAAAGCTCGTCTATAACTATTGTATTATGATTATAGAAGGTGGTGACAAGCTTGTTATACATATCAATATTTCCACCTATTTTTTCGATGGCATATTCTATTTCTATAGTATCCTTAAGCTTTACCAATCCATCCTTATATCTGGAATTGTCAATATGCTGCTCAGTCTCGCTGCTCTTCTCCTTAATTAAATCCTCTGGAAGACAGTCCTTTAGGATAGCTGCAACTCGTCTAAGCTCTAGTGGTTTAACTACACTGTCAGTAAAGCCCTCTTCTATAAGGCTTTGACCGTGCTCCTCAATAGCATCTGTGTCCATAGCTATAATTGGAAGCATCATATATTCCGTTCCATCAAGCTCTCTTATCTCCTTCATGGTTTCCACACCGGTCATAATCGGCATAGTCAAGTCCATAAAAATTACATTGTACTGCTTATTCATAATCATGTCGATAGCTGCAACACCTGAGGTGGCAACATCTATCTTCATATCAAACTCACTTAGGGTTTTAATTGCAACCTGTCTGCTAACCTCCTCATCATCCACAAGAAGCACCTGTACATCTGGAAGCCATAGGCTATCAGCAACCTCTTTAGATACAGTTTCCTCAACTCGTGAAATCATCTGATTCGTGGATACATTATCAGCCAGCGTCTGGTCCAGAGAAAGTGTAAATGTTGAGCCTGCACCATACACACTTTCAACCTCTAAATCTGCGTTAATAAGCTCAGCAAAGCCCTTTGCAATAGCAAGTCCTACACCATTTGTTGAATATGGGCTATTTCTCTTATTGTCAGCTATATTGTACACCTGGAAGATATTCTCCAGTCTGTCCTCCTGAATACCGATTCCAGTGTCCGACACTGTAAATGCAACATTTACCCTATCAAGGTGTGCCTTATCCGGATACTCATAACAGTCAACAGAAAGTGTAATTGAGCCTTCCTTGGTGTATCTAACCGCATTTGTAAGTAATCTTTTAAGTATATCTTTAATCTTATGCTTGTCACCAACCAGGTTATCGTGTACATTTTCTCCAATTTCCACGAAGAATTTTACTGACTTATCTCCTATAAGCTCTATAACCAGCTCTGACAAATCATACATCAGCGTTGTTACTGAGTATGCCTTTTCAACTGCTTCGTATTTGCCTGCTTCTAGCTTTGCCAGAACGATAATATCGTCTACCTTGTTAATAACATTTCGACCTATTTCCTGAATACTTTGAATATTCTCATTATATGCCTCGTGGTCCTTTGGTATATCAGCAAGCTCTCCTGCCTTAGCCATCATAGCATTAATAGGTGTCTTAATCTCATTACTCATATTAGCCAGGTAGTCATTCTTAGCACTACTTGACTTAACCGCCTCCTCATGCTCCTTAGAAAGCTTCTCTAAGGCACTATCCTTACTCCGGATAAGTTTTCGAACAACAAACACTGCTACTATTATTATAATAGTCACAGTAACAATCAGGAATATGATACCTATCTTAGCCACAGGACTTTCTGTGAGCTTATTTTCCTTCTCTATAACAAAGGAAATAGGCGCCTCCGAAGGTGTTCCATCGCTATTATATGCACTTACCTCAAATTCATAAACTCCACCATCCAAATTGGTATATACAGCCTGCATAGTGTCTGTACCATTTAAGACAATAGGCTCCTCATCAAAGCCCTTTAGAGAGTACTGAACCTGTATGTTGCTTCTATTAGAGAAGCTAAACACTGCGAAATCTATGGTTATTCTCGAAACATCGTTCTTGACCTTTAGGCCATCCTCCAAATCGTCAAACTCATATGTATCACCATCTAGAGAAATAGCTGTTACTTTTATTCTTGGAGCCACAAGATTGTAAGGAATATTGGTTGTATCCAAGGTACAGATACCATCATTACAGCATATAAATAGCTTTCCATCCTTATCAATATACATATTACCGGTTGTATTGATTGTTTTAGTCAATCCATCATTGGTATCGTAATATCTACCTGCAATTCCTTTACTTCCTAAAAGTTCGTCCTCTGTGGTTCTAAGAACTCCTCTGGAGCCCACAATCCACATAACACCATCATGAATTACAATATCATATATACTATTAGTATACTCCACATTACTTATTGCTCTAAAGGAATCCTTATAAAAACAAAGACCATTATCTGTGGCAATCCAAAGCCCCTGTTCACCTTCATCTATAGAGGTTACAACATTTGAATTAAGTCCATGCTCAGTTGTGTAATTTGTAATCTCATCATAGGTTGTATCAATTACATATATTCCACCTTCATCAGTACCGGCATACAATAGACCAGCCTTATCCTGATACAGGCATAGGATATTGTTGTTATATATGCCCTGTTCACGACCATAGGTCTTAAGCACCTTACCCTCATGATCTATTATGGCAACACCCTCCTCTGTAGCAACCGCCACCTTACCATCCTTCATAGGAAGTGTTGCATTAATATAGATACTTGGCAAACCGGAATTTCTAGCATAATTAGAAATTGTACCGTCTGAAGCAACCTTAACTACACCATATATTCTTCCTGTACTTATCCACAGAGTACCTGCATCATCCTTTGTAATATGTCTTACGCTGGCACCTGACAGATAATCCGTAAGCTCATTGGTAACTCTTTCGTAGGCTGTGTCATATATAATGAGGCCATCGTCAGTTCCTATATATTTTTGATTCCTGTAGGTATATACTGTATTTACAATATTCTCAGACATACCAACAGACATATTAAAATCCGTAAATTTACTCTTGCTAAGTAGAAGCACTCCCATTCTGTCTGATGCAACCCAATAATTACCCTCGTAATCCTGAATCATATCTGACAAATAGCTGTCTATCTCACAATCATTAATCTTGATAAATTCATCTGACTTCTTGAAATAACCCAATCCATTATCAGCACATATCCACAAATAGCCATTGGAATCCATCATAATATTATTTATTCCATCTACATTAGCTGTAAGCGTTTCTGCAGTTTTATCTAATGCGGCATATTTTATAACGGCTCTTCCTGATGTTCCAACATAAATATTTCCCGCCATATTCTCTACACAGGTCAAATCCTCATTGGTAAGCTGTTCCACAGTGATGGTCTTTTTTAGACCAGACTCATCAAACACTAATATCTCATTATTGCCAGTTATAGCCCAAATCAGGTTACCCTGTGCCTCCAAGTCAACAATGTCGTAGCCCTGTGCTCTATCTGCGAAGGAGAAAAGCCTCATGGTCCCTGTAGTATCCTTTTGACAGGTATATATGCCATTTGCTGCTGCCACAAAAATCGTTCCCGATTCATTTTGGCATACATCAGCTATATCCTTAATTCCATCATAGTACTCATCCTGCAAATGAATACTATTACCATCCTCAATATAGAACAGACCGTAATTATCTGTGGCAATCCACATTCTACCTTCTGTATCCTGAATTATAGAATTGATGGCATAAATATCAGCCCTGTCTGTATCCCACAGATTAACAGTCTGAAACATAGATCCATTGGAACGATAAAGTCCTCCCTCTGTACCAATCCAAACATAGCCTGTTGATGACTGATAGATACAATTTACCTCATTACTTCCTATACCACTCTTCTGGTTATATACGGTTTGAACATAGGAAGCAACAAAGGAATCCTTGGCATTTGCATCAATCTGTGGCACAGCAAGAAGGCACACCATCAAAAGTGCCACAGCCACTACCAGTATTCTATTAGCTATACTTCTTTTCTTCATAAAGTTTTATCCACCTAAAAATGATTCTTTGTATTACTAGTTTAAGCTTCCTTAAGGAATACCTTATATCCCTTGTATGTTTCATAAACATCCGCTTTAGAGGTAATCTCCCATGGAGCGTGCATATTAAGCACAGCCACACCACAATCTATAACCTCCATACCATAAAGCGATAAAATGTACGCAATGGTTCCGCCGCCACCTACATCTACCTTACCCAGCTCTGCAGTCTGGTAACAAATTTTAGCATCATCCATCATCTTCCTGATTCTGGCAATGTACTCAGCATTGGCATCATTAGAGCCTGACTTTCCTCTAGAACCGGTAAACTTGCTAAATACCATACCTCTTCCAAAATATGATGCATTATTCTTCTCAAATGCACTGGCGAAAAGTGGATCATAGGCTGCATTTACATCCGAGGACAGCATACTAGACGCAGCAAGACATCTTCTAAGAGAAAGCTCACTAAATTCACCCATGGCATTCATAACCTCAGCCACACAATTCTCAAAGAACTTTGACTGCATACCGGTAGCACCAACACTTCCAATCTCCTCCTTGTCTGTAAGAAGACAGCATGTTGTCTTGCCCACCTCCTGCACATCAAGCATAGCCATAAGTGATGTATATGCACACACTCTATCGTCCTGACCATATGCCATAATCATACTCTTATCAAGGCCTGCATATCTTGCCTTTCCAGCAGGAACAACCTCTATCTCTGCTGAAAGGAAGTCTTCCTCCTCAATATCGTACTTATCCTTAAGAAGGGCTAGTATATTAGCCTTTACTGCCTCTTTATCCTTATCCTTAACAGGCTGGCTACCGAACAATACATCCAGATTCTCACCCTCTATAACCTTAGCTGCCTTCTTCTCCATCTGCTCTCCTGCAAGGTGGATAAGCAGGTCAGTTACACAGAATACCGGATCCTTGTCATCCTCACCGATATTTATATCTACAACTGTTCCATCCTTCTTAACTACTACTCCGTGAAGGGCAAGAGGAAGCGTTACCCACTGGTACTTCTTAATTCCACCATAATAGTGTGTATCAAGGTACGCAAAATCACCATTCTCATATAATGGATTCTGCTTTACATCCATTCTAGGTGAATCAATATGGGCACCTAAGATATTCATACCCTTCTCAAGCTTCTTGGTTCCTATGTTAAATAGGGCAACTGTTTTATCCATACAAACAGAGTAAACCCTGTCTCCACTCTTAAGCTTCTTCTTGTTCTTTATTACATCAGCCAAATCCACATAGCCTGCTTCCTTAGCCATCTTAACGATAACCTTCGCACACTCTCGCTCAGTCTTACCCTTATCAAGAAACTCCAGATAACCCTTAGAAAATTTGTCTACCTCTCCAAGCTGTTTCTTGTTATATGTCTTCCATGCATTTTGTCTGTCCATTTAATTACTCCTCAAAACAAATAGATTTATGATTATTCTTGCCAAAAAATACTCTATTGATACAAATTATGAAACAAGCTCAGAAACTACCTTATTAAGGATTTCACAAGCCTTATCACAATCCTCCTTGGTCACATTAAGGGGTGGCACAAATCTTATAACCGCAGGACGAACAGCTGTCATAAGAAGTCCTTCTTCGGATGCATTATATTTTACATCGTTAGCTATATTAGAGTTAAACTCTACTCCAATCATAAGACCCTTACCACGAACCTCTTTGACATCAGGAATGCTCTTAAGCTTCTCCATAAAGTAAGCACCCACTTCCTTAGCATTACCAGAAAGATTTTCTTCTATTATCTCACTAATCTGAGCATATGAAGCTGCACAGCATACAGGATTACCTGCATATGTACTTCCGTGAGCACCAGGTCCGAAGGTAAGTGCTAATTTTGCACTAGTACACATGGCACCTATAGGCATTCCACCGCCCATAGCCTTAGCCATACTAACACAATCAGGCTTAACATCATATGTCATAAAGCCCATAAGCTCTCCTGTTCTTCCCCAACCTGTCTGAACCTCATCAAATAGAAGAAGCATATTCTTCTCATCACAAAGCTTTCTAAGTCCCTGAAGGAATTCCTTAGTAGCAGGAATAACTCCACCTTCTCCCTGTACCGGCTCAACCATAACTGCTATGGTGTCCTCATCACAGGCATCTATGAATGATTGAAGATTGTTATACTCTGCATATGTAAATCCAGGAATAAATGGATCGTAATTGTTCTGTATAGGTGTTCCAGGCTGACCTGTTGCAGCAAGGGTAGCCAGGGTTCTTCCATGGAAGCTGTTAGAAGCTGTAACTATCTTATAACGATTTGGACCATAATTATCCTTACCATACTTTCTAGCCAGCTTAATCATAGCCTCATTAGCCTCTGCACCTGAATTCTGGAAATATATCTTCTCCATACCGATATTCTTACAGATAAGCTCTGCTAACATAACCTGTGGTACTGTATAACAGTAGTTTGAAGCATGAATCATAGTCTCACACTGTGCCTTAATAGCCTCAACTACTCTCTTGTTACAATGTCCTGTACTGTTAACAGCTATACCTGCCATAAAATCCAAATATTTCTTTCCATCTTCTGCAATAATATATGAGCCTTCGCCTGACTGGGCAATAAAATCCAATCTTTTAAAGGTCTCATAAAAATATGTATTATACATATCCTTAATATTATCTTTTGTCTTATTTACATCCTGTAATTTCATATTCAAGCTCCCCTTTTTTAAGTTTTTTCACTAGAAATCTATAATTTGGCTATCAAAAACCATTTGCTATTTAACGCACTTATGCCGGTAGATCATCCACCGGCATAGTTAATATTTGCATTTATCCGTAAATCTGACTTGCAACAAGATCATCAAGAATCTTAACAAGCTTTCCAATCTCCGGCTTAGTCATCTGGGCATTAGCTCCTAAAAGCTCTCCCTTACGCTTCATATCCTCATTAATAAGTGACGAGAATATAACTACCGGTATATGTTTTAAGCCTTCAGTATCTCTTATCAGCTTAAGCAATCTATGTCCGTCCATCTGAGGCATCTCAATATCGGTGATAATACACTTAGCGCCGTACTCAACACCGTTCTTTCTCTTAAGCTCGCAAAGATAGTCCCATGCCTCCTGTCCATTATTCTTAATGGTAAGCTTAGTGTATCCTGCTCTATTAAGAGAATCCTTAATAAGCTGACAAAGCATCATCGAGTCCTCAGCTATAAGTATTGGAATCTCATTTCTCTCTCTGGATTCCAGACCCTCTACCTGTGAAACCTTAAGACTTGTCTCAGGACAAATTCCCTCCACAATTCTCTCGAAATCAAGAATAATAAGAAGGTTATCTCTATTCTTAATTATACCTGTTGCAATTCCAACACCTGGACCACTTACTGTTGCATCCGGCTTAACAACCTCCTTCCATGATACTCTGTGAATACCAAGAACAGTCTGCACATCAAATGCAATATTCAGGTTGTTAAAGTTTGTTACGATAAGGAAGTTGTTCTGTTTGTTGTCATTAGAGAATCCCAATGCCATGAACAAATCAATAACTGTGATAATCTCTCCTCTAGGCATAAATATACCCTCAATACATGGATGGGAATTAGGTACCGGAGTAATCTCCTGATAAGTAAGAATCTCTCTTACCTTCTCAACATTAATTCCATAATGATTACCGTTAATTACAAACTCAAGTACCTCAAGCTCGTTACTTCCACTTTCTAATAAAATATTATTGTCCATATATTCTACCTCCTCATCTATTGTAATGAAATAATGACATCCTGGCCATTATATGTTGCCTTAAGCTTTAAGTCCTGTATATTAAGAGCTATCTCATCAGATACCTGGAACAGAAGCACTGCCTCGTTATACATACTAGCTGCAACTGTACCCTCGTAGGTATACAGGTCATCCATAAGTATGGTCAGCATCTGCTTTGCGCTCTTACTATCATCCACTATAATTCTGTACTCCACATCCTTGCTATATAAATCTAATTGCTGATCCTCGTTGGTTTTATTCTCAATCTTGAATTTTAAAACCAACAGCTTATAGCCCATTGGAGCCTCGATGGTAATAAATACACCTTCTCTGTCATAGGAAGGGTATTCATCCAGCACCATATAATAATCATATCTTATATGTACATTATCCTCTTCCATAAATGCAGCCAAATCGTATGTCTTATCCGCATCAGCTACAATTCCTGATACATCCTCAGTTGTGTCAACATTAGAGTTAACCACACCCTCAGACTCCAGATCGGTATCAGTACCATGGCTATCATCGCCTGTTACACCGTTTTCCCCATCAGCTATAGCCTCAGTTGCAGGATCAACCACCTCTTCTGTGGTTACCTCCGCGGTAACCTCCTCCGTAGTAGGAGCTTCTGTGGTTACATACTCTGTTGTCGAATATGGATCTATATCGGAATACTCATCAGTATAATATTTTGAATCGTTATTCCTATCATACTTGAGAAGTAGCTCTGCAGCATACTCAGCCACCAGCTTACTTTCCTGATCTGTAAGTTCAATTGTCTTAGTACATCCAACAGCAAAAAGTGATAAAATCACTATACTGCATATTAGTTTTATCCTCTTCATGGATATCCTCCATCTAACCACATAGTCACATAGTAATTTTACCACTAAATTCGATTATCATCAAGGCAAATTAGCATCCAAATCAAAATAAAATACAACTCCGTCAGGAACATTGTATACTCCATAGGCTTTGCCATGAGCAGTCATGGTTACAGCCACTATGGAAAGACCAATTCCATTGCCTCCATATTCTCTTGTCCTGGCCTTATCAGCCTTATAAAACTTATCATAAATCTTGGATATATCCTCGTCAGATATATTTTCACCCTGATTAAATACATTTACTCTCACAAGATTTTGATATTTTTCAAAATAAACTCGTATTTCACCCTCTGGTTTTACATAGTGAATCGCATTTACCAAATAGTTGATAAATACCTCCTCTATCATATACTCATCAGCCCAAACATTGACAGGTCCTTCCTCACGGAAAATTATTTCGGCACCGGAATCTCCCAAGAGCAGGCTTTTTGCAGAAATAATTTCTTTGATAAAGCCAACCAACTCAAAGCACTCTATATTAAGCTTTATCCCACCAAACTCAATCTCATTAAGGGTAAGCAGTCTCTTAACCATAGTATTCATCTTGGTTGCTTCATCAATAATAACATCTGTATAGAACTCTCTGCTTTCCTCATCATCACAAAGATTATCCTTTAGCCCCTCTGCATATCCCTGGATAAGTGCTATAGGCGTTTTTAGCTCATGAGATACATGAGACAAAAATTCCCTTCTCATCTCGTCAATATGAGTCTTTTCCTCCACATCCCTAGCCAGTTCAATATTGGCTGCTTTAAGCTCAGAAATAGTCCTCTCAAGCTTCTCAGATAATGTGTTCATAGACATAGCAAGCTCACCTATCTCATCCTTGGTAACCACTGGGGCCTTAACACTAAAATCCAGATTTGCCATCTTCTTAGCATTACTGCTAAGAATCCTTATTGGCAGAGAGAAAATATTACTGAAAAACAGAATAAATATGGAGCCAAAGATAATAAGACCAATAGCAACAGTATTAAACACATCATTGACTATTGCGACAAAGCTTTCAATCTGAGCTATAGGTGTTCTGATTACAATTATATATCCATTATCCAGCTTGCCTACCAGGTCATAATAGTCCGCATTCATTAATACATCATGACTTCTAATTATACTAAACTCTCCAGGTCTATTCTTAACTTCGCTTTGCGACTTGTTAAGCGTATCAATTATTTGACTCATACTGTCCATCATCTGACTCTCGTCATTGATGGTAGAAAAAAGTCGTTTTTCCATAGGATCATAGATAATAACTATGGCCTCTAAGGGATTCTCTATCTGCCCATATAAATCCCCGGTGTCACTGTAAGGAGCAACACTTCTAAATATGCTATTGCATGAGATATATGTTCTTTTTAGACTATTTTTAATATTGGCTGTTATTATATCTTCTATAAGGAAATTACAAATAAACCACGAAGCTGTTACGACAAACGTGGCAAAAAACACTACCATAAATGTAATTTTCATCCTTATAGAAACCTTCATTAACTAAACCTCAAACTTGTAGCCCATACCCCAGATAGTTTTAATATACTCACCCTTAGCTCCCAGCTTACTTCTAAGCTTTTTTACATGGGTGTCTATGGTTCTTGCATCTCCAAAATAATCATAATTCCACACATTATTCAGTATCTTCTCTCTGGATAGTGCAACCCCTAGATTCACCATAAAGTAATTCAAAAGTTCAAACTCCTTGTAGCTTAATTCCACCAGCTGTCCATCCACCATAACCTCATGCGCCGCAATATCCATATCTATACCACCAACCGAAAGCTTCTGCTCTTCGCCTGATACATTACTTCTCTTAAGAACAGCACCCACTCTTGCCACAAGTATTTTAGGACTAAATGGTTTTGTAATATACTCGTCAACACCTATCTCAAAGCCCTTAAGCTCATCCTTTTCACTACTTTTTGCAGTCAGCATAATTATAGGAATAGCTGAAAGCTTTCTTATCTCGGCTGCCGCCTCATAGCCATCAAGCTTAGGCATCATTACATCCATGATAATAAGAGCTATATCCTTGTCTGACATAAACTTATCAACAGCTTCCTCTCCGTCAGCTGCTTCAATTACAGTGTATCCACTTTTAACGAGAAAGTCCTTTACCAGCTTTCTCATTCTACTCTCATCATCTACCACTAATATTTTCAAATTATCCATACTTACCTCCAACACCTCTGGTAGCTTATACAAATTTTACTAAATGAATTATAACCAATTATTATGTTTAATTTGTGAAATAAAACCCACTTTATACAATTTACTTACCTAGAAGCTCCTCTTCTCTACGAATAAGCTCTTCCTCCCAGTTTTCAAGTCTCTCCTGCCATGCAGCATATTTGTTTAGTACCTTTTCTTCTGCATTAAAATAGCCCAAATTATCATTAGTTACAACAATAAGTACCATGCCAACAATAATGATTATCATGGCTACCACAGCAACAGTAAGCTTACTCTTAATATTATTCAGCTTCTCATTCTCTGTCTTAAGCTTTTCAATCTGGTTATACTTCATTACCTCCAGCTGTCCAGCCTCATTTTTTGTTCTTCTATCAGGCACAGTTATGGGCTTCAATTCATTCTCATCATAAAACTGTTTTAAATAGTCCCTCATCTCATGTAGAAATGTAAAGCCAACCGGCGTAGAAAAATAATTCTTAGCTACTAGCTTATTATAGGTTTCTAAAACACTATTGGTATTGGAAATGTCAATAGTATCCTGAAGCTTCACTATGGCATTCTTTTCCTTCTGGGCAAGCTTTGCATCTGCACTGCTATTAAAGCAATATCCATCAATAACTAATTTATCCATCTCTATCACCTAATCCCTTTTTTATCCGGTAGGTTATCCCTACTTTATTCATATAATACAAAAGCGACAACAAAAACTGTTGTCGCCTAATCATCTCATACCTATTCTGTAGTGGTTTCCTCCACAGTTCCCGAAGAAATAGTCTCACTATTAATTGTAATCTGATTGCTATTAGCAATCTCTACCACCTTGGTTTCGTAATCAGTCATATAAATCTGAGCTTCAACTATAAGAGCCTCTGCCTGAACAAGATAATCCGGCATCTCGTTCTCTATAGCGTTCACAACCATCTTCATCGCCTCATACTGCTTCTGAATTCCCATAAGATATAGTTGCTTAACCTCAGCCACCTCAGTAGTCTTCGTCTCAATTGCACTTAAATTAGATATATATGTTTCCATGCTTGGTATGGCATTATTTTTAAGGTCGGCAACAAGGGCTGCATTATCTATGTCAGAACCAGTAAAATATGAGTTATAAATAGTCAATGCATTATCCTTATCTGCTGCTATACCCGGAAGCTCAACATTGATAAATTCGACCAAATCTTCCTGAACAGCATTAGTTTCCTCCACCGCTTCAGTTGCTTCCTTATCCTTTCCACAAGCAACCAAAGATAAAGCCATAACAATTCCTGTCAAAACAACGAATAATTTTTTCTTCATATGCATTCTCCTTAAGAAATAATTACTGCTAGTATTATACTACATTTTGTAGCATTAGACAAGAATAACCTTAAATATTGATTTTGCCCTTTTTTATCAGTTTATCAAGCTTAGCCTTATTCTCAGCCATATATTTTTCAAACAAATCAGGTCTTCGCTCCCTGGTTCTTATTAAAGACTGCTCTAGTCGCCAATATTCAATATTCTGGTGATGTCCACTGGTAAGAACCTCAGGAACCGCTTTGCCCATGAACACCGGTGGTCTTGTATACTGTGGATACTCTAATAAGCCATCGTAAAATGATTCGTACACTGCACTTTCATCACATCCTAAAACTCCAGGAATAAGTCTAGACACCGCATCTACAATCATCATAGCAGGAAGCTCTCCTCCTGTTAAAACAAAATCCCCTATAGATACATTATCTGTAACAATTTCCTCTAAAACTCGCTCGTCTATACCCTCGTAATGACCACATAAAATCACCAAATCCTCTTCCTTGGCAAATTCCTCAGCCATGCTTTGGTTAAATGGAGTTCCCGTTGGTGTCATATATACAACTCTAAGCCTTTTGTCAGGTGACACCTTGTGTTCTTTAACTAGGCCTTCTTTGATATACTGATAGGTATCGTATACAGGACCCGGCTGTATAAGCATGCCGGCTCCACCGCCATAGGTATAATCATCCACATGCTTGTACTTATTATTAGCAAAATCTCTCATATTAACTGCATTTACAGAGAATAATCCTTTTTCAATTGCTCTTCCGGTAATGCTTTCATTCAAACCATTTAATATCATCTCCGGAAATAATGTCATTATATGAAATCTCATTAATCAAGCATTCCCTTCATCAGCTTAACCATTACTTTTCTTGCTTCGTAATCTATGTTAAGTACGCATTGCTTTATAACAGGAATAAGTAACTCCTTGCCATCGGTTAATCTAACGCTAAACACCTCATTGGCACCGGTTTGTAGAACATCCTCTAGCTCACCTAGCTTATTATCATCTTCATAAACCTCCATACCAATTACATCAGCAATGTAGAACTCATCCTCATCAAGAGGCATAGCATCCTCTCTGGTAACATAAAGCTCACAGTTTTTATACTTCACTATCTCATTAATATCCTTAAATTCCTTAAAGGACAGGATAACCATATTCTTAAAAAATTTACAGCTGTTTTTCTCCACTTCAATGTCGCCCTTAGGTGTTCTAAGGATACATTTCTTAAGCTTCTTAAATCTGTTTACATCATCTGTAGTTGGGAAAACCTTAACCTCTCCCTTTAAACCATGTGTGGATGTAATTACACCGATTCTGAAAAAATCTTCCATTCATAACTCCTTTTAGTTTCGTAAAAATAACAATTCCCCGATTATAAAACCGGGGAATTCTAGAATTATTTAATGTCTACAATTACCTTTTTGTCACCCTTTGACGCTGCTGCCTTAACAACAGTACGAATAGACTTGGCAATACGGCCCTGCTTGCCGATTACCTTACCCATATCATCTGGTGCAACCTTAAGTTCAATTGTAATAGTATCTTCCTCGATTGTCTCATTTACAACAACTTCATCAGGGCAATCAACGAGGGATTTTGCAATAATTTCGACTAATTCTTTCATTACCAGCACCTCCCTAGTCTTACTTCTCGATACCTGCCTGCTTAAATAACTTAGCAACTGTGTCAGTTGGCTGAGCACCATTTGCAAGCCACTTCTTAGCTGCATCTGCATCAATTGAAACTGCAGCTGGCTCCTGATTTGGGTCGTAAGTACCTATCTCATCGATGAATCTACCATCTCTAGGTGATCTAGAGTCAGCAACGATTACTCTATAAAAAGGATGCTTCTTATATCCCATTCTTCTTAATCTGATCTTAACTGCCATGTCATTTTCACCTCCTTAAAATTCTTATCTATATAATAGTGAACCTATTATCAAAATCCAAATGGAAGCTTAAAGCCTCCTCTTTTCTTACCACCGAACATTCCAGACATCTGCTTCATCATCTTCTTGGACTGCTCGAACTGCTTAAGAAGTCTGTTAACATCTGCTATCTGAACACCTGCGCCATCAGCAATTCTCTTCTTACGACTAGGATTGATAATATCAGGATTACTTCTCTCCTTCTTAGTCATAGACTGAATAATTGCCTTAGGCATCTTCATAGCATCATCATCTATCTCAACATTCTTAAGCTGCTTATTAGAACTAAAGCCTGGTAACATACTGAGCATATCGCTTATGCCACCCATCTTCTCCATCTGCTCCATCTGCTCAAGGAAATCATTGAAGTCAAAGGATGCCTTACGCATCTTCTGCTCCATCTCCTTAGCCTTCTCCTCATCGATAGCACTCTGCGCCTTCTCAATAAGGCTCTCCACATCACCCATACCAAGAATTCTACTTGCCATACGGGATGGATGGAATTGCTCTAAATCCTCAAGCTTCTCTCCCATACCTGCATAAAGTATAGGCTTGCCTGTTACGGCTTTTATAGAAAGTGCAGCACCACCTCTTGTATCACCATCAAGCTTTGTAAGTACAACACCATCGATACCAATCTTATCATTAAATGTAGTTGCAACATTTACGGCGTCCTGACCTGTCATGGCATCAACTGTAAGTAATGTGTAGGTTACAGCTACATTTGCCTTAATCTCCTGAAGCTCAGCCATCATATCCTCATCTACATGAAGACGATCTGCTGTATCTATAAATACAAGATTAATTCCATTCTTAGAAGCATGCTCAATAGCCGCCTTAGCTATATTGACCGGCTTATGTCCGTCACCCATAGTAAATACAGGAACGCCAACCTTCTCTCCGTTAATCTCAAGCTGCTTAATAGCTGCAGGTCTATATATATCACAGGCTACAAGAAGTGGCTTCTTACCCTTATTCTTAAACTTGCCTGCAAGCTTTGCAACTGTTGTTGTCTTACCTGCACCCTGAAGACCACACATCATAATAACTGTGACTTCATTGGAAGGAAGAAGCTTAAGCTCTGTGGTTTCAGAACCCATCAGCTTATCCATCTCTTCCTTAACAATCTTTATAACCATCTGTCCTGGATTTAGCCCCTTAAGAACCTCCTCACCAACAGCTCTCTCGCTTACGGAATTAATAAACTGCTTAACAACCTTAAAGTTTACATCTGCCTCAAGCAGCGCACGCTTAACCTCCTTCATAGCCTCCTTAACATCGGCCTCAGTAAGCATACCCTTAGATTTAAGCTTCTTGAATACATTCTGCAATTTGTCTGTTAAACTATCAAAAGCCATGTATATCCCCCATTAACTGTTAAGATACTAAAACTCCTCTAATATCTTGGCTGTCTCTATATCTATCTCTTCTATAATATCTATTAGTTCTTCATCCTTATTATCAGACTTTAGCTTAAGAATAATATTCTTTACTGTGGCAATTCGTTCTCTGGCACTGACAAACTTCTCAACCAACCTGAGCTTTGCCTCATAGTCCTCTAATATCTTATCACATCTCTTAATCAAATCATATGCCCCTTGTCTGGAGATTCCATATATTCTTCCAATCTCAGAATATGACATATCATTCATAACAACTTCTTCGTATATACTTTTTTGATGGTCTGTCAGCAACTCACCGTAGAAATCATACAGCAAGGACTGTCTTACTATCTTCTCCATAACAACACCACCCATACAAACCGTAAAGTCTTTTCCCTTTACACACCTCTAGTATAATATAACAACCTCTATTCTATGTCAAGCATTTTTTCTTGACATAATTAATTATTTTTTAATCATTATTTTATCACAATTAAAATATACTTAATCAAAGCCTTTTTAAGGAAAATGTATGTATGGATAACAACACTAATCTTCAAGGTTCCAACCTTGGTTCCCTTAAAATATCAGTAGTAACCACCTCCGGATTTACGCCAATTCCAAATGCAAGAATAGAAATTGCTAATTCCGGAGAACCGGATATTATTCTCCAGGAGCTTAATACTGATTCCAGCGGTAACACTACTTCTGTAGATTTAGAGGCCCCTCCTCGTGAATTCAGTATGTCTCCCTCTGAAAATCAACCATACTCAGAATATAACATTAAGGTTTTCGCTCCTGATTATGACGATGAAATTGTTACAAATATCCAGATTTTTGCTGGCGAAGCTGCCACCCAACGAGTTGCCCTTAACCCTAGTCTCCCATCCCCAATATATAACCCCATAATTATTCCAGGACATACCTTATGGGAATTTTTTCCACCCAAGATAGCAGAATCAGAGATAAAGGACACAAACTCCTCCGGAGAAATCGTCTTAAACCGTGTAGTTGTTCCTGAAACCATAGTTGTTCATGATGGTGTACCATCTGATGATACGGCAGTCAATTATTATGTTCCTTATATAGACTACATAAAAAATGTAGCCAGTTGTGAAATCTACGCCACCTGGCCTGAGGAAACTATACGGGCAAACATCCTTGCTATAATGTCATTTACACTAAACAGGGTTTACACAGAGTGGTACAGAAACAAAGGCTTCGACTTTACCATTACATCCTCCACAGCCTATGACCACAAATGGACTTATAACAAAACCATTTATAAGCGAATATCCCAAATTGCAGACGAATTATATGGCAGCTTTCTATCCAGACCAAATGTGAAGCAGCCAATTCTCACCCAATACTGTGACGGAAAGCGTGTAAGCTGTCCTAACTGGATGACCCAATGGGGTTCAAAGCAATTAGGTGACGACGGTTTATCTGCTATTCAAATCCTTAGATACTACTATGGTGACAGCATTTATATCAATACAGCCGAAATAATATCTGGCATTCCTGCATCCTTTCCTGGATACAATCTCACCATCGGTTCAACTGGTGAGCCTGTCATTACCATCCAAGAGCAGCTTAACCGAATTGCCCTTAACTACCCTGCCATTCCAACAGTTGAAGTAGATGGAATCTTTGGAAACAATACTGCAAATGCAGTTAGAACATTTCAACAGGTTTTTGACCTTCCGGAATCTGGTATAGTCGACTATCCAACCTGGTATAAAATATCCCAAATATATGTTGGAGTAACCAAAATAGGTGAAAATATTTAAACAAAAAGAGCCAATAGCTGTACCGACCCCCAAAAGTTAGAACAAAGAATCTCACGATTGGAGGTCGGTATTTTTATGGCTAAATATAACTATGAATTTAAGAAAAAAGTTGTCATGTCCTATCTCAATGGAGAAGGTAGTTATAGATATTTGGCAAAATTTTATGGTATTCCATCTAGTCATCGAATTGAAGA
>JAZPXZ010000022.1:0-34473 GCA_045543915.1 Wujia sp.
TAGTTTTTTATCCATGTCACTGTACCTCTATTTACCACATAATATCTTTTTTGAATAATCTTCTACATCATTAATACTGTAAATCAAAATTCTTATTATGGATTTATCTATACTAATCTGTATATCCCCATTTTGCCAAATTGTTGTTCTTTTGTTTTCTATACATTTACTTAAATTTAGTTTTTTAATCAGTGTTTTTATTTTTTTTGAATTTTTATTTTTATTTAAAATAATATATTTCATTTTCATCAACCCTTTATTTTTCCATAATTAATTTATTATCTACCTAAGTACTCATCATTTTCATGATATCTACACATTATGTCATACCAATCAGCTAGATTAAGGGTATCCTCTATCAACAAGCCACCTCCGTCCGTCATTTTTTTATTATACCTTTCTTGTATTAACTCAAGTGCTTCTTTTTGTTTTTCATTTCCATGTTCTTGAATATGGTTAAAAATCTTAAACATTGTTTCTGTATCTAGTTCCTTATACACTTCATCCATATCATGTTTTATTTTAGCGTTGATTTCTGCATATAATTTTTCAATCTTGCTTCTCTTTTCAAGATCTTTTTCTAACATTTTTTTAGTTTTATTCGATAAAAACATATTGCCACTCATGCCTTTTCTCCACATCTCATAATTCTAATACTGTTCTAAATAAATATTATCACACAAAATTATAAATATCACCTATCTCATTGTCCTACAAACCAGCGTCTTGTACCACCATCATCTAATCAACTCCTTAATTTCCTCAATAATCATTTCTACTTTTGCCCTTTTATCCTTGGAAATACCCCTCAGTTTTTCATTGTACTCAGTATTTTGCCGATTGATTCCTGATATTACATAGTCAGCAGTCACGCCATAATAATCAGCCAATAAATCTACCACACCAACTGATGGTGTCCGTTTACCCTGCTCTAATTTTCGTATGGTATCAGCAGAAATCCCTACCTCATTTGCTACCTCTTTCTGTGTTTTTCCTTTGTTGTTCCTAAGACTTTTCAATCTTTCTCCACAACCTACCTTGTCGTACATAACTTATCACCTCATATCTAGTCACTTTTATTAAAAACAGGAAATGTCACCTTTTGAATCAAACTAACAATCCAATCTATGTAATTCAATTATTATCACCATTTCACCAAGCGCAAACCAAAACAAGTCTTTTCTCTGTTTTTTATTCTCTCCTCAAATTCTATTATTATTTTACCAAATTTTGACAATAAATCACCTAGTACATTGTCCTAGTAGCAAGGGCATCTTGTACCAGAAAGTTTCTAGTATAACCAGATACTTCAATATAAAATAAAAAAGACCAGATAAAATTGTGAAGTGCCCCCAAATGCTAGACAAAATATATCTAACATTTATAATACATATAACTCCGTTTTCCTGTCACACAAGGTAAACGCTCCATAATGGGTACCTTCTCATAAACTCACATTTTTAGAGATATTCTTACTGAAAAAAGTTGAAAACCCATTCGATAAGTCCACCTAATTTTAAGGGGGGTAGTTTATGGATGCATGACTTGTAGAAAAAGAAAACAATTAGAAACATGGTCCACTATTGTCAGGGAATGTAGAAATAGCGACATTAAAACCAATGATTAGCTTGTCGAGAACAACATTTTCAAAGATCAATATTATTGCTGGTTTAGATTGTTAAAGGAACAGATATATCTGAGTGAAACTGAATTCCCGAGAGACCTCATTGGAGTATGTGTAACAAATGGATATCAGTATATAACACTATGCGATTATATTCAGTCTAGTAAAAACTACAAATTCTAACAAACTTAAAACATTTGAGCATTTTAACCATCTGCTTATAGAGATACTGAACCATATACTAGATACTAACAGAGGTTTTTAAAGCAATTTGTGTCGCTAAACACACCATAAAAAGACTCAGCCCATTGTAAACAAAGGACTGAGCCAATTAAGTCTGTTGATACTTTAAGAATATTTTATTACTCAATGATAGCAGCAACACAACTGTCAATATCTCAACTTTTATTGTTCTGAATATTTCTGATAATTTTTTATAAAATGGTACATCTTGTTATTATAACTATTATGAAAGTTTTCAAGTACAAAATAAGCCCATGGTCTTTTACCTCCAACTCAAACGAAAAGACTTATAACAACGAAATTGATATATACAGAATATAACCCGGTTCGCAACAGCAGCGACATTAACCACTACAACGGCTACAGCATCCAGATTGATTGCAAGCAAGCAGAATCCAGGTTACGGACTATTCCTATTTTCTAACGGTGCCTGAATGCTCTGGTGATTGATAATCCGCTGGAATATGCACGACTTGCTCTGGATGGTGAAATGCAAGCATGGGTGGATGCGGAGGATAGTTTGAACCCTTTTTTAAACGCATTGCCCCATATAGCTACAAACGGATGGCTCAAGCGAGCCATCCACTGACTTAACATGGATAACCTAACTCTACTCCCTAATATTGCTCGTCATCTGTACCATTTAAGGTGCTGATTTTTATACCACCCTCAGGAGCATTACGAATCACTTTATAATTTTCAAAAACTTTTCTATTTCCTGTATCATTTTGAATTTGCTGTAAACAATTCTTGACTTCTATTCATTCTCCTCTCTCAACAATTAATAATGTTTTTTCGACCAATTGATTCAAACCACATGCACTATATATCATAGCCCATTTATGTAAAAGCCCAACATTTCCCATGTTATAATTAGAGCAAATTTCTTCCTCAGTAAACCCACCACACACAAGATAATTATACTCCTGTTTTGTTATGTCAGTAGTAAGTTGTCCTCCTGGATAGCACAAAACAATCAAATCAATGGGATACTCTTCTGGCGCTATGATTGCTTTTGGTACTTCATAAAAATGGTGAATCAAATCCACTTTCCACAAACAAACATCTGCGGTAGAACCCTTATCTAAATTAGTATCTATATTATTAACATCATAACCTTATTCCTCAAGCAATTTTTTGTACTACTTATCGCCACTTCATTTATATCCATATACTCAACCGGAAAATCTTTTATTGCAAACATCAATGTAGAATATCCTCCCCCACAACCGATTTCAAAAATCCGATGACATGACTTTAATTCGGAACTTTCATTAATCAAACTACATATCCATTCATAATCACCATCTTCAAAATGCTGTTTCGCGTTTGTATTCCAATGTGAAATATGATCTTTTTCTGCTTCTCTGAGGTTATTATTCGTAAAATCACCCTTACTTTCACTCTTGTTGTCAATCAAATACTTTCATTTACCGCTTTCAAGCTTTCAAGAAAACTATCGTATTGCCTATGTAATATCCAATATTGCTTTAATCCATCTACATCATCTTCTTTTTCTAACATCTGGTCGATTTCATTGATTTCTTTTAAGATAACTGATAATTTCCACCATACATCTGTCAATCTATTAGAAAAATTGAAAATATTGTACATATAATTTCCCACATCGGTTTTTGGCACAATCCTACCAGTTTCATCTCGTCTTAAATGTTCATCAAATTCATCTGTCGCCGGATCAACAAAACCCACTTTATCATCATGGGTCTTATCAACATTGTCAAACGGCCAATTGTGCCATTTGTTACGATTACAAACCCGACACGAATAAACCAAATTGTTATAATCTATTAACAAATCCAATCTACCCACCTTTTTTGCAATATCCTCTGGAATTAAGTGATCTTTTTGATATGGACATTTAACAATATCAAAATCTTTTCCGCAATATCCACACATATTTCCAAAATCTTGTTTTAGAATTTTAGTATATTTCTGTATATTATTTTGCTTACGATAATTAGTTCTCCTTCTTATTACTTTATCACCATGTACTCTATACAAAATATCAATCCCTTCGTAGACTCTTCTTAAACTCTTTTAACGTTTGGAACATATCTTCTAATGTGTCTTGGGTACTGCTTCTAACCAAAACATCCGGCATTTTATCTACTAGTTCATATGCTGAAAGAACTTTATACAGATATATAAATCGTTCATCTTCGCTCGCTGAAATCTGCTTTTCTTTTTTCTTTTCAAACAACTTATTATATTCAGTCTTTGTTACCTCCAATCGTTTCTGAAAACACTCAATACTGTTTTTGATTCTATTAACAAAATTTATAAATTCCGGCGAAGCGTCCTCTTCCGCAAATATAGCTTTATCCTGAACAAATACTTTTTGAACAATTTTTTCATTGATTCCCTGCTCTGTGAAATTAGTCAATAAAAAACAGGTAAAATCAGGCAAAAACTCATTAACATCCTTTATAATTTGTGTCCCATATACTTTTGATTCTAATTTCATCAAATCATAGTCTACCAATAAACATTCTAATGAATTATTGATAATAGCATCCGTTAGCAAAGTAATATCTGTAACATCATTAATATTCTTTAAGGCAACAATTTCTATACCGTATTTCTTCAAACTACGTGTTGCACTTTTCAAAATATCATATTCATCATCTAAATAACCAATCTTCATCGCTCAACTCTCCCTTCCTTCAAAAAATAAATCGATATAAAAACCAGTCTCTTTCTCAGTATTTTTCTTCAAATCTATATGTCCTTTATAATTCTGAATGATACTATCAACAATCCAAAGTCCCATTCCTGTACCTATTACCTCTCCGTTTGCATTTCTTCGATCAGTAGCGCCATACTTTAATATCTTTTGAGGTTCTTTTTTAAAAGCATCACATAATCCTGGTCCATTATCGCTGTATTTTATATAAAACTTTTCCTCGCATCTTCCTATTTCTATTTTTATCGTTGGCTTTTCAATTTTATGATTCTTAAATATTGTGCTACTATTTGTAACTAAATTACTCATAATTGTCTCAAAATCAAAAGGAAAACAACGTATATCTATTGTCTCATTCTCAACATATACATAGTCTATTTTATTATTTTGAACACTTTTCCACTTACTAATACTTTTCTCTATAATATTTCCTATATTTCCCTTCTTTCTCTTTCTTTTGTCCATCTCAACAGCATCTATCGTAACCTTAAACCATGAGTTGAATTTATCCTTCAAAACTCTAAGCTTTTTTAACTCATCTTTTGCAGATACAATATCGTTATCCTCTTCAAGACATGCATAAGCCTCTTTTACCCCAACATTTAATTGTGTTGTTAATGCCTTTATTTCGTGAATATAAGTATTAACAACTATTCCTGTTGTAGCTAATGTTCGAAGGAGTCCCATCTCCTCTTGTAAATCATGAATACGTTCCTCTTGATAACTTATCGCTTTATGAAAATTTTCATATCTCTGTTTTTCTTCACTATCTGTTTTATTCCCTTTATTATCTCGCTCTTTTCTCTCCTCTTCTTTTTTGTATTTATCCAATTCCTCTTTTGCAATCTTTAGTGCCTGTTCACCTTTAGCATTACTTTTATATAACTTATCTAATTTTCTTATAACATACTGTCTATCTTCCTCCAGTTTTTCAATGAAATTAATAACTAATTCTCGAAAAAGTTTAAACTCTCTTGTTTCTACAATTCCTTCTCTACTTGATTTATCTGGCAGATTATCATTTAATCTTGAAATTCTTATTTGTCCACATATTTGATTTGCTTGCACTCGCCAACTACCAGATTTGTGCGACACTGCAGCGGGTGATTCTGCTTTCCTTGTTGATAAATCTAGCCAATCATATCCTGTCGTTCCCAATATACCATACGGACGAACCAAAAAATCATCCCTATATATTTTTATTCCACTCAATTCTTTAAAATTAGTACGTTTGGTAATAAAATTTTTATAATAGTATTTTTCTTGATTATCAGACTGCAAAACCAACTTATAGAAATATATGTCTCCCGAAAAAGAGCCAATATTAATCTCCTCTACAATACCTGGCAGAAAATCATTTATTCTTCCACTTTTTATTATTAATTCATCATTAAAATATCCTCTATCTTCATCAGAAAATCCTGCTTTTTTAATTATTTTTTCAAACTGTGCACCAAAAAAGAATTCATTTCTATGAATTTGAATATTACATTCTCCGGAATTATTAACCTCAAAATGCAATTTATAATCATATTCATTTAATAAATTAGGTAATATCATAGCATCTTCAGTTTTAGTGTCCTGCAAATAGAAGTATAAATCAAAAATATTATTTTCCATTGGTGGAAGTAATTTTTGCAAATTACTCTTTACCCGTTCAATTAATGCATCGTTCCACTCGTCTCTAAGATTTTCTAATACAAAACATGTACCAGTCCCAGTAAATTCTTTTTTTAATATATCAGACAAATCATCATTACATAATTCACTCAAAAACTCTGGAATAGTTGCAGAAATATCATTTAACTCCGCAAATGTATCAGTTATCATTTCTGCCGAATTAAAACTTTCCCAATCAACTAACCATTCAAATCGTTCTTTATTACTCACGGTAAGCATCGTACATTTCTCAGATATACGATCTAATGCAAATCTACCAATTCCTTTTTCACCTGTATTTACTCGCCCTGATTTAGTATAAATATTTTCCTTTTTAGTAGAATTTCCTATCGTCATCCAATTACTTACAATAACATCTTTATTCATTCCCGTTCCATTATCAATTATAAATAATCTCTCCGATGAACTTTCATAATAAACTAAACATTTTTTTGCATCTGCGTCATATGTATTTTTTATCAGTTCTATCAGTGCCCCCTCTAAATTGGATACATTTTCACGCCCGATAAGTCTGGCAGTCTTTGCACTAACATTGAATGGTATTCTAGCCATACTACTCCTCCTAAAATCTGTAATCCTCAACATCCTTCGATGTTATTCTTAAAGAACTTCCACTAATATGTATTCCGACATCCAACACATACTGTCTAAAATCTCTGCTCTCTAGAATACGTACTGCGTCTTCTAAAGTATATTCATTATTATCCTCACATCTAACAATGTACATCCCCGCATACGGAATACACTCTCTTGTCAGCCTATACACAGCTATATTTTCAGTAATAACTGTTGAAATAAGCAATTTATCACTATCTAACCCAGCAAGAGCTTGTGACCTTCCATATTCATACCACTTTGCACTAGTATCGCTTTGACGTTTATTCAACCCAGCCCTAAAATCATTCAAATATGCCGTTGCTTCCGGATAATTTGTTTCAAATTCATGGTCTTCATATCTCACTAAACATCCTTTGTCATACCTATACGGAAATATAATTTTTTCAATTTTTTCATAGCGCAAAGACCTTGGTGTTGCAGTATCACGTACTGTAGCTCTTTCTATATTATGTCCATTACAAAGAAAACCTTGCGCAGTTTCTTGATAATTTTCTGCTTTTAGTACATAAGCTTCATTCAACAATGTTGCCACCACATGCGACACTTTGAAATAATCGCCAAATCGATGCATTCCATTTGCCAAATTCTCTGTAAAAAACCATTTATCTGTCAATTGATTTACCGGAATATTTATTTCTGTTTCTAAAGTCATATCCCTATAGTGCAAAACGCCTTGCTGTCTTTTTTTATCCAATACCATAATCGAAGACTTGACCAACGCATTATCAAACATCTTTTCTTGTGTATAATCCTTGATAACTGTTATGTATGGCTTCATATAACTTCTTAAATTCATTCCAAATACAGTTTTAAATATGCTACTCGGTATCAAATATGCCATTTTTCCATCTTGTGTCAATGACTTAATACTTTTCTCAATAAAAGCATAACAATAATCAAATTTACCTTTAACACAAGTTTCAAATGCTTCTTTTACATATCTTTGTTCTTCTTTCTTTAACTCACTATATGTAATATATGGAGGATTTCCCACGATAAACTGAAATTGCAATGTGGAATTCCATCGCAAATAATCCTCATTGTAAATTTTCCATTCAACACTATTTATATTGTTCTTTTGTAGTACACCATTTAAATTATCGATACATTTTTGATACTGTTCAGGATCAATTTCAATTCCATAAACATCCCTTGCCAACCCGTTCTTGATTCGTGTTCTTGACAATCCGTTAGCTATGCAATCATCAATATACCTTTGAACAACCGCAACCAGAATATTGCCATCGCCACAGGAATTTTCTAATATTTTTTTTCCATATAAGTGTTCTGTATACCCTACACTATCTAGTAATTCTCTTACATAATTTTCAGGCGTAAATACCTGGCATTTCTTGTTCATACATTACCTCTTTGTACTCAATCTACTCTCAACTATCGTCACCTTTTAGTCAGTATATAAGGACATTTTTTCAAGTAGTTCATATCCTTTACTCGTTATAAAATAGCGTCCTTTTGCATGAACCATCTCAACATACCCCTCTTCTATCAAATCCTTAATAATCTGATTCACTTTAAATTTTCCACATGGCACCAAACTTGCTATTTCCTGTTGATTAAGAGGGCATATACTTTTACCTTCTATCTCTAATTGATTTTTCTTAAATATTAGCAATACTTTCATTTTTTCATTTACAAAATTCAAAACTTCATTCATTTTCTACACCTTTAGTTTCTTATGACAACACATATCGGTTTTATTCCGAAACCATTATACCATTAATCGCTTTTGCATTCAATTATCATTTCCGCATATACCCATAAAACTTTTCCCCTTTCTGTCAGCCCATACGGATAATAATGTTCTGCCTTAGACTGAAACTCCTTCAAATCACAAATCCTCATATCAGCATCAAACTCAGCAATTAAAACTCCAATATAACCATTTACATCCTCTCATAATCACACTTAAAAATACCATTCCATAACTCCTATATTGTCGAAAACAATCTCACGCTTTATAACCCACTGCAAAAACAGTACTTTTCCTGCTCCAATTCTCAAACCGTCTTGTTATGCATCCAATACCCATATACACTGGTCATAACACTCACTGTGAATAATATCGTCGTTAAAAATTTTTCTCGATTTGAGCGCACTAACAATACGAGTTGTTTGTTTAATTTATAATATTAGTGTGAGAAAAGGGCGATAAAAAAGGATCTCCATTAATGGAAATCCTTCAAATTAACACCAAAGATTTACTCCTATAAATCATATTGCATACTGATAAGCATATATTTATAGACTTCTCTTCTAGGAAGCATAATCTCGTACTTGATACTTACGCAATGCAACAAACTTCATTCCACGCAAATCTTTCAACGCCGACAACGGACTGTCAACACATAACTGTGGCATTGTCTTAGGTTCCGCTTTTCCTTCGCTAATCTCAGTATACATATAATTTCTTTTCGGTTCTAGTATTGGTATACCATTTCCTAATCTATAATAATGAAAATCAAATCGTCTTGACAATTTCATTTCAGAAAAAATATATTTATTTTCGAATTCCTCAATTGGTATCTGATTAGTTAATGAGTAATGTTCAAACCTATACGCAAATAGCTTTGCCTCATTGTCTCCTTCCGATAATTCTTCTCCGGCTTTATCCTTTAGTGTGTTGTATTCTTTTACAAATTCCTGATATAAGGGATTTTCTCTAAATTCTGTAACAATACTTTTTAAATCTGTCCCTACACAAATGCATTCAGCTCCACCAACTTCATCTAAATCAAATGCACAAGAGTGGGTAAGACGACTTATTATCGCACGAGGTAACTTTCTAAGCTCACTCATAATATCAGCTAAAGAATACAATTTATTAAAAATATAGAAATCCGAAAAACCAAGATATCTAATATCCGTTTGCTCTCTAGTTACCATTTCCATAAGTAATGATCCTTTATAGTCCTTATCCTGTGGAATAATACTTTCAGACTCAACACGCAAAATCATAGCTTCAAGTATTGAAACATATTTACTAAGAATCATCTGGCTATACGCCATAAATTTACCAATCAAAAATTGTTCTGCCGCACCTACACCTTTTTTTGTAATTCCAACAATATATTTTACTGAATGTTGGTTTGAAGAATCTTTTTTATTTTCAGTCACACATCCCTCTGATGCATTAGTAAATTCCTTTACATACAAACAGTTTAGCAAGATTCCCATATCCATTATTCCATAACTGGTTCCAGAAAAAGTTGCATCGCGCAATAAATAGTCTAAATTATCAGCATCCATATCCGAATGAATTAACTGTATCATTGCTGAATACTTTTCCATCCAATGACAGTTTTTATCTTGCTCATAAGCATAGTTCCCTATAATGAGATTACCGATAGCAATCAACAAATCATCTACTATCTTTTCAACTTCAATATCACTAACAGATTTCTTTTTGCATCCATCATCACCTAATGGTGCAAAAAACGGATTTAAAAATAATCCATTTTCATTTTTTATAAGCACAAAAAAATTTTTTATAGTATTGCGAATATCCTTATTATGCGTAACTATGAGATTTCCAATATTTTCATGATGAAATCCTGAGGATCCACTAAATCCCTTGGCAAATCTTTCTTCCGCCTCGAGTTTTTGATCTTTGATTTGTTCTTCATCAAGCTCACCTAATTCATTTTCTGGAACTAAAAAGCTAGGACAATTCACAAAATGTTTTAAATTTTCCGAAATTGGTTCTTTACGATATTTATCAGCTTGTTGTGCATCCTTATATGCAAACTCAATATTATGAGATAACGGATAATGACCAATATCATGTAATAACCCTGCAAGCCGTAAAATTTGAACTTCACTATCACAGAAAAATTCTATTCCCATATTAATATTAATTGACGATGCCATCTCTCCTGCAATGTGCATAACTCCAATCGAATGAGTATAACGTGTATGAAGAGCACAAGGAAAAATCCAATTTACTAACCCTAGCTGCGAAAGATTGTGTAATCTTTTAAATATAGGAAGTTTTTCAATCTTTTTTTCTACCTCCGTAAGTCCAATCTGTCCATATATATTATCCAATATATGATCACATATTCTGACTTTATATTCAAAATCTGCCACACAATATTTTTCCACTCTTATTCACTCTCACTCTCATAGTATTTTCAATGTGTAGCTATTGTCGAAAGCAAATTTGCTTTCGACAATAGCTCCCATGCATGCTGATTTGTATCTTCATCCCCATACTCAGGTTTTTCCTGTATAAGTCTTTGATTCACCTCTTTAAATCCTGCTCCTGGCAATTTGGCTCTAGAAATATAAGTTAATGAGCCTAATAGTTCTACCCACTGTAGATGTTGACCACTATGGGAATCAATTTCCAAAATATTTCGCAACTCATCAATCTTTGATAATTGACCAGATTGTAAATAATCATTTCCTAACGACTTTTCATAAAAATCTAAAACCTCAGCATCTCTTCTATCCATTGAACGCAAAAGCGCCAATAAGCCCGGCGAAAATGGTCCTTTAATGTTCCATGAATATTCAAAATCACCAATCTCAACTCCAGCCACTTTCAACAAATAACACATCTTCTGTGTTTCGACATGTGTTCCTGTATTACTATTCTCTTCTGAATGGGTAACATATCTATTTCCATAGAAACATTCATATGCTGCCAAAGTTCTTTTTTGATTAAAGTTAAGTGTTGTCATCCCATTTCCTCCATCCAAGATATTCATTACCAAAAGGACACTTATGTTGATGATAACATAAGATACCTTCAATTACAAGCATTCTTATCTTTATTAGCTATTCTTTTGTAAGATTCGTCTTAATACCAACAATATAATATCATTTTTCTCTTGTTTTTCTCTTTATTTTTTTGTTCTCATACTCAATCCAATCATCTAAATATTCAAACTTCTTGTTATTCTTTTCATCTTCATCCTCATTGTATGAACTAATACTTTTTCCTGTACTTTTCTTGGCATACTCTCGTATTGAATCTTTCACTTGCTGATAATTATATTTTATTTTAGTAGCAGTGTAAATTCTTTCGCTATATTCCACAAGTTCAAATAAAGCTGAGTTAAAACAAACAATATTGTTCCCTTCTGCTTGAACACTTTCAAAATATAACCCATTACTATTTATGCTCTTAAATATATCTGACAGAAAACATGTTATATTATATATATGTTTTGTTCCATTATGTACGGGTTGTGTCAAAATTTTAAGCCATACTTCCATTTCTGCATCGCCATAAAATTTTGTCAAATCAATTACTTCAATCTCATTCTTGCATTTAAACTCACCCACACTACAATTCTGTCCAATCTGTAAATGCACCTCCGCCAAACAAGTTTCTATGGTATCTGCCAAATACAAATAAGATATTCCTTGCCTATTAAATCTTCCACCTTCTGTATATATTGGCGGTGGTGCTTCAATTCCACTACGATAATACGGCAAAATAAAACTCCTATTACAATCATCCTCTGCACCATATATTACCTCATTTCCTATTCGTCCACGATAGAAAACTTTATTGGTGTCAATAGTTTTAGTCGGCAAATTTTTTGTTAGAAAATACTCTTTGTATTCCTCAAATAAATCATCTGGATTACTATGCATCAAATCATCGTTAACTATCTTTTTCAAATCTGACTGAAAACTATAATTCCACACAAATTCCTTATGTTCAATATTACAATTTGCTAATGCATTCGCCACTTTTTTTGCTCTTTCAATCCTATACAACAAATTCACTTTTGTACTTCTCCTTATTTTTTTACAAAATAGCTTTTCCGTCATAAAGCACTAATCTATTAACCAAGAGTTACCACTCTCAAAATACTACTACAAACCAAAATATACCTAGCAACATCCCTACCGTCCCAGCTCATCAGCCTTACTATGTATCCATATTCCTCCACTTCGCAATTCGATTCCAATCCAACATAATCCTTATGTTGATTATGAACTGCTTCCTGAATTTATAAAGTTTTTCCAGTTTATACTGCAAGCTCTAATTCTTAATCCGTATTTTTTTATTCTCGTAGGTTAAATCCACCACCTTATCAAACAAATCCGCGTTCCCAGAGTCCGTTGATATAGCGTGGTATAAATCCATTGCAATTTCCTTTTCCCAGGCTGCTTCATCCCCCTTCACTCCTGAAAGTTCCCCTTACGCCTGCTCCAGCATCTGCCTGACATAATAGTATGTAATTTTATGCCTGCGATAGTTTCCCTTTTCACCCCTGATTTCAAATCCCCTATCACCTATGCCTATACTGCTGAAGGCTTCGAATAAAGCATAGGTTGGGGTTCCTTCCATCAGGTATACCATAGCATTAACCAAGTCAAAACCTACACCTATAACTGGTATCATTCCAAACCAATCTAAGGTGTTATGAAGTGGCTGTGATATGTAACTAAACGGCGATAATCCAAACGGGTCACTGTAGCTCACAGGGTTACCTTCTACATAGCTGTAGCGATTCAAGCTTGCACTATTACCTATGCTACCAGTTAAGATATCCTGATTTATAAACCTCCTAATCTGTGAATTATAGTAGCGCTGGCGCATATAATATAAAACATTATCATCAGTTGTTATCTCCCAGCTAACAGTTATTCTAGAACTTAACTATGGATGTTGCCATAAGGTCTTACTTAATAAAACTGTTTGCAGACAAAAAACTACATATTTGAATGTACTGCCCTGCGTTCCACAGGACAGCACATATGAACTTTTTTAATTAAGGCGGTGTCATTCCCCACATACTTCATAAAACAAGAAGGATTAAATTACCACTTATAATAAAATTTCAAGCTCATCCCAACTTCCACGCTTACCTATTTCCTTCATATACCTATCAAACCCAACACCTGTTTCATCATTAATTTGTTTCTCCCATACCGTAGCACACTCTTCACATATATATATTTTTTTATCACAATCCCTTATCTTTGCTTTAAAAATCCGACCATATTCACAATATGGGCATATCATATATTTATACCTCCTTTTCTAAGGTATAGGAAATGCAGTAACTATGTTGTTAGTATAACCATCTGTAACTATTCTTATATGAGTTTCGCCATTAGTTCCTACTATTTTTCCCATATCAATATCGTAAACAACATTTCCATTACCTTGGATTGTTCCTTGTCCTTTTTTCCCCATGCCTCATCTACTAACCCGATAACATTTGACTCATCTACATTAAACACAGTATGTTTAGGTTTACTTGGATTTGGATGTGTATGATCAATTACATGATTCACTCTATTTCCATGTATCGAGCCTTGGCCATAAGTCAATCCAGCATTACTTGTCCATGTTCCTTCTCCATTATATCTTAAGGCATTAGGATTAGTATTTCCTACATATACATCATTCCTCATACACATATTATGCACCAGCACTTCTTCCTCTGACACATAATATGTATGCCCATCTGCAACCTCGAAGTTGTATATCTGAATAGGTTCATCAAGGTACTCTATGGTGATAGCTTCTATCTTTAGAATCTCTCCATCAGCTGTTTCGACCTCATCACCTGCCTGAAGATTTCCTGCTTCTACAAAGCCTTCACCCACTACATAGAATGGATGATTTGGAGTTGTAATTATCTCTTCCTCTCCAACTGTAAGATATACCAACTCATAGGTCTTGTTCTTGAATACTCGGACTACTTCCTTATAGCCTTCTTCGCCTGTTTCGGTATTCTTAGAGTACACCATATCTCCGGCGTGAATATCCTCGATGTTCTTGTCACCTTCTATGATTTTTATCTCTGTACCTTCCACGAAACAGCCACCAAAGCCTTGGGTAGTGGCTATTGCATCATCTACATCCGCTCTGTTCATCAACCCAGAAATATTATCTGGTCTCAAATCATCGCCGTCTATCCTATAAATCTTGTTTGTTGCATTGTCTGGTACAAAGTCGTCGATATCAACATCTATATCCTTTTTCTTGATGTCTAAATCGTCCAGTCCTGATTTGGCTCCAAAAAAGATTTCCATTGTCAAGACTAACGCAAGTTCTTTCGGCGACATCTGATCATAGCCCTGGTAGTGTATATAATCCTGACCTAAATTGACTATATCTTCTTTAAGACCTGCTCCTGCATCTGTCTGACAAAACAGCCCCATAATGGTTAAGCCTATAACTGAGTTCTTTCCGTTTTTAATTACGAATTTTACTCCATCACCTATGCCTATACTGCTGAATGCTACGAATAAGGCATAGGTTGGGTTTCCTTCCATAAGGTATACCATAGCATTAACCAAGTCAAAACCTACACCTATAACTGGTATCATTCCAAACCAATCAAGAGTGTTATGAAGTGGCTGTGATATGTAGCTAAACGGTGATAATCCAAATGGGTCAGTGTAGCTTACAGGATTACCTTCTACATAACTGTAACGGTTAAGACTTACACTATTACCTATGCTACCAGTTAAGATATCCTGATTTATAAACCTCTTAATCTGTGGATTATAGTAGCACTGGCGCATGCAGTACAGACTGTTGTCATCAGTCATTACACCTAGCTGTCCATTATATAAGAACCTTACCTTCGGTGAGATAGTACTGTATTCAGTTGTGGTGGTTAACTCTCCGTAGGTTCCGTAATCATATGAGTATACTAGCTTACCAGATTCGTCAGTTACCGCTGTGGTACTTCCTAAGTGGTTGTAGTGATATACAAGGATCCCTATGTCATTACTCTTCTCATAGATAAGACCGTTGCCATAATAATACTTTTCTGTATCAGTTTTATTCTCGGTCTTATATTCCCTTGTTATAACAAGTACCCTGCTAAAGTCACTTACAGTATCGGTTACACACTCTTCCCTATACTCAGGTGTCTCAGTAGCAGTCCTGATGTTCTCAGCATCATACTCGTAGTAAGTATCCCCAGCTTTTACTAAACGGTTAGAACTGTCGTTGATTATGGATGTCTAGGTAAATGTTGTGGCATTCGCATCACCTTCAAATCCAATAATTATAGTGAAATACTTCTACAACATAACCAAATTACTATGTTTAATTATAGTTATAATTTGATATCATATTCTTCTGGTTGGCTGATATTAATGGTAATAAATCTATGTATATTATATAAATTCTTTGCTTCTTTACCTATATAATATCTACCAACTTTTTCATCACATTGTTTCATTATCTTTTTTTTAACACAACTAAACAATTTACTTGATGTTTCATTATTATTTGCACCAACATGTCCACAAACAAAAAATTTATTACCATATATACCACTTGGCCAAAATACTATTGAGTTCTCATTATTCATTTGATCAAGGTAGTACGATACACTTCCATTAGTTTGCACTACACTTCTAACAACTACCGTATATCTTTTTTCGACCACTAAAAAGCTCTCCGTCTGGTGATTCCCTGATTTATTTACGCCTAATCCATCAATCTCTTTTATAAACGAAAACTCTTGTAATTTTCTTGAATTATATTCTTTCGATCTAATATATTTAATATCATAAGTATGTTCTACTTCTTGAAACACTTTAATTAATTCTTCTTTAGTTAAAAAAAAATAAATTTCTTTCGCCATATTCATCTCCTTTTTTTATTTAAATCGTTAGAGAGATTACCTAGTCCAGCACCTTTTGGAATCAATATCATTACCTCACCCGTTTTATTACTTATTGAAACCGCTGCCATTTGTTCCCTTTTTGTTGGTGTTTTTCCATCCGCCAAAACATCCACTGTGTTTATCCTTATGATAGTTTCTCCTTTTTGAGCAGTAATATCTACATAATTGCTACCTTTATTACTTCCATCTGGTCCAGGCAAATATTCCTCTGGTTTTCTTCCACCGCCACCTATTATTGTATAACCTTGACTTTCTAAGTAATCTGCTATCTCTCTATTTTGTGCTCTAGTCGCCTCGTTTCCTAATCTCCCACCTCTATTTTTACCACTAGTAGTGCTTGCATTTGATATTCCGACCTCTGCATTCGAGGCAAAATCACCATTAGGCCTATGCCATCTTCCAGTACTATCTTGATAGTATCCTCTACTAATAGGCGAACTATCTGGTACAAAATCGTCAATATCAACATCTATATCCTTTTTCTTGATGTCTAAATCATCCAGTCCTGATTTGGCTCCAAAAAAGGTCTCCATTGTCAAGACTAACGCAAGTTCTCCTGGCGACATCTGATCATAGCCTTGGTAGTGTATATAATCCTGACCTAAATTGACTATATCTTCTTTAAGACCTGCTCCCGCATCTGTCTGACAAAACAGCCCCATAATGGTTAAGCCTATAACAGAATTCTTTCCGTTTTTAATTACGAATTTTACTCCGTCACCTATGCCTATACTGCTAAAGGCTGCGAATAATGCATAGGTTGGGTTTCCTTCCATCAGGTATACCATAGCATTAACCAAGTCCAAACCTACACCTATAACTGGTATCATTCCAAACCAATCAAGAGTGTTATGAAGTGGCTGTGATATGTAGCTAAACGGTGATAATCCAAATGGGTCACTGTAGCTTACAGGGTTACCCTCTACATAACTGTAACGGTTAAGACTGTTACTATTACCTATGCTACCAGTCAAGATGTCCTGATTTATAAACCTCTTAATCTGTGGATTATAGTAGCGCTGGCGCATGTAGTACAGGCTGTTGTCATCAGTCATTACACCTAGCTGACCGTTATATAAGAACCTTACCTTCGGTGCGATTGTACTGTATTCAGTTGTGGTAGTTAACTCTCCATAGGTTCCGTAATCGTATGAGTATACTAGCTTACCAGCTTGGTCAGTTACCGCCGTGGTACTTCCTAAGTGGTTATAGTGGTACACAAGGATTCCTACATCATTACTCTTCTCATAGATAAGACCGTTGCCGTAGTAGTATGTTTCTACATCAGTCTTATCATTGGTCTTATTCTCTCTTATTATAACAAGTACTCTGCTTAGGTCACCTACAGTATCAGTTACATACTCTTCCCTGTACTCTGGTGTCTCTGTAGCAGTCCTGATGTTCTCTGCATCATACTCATAGATTGTGTCTCCTGCACTTGTGAGACGGTTTCTACAATCGTAAGTGAAGGTTACCATCTCTCCATCCAGTGGACCATATAGCATGTTTCCATCGTCATCATAGAGTATGTCCTCACCGTTATAGGTTACCATACGGTTAGAGCTGTCGTAGGTCATGGATGCAGATGTAAAGGTAGTTGTACTCGCATCCCCTTCGAAGCTACTTTCGTAGCCCATAGATATGATGTTACCCCAGCTGTCGTAGGTGTAGGTATACTTGTTGATTAAGCTACCATCTTTGCCTGCTACAGTTCTTTCAGTAAGTCTGCTGAGGTTATCATAGGTGTTAGTCTCTACACTTTCGTCAGGCTTGGTTGTGGTATGTAGCCTTCCCACCTTATCGTAGGTGTATGAGGTTACAAAGCCTTCCTCATCTGTAACTGTGGTGAGAAGACCAACCTTATCATAGCTGTATCTTACTATCTCGCCACCCGGATATGTAAGACTTATCAGGTTACCCAACTCATCATAGCTATACTTTACAGTGTTACCCTTGTAGTCTGTGTAGGAGGTCACTCTATCCATACAGTCATATGACCTGCTTATAGTCTGAGTCTTTCCTGACTTATCTGTCTCACTTACTGTAAGAACATTACCGTTTGCATCATATGTGTAGCTTACTGTTCCTATTTCATCTGAGATAGAAGTTATTCTTCCAAGTACATCATAGATGTACTTTGTTTCCTGTCCTCTTCCGTTAGTGTACTGCGATAATAAGCTATCAGCATTATACTGGTACGAGCTTACAGTTCCTATGGACAGCTTCTCCTCTGTAACTCTTCCGTAGTTATCATAGGCGTAGCTTATTCCTCCGCCCTCTGGGTATACAAGCTCGGTTATATTACCTGACAGGTCATACGACTGGCTGCTTTCATTACCTGATGGGTCTATTACTGAAAGTACTCTACCCATGTCATCATAGGTGTAGGTATATACCTTTTCTTCCCCTGTAGCAGAGGTTAAGCTTACCTTCTCCACAAGGTCTGACTTGTTATAACTGTATGTCACAACTATACCACTTGCATCTTTCTCCTGCAAGACTTTGCCCATACAGTCATAGGTGTACTCAGCTGTTATAACTCCTTCACTGTCTATTACCTTGATGAGATTTCCGTTTATGTCATACTCATAGTTTGTAGTATTACCCATCTCATCTGTGTAGGAGCTTATATTACTCATAGAATCATAGGTATAACTTACACTTAACCTCTCCCCCTCTGAACCTTCCATATAGGCTTCTGTTACTCTTCCGCATGGGTCATAGACTATGTTAGTGGTTGTTCCATCTGGATTAGTTACCGCTATGCACTGTCCCGCACTATCATAGGTGTATGTAGTTTTATTACCCTTTGCATCAGTCTCTGTAAGTAGCTCTCCCCACTGATTATACTCACAGGTTGATTTATTACCTAAAGCATCTGTTACTGATGTTATGTTACCCATAGAATCATAGGTATATGATACATCCTTACCTAAGCTGTCTGATACACCTATAAGCTGTTTACTTGTAGCCTCTGTATCTCCATAGGTTGCAGTTATACTTTGTCCCGTAGGTAGTTTAACACCTATAACTTGTCCTGTACTGTCATATGTAGTACTTGTCTTATTACCCAGAATATCTGTAGAGGATGTTACCTGTCCTAACATATCATATGAACATTCCTCTGTGGTTCCGTCAGGATATATAATCTTAGTCACCTTACCAAGTCCGTCATACTCATAGGTAAGGCTTCTTCCGTCAGCTGTGGTTATGGTTGTCATATTTCCACTTTCATCATAACCATAATTTTCAACACTTCCATCTGCATAGGTAGTCTGAGTCAGTCTTCCACCGGCGTCATAAGAATAGGTTGTAACATATCCCAAGGCATCTGTAACAGAGGTTATCTTACCGTACTGATTATAGGTGTAGATCACCTGAGCACCATTAGGATATGTGCTCTTAATCGGTCTGTTCATCAGGTCATACTCATAGCTTGTAGTATTTCCTAATGCATCCTTTAGGCTTACAAGGTTGCCCCTGCTGTCATAATCCACATATGATGTATTACCGTTTTCATCTGTGATGGATGAAATCTGACTTTCTGTACCCTCATAGCCATAGGTGATTGTACCCTTTCCTACTCTGGTCTGGGATGTGACTCTGCCCATATCATCATAGGTGTAGGAATATGCTGCTTCTCCTGACATAGAGTTAATCAGATTCCCTGCTTCGTCATATGCGAAGCTACTAGTGTTACCATCAGCTGTTGTTGCTGATACCAAGTTACCATTATCATCGTATAACATAGCTACTCTCTGACTTGTGTTGGAATCATATAATACCAGATTGCCCTCATCATCATAACTATAGCTATATACATTCCCATAAGCATCCACAGATTTTACCTTATTACCTAATCTGTCATACTCATGGCTTGTTACTGCTCCCTGTGGGCTTGTTATCTTAGTTATGTTTCCACACAGGTCACTTTCTACCGTGGTTATACTTCCATCTGCTGCTATACATTCAGTAATCATACCTGAATCAGTTGCCTGATATGTAAATCCTATCTCATTACCTCTGTCATCTAACTGCTTTACTACCCGTCCTGCATCATCATAGCTGTTAGTTACAAATGCTTCACCATAGGTATTCTTACCCTTGGTAAGTCTGCCTGCTTCGTCATACTCGTAGCTTACAGTCTCACCTATAGGGTTAGTTATGGTTGTAAGATAGTCTCCTGTATATGCAAAGCTTGTAGTTCTTCCAGTGTTATCTGTTACCGAGATAAGTCTTCCGTTTAAGTAGTCTAATTTAAGTCTGTTACCTGTTGCATCCTCTGTAACTATTATCTGATCTAATGCATGACTTATGGATACACTTCTGCCCTCCTCTAAGGTCATCTTAGTAAGCTTACCATCTGTACCATACTCGTAGATATATCCGGCTGGTGTAGTCATGGCAAAGGTTCCATCAGAATTTTTCGTAAGCACATATCCATCCATACCCGTGGTTATACTTCTGTAGGTTATAGTATCCTTGCCTGTATCAGCTGATAAGTTAAGGGTGTTACCATCAAAGGTTCCGTACTTGATTCCGTCAAGGGAATCCTCGTTTATAAAGCTTGCACATGCGGATGGTGAGGTATAATAATGGATCATACCCATATCTTCACTTATGTAGCTCTCAAAGTTGTGGCTCCATCCATAGCCTAATTCTCCGGCCACTCCAGCATCTGTGGAGTTATAGTATAAATCAAGGGATAGTATATCCCTGCCTGTTAGGGATATGGCCTCGTATTCATCTATATAGGCGCCACTGCTTACATCCACAGGGTCACCATACATAGATTTTCGTACTACGCCTTTTATTATCTTTTTGCTTATATGTCCCCCTATAGGCTTAACATCCACATCCACTCCCAGTTCATTACCCTCAAGGACAGTTACCATAGATTTCTCTAAGCTATAGTAGATGCTGGTTGGGTCTGCTGTCCCAGGGAAGGCGCAGCTGTAGGTTCCATATATGGTCTGACCCGGAGACAGGGTTGCTATGCTAAGTCTCTCATCCCCCTTTAAAACCGGTGTCTGTGACAGCACACTCATCTCACCTATAGTCTGAGTATGACCTCTATATGAGTCATACAAATCTTTTTCCTCAGAGCCTGGCTGTATCACATAGGTTTCACTTACCGCTCCAGGTATGGTATAAGGTCCGAAGCTTGTAGTAAAGTTATACAGTGGTCTGCTTGTTTCGTTGCTTACACTAAATTGGATATAGTAGGATTCTCCTGTATAGGCAGTTTTTTCTGGCATAACGGTTATCTTAAGACCCGCGTATGCTGACACACCAATGGTCTGAGAACACTCAAAGTGTGCATTTACAGGACAGTTAAATGGTATTAGGTTTCCTGTAAAATCAGCACTTATATCATAAGTTCCCGGTATGTCTCCCTTCACTATCCAAGTGATAGACTTTCTCTCCTGTCCTGCTATGTCTCCCATATATGCAGTAAGACCTTGTCCACTGTGAGTTGCAGCCAGAGATATGCCACTTGGCAGGTTGATAGTTGCACATGAATCCTCTATCACATACTTTGAATCTGCAGTATTAAGAACTCCAAGCTCTACAGAGTACATATCCTTAAGCCAGCTTACTGTCTGAACTGTTCTAACTGTTACAATTATAGGCTGGTCTATAACAGCCATTCCCTGTTCGTTTTTAGGTTCTACAACCTTAACCTTAGGTTTTTCCTTATCGAAGTTTCCTCCGTTACCACCTACCGGGCTGTCATGTACACCAAATCCTCCTCCTTCTCCTTCGAAAGTTCCTCCTCCCAAGGCATCTACAATGTACACTATTTCTACTGGAATAGGATACTCTGCAAACTCCAGTTCCACCTCGAAGGTAAATCGATGCATATTCTCAGGGGCAGAAAAATCAACTCCTGCCTCGACCATCTCCTCTAAGGACATTCTATGTACAGAGAAATCACCTACCACTATGTCTCCCTTTGGGATTGTTATGGTATATGAGAAGTCCTCAAATTCACTTACACTCACCTCTATATCCTTAGGTATGTAGCCTGCCTTATAAGCAGCCGCAAGGTAATCTCCTCTCTTGGCGGATATGGTTACCTGTCCTTTGCTGTCAGTCTTATAAGATTTTTCAGAATTTAAGCTGTCATTAAGATATACATAAGCATATGGTACAGGCTTTCCATCTGTATCACATACAGTTATTACGATGCTTCCAGCTCCATTTTTTTCTATAACCTGAACCTGTGTGGTTGCAGATGCAGTATTTCCTGCCGCATCTGTTACGGTAAGGGTTACATCATATACTCCTGCTTCATCAAAGCTATGAATTATCTGTCTTCCTGTATGGCTTGTACCATCGCTAATCTCCCAACTATAACTAACAATTCTTACATTATCTGAAGATTCTCCTCCATCTATGTATATCTCCATTCCCTCTAGTACTCTTATGCTATCAGGCACTACTGCTACTGGATTTTCCGTATCATTATCTGTACCATAGCTTATAACTGTATCAGACACATAACAGTTGCCAACCTGGTCGTAGGAATGAAGCTTATATTCATAATTTTGCCATGGTATTATATCCTTGTCTCTGTAGCTTTCTTCACTTCCTGTATATATTCTTGTGAATTCTCCCTCAGCTTCTCCCTCAAGAGACACCTGTCTTCTATATATATTTACATAAGAAAAGTCTTCATCGGAAGGAAGCTCTATATTTAAGTTAATACATAGGTCTCCCGCACTTGCTTCTATACCTGCTTTAGCAGGTGTTGTATCAAGAGTAAAGGTCATATTAGAGTAGTCACTCTCATTTCCAGCCTCATCTATAGCTCTGATACGATACTCATATTCTCCTTCAGCCATATAGTCAAGGCCAAGGTCAACCTCTGCCCTGTATATACTTCCTGATGCATCTTTTCTTGCTAAGTTAACCCATATTCCCAAGTCTTTATCCTTTATATCCACCTCTATAGCTTTTAAGTTTGAATTATCCTGAGCTATTATCTCAAGGCTTGCATCATCTGATACAACTGTTCCACTTACCTTGGACATACCCGCTATATAAGGTGCAGTTTTATCCTGTCTTGCTGAGGCTGTACACTGGTTTGAATACTCACTTACATTGCCTGCCTTATCTACAGCAACCATTCTATAGATATATGCTTTCCCTGCCTCTACAGTAGAATCATTATATGTAGCATTCTGCAGATTATCACGAAGCATGACGAACACACCATCCTCCGCAGTAGCTCGGTATATTCTGTAGTACTTTACATCCTCATCTGTTGCCTTATCCCAGCTTAGAGCTATATATCCCTCCTGTGATACCGCCATCATATTCTCAGGCTTTCCCGGTGCTGTACGGTCTATGATGTATTCTGCAATTATGTCCTTGCCATCCTCTGTGAGGGCATTCTTGTTACCTGTCGCATCATATACCTCGTATTTTACATACACCTTTCCCTCTGATATATCACTGATATCAAGGGTACATTCAAGTGTAGTTGACTTGTCATTATAGTAATTAGTCACATCAGAAAGCTTAGTGAAGCTTTCTCCGTCATAAGAATAATAAAAGCTTGCATATTTTATCCTATGATTATCTGAAGCTTTTACTGCCAGAGGAATATCCTTTCTGTGTCTTACTTCAGAAGGATATACTATGTTAATTACTGGCTTTGTGGTATCACTACCAGTCTTAGCCATAACAACATCTGAGTATTCTCCCTTATTACCCAAAGTGTCATAGCCCACTACTCGGAATCTATAAGATGTGTTTGGTTTTAAATCCTCTATGGTGTAGCCCAATACATCAGTTACCTTGCCTACGGTAAAATAGCTTCCGTTATGGTACTGTTCTACACTAAAATATGCAAAGTCCTCCTCCGATACATCCTCCCATTTTAATTGTACAAATGTAGAGCTCTCTATCACCTCTTCTATGTTAATCTTTGATATTCCAGTGTTATCCACCTCATATCTTCTGGTATATTCCTCTATACTTGCGTTACCTGCTACATCAGTTGCAACAAAGTTAAAGTAATACACTCCATCATCCAGAGAAGCTGTATCTAAACTATAGCTTACTTTATCTCCGCTATATGATATATCATCAAGCTTACTGAAGCTGTCATTATTCTCTGCCCTATAGAATATACTAACTGATGATAATTCTCTGTTATCACTAGCACTAATATCAAGTCTGGTTATACCACCTATCTTACCTGCCTCCGGTGTTACACTACTAATCACCGGAGCCTCATCATCAGCCATGTTTTTAGCTATTACACTTTTGCTCTTATCGCTTTCATTACCACTTGTATCTATGGCAGTAATGACATACTCATAGAATTCACCCTCTGCTATATCCTTATCTTTATAAGACTGAGCCAATGGGTTTTTCTCTGCATGGATAAGCTTATAGTCGTCTCCGCTATTATAAATTCTTCTATATATCCTATATCCGTCACAATCGTATGCGACTGACACATCCCAGTCCAGACTTATCACTCCTGACTTAGATGTGATTTTCAGGTCGCCTGGCACACTTGGCGGAACATTATCAACATAATATGTAACAACAGTGGATGCTTCATTACCATCCTCGTCCTTTACTGTGTATTTTATGTCATATTCTAGCTTGTCAAGCACACTTGTATCCCAGTCATAGCTCACATAATATGTCTGGGCATTATATGCTCTCTGCTTAAGCTCTCCAGTATCAAGAGTTGTCCATGTATCAGTATCCTTTGACTTATACATAATTTCAACACTATAGCTATTACTATAACCCATATTTTTATAATATAAGCTAAGCTGCTGAGTATTATTATCCATATTGCTGTAATCCTCTGGACATGCCTTTATAATTACAGGCATCATGGCCTTACCGGTTACTTCCTCAGACTCTTCTGATTTGTTAGCTGCCGCATCATATGCTATAACCTTATATATATGTTCATCCTTATCTGCAAGCTGTGTGTCCTTGTATTCGCACTGTACATCAGGATATGCTATGGTATCAACTAACAGGTTATCTCTGTATATCTCATATCCCATTACGCCTCTGTTATCTGTAGACGCAGACCAGCTTATCTGTATGGACGATCCGGTTACTCCTGTGATACTAAGATTTGCTGGCACTGAAGGTGCCTGTGTATCTGCTAAGGTTTTTACCTTAAGGGTTGGTGCAGTAGTTGACTGCTGGTATAAGCTGTTAACAGGATACACCTGATATGTATATGTGGTATCAGGCTCAAGACCTGTATCCTTATATGAAAGTATTCCCGTACTTCCAATTCTCTCTCCATCTCTGTATATCTCGTAGCCTATGGTTCCGGCATTATCTTCGTGAACATACTCTATGGTAACAGAGGTCATATCAGTTGCTGTGGTCTTAAGCTCTGTTACTGGCTGTGGTAAAGCTATATCCTCTGTCTCATATATAACCTCTACAGCCATGTCATCCACAGCTCTTGAAAATGTATATTTGGATACATCTTTTTTAAGTACCAGAGTATTGAATATGCTGTCAGCATAATTAAAGGTAATGGATTGGATATATTCTTTACCTGAGCTCTTATACTTTATTCCAAGTATAGTTTTGTGTGTCCCTGAAGCCTTAAACATCTTATAGGTATCTGTAAAATCCCCCTTTAACTCCATAGTACCTGCTGTCAGTTTATCTGTATGGCTCTTATTAGAATTAAATGTCATATCTGAGCCAACACAGATATAATCATTTGAATCAGTCATTACAAGAATTCCGTTATAGTTTACAATCAAATCCTCTAGACAGTTTATTCTTCCCCCGTTTATCTCAAGGGTCGAATTCACCTTAAGATTGTTACAGTTTATCTCGTACCCATTTAAATCAAGATTACCTAATACAGTCAAGGTTCCATCCACTATCTTGCTTGATTTTAGTACATCGGCCTTTTTTATACACAGATTTCCAGAGAATGTATCTGCTTCTAGGACACTGAAGCTTTCTATAATCACATCCTTAGCTCCGGTTATATTTTCACACTCTGAGTCCAAAGCCTTGGTCACGATTACATCCGTATCTATTATGAGCGTATTCTTAGTATTAATACTAAGCTTGGCAAACTCACATCCCTGACCGGTTATACTTTGATTATCTCCTACAAGATTTACCTGACAATTCTCATATGTGCCAAATCTATATATTTTGTTGGAATTGCCATCCATATTAAAATTAATGTTGCCTTCTACATTAAGCTCTCCGTTAATAAGCTGATCATAGGCAGTAGCATTCTTAGGATATAAATCCATATCACCTGATATGTTTATTCTGTCATTGCTCTTATTCATGATGATACAGCTTGTACTAGAAGCCCAGTTTTCCACACCTTCGTCCATAAGCTTTGCCTTCTGAATATAGTCTCCCTCTATGTTAAGCTCTCCTTCGCTTATCACTATATCTCCTCCGGCATGTATAAGATTTCCTTCAATAGTAAGCTTAAATCCATTCAGATTTAATTCACCATATCCTAAATAATAATCTCCCGATATGGTTGTATCCTGCGTAAGTGTATATCCATTCTGATAATTTATCGAACCGATAGTTAGTTTGTTATCAGTATCGATTAATTGATTAAGATATAAATAGTTTTCTGAATACACTCCCTCAATGCTTGTATTTTTTATCTCTAATATATTAAGATAATCTGTATCTAATATATCTATAGTTTGTTTTAATTCGCCGTCAAGAATCACCTTATTTGTTCCATCAGCTATCAGCTTACCTGTGGAAGTAATATCTCCCGATACCTTTATGGTACCAGCTTTTATATGGCTTTCATATAAGTAGGAATAATAGTTTAGGTCTCCGTTAACCTCCAGACAGGCATCATTATTGGTCATGGTAAGCGTTCCATAATCAAAGACAACATCCCCATTTATCACCATGTCACCATTTAATGTCAATGTAGCCAAATCCCTATAATTACCCAGCACCTGAGCATTTCCATTAACTACTACATCGTGGTGATCTATAGTTGTATCAGTATCTATTATTATATCTCCGTTAAATATATTGTTCTCGTATGTAGTTTCTGACACAATATACACAGGATTGTCAAAAGCGTTAACACCTGTGGAAACCTTACCATGGATTTCAAGCTTTCCATCTGTAGAAATCTTTTTTCCTGATGTGTTATTAAGCCTTATGCTTCCCATATGTATCTTAGTATCTGTTGATGTAGTACTTATAATCTGCTTAGAAGCTCCACTTAATATTAGAGTAGCAGCCTCATCAAAGTAAAATGCCTCACTCTGTGTGGCATTATCAATATACAAATCCCCCTTTAACTCCAAAGTACCATTAGTAACCATATCCTTTTGCGATGTCTTTGTACCTACTATGTAATCCCCGTACACCAAAGCATAATCTGACTCACTATCCATTATGAGCCTTGATGCACCACTTTCATACGCAGTAATCCCGTCATCCGATGTAACCAATGTCTGCATACGGTAGTCCCCATTTGCAATTAGCTTTCCACCATTTACCTTTATATCTCCCGCCTGTTGAATTAGACTACCTGTTACAGTAAGGGTATAACCATTAAGGTCAAGGGTATCGTCTATTATTATCAAATCACCTTCCCATATCTGGTCAGCAGTTAGAGTCCAGCCAAATTCTCCCTGACAGTCACCATACCTAAGTCTACATCCATTTCTTATTAGCTTCTGCTTTGAGAATACTTTTTCTGCGAACACTCCATCCGCACTATAATTTTGAAGCTCTATGGTTCCCCATGAGGTATTATCTGTTACCTTTACGGTCTGTAGCTTGTCACCATTAAGCAGTAATGTATGGGTACTCTGGGCAACTAACTGTGTATTAAGGTCTATATCCCCCTTTACCTCTAATACACCCTTACTTAATGAGACTTTTTTACCTCCTGTTGCACTGGTAAAATCACCACCTACAATTACACTGGATTCATCTCTTGACATGGCAAAAAAGCCTGAAGAATTCATGCTCAGTTTTAAATCCTCTGTTATATTTAGCTGTCCATCTAATATATTAACTCCACTGTAGATACCAAAATCACAACTACCACCTACATTTATCTGACCATACACATACAGATTTCCTGTGTTTATTATATCTCCATCTACTGTAAGATTTGTTCCGTCATTAACATATATGGTATTGGTATTATACAAATCACCCATGATATGCATACTGCCAATCTTATAATTACTCAATCTAAGACGCAGACTTCCCTGGAATACATTATCAGCAAATATTATATTATCATCATCTGCGGTTATAATTCCGTTTACGATGGTATCATTATCATCTATGCTTTCTGATACTCTAATATCACTTACTATCCTAATCCCTTCTGCACTGCTGTTATCAAACACCAGATTAGGCAAGTATACGAATGTCTTGGAATTATCACCTATTATCTGTTCTTTATCACCGCTAAAAATCACTTTTGTTCCTTCGGCAGCATCAAAATAACCTGAATAAAAATCTCCCTTTAGCTCCAGAGTTCCACCATTTAATTGATTATCAGAGTAATAGTATACATCTCCTTCTACAGTTATCTTATCTCCTGATTTCATATCGATGACACCAGTGCTTTCAGTGTAGTTTTCTTCTGATATATCGCCTTCTACCCCCTGCATCCTATAATCACCTTTTACAATCAGGTCTCCACCATTTGTATTAACAGTGCCTGAAAGCTGTATAAGATTTCCATTAACAGTTAGAGTATGACCATTCAAATTAAGCTCATCATCTATTAAAATTAAATCCCCTTCATAGGTCTCGTCACCTGCCAATGTCCATCCAAATTCGCCGGCTATGCTACCATAGGTAAGCTTACAACCGTTTCTGATGAGTACATTCTTAGGAATTGGTAAATCAGAGTACACTCCTTCATCACTATAATTCTTAATCTCAAGTATTCCTAAGGTGGAAGTAGTATCCACCTTCTGCAGCTTATCTCCTGATAATATTACTCTATGTTTTTCCCCTATACTTGAATATGCCCCAATTGTAAGATTCCCCGCTGTTTCTACAGTTCCAAAATTCATCTTATCATTCTTTGGAATATCCAGATTTCCACCTACATATACATAGTCAGCAGAATTAGACATATCATATATCAAGCCTGTAGAATCACCACTTACTATTATATTTTTACCATTGACTTTTAGAGTTCCTTTCGATGATGATATATTGCCACTTATTGTCAGGTTATAATTTAGCTTAGGACTGCCCGCAATTGTCACATCTCCCATGATAGACAAATCATCGGTCAACAACACATCCTCACCATATATGTAAACATCACCTATGTACTGATTGTCCACAAAGCTACTTTCATCTGAGATAGCCAGACATCCACTTATTTTACTTTCCTTAGTATCTATGCTACCAGACACATGTAACTTGGATAAAAAACTAATTCCATCCTCACTTGCATTGTTTATAACTAGATTTCTTATCTTAGAATATGGGAGATAGTTTGATAAGCCTTCGATATCTATCTTTATATTTTGTGCTTCATCTCCTGACAAAATCACAGTATGATTATTATTTGAAACGAAGGCATATAATGAATACTTTTTGCTTACATCGACATCGCCTGTAATCTCCATTATTCCTTCTGTAAGCTTGTCTGTATGATCTATAGCTGTCTCACTGATAAAGTCTCCATCTATGTAAATATAATCTGACTCATCAGTCATATTAAGAGCTCCTGTACTCTTGCCATAGGTTATCTCAGTATCATCCTTCACGCTACGACTTTGAACTCTGTAGCTACCGTTAATTATAAGCTTACCACCATTCACATGGATGGTTCCGCCTGCCTGAATCAGGTCTCCATTTATAGTCATGGTGTAACCATTAAGGTCAAGAGTATCTGATACAAGATAATATGTTCCATTAAATTCTGTATCCTCTGTTAATGTATAGCCTCTTTCTCCTCCTAAATCCTCATAATTAATTACACAGTCATTATCAGTAAGGCTGTTATAATTGAAGCTACAGATAACTGTTACTCCTGCACTACTAAAATTTCTAAGCTCAACATCATTGAACATACCCTCATCACTTACAGATATTTTCTGCTCAGAATCTCCTGAGAATATAACCTTATGTGTTCCCTCTGCCACAAAGCTGTTATTTGCCGTAAAATCTCCCTTTACCTCTATTACTCCTGCTGTTAATTTGCTTTTCCCATAATATGTCATCTTACCGTAGGCTATCATATAGTCATTTGCATTATCCATGGTAATACAAGCATCTGAGGATATATTAATGTCGTTGTAGCATATTAATTCACCCTTACCGAATTCTATGTTACCCTTAATTGTACTGTTTCCTTCTACAGTAAGTGTATAACCATTCAGCTTAAGAGTTGTATTTTTAGACACATCAAGATTACCAACTGTCATATCTGATGTAAGTGTCATACTCCCACTTACAGTCAAATCCTCCGTTTGGCTTTCTGTTGTCTCCTCTATAGCTTCAGTATCAGCTGAAGTGTTACCATTTAGCTGAGTTGAAGGAGTAAATCCTACCACCTGCTCCTCTGTGGTAGTCTCCTCTTCTGCATTAACTTCTTCTGTTGATGCAGAGGATGTAGAGTTTGTAGTCTCTGAATCAGGCTCCGCTGTAAAATCTAATTCAGCCTCAGCTTCCGTTGTAATGTCTGGTGTTACCTCTTCTGTTGTCTCTGATTCTGTATCCTGCCCCTGATTGCTACTTGTGTCTATCTCTATATTCTCACTACCAGACTCTTCTTCCTCATAGATTTCCTCAGTTGCTTCACTGGCATATGCCTTCTGGGGTATATTACCTAATTGTGTTTCACACAGCACCATAGAAGCAACTATCATGGATACCAGTAATTTATTTATCATTCTCTTTGTCTTGTATTTCAAATTTATCTTAATTCTCATATTATGTATCCTTCCGTATTACTGTTTTTCTTTCGCTCTAAGCTTAACTACTACTATATCCATTAACGCTATGGCCAACATGGTTATTAATATTCCTGCTATAGGCGCTTCGTCACCTGTACTATGGCTTTTATCATTTGCATCATTATTATCAGCTTCTAGGTTACTACCTGAACCATTTGAATCACTACCTGACGAAGCTTCTCCATCTGAGCCCATTTCATCCGAACCATCACTATCTGCGTCGTCTGAATTTTCACCGCCAGAGCTATCACCACCTGATTCGTTATCTAAGCTTTCGTCCCCTGATGATGTGTCCTTATCCCCCGAATCAGATGTGTTATCACCTAATTCCGAGTCATCCTTTTCATTATCTGAAGAATCACTTCCAGAACCACCCACTTTTTCGTTATAATAATTTATCTCAATTATGTTCCCATTATCATCATATTCGTAGGTTTCATAGCTTCCATCCTCGTAGGTTACTTTCGTAACACGACCATTGTCATCATATTCATATTCCTTTTCTGCTGCATAGCACATAATGAAATTACTAGTTATAAATATAAGTATTAGTGTACTTTGTATTATTAAAGTTTTCATTTTTTTCATAGCTCGTGTTCTCCATATCATTTGAATTTTTCAACAAAGAAATTAAGAAATTAATCCTTTTATATCATCAATTATCTTTTCAAGCTTTATTCTTTGTTCTTTTGAAAGATTACTTAGCTTCTCATTATATCCATAACCAGGTTGTGTAACTCCTAATATGATATAGTCTATGGTGGTTTCATAATATTTTGCTAATATGCAAATAATCTCTACAGAGGGTGCCCTTCTTCCCTGTTCCAGCTTACGGATAGTATCAGCTGATATTCCCACCTCTATTGAAACTTCATCTTGTGTTTTCTCTTTTGCTTTTCTAAGCCACCTTAATCTTTCTCCGCAGCCCTTCTTGTCAAACATTCCCTCTTCTCCCTTTTAAATCTATCTTTAGAACCGTTATTGCATTCTTCTTTTCAAAAAACTTATTCGTATTATTTCTAAACCTATGGATGCTAATGCAACCACCAGGGCATAGCTCACTTGTTTTAATAGTTCTACACTACCCAAGACAAACAATACTGTAGCAAATACAAGAATCCCTACTATAATTCGTTTTCTCTGTTTAGTAAAAAAAGCTATTTCATCTAATTGAGAATTATAAGCAACCGTGTAATACGACAGCTTATGAATAATTGGTAGCATAATTAGACATACAACAAACAATATATCTTTTGATAGTGGTATAAGGGTTGCGACGTAAGCTCCTACTGTCAAAATGGATGTAGACCATATCAAACAACTAATATACTTTTTCATATGAATTCCACATATGTAAGCTCTAAGTGAGAACAAAACCATAGCGACTACAAAGGACTGTAATAGCACATCCAACAAACTAGAAATTACAATACTTAGTAGCACACATAACATTACTTCCATCCCAGTCAGTAACCCATAATGATAAATAGCATAGTCTTCCTCATGAATCACACCTTTTTTCACTATAAAATCTGTCAGCTTATTCGAAATAAAATCCATATCAACCATCCCTCATTTTTTTGGCAGATTATAGCACGAAAAATCGACAAAATTTGCCACTTGTTGAAAACAATGCATGGTTTGTTGAAAATAATAAGGACATAACCCTTATTTACGGATTATGTCCCGGTTTAGATATGATTCTAAATTGGTTCGAAAATCGTTCCCATTAAAATTTTCTCAACTTACTTAAGTCTGGCTTTTCTGGCTGATGGAAAATAATAATACATCCTGCATTAGCTCCAAAGAGAGCAAACATTGCTGCAAAAGCCGCGATGAGATGTGGCATTGAATTTTCAAATGTCAATTTCTTCGTTGAAAAGTTCATTAATATGTCCTCCTTTTATTTTTTTAGCATTGTAACAGAAAAAATCGACTTTTTTCGCCACTTGTTGAAAATACACTATGTATTGTTGAAAATAATAGGTCTGCATAAAAAAAAAGACCTATTTGCCAAAATATTGACAAATAGGTCTGTCACATAAGATCAACTTAGCTGTGCATTAGTAAATATAATTTAAACACGGAACTATTCTCTTCGATATTCATCTGACCATTGTATTTTGCAAGAGAACTTTGGATAGAACTTAATCCAACGCCATGATTAAAGTGATCTTTTTTACTTGTGATTAATTTCCCCTCCTTGTTCCTTTTACTCTTTCCTTCAAAATAATTTTCTACCACTATAACTAAGTTTTCATCTGCATATCTCATCATGAGATTTATAAATGCTTTTTCCTTAGGTACCTTTTCGCTAGCCTCTATAGCATTATCCAAGGCATTTCCTAATATCACGCACAAATCTGCGTTGTCAAAAGGCAGATTGTAGGGTATTTCCATATTAACAGTTAATTTAATTCCTTTCTTCTTAGCTGTTTCATATTTATAATTAACCAAAGCCTGCACCAGAGTATTATCCGTGTTTGATATAGTTATATTTTCCATCATCTTTAGGTCTGCAATATCCTCTATGTACTTTTCAAGCTCGTCATATTTCTTATTTTTTAATAAATCCATTACATTCAGCAACTTATGCTTCAAGTCATGCTTAGTTTTTCGGAATTCATTCATAACACCTTCTTTTTCTTTTATGTATTCTGAATGTAATGCTATCTCCTTTTCAAATATAGCATTGTTTCTTTTTAATTCGTATCTGTCTACCAATTTTATATACATCATAAATATCAAAAACATTGATACCATAAGCAATACAAATGATATTATAGATAATATTATGTCTGAGGTTGCACCTGATTTTGCGCTAAGCACAAATAATTCATATGAAAAGAACATATATGCAATAGGAATAATCATAAATATACTATTGTTTTTCCATGAAAAATTACGAATATTTTCATGTCTAAAAAACAATTGTAACAGCTTCACTAAAATAAGCATATATAATTCACAAAACACAGAACCTAAAGTACTATATTTTGTTAT